>NZ_JBQCKS010000003.1:157477-570578 GCF_051966755.1 Paenibacillus sp. SAFN-054
CGCGTCGCCCCATGTGTTCGGATTATCGCATACATTTGCCTCGGTTACTGTCCGCGTCGCATCATGTATTCGAATTTTCGCATACATTCACCTAGTTACGTCTGCGCTGCCCCATGTATTCGTATTATCGCATACATTCCCCTTAGTTACTGTCCGCGTCGCCCCATGTATTCGTATTTTCGCATACATTCCCCTTAGTTACTGTCCGCGTCGCCCCATGTGTTCGGATTATCGCATACATTTGCCTCGGTTACTGTCCGCGTCGCATCATGTATTCGAATTTCCGCATACATTCGCCTCAGTTACAGTCCGCGCTGCCCCATTGTATTCGGATTATCGCATACATTGCCGCTGGTTTGCTGTTCCTGGAGCAGACGAAAAAGAAAATACCTATAAGTTTCAGGAGTATTTCCTGCGTGTCCTGCGTGTGCTGCGTGTGCCGAATCATTCAGCTCGTACGAATGCCTTCAAATGCGTTTGTTACTAATTGCTTTACATAAGGCTCATCCAACGCTTCGCCCGTCACAAGCAGACGATAGAATATCGGACCATAAATGAGATCAATGCAAATGCCAATATCGAGATGGCCCTTTAACTCCCCGCGCTGAACCCCTTTATCCAACAGACCTCTGGCCTCAAGCCGGCGGGGACGGAAGAAACGATCCCGGTAGGCCTCCGCCAAGCCGGAATCAAACTGCCCTTCGCCTAATAGCTGCGTGATGATGGTCCCCTCGCGGCTTGTCAAAAACCGGGTTAAATTCGTGGCGTGAATGAGAATATCGTTAAAAGTCGAGCCCGTATCCGGAACGGGCAGCCTGTCCGTGGCGGCATCCATAAATCCGTCCATGACCACGGCCGCCTTGTTAGGCCACCATTTATAGATCGTCGCCTTGCTTACTTGGGCGCGCTCGGCAATTTTATCCACGGTGACGGCTTGAAAGCCGTTCTCCAGCAATAGCTCATACGATGCGGATAGGATCGACTTTTGCGCTTCTACATTACGCGGTCGGCCTCTTTTTGCATTCATCATCAACATCTCCCTTCATTCTTATCTAATCCTGACAGCCAAAAAATAAACTATACGTTCAGTATACCCCTTATGAATAAAAAATAAAGTTGCGTCCGCCTATTTACAAAACTAAACGTTTAGTATATTATTCACTTATACAAATTAATGAACTAAACGTTTAGTATTTAATTAAATCGAGTAAGAGCCTCGGCCAATCAGAATGCCGAGTATCCCGCTTGTCCGCCAAGTCATGAAGGTGCAGATCGTTGTAACAAAACTATATTCTTATAAGGAGTGATCGAAAGTGATTAATGTAAAAGAGCAATCCAGCGAAAAAAATATCCCGGCATGGCTCATCCTGTTTCTGGCTGCTGCATGCGGCATTATCGTAGCCAACCTGTACTACGCACAGCCCCTGGTGGGGGTCATCAGCTCATCCATCGGCCTGCCCGAGGGCAGTTCCGGATTGATCGTGACGTTGACGCAGATCGGATATGTGGTCGGTTTGTTATTGATCGTCCCGCTGGGAGATATCGTGGAGAATCGGAAGCTGGTAGTCGCATCTTTGCTCCTTACGGGGGCTGCCCTTGCGGTCACGGCATTGTCCAAACAAGTGGTGCCATTCCTGGCTGCTTCGTTTGCCGTCGGTCTGGGTTCGGTCGCAGCGCAGGTACTTGTGCCTTTCGCGTCATACCTGGCTTCGGATTCTTCGCGCGGCCGCGTTGTCGGTAATGTCATGAGCGGTCTGCTGCTTGGTATTATGCTCTCGCGCCCTTTGTCCAGCCTGGTGGCTGACTTCCTGGGCTGGCATGCCGTATTCGCCTTGTCTGCAGCGGCGGTTATTATTCTGGCCATCGTACTGTCCAAAGTGCTGCCTGCACGGAAGCCCGTGACGAATACACGTTATGCGGCTCTGCTCGCTTCGATGTGGCATCTGCTGCGCACCACTCCGATCCTGCGCCGCCGGGCCGCTTACCATGCCTTCGTGTTTGCAACGTTCAGCTTGTTCTGGACCACGGTTCCGCAGCTGCTGTCCGGCCCGCTCTTTCACTTTTCACAGATGGACATTGCCTTGTTCGCTCTTGTCGGCGTCGCCGGAGCGGTTGCTGCACCTGTGGCCGGCCGTTTGGCTGACCGCGGCTGGACGAAGCCCGCAACAGGAATTGCGCTCGCCACGGTCGTCATTTCGATGCTGCTGCCGCTTGTGTTCCATATGGGCTCAATTGCCGGAATCGTTAGTCTCGTCGTTTCAGCCATTCTTTTGGACGCCGGCGTTTCCGCCAATCTTGTGCTTGGACAACGGGCGCTCTTCTCGTTGAGCCCGGAAACACGGAGCCGTCTGAATGGGCTCTTTATGGCGATCTTCTTCTTTGGCGGCGCTATCGGCTCTGCGGTTGGGGGATGGGCGTATGCCACGGGAGGATGGAGCGTCGCGTTATGGATCGGAATGGCTTTTCCGATCGTTGCCATCCTTTATTTTTCAACAGAGAAGAAGTAATCCGGGAATTGGGTATACGCAGGGAATGCGGATATAATGAGACGTAGAGTAATGACTTGAAGATGTCCCATAAGTGCCCGATCGACGAAGCAGTCGGCGTTCGGAGCCGCGGTTCATCATCAAGCGAGAATGTGGATTGAATATAAGTTGCCTCCCTCCGGTATTTGCGCCTCGATTAGGTAAAACCGAAGGGAGTTATACTAGAATAAGCAGTGAATAATCCACTCGAAAAAAGAAACTTAGGAGGGCCTACGTAAATGCGTAACGAAACAGGCTGGAATTTGGACAACAGCTATGCCCGTCTACCGGAATCATTCTATACCCGGATTCAACCGACTCCCGTACGTTCACCGAAGTTGGCCGTTCTCAATCAACCCCTGGCTGAATCCCTTGGCCTACTGGTTCAAAGGCTGCAAAGCGAGGCAGGCGTGTCGGTACTGGCAGGGAATGAAGTTCCGGAAGGCGCGGATCCTCTTGCACAAGCTTATGCGGGGCACCAGTTCGGCTATTTGAACATGCTGGGGGACGGCCGGGCGGTGCTGCTGGGTGAGCAGCTGACTCCCGGTGGCAAGAGGGTGGATATTCAGCTGAAGGGCTCAGGCAGAACGCCATACTCCCGCGGCGGAGACGGCAGGGCCGCACTTGGACCGATGCTGCGCGAATACATCATCAGCGAGGCGATGCACGCTTTGGGCATTCCCACGACACGCAGTCTTGCCGTCGTGGCAACCGGGCAGCCCATCACCCGCGAAAAGACCCTCCCGGGCGCTGTTCTGACCCGTGTTGCTGCCAGCCATATCCGCGTGGGCACTTTTCAATATGCAGCCCATCTGGGTGTGGAACAAGGGCTGCGGGCCCTTGCCGATTACACCATAGAGCGCCATTATCCCGAGGCTAAAGAGGCGGGAAATCGCTATCTGGCGCTGCTTGGGGAAGTGATCAAACGTCAGGCTTCGCTTATTGCCAAGTGGCAGCTCGTCGGGTTTATTCACGGGGTGATGAATACGGATAACATGGCCATCAGCGGCGAAACGATCGATTACGGTCCCTGCGCTTTCATGGATACCTATGACCCGGCCACGGTGTTCAGCTCCATCGATTCACAAGGCCGCTATGCATACGGCAACCAGCCGAACATTGCTGGCTGGAATCTTGCCCGCTTTGCCGAGACGCTGCTGCCGCTGCTGCATGAAGATCAGGAACAGGCCGTTCAGCTGGCGCAGAACGAGATAGCGAAATTTATGGACTTGTATCAAGGCGAATGGCTTAAGGGCATGAGAGCGAAGCTGGGAATATCGAATGAAGAAGACCAGGATGAACAACTCGCTGCTGATCTTCTCCGTCTGATGGAAGAATATCGTGCGGATTATACCAATACGTTCCGTGCATTAACCTTGGGTGCGATCGGAAGCGGAGAGCTGTTCGAGACTCCGGAGTTCACCGAATGGAAGGAGCGCTGGAATGCGAGACTCGCCAGACAAGAGCTATCCGAAGCCGCCTCCCGGCAGTTGATGCAAAGCAGCAATCCTGCGGTCATTCCGAGGAATCACCGGGTCGAGGCGGCTCTGGAGGCCGCAGCGGAACGCGAAGATTACAGCGTGATGGAGCAGCTGCTTGCCGTTCTGTCCAATCCGTACGCATACACCGCGGAGCAGGAGGAATACTGCGCGCTGCCTGTGTCGACCCAGCCTTACCGGACGTATTGCGGGACATAAGCGGGGCGGAGGTACTGCTGTCTGTCATGCTTTCTTTTGCCAGATGATTTCAAATCAATGCGGAGTATGGCAGGCGGTGAACGACATGAAAGACTCCTGGCTTTTTAGGATAGTTGAGCTTGTGATGATCCATAAGTAGGCGGCAGTACTGCGCAAAAAAACCAAGACCCAACCCTGTTCGAAGCAGCCGGGCCAAGGACTTGGTTTTTTTGCGCATCCAAAATGGCATATAACTATTATTTAATAGTGTATAAATTAGTGATATACTAATAAAAGGTTATCATTCATATAGAAAAGGTGTGTAACCGTTATTCTGGCTCGTTTGTGAGAGCGCCTACATCTTTTCTTCAAATATTAGCGTGTAAGGACGGTAAACATGAGTAACAGACAAACCGAAACAGACGTTATTTTAATTGGTGCCGGAATCATGAGTGCGACTCTCGGGACCATGCTGAAAGAATTAGTACCCGACTGGAACATTACCGTGTTTGAGAAGCTGGCAAGCCCAGGCGTCGAAAGCTCCAACGAATGGAATAACGCTGGAACGGGGCATGCTGCGCTGTGCGAGCTTAACTACACGACCGAAAAGCCGGATGGATCGATTGACATCAGCAAGGCGATCCATGTGAATGAGCAGTTTCAAGATTCCATGCAGTTTTGGTCTTATCTCGTTAAAAGTAACCTGATCCGTAATCCGCAAGATTTTATTATGCCATTGTCACATATGAGTTTAGTCCAAGGGGAGAAGGACGTCGCGTTTTTGAAGAAACGTTTTGAAACGATGTCGAACAATCCTCTGTTTCAAGGAATGGAATTTTCCGATGATCCGAAGAAACTGCGGGAATGGATTCCGCTCATTATGAAAGACCGTACATCGAATGAACCGATCGCAGCTACAAAAATGGACTCCGGAACGGACGTTAACTTTGGTGCTTTAACGCGCATGCTGTTCGATCACTTGAAAAATAAAAACGTCAACATCCATTACAAGCATGGCGTTGACGATATTAAACGCACAAGCGATGGCTTGTGGGAATTGAAAGTGCGTAATGCCGATAGCGGTCATGTTGAACGCCATACGGCCAAATTCGTCTTTATCGGCGGTGGCGGGGGAAGTCTGCCCCTGCTTCAAAAGTCGGGCATTCCGGAAGGAAAGCATATCGGAGGATTCCCGATCAGCGGTCTGTTCATGGTGTGTAACAACCCAGAGGTTATTGCCCAGCATCATGCCAAGGTATACGGCAAGGCCAAGGTAGGCGCGCCTCCGATGTCCGTTCCGCATCTGGACACCCGATTCATCGATCATAAAAAGACGCTGCTGTTCGGACCTTTCGCTGGCTTCTCGCCGAAGTTCCTGAAGACGGGTTCCATGTTCGATCTGCTCGGTTCCGTAAAACCGAACAATGTGTTCACGATGCTCGCCGCAGGCGCCAAGAACCTGTCGCTGACCAAATACCTGATCCAGCAGGTCATGCTGTCCAAGGAAAAGCGCATGGAAGAGCTGCGTGAGTTTATTCCAAACGCCAAAAGCGAAGACTGGGAACTGCTCGTAGCCGGCCAGCGCGTACAGGTCATCAAGGATACGGAAGCCGGAGGCAAAGGAACGCTCCAATTCGGCACGGAAGTGGTCAGCGCTGCAGACGGATCGATTGCCGCCTTGCTTGGCGCATCGCCGGGGGCTTCGACCGCGGTTTCCGTCATGATCGAAATCATCCAAAAGTGCTTCCCGCAGCATCTCAAAGCGTGGGAACCAAAGTTAAAAGAGATGATTCCTTCGTATGGCGTCAAATTGTTGAAGCATCCGGAACTAATTCGTGAAATCCACACTTCGACGGCACAGGCGCTCGGCCTTACGAAAGAGCTGCGCTCCGTCAAGTAGACGGTTACCCCTATATCATAACGAATGAAGCGGCCTTTATCCCCAGCTCGACGGGATAAAGGCCGTACTTGCTTTGTTCATCACCGAATAAGAGGTGCAACATGCTGATATCGGACCTGTGAATTATTGGGTGAACATTCGGATCAGGGAGATGAGCGCATGGAAGCAGGAACATTGGAAGGAAAACTTCGCTTTGTCACGGGGCAATGGCTCGATGCGAGCGGCGGGTCAATTGATACCTATCGCGCTCGGTGAAATGCAAATTTGCGGCAACGTATTCCATTCTACAATATAGTTACGGAAAAAGGGGGATCATTCATGTATATGGTATCTCGGCCAAAGCCGCTGCCGGTCAGCCATAATGGAGCGCTTGCGAAGGAAAACGAAGCCTTCTTTCCGCCAGGCTACCCGTTGTTTTTGCATCATTACGGGGAGGGCACCTATAGGGGCTGGATGAATGTGCAGCGGCCGGATACGGAGGTGCTTAAGCCTTTTGCCGAGTATGGCTTATGGGAGCATGACGAGGACAGTCCGATTACGGAGCGTCAGATCGGCGAGTGCACGGCCATAGGGACGACGGTGGACGGCGACTTTCTGGCGGTGCATGCCAAGACGGGGCAACTGCTCTGGCTGCCTCGGCACGGGGACCGCGTGACGGCGATTGCGCTGCAAACACGGGAGCCAGAAGGTGCGGAGACGTATGCGGCCGTGCTGGACGAGATTTATAGCCAGGTGTATGGAACTCCGCAAGCTGGGGCGGTTTATTATGAGCCGTGGACAGGTTCCCGGAATCACCAGTTTTTACGTTTGCCACCGGATCGGAGCGAGCTTACGCTGCCGGAGCTGGCTGGAAAGTGCCGGGAGGCCTTTCTGCCCGATCTCTCTATAGAAACCGAGTATAGCTGCCATTTGTTCTATCGGGAGCTGGGCGGATACGTACGTTTTAATCTGGCCTACGGGCAAGAGGTGGCCGTGATGTATGAACAGGATGAACAGCAGGCCTTTTCTGTTATAGAGAAGTGGCTGTTGGCGATGGGATGCGAAGCGTTGTAAGACAAAGAGGTTCTTCATGAGTAGTGAGCATAACGACGTTAAGCGAGTGCAGCAGCGAGCGGCACTCGCTTTTTTGATGCTCACCCCGGCATGGGGCCAGCTGAATTTTAAGATTTTACCATGTCGTAATACTTTCGCCCTGTTTACGCCGATTGATATGTGGGAAGATGAATCCATCAAAGGTTCAAGGTCATGGACCTGGCGAGCTTTTGATCCTCAGGCTATTGCGATCCTTCCTTCTATATTCAATTTGGTGAA
Organism: Paenibacillus sp. SAFN-054; assembly: GCF_051966755.1. Lineage (NCBI taxonomy): Bacteria > Bacillati > Bacillota > Bacilli > Caryophanales > Paenibacillaceae > Paenibacillus > Paenibacillus sp. SAFN-054. The sequence goes on from NZ_JBQCKS010000003.1 coordinate 164,890, forward strand.
CTAGGGTCGCAGCTTCCCTGATGGAGTTTAAACCAGAGAGGAGGCGTCCAGGCTATCATATTCCTTCCTTCTATACTCCTTAAACCCTATTAGGGATATGGCTCTCCTGGACTCTTATCATGATGATGAATTCGATATATGTGAGAAGAGCAAACAAATTGATCGTTAACCAAGCCGAGGGAGTAAACCCACTCCCGGGGGCTTATCTGGCTACGGCTTTGAAAAATATTGAGGAGCTCGGATATACGTTCTCGCATGCTCTCATGCGTGCTTTACGGGCCTTGCCCAAAGAGCGATTCGAAGCGCTGTATCTGCAGCTGGTTGCCGACCTGAAGGTCATGGTGGGCGCACATGTAGAGTATCAGCCGATGTATTCAGGGTTTCCGATGCAGGTGATGGAGGAAGAAGAGGCGGTGCTGTATCTGAACGCCTTATATCATTATCTGACACTGGATTTGCCGGAGTATGAGGCTGCAAGCAGGCTTCCGCTGCCGGATAAGGGCCATCTGAAAGTGATTGATCTCGGCAGCACGGCCGAGTTTCATGTCCTGGTACGCCGAATCATAGAGGCTAAGACCTCCATCTCGGACGCAGACAAACAAGATATCGATGCCGTGTTCGAGTTGGCGGAACCGGAAGACCTGCAAGCGATTCTCCCGGAGGAAATTCCGTTCAAGGAGAACGCCGGCTTCGTGGCCGCGTCCCTTTTGAAGCATGATAAAGCGAATATGACGCTGATAGGACGCTATTTTAAGACGGCGACGGATGTCCTGCGTTTGGCTGTCGCTTGGTCGGATGGCGATGTCAGCTTGGCGGCGCCGGCTCGCTTCCGCAAATTCAAGCGGTCCGAGCGCCGGCTGCTGCTGGGTCTTCTGGAGCAATGCGGGTCGATTACGGAGGATATGCTCCGGTATAAGGAGCGCTGGATTCGGCTGGGCGAAATTTTGCATCCTTCCGAGTACAAGCACCGGTATATGCGCTGCGAGGAAGCTTTTGATATTTTGCGTAACGACAAGCCTTTCACGACCTTTAACGGAAGCGTTGAGCTGGCGTTCCAATATGATCAGATTTGGAACGCGCTCGATTTATTGATGCAGCGTCCGGGAGAATTCGCGCGCCGACTGGATCAGCTGCTGCGGTCGACGGAATACGCCGAATACGTCGTGCTGGCTTTCGGCGAGGTCGCAAGCCGGGTATCGACGCCGGTCCTGCTGCAGGTGAAGAACCATTTTGCCCACCGCCAAGAGCGGCAGAATCTGCGCGTCTTTTTCCCGAAAGGGAACGTGGCCAAGGCGTTTGCCGTTCCGGATAAGCTTCCTGGCATTGATGAAGCGGCATGCGCAGACATCGTGCATTGCTGCGAGGATACGCTGATCCAGCGTTTCGCCGCACTGCCGCCGCTCGGGAAGGCTTATGTCGACGAACGGTTGAAGGATTACCATGTGCCTTTCTCGCAGAGATCGGCAAGCAAGGCGCTGCATACGCTTGTACGGGGAAGCCGTGTGCCGATGCCGGAGGGGGATACCATCCGCTTCTTCAACTGGTGGAAAGAGGGGGAGGTCGGCGGAAAGCCCACGGGCCGCGTGGATATCGACCTGTCCGCCGTCATGTATGACCGCAACTGGCAGTATGTCGAGCATATCTCGTACACGAACCTTCGCTCTTCGAAGTACCTGGCCGTCCATAGCGGGGATATCGTGTCGGCGCCGCAGGGTGCATGCGAATTCATCGATCTGCACATTCCTTCGATCTTCGATTACGGCGGCCGTTATATCGTGGCTACCCTGCACTCGTTTACGAGCCAGCCGTACTGCGATTTGCCGGAATGCTTTACCGGCTGGATGATGCGCAAGAAGCCGGGCTCCGGAGAGATATTCGAGCCTAAGACGGTGGCGAATAAAATCGACGTCACAGCCGATACGCAGATTGCCATTCCCGTCATTATGGATCTGGTGGAACGCAAGGTCATCTGGACCGATCTGGCTTTGACGAGACATCCGCACTATTACAACAACGTCGAAGGAAACCAGAAGGGGATGGTTTTAATGGGCCAAGCGATGACGGCGCTGCGGAAACCGGACCTGTACGACTTATTTATGCTCCATGCGAAGGCCAGAGGGGAAATCGTGAATACGCCGGGTCAGGCGGATGCGACATTTTCGGTGGAACAGGGTGTCACACCGTTTGATATCGAGCACATTATGGCGGATTTCCTGGTTTGAGCATCCGTGCGCATGACGCCACTTAGCGGGAATAGATACGGAATTTTATCCCAAAAGCATGACAGATCGTCGCCGTTCCGGCCTGCCGGAGCGGCTTTTTATATGATCCATCCGAATCCTAACGATTCCTATTTTCCCCGTTGCGCTCGAATAAATATTCTGATAGTATTTAGACGTCCAATATTTTGATATCTAAATATTAGGTATACTACAAGTATAAAATGATGCCAAGATCCTCTGCGAACATGGCATCAACCTAATCGCAGCTCAAAGCTGCAGGATACGAGCGAATGGGGGAACGACAAACGTTATGAGTCACGACAAACGAAAAATTCACTACGCTTGGTGGATTTTGCTGGGGCTTTGCCTGATGGTTGGTCTGGGGAAAGCCGGATTAAATAACTCTGCCGGGCTTTTCTTGAAGCAGGTGTCAAATGAACTGGGCGTGGGAATGGGCAGCTTGTCCCTGTATTTCAGCGTATCAGCCATCATCACGATGATCTTCTTGCCGATTGGCGGTAAATTGATGGCGAAGTATGATACCCGGCTCATTTTGACGATTGCTATTATATTGCAGGCGGGGGCTTTTGCCGCGTTCGGCTTTATGCACTCCGTATGGGGCTGGTACATTCTGGCTGTCCCGCTGGCTGTGGGCGGCGTATTTATTACCGTCATCGCGGGTCCCGTGCTCATCAATCAATGGTTTAAGAAAAGCAAAGGATTGGCGCTTGGGATCATGGGTGCGGCCGGCGGCGTGCTTGGCGCGATTACCCAACCGGTTGTCGGCAACCTGATCGCGGGTCAAGGCTGGAGAGCTTCCTACATGATTGTCGGCATCGCAGTCATCATTATCGTGGTGCCGATCGTGATGCTGTTGATCAGAAAGTCACCGCAGGATAAGAAAACGCTTCCTTATGGAGCGGAATCAGCGGGCGGCGCTCATGAGGCCTCTGCCCATACATCAGCGGATGATAAAGGCGTGACGTTGGCTGCCGCCAGAAAGTCTTCCGCTTTCTATGCGCTTATCGCCTTTTTCTTTCTCATTACATCTGCGGCCAGCTTTTCGATGCATATTCCGACGTACCTAATGAACAAGGGATTTGATGTGTCTTTTGCCGGGAATGTCATGGCAACCAATATGATCGGCGTGCTGATCGGCTCGCTGTTGATCGGGTATGCAAGCGATAAAATCGGCACCCGGAACACGGCGATGGGAACCATGCTCCTTGGCATGCTGTCCATAGGGCTGTTGTTATTCTCGCCTTCGAGCACGGTCGTCATATCGATTGCCGTTCTGCTGTTCGGCTTGGTCTCTGCCTCTATCGGAACGCTTGGCCCGGCGCTTACATCAAGTTTGTTCGGCAATAAGGAGTACAGCCAGATATACTCCAACGCTTCCTTGGGACTGGCCATTTCATCGATCGTTGCTCTGCCGGCATACGGATTCGTATTTGATTACACCGGGAGCTATACGCCTGTATTGTATGCCATCGGAATCATGATGATTATTAATATCGTCTGCATCGGCATGGCCTTCAAAGGCAAGAAGAAGCTGGAGCAGGCAGGCTTGTGGAATTAACGCAGCAGGTATATGGACGGCGGTTCAATCAATGAATGAGAGGAGCATGCGAAATGGGTAAATTGGACAATAAAGTAGCAATAATTACGGGCGGGGCCTCGGGCATCGGTGAATGCATGGTGGATCTGTTCGCGCAGGAGGGCGCCATCGTGATTGCTGCTGATATTAACGAAGCAGCGCTGGAGCAGGCAAGCCGGAAACCGAATGTCTTCGGAATGAAGTTGAATGTGGCTTCGGATGACGATTGGCAGGCACTGGCGAAAGAAGTTCATGATCGCTGCGGCCGGATCGATATTCTGGTGAACAACGCGGGCATTTCTTCTGAGAAGCCTTACGAACAAATCAATGTGGAGGATTGGCAGAAAATGCTCTCCATTAATGGCTTTGGCCCGTTTGCGGGTATTAAGCATGTCGCGCCTTATATGGCTGCCAACAAGAAAGGCTCCATTATTAACATCTCTTCCTACACGGCGATGATCGGCCAGGGCTTTAACCATTACTCGGCGTCCAAGGGTGCTGTTCGCGCATTATCCAAAGCAGCCGCCACGACGTTCGGTCGTCAGGGTGTCCGGGTCAATGCCCTGTTCCCGGGGATTATCGAAACGCCGATGACCCAAGCCTTAAGCGCCTCTAAGGATTTACTGGGTCAACTGATTCAGGCCACGCCTCTGCAGCGGCTAGGTCAGCCGGATGATATCGCCAAGGCGGCATTGTTCCTGGCTTCCGACGATTCTTCTTATATTACCGGCTCCGAGCTGGTTATTGACGGTGGATACTCCGCCCAATAGCGTGTAAAATTGATGACAGTCCTTCGTTGAGGGGCTGTCGTTTTCTTTTTACAAGGAGGATTACATGGAAGAGCAGAGCATTTTTGAACTTATTCACAACATGGAGAATTTTACGAATAAATTGATCGTTCAGTGGAACAAAACATTCAACGAGGACCTCGGCGTTTCCCATGTGCTCGTGCTCGGGCACTTGAAGCAAAACGGACCGAGCCGGCCGTCGGACATCGCAAAAGCGCTGGGGCTTACCCCGCCTACGCTCAGTTATTTATCGGACAAGCTTGTCGCGAAGAAATTAGCCGTCAGAAGCGTCCACGAGTCGGATCGGCGCATTGTGTATTTGGAGATCACGGATCAGGGCGCCGAAGTGTTGAAACGGGCGACATTGGAAGGACAAAGGCTGAAGAGAGACTTGTTCGCGAAGCTAAACGAGCAGGATCGGATACAGATGACGGAGATTTATAAAAGGCTGAACAAGGAGCTCATGGAATCCGGATTTCCATCCTAAAGAAAAGGTATGATGTAGTGAAAGGCTCGACTTAATCCCTGCACCGGAGGGAATTATAGGATGGAGTCTGCCTTAAGATAGCGGGCTTTTGCTTTTCGTGCCATACGTTCCGCACCTATAAAAGATTGCAGCAACCTAAGAATATACAGAACGGAAGGTGCTTCAAATGCTACGCAACATTGCAAGTCGGGTGTATTACATGCCGCATGTGCAGGAGACAGACCGCCCGACGCTGGGACTGATCTGCGGGGACGACTACAGCGTGCTCGTCGATTCGGGCAATTCGCCTGCGCATGCCAAGGATTTGCTGAAGCTGGTCCACAGCATGCATATCGCGCCGGTGAGGTTCGTCATCATCACGCACTGGCATTGGGATCACATTTTCGGCATGAAAACGATAGATTTACCGGCCATTAGCCATGAGGATACGAAAAAAAGAATACAATATTTGAAGACCCTGAAATGGGACGATGCCTCTCTGGATGCACGGGTCGCGACAGGCGAGGAAATTGAATTTTGCAGGGATATGATTAAGCGCGAAATGCCTGTCAGGGATCATTTGGAGCTTAAATCGCCGGAGCTTGCGTTCGAAGACCGCCTCGAGCTGAACCTGGGTGGCGTCACCTGCATCGTTGAACATGTGGGAGGCGTTCATGCGCGGGATTCGTCTATCGTATACATTCCGGAGGCCCAAACGATGTTTCTCGGGGACTGCATCTATCAGGACTTTTATAGCGGCGATTGGAGCTATGATAGGCAGGAACTGGGCATCCTACTGGATAAGATCAGAAAGTACGATGCAAAATGGTATTTGACGGGGCATCAGGCTCCGAAATCCCGAGCGGACATGTGGCGTCTTCTGGACGACCTGTCCCGGATTGGGGAAATCGTAGGAGACGAAACTTCCCTGGAACAGGCTGCAGCCAGGTTTCAAGAGGTACGGAAGGAAGCGCCGGATGAGGAGCAGTCCGAGTACATCCGCAACTTTGTAAGCGGGAACCGAAAGAAGTTTTTACGAAGCGAAGCCAAATAAATGCACTAATAAAGGGGAGATCAGCACGGATGCTGATCTCCCCTTTTTGACGACAAGCGGCCTAGGTTACTTTTTTCCTTTGCGGACCTTCAGCAGCTTGCCTTTGACCGTGGTGTTCTGCATCATTTCGAGCACGAGCGGCCCTTTGCCGTTCAGAATCTCCACGTCCGTCACAAAATCAAGGATGGTAATAATCCCGATGTCGTCTGCGGTTACCCCGTCCAGCTTCGCAATCGTTCCGACAAAGTCTACCGCGCGGAGCTTTTTCTTCTTGCCGCCATTGAAGTTCAGCTTCATGATCTGTTTGTTTAACTGCTCGCGCTTGTCTTTTTTCGGTTCAGGCTTGAACTTCAGCTTCTTCTCGAAATCTCCCCGGTGACGATCCACGTCCTCTGCAGATGGAGCTTCCATCCTCGGTATCTCAAATCCGATATAGGCTTCGATTTCGGCTAATCGATGGGCATCCCTTGACGTCACGAACGTGATGGCTTTGCCTGTCTTGCCTGCCCGCCCGGTACGTCCCGTGCGGTGGACATAACTCTCCTTCTCCAGCGGAATATCATAGTTGATCACATGCGTTATGTTCGTAATATCGATGCCTCTTGCGGCGACATCGGTCGCAATCAGGTAACGGAATTGGCCTCTGCGGAACGCATTCATCACTTCGAACCGCTCGTCCTGTTCCATTCCGCCATGAATGCGGTCGCATGGATAACCGAGGTCGGCCAGTTCTCTGAACAGTCCGTCGACATGTTCCTGCGTGCGGCAGAACATGATGCAGCTGTCCGGGTTCTCGACGATCAGCACGTCCTGAAGAAGGGCCAGCTTGTCCGCTTCTTTGACCTGGATCAGCGCGTGTTCGATCGTCGCCGTCGTCAGGCCGCTCGCCTCAATCTCGATTGAAACGGGATCATCCATATATTCTCGGGCGAGCCGTTCCACATCTTCAGGAAACGTAGCGGAAAACAGCATTGTAACCCGGTCTTGGGGCAGCGCCTGAATGATCGATTGAACCTGTTCGATAAAACCCATGTTCAGCATCTCATCGGCCTCGTCGATGACCAGATAAGCGATCCGGTCCAGCGCCAGCGTGCCGCGCTCAATATGATCCAGCACGCGCCCCGGCGTACCGACGACCATATGAGTTCTTTGCTTGAGCTCCGCCTTTTGTATGTGAAAAGGATGCCTTCCAAAAAGCGGCGTCGCCTTAATCCGCTTAAAGCGTCCAATATTGGAGAGATCTTCGTTCACCTGCAGCGCAAGTTCGCGGGTTGGCGTCAGAATCAAGGCTTGCGGTTTATTCTCGTTCCAGTCGACGAGCTCGCAGAGCGGAATTCCATACGCGGCGGTTTTGCCGCTGCCGGTTTGCGATTTGACAACCAGGTCGCGCTTCCCAAGGGCAACAGGGAGCACTTTCGTCTGAACCTCCGTGGGCGTGTCAAAGCCCAGGTCACTCAGCGCCCGCAGGATTTCCTGGCTTAATGGATAATCTGTAAAGGACTTTGCCGTCATATTTAACCTCTTCTACTTTGATATTCGAATGCTTGTAACCCATTCCCAAACGTTAATCTTCTATATACTGCTCCATTATACTCGAATCCCGGCATTTTTATCGGTACATTCCTGAAAAGGATCAGGAGCGCTTCAGCGCTCACATGCCTGCCTTCACATAATACCCTCGCTTCGTTCATATTCAGTTCATAAAAGTATCTTATGATCCCTTATGTAAACAGCAAAGCAACCGGCAACCGTGTGGGCCTAAGAAGAACGACGCGGTAATATCCGTCTGGCGGACGGAGGTTACTTTCCGGTGCAGGTCCATGTTAGAAATAGCGAATGCGAATTACAGTGATGACGGAAGAGGAGGGTTCTTAAATGAACAATAGGAACGGAATGGAACGAAAAGCGTCCCAAAGCGAATGGGCCGTCGAAGCACGCGGGCTCGTCAAGAATTTCGGGGATAACCGGGCGGTGGACGGAGTGGATTTGAACGTGCGCGCCGGCAAGATCTATGGCGTGCTGGGGCCGAACGGGGCAGGGAAGACCACCACGATCCGCATGCTGGCGACCCTGCTGCGGGCCGACGTGGGCACGACGCGCATCTTCGGGTACGACGTGGCGAAGGATCCCAATATCGTGCGCCAGCTGATTGGCGTCACCGGACAGTACGCCTCCGTGGATGAGTCGCTTAGCGCGACCGAGAATCTGATCATTTTCTCCCGGCTTCTGGGGCTTAGCCGCATGGAAGCGAAGCGCAAGGCAGCAGAGCTGCTGGAGGAATTCAGCTTGACGGAGGCTGCGAAGCGCCCGCTCAAGAACTTCTCCGGCGGCATGCGGCGCCGGCTGGATTTGGCGGCAAGCCTCATCGCGCAGCCGCCTCTGATCTTCCTGGATGAGCCGACGACGGGGCTGGATCCAAGGACGCGCAATCAAATGTGGGATACGATCCGCCGCTTGGTTCAAACGGGGTCTACCGTGCTGTTAACGACACAGTATTTGCAGGAGGCCGATGAGCTTGCGGACCGGATTGCCGTGATCGACCGCGGACGGGTGGTCGCCGAGGGCACCGTGAATGAGCTGAAAGCGTCCGTAGGCACCTCGTCCCTGCACCTTGGCATCAAGCATCCACAGGACATCCAAGAAGCCCGCCGGACGGTGGAGCGGGTGCTGAAGGTCCAGTCGGCGGTGTCGCCGGAAGGCGGCCGGATAACGGCTCCGATGGCGGATGCCGACCGGGTGACGGACCTGCTGATCGCTCTGCGCGAAGCCGGCATTCCGCTCGCGGAGATGAGCGTGCAGAAGCCGACCCTGGACGAAGTTTTCCTCACTATTACCGGCCACGGGGCCGACGGGGATGCTCCGAAGGCATCCGATGAAGCGAAGGAGGCAAGTGCATGAACACGACGACGACCACAATAACCAAGAACGCGAATCGCCAGCTGCGCGGCAGAACAAGCTTGGGGCAATCGATACGCAATTCGCTCACGATGGCTTATCGCGGCCTGCTGAAGATACGGCGCACGCCAGAGCAGCTGTTTGACGTGACGCTGCAGCCGATTATTTTCACCTTGATGTTCACCTATATTTTTGGCGGGGCCATTTCCGGAGACGTTCAGAGCTATCTGCCCTTAATCATTCCGGGCATCCTTGTGCAGACTGTCATCACCACCTCGGTCGTCACCGGCGTCCAGCTCCGGGAGGATATGGATAAGGGCGTATTCGACCGGTTCAAGTCGCTGCCGATCGCACGCATCGCCCCGCTTGCAGGTGCACTGCTGGCGGACACGGTGCGGTATACGATCGCGACCGTCCTGACGTTCGGCATGGGATATGTCATGGGTTATCGCCCGGAAGGCGGGCTCGGCTTCGTCGCTCTCGCAGCCCTGCTCGTGATTGCATGCTCCTGGGCGATCAGCTGGATCTTTGCCTTCTTCGGCGTCATTGCGCGTACGGCTTCAAGCGTACAGGGCATTTCGATGATCGTGCTGTTTCCGCTTACGTTCCTCTCCAATGCTTTCGTCCCTGCGGATACCCTGCCGAGCTGGCTGCAGTGGTTCGCGAAGATCAACCCGATCTCGCACCTTGTGACGGCCGTGAGAGATTTGACCAACTCGGGCACCGCGGGCTGGGACTTAGGCATCTCCCTGATCGGGGCCGCCGTCATCGTGGCCATCTTCGCACCCATTACGGTGCGTGCCTATATGAGACGGACGTAAACCAACGAAGAATGAAGAAAGTACGATGAATAGCATTTCATCCTGAGGGGCTTATATAGCCCTTCTTTTTCATATTCTTCTTTGCAGGGCCGGCCAAGCTGGAGCCGCCTACACCGTTAATGTTATACTTGAAAAAAGGCTTAAATTGGGAGGCATGCACGGTGAGAGAAGATCTTTTGGCACAGCTGGATGCGTGGCATGAAGAAGATGAATACGGGAAAATCGTTGATGCGATCATGGAGATTCCCGAGGAGGAACGGGATTATGAGCTGGTCAGCCATTTGGGAAGAGCGCTGAATAACCTTGAGCAGTATGAAGAAGCGGTAGCGCAGTTCTTAACTATTGCAGAAGAGGGCAAGGAGGACCCGCTTTGGCACTATCGGATCGGACTGGCTTACTATTATCTGGATCGCTACGAGGAAGCGCTTGGAGCATTCGAAGCTGCGCATGAGCTTGATCCCGGGGATGAGGATACGCTGGAGTTCCTGGAAGATATCCGGAGCAAGCTTTCCGAGGAGACAGACGAAGAACAAGATGAAGATCAGGAGGAAGATGATGCGGCATTCGATCTGCCGGGGGAACCTTCCGCAGAACCGGTCGTTCCGGCAACTGCGGCAGAGCCTCTCGTCACCGCCGATTTGGACGTGCCGGTGGAAGCATCCGGCTTCTGGAACGACACTCCGCAGGCAATAGAGCTCTATGTATCCGAGCCGCCAATGGACGAAACGATCTCTGCCGTGGAAGAGAAGCTTGTGTTCAAGCTGCCGGCCTCCTATATCGAGATGATGAAGGTACATAACGGGGGCATTCCCCACAACCGCTGCTTTCCGATCGCGGAGGCTGCATCCGGAGGCGCGGCGTATATTACGATTTCCGGCATTCTCGGGATCGGATTCGATAAAAAGTACTCGCTGTGCGGAGAGATGGGCAGCCGGTCTGTCATTGAAAACGGCGGCTATCCCGAAATCGGCGTCATGATTTGTCCTGCCGATTCGGGCATCGTGATGCTCGATTACCGTGAATCCTTGAACGACGGGGAACCTGAGGTGGTATACGTCGATAAAGAAAACGGCCACAAGGTTACGAAGCTGGCTGCGAATTTCGAAGCTTTTATCAGCGGATTAGTGCATGAGCGGAGCTGCGTGCAGTAAAGCTGACTTATCCTAATGAGCCACTCCATGAACGGAGTGGCTTTTCCGTTTATCATCGTTTTCTCTTGACCCTCACACTAATGTCACGGTTTATAATGATTGCGAAATGAACATTCAGGAGGCATGAATCATGAAAATCGGGGAGCTATCGGCATGTACGGGAGTCAGCATCCGCTCGCTTCGTTATTACGAGCAGCAGGGCTTGCTGACACCGATCCGGCTGGAGAACGGGTACCGGGAATATTCGCCGTTTGCGGAAGAACAGGTACGGACGATCCAATTGTACCTCAATCTCGGGCTGTCGACGGAGCAGATCGCCGGTTTTCTGCACTGCGTCCTGAAGAACAAGGAATCGTTCTGCCAAGAAATCGTTCCGGTATACCGCCAAAAGCTGGAGGAGATCGACGGGCAAATCAAACTGCTGCAGAGCATCAAATCCAATCTGGAGGAGAGAATGCGGTCGATTATGGAAGAACAACCGAGCCATGAGAGGGAGGAATGAACATGAGTGTGCAGACCATTAGCGCAGACCATTTTGAGCATGCGATTCAGGAAAAGGAATTGACGTTCGTCGATTTCGTCACGCCGTGGTGCCCGCCCTGCAAAACGCTGCTCCCCATTCTGGAGGAGATGGTACAGGAGGAGGAGCATCGCTTGTCGATCGTCAAAGTGGACTGCAACGAGTCGCCGGAGCTTGCCGCGAAGTTCGGCGTCATGGGTACGCCGACCGTCATCGTGTTTCATAAAGGCGAGCCCGTGGATAAATTGGTCGGACTTCGGCCCAAGAGCGTGTATCAAGCAGCGCTTTCGCGGTATGCGTAACGGAAGATAACGGTCATCTGCGGATGGATGCCGCCGACTCTGGGCATGTTATATTAAAAATATGTTCCGGGAGTGAGCGAAGCAATGTCCAGAAGAAACCGAAAATACGCGGTGCCGGGAGCCGAACGCGGAATGCAGGCCTTCAAGGCCGAAGTGATGAAGCGCGAGGGCTATGATGTCGATCCGGATCGTCCGGATGACGTGAAATACGAGGTCGCCAGAGAATTGGGAGTCCCGCTGAAGCAAGGCGGCAACGGAGAACTGTCTACCGAATCGGCCGGACAGATCGGCGGCAAAATCGGCGGGTCCATGGTTCGCGAAATGGTCCGGCTTGCCCAGCAGCAGATGGCGAATCAAGAACGCGAGTAGTTACTCCTTAATACAAAACCCCCGAATGGCAGTAAGAAGTCTGCCGTTTGGGGGTTTTTCACACCTGGCTGTAAGAATTCCGCATGGAGTCAAGGAAATGCGGGATAATCTTCAGCTCATTTTACAGCTGCACATAAAAACAGGTTTTTTCGTTGGGCACGCTTCTCGCATAGATCTTTCCCTTATGCTGCTCCACGATCGACTTGGCAATCGCAAGCCCGAGTCCGTATCCGCCATGCTTGCGTGAGCGGGAGGAGTCGATACGGTAAAAGCGGTCAAAGATGCGCTCCAGATGATCGGGAGCGATCCCCGCGCCCGTATTGCTCACGATCAGCAGCAGATGGTTATGCTGCTTTTTCAAATCGAGATGGATTGACCCTTGCGGATTAACATACTTGATGGCGTTATCCAGCAAAATCATGACCACCTGCTTGATCTGCTCGCTGCTTCCCGTCATCATATGGCCCGGTTCGATGTCATAGGTGAATGAGATTTCCTTCTCGAAAATAATGGCTTCCATGGTCAGAATGACGCCTTCCACGGCTTCGCTCAGATCAAAGGGAATGAAGATCCGCCGGCTTTGGGCGTCGTCCATTTGGGTGAGATACAACAGATCGTTCGTGAGCGTCTTCATGCGCTCGGTTTCCGACTTGATGCGCTGGAGCCATTTGGACTGCGACTCGATGGTTTCCTCGCTGGTGGCCAGAAGCACGTCTGCGTTGGTGTTGATGACAGCCAGCGGTGTTTTCAGCTCATGGGAGGCATCGGCGATAAAGCGTTTCTGCTTGTCGAAGGCTTCCTGGACCGGGGCGATCGAGCGATTGGCAAAATAGCGGCTCGTCACATAGATGACGACCAGCATGACCAGGGCCACGACCGAGAAGGTGTAGATCAGGTTAGTGGTGATTTTCAGCTGCGCGGTGACGTCCAGAAACACGATCGTATAACCGTCCGCGCCCTTCTTCACGGTGTACGCCCACCGCGTGTCCTCCAGCGTGAATTGCCCCACCTCGCCTGGATGCGCGGCCGCTTCGTCCCTCGCACTCTCATAAAAATCATCATCCATATCGAACCGGGAATTGACCGAGAGGATATTCCACTCCCGGTCCGTCTTCAGGGCAAAGGAAACCGACAGCTCGGGCGGAGGATTCTGTCCTCCAACCCGGGGTTTGGACAAGTCGGCGCCATCCCCGGGCATGTCTTCGTCTTCTGTAGAGGGTGTGCCGCCTGGATCCGTCCATCCTCCCGAAGGGCCGCTGGCCGGATTTCGGGACGCGCCATCCCCGGGAGCTCCTTGCCGACCGCCGGCATTCTTGCCGACATTCTTATGGTAAAGGTCCGAAACGCGAAGCAGGTCCATTTGGATGTCGCGGTGCACGTTTTGGTACGTAATCGTATAAATCGCCGCGAAGGCGACCAGCATGATGATGGTAATGATGACCATATTCATAAGCAGGAACCGGTTGCGCAGCTTGTTGAACATCAGATGCCAGCCTCCAGTACATAACCCACGCCTCGAATGGTGTTAATCCGCACGGATGCATTCAAGAAGGTCAGCTTTTTCCGCAGAAATGAAATGTATACCTCCACATTGTTGTGTTCAGCCTCCGAATCAAAGCCCCACAGCTTCTCGATCATCTGCTCTTTGGATGTGACCGCCTGCTTCCTCGTCATCAGCAGCTCCAGCAGCTCGCTTTCTTTCAGAATCAGCTTTAGTTCTTTTCCTTGGCAGCTCAGCTTCAGCGTCGAGGTGTTCAGCTCGATATCGCCGAATTTCAATCCGTCTTCGGGGATCACTTCGCCCTTTCGTCGCAGGGCTGCCCGGATCCGGGCCAGCAGCTCCCCTGTCGAAAAGGGCTTCGCAATATAGTCGTCCGCCCCGCAGTCCAGCCCGGCGATGGTATCCGAGGTCTCCCCTTTGGCGGTAAGCATGATGACCGGGGTGGCGATCCCCTCAGAACGCAGCGTCTTCAGCAGCGTGATGCCGTCCATTTCCGGCAGCATGATATCGAGCAGCAGCAGGTCATAAATACCGCTAAGGGCATGGTCCAAACCCGCCCGGCCTTCGTGAACGGCATCCACGGAGTAATGGTTTTTTCTCAATATTTGGGTCAGTGCCTCCGCAAGGTGCACCTCGTCTTCAACGATTAATATGCGCATGGTATGTCTCTCCTTCGTCCCGTGATGAAACGCTGTTGCATGCCCATTATAGGAAGCGAACCTTTAATCAACCTTAATCTTCCCCTTAATCTTCTCTCCTTGTCGCGAGGGGGTTTCCTTCATTACCCGGGCCAGGCCTTGTCTCAATCGAACGTTAACGGAATGTCATCCGTGTGTTTAAGCTTCGTTAAAGGTTGGGGGGTTAAGCTACAGACATGGAAGGGAAACATGAACAATTCTTACCGGCGAAAGGAGTATCGGAAAGCGATGGCGATTGAAGTATTCAACCGTTATGAAAACAAATATTTGATGGACACGAAGGCTTTTTACGACATTTACAATGACCTGATGGCATATATGGAACCCGATGAGAACAACAAGGACGATAAGTTCTACACTATCAGCAACCTGTATTACGATACGGAGCATCACTCGCTCATCCGCACCAGTTTGGCCAAGCCCAAATACAGGGAGAAGCTGCGGATTCGGTCCTACGGCGTGCCGGGCAGCGATGCCAAGGTGTATCTGGAGCTGAAGAAAAAGGTGTCCGGCCTGGTCAACAAAAGAAGAACGTCGCTGAGGCTCCATGAAGCTTATGAGTTCGTCCGGACCGGTCAAGCGCCCGAATACCGCAAGGGCATGAATCAGCAGGTGATCCGCGAGATCGAGTATTTCCTGAGTCGGTACGAGCTGCAGCCGATGGTTTATCTGGCCTATGACCGCATCGCCTTGTTCTGCAAGGGCAACCGGGATCTGCGGATTACCTTCGACACCAACATCCGCTCGCGGCGGTATGACTTAAGGCTCGAGGCCGGCGATTACGGCGAGCAGCTGATGGAGCGGGGACAGTGGCTCATGGAGGTTAAAGCCGAGAAGACCATTCCGGTGTGGCTGTCCAAGATGCTGTCCGAACACCAGATGTACCGTACAAGCTTCTCCAAGTATGGCAATGAATATAAAAAATCGATTCGAAATGCACCGATCGTTGAAAGGGAGAGAGTTGTTTTATGATTGAATCCATCTTTGCTTCGTCCGCTGCGGACACGACCCTATCTTTATCGCATGCGCTTCTGACACTGGCGGTCGCCATCGTGCTGGGTACCATCATCAGCTTTACGTATATGAAGACACAGCAAGCCTATTCCCCAAGCTTCACCTTGACGATGATGGTGCTGCCCGCCATTGTGGCCATCATCATCATGCTCATCGGCAGCAACATCGCCCGTGCCTTCAGCCTGGCGGGAGCGTTCTCCATCATCCGGTTCCGGAGCGCGCCCGGCGACTCCAAGGATATTTCCTACGTGCTGTTCTCCATGGCGGCCGGTCTGTCGGCCGGCGTCGGCGCTTTCGGCTACGCCGTGCTGTTCACGATCATCCTCTGCGCGCTGATGTACGTTCTGAAGCTGATCAAGTTCGGCACGCGAAAAGACGCTTTCAAAACGCTAAAGGTTACCATACCGGAAAATCTGGGCTATGAGGAAGCGTTTGAAGAGGTCTTCCGCAATCATAACGTCGGTTACGAGCTGAAAAAGGTTAAAACGACCGAGCTCGGCAGCCTCTATGAAGTCGTTTATTCGATTCAAATGGGACCCGGCACGAACCAGAAGGAGTTTCTGGATGCCATCCGGACCCGCAACGGCAACCTGGACATTACCCTGACGATGAACCCTGCGGTGCAGGAATAATAAACGAAAAGAGGTTATACGAATGAACCCATCTTATAAAACGAAATTGACGGCGATTCTGATTCTGTCAGCCATGCTGGCCTCCGGCTGCACGACCAATGCGGCAAGCGGCACGATGCCTGAAAGCAATGCGGCAGCGGCGGCCGATTCGGATACGGCAGCGTCGGTGGATGCAAGCACGGCCAATGCCAAGCTGGCGGGATTCCAAATCAAGGATTTGGTAGAGTATGACAACGACGACACGAACACCGATTGGAAAGCCGGGGAGGCGACGACGATAACGCTGAGCGGCACGAGCGCGACCGTTACCGGTGAAGGTGCGAAGGCAAGCGGCGGCGACGTGACGATTTCCGCGGCCGGAACGTATGTGGTCAGCGGCAAGCTGACGGACGGCAGCATCGTGATCGATGCAGGCGAAGACGACATCGTGCATGTGGTGCTGAACGGTGCGCAGATTGTAAGTCCGGACGGCCCTGCCATTCAGGTCAAAAAGGCCGGCAAAACCGTGCTGACGCTGAACAAGGAAACGAGCAATACCTTGTCGGACGGAAAAGCCTACGCGGATACATCGGAGGATGCACCGACGGCGGCCCTGTTCAGCCAGAAGGATCTGACGATCAACGGTACGGGTAAGCTGACCGTGCAGGGTAACTATAAGGACGGCATCACGAGCAAGGACGATTTGAAAATCGTCAGCGGCACTTTGAACGTCAATGCAGCAGACGACGGCATCATCGGCCGCGACCTGGCTGCCGTCAAATCGGGCACCATCCACGTCAATGCAGGCGGAGACGGCTTCAAGACGACATATGACGGCGAGAAGGACAAAGGATACCTGGTCATCGAGGATGGCATGTTCCAGATCGAATCCGGCAGCGACGGATTCCAGGCAGCTGCCACGCTCCTGATCGACGGCGGAACCTACGAGATGGTGAACGGCGGCGGAAGCGCGAACGCGGAGCCGCATCAGGAGGAGAAGCCCATGGGGCGTCCTGATTTCGGCGGCCAGAAGGGAAGCGGAGCCGCAGGCGGGCAGAAGGACGCTCAGAACGCAGGCAGCGATGCGGCTGCAGATGCGAAGGGCACATCCGCCGCATCGGAGAGGAATGCGGCAGCCGCTGAAAGCAGCAGCGCCGCAACCGCTACGGATGCCGCGCAGGCAGGCGATGAAGAGAGCGAGTCCAAGAGCATGAAAGGGCTCAAAGCCGAAGCCGGCATTGCGGTGACGGGTGGTACGTTCAGCATCGATTCGGCTGACGATACGGTGCACAGCAACGGCAGCATTCTGATTTCGGGCGGCCAGCTGGCCCTGAGTTCCGGGGATGACGGCATTCATGGCGACGTATCGATCGTCATTTCGGGCGGCACGCTGAACATCAAGAAGAGCTATGAAGGCATTGAGGCTGCGGATATTAGCATCTCCGGCGGAGAAGTACATGTCGTTGCGAGCGACGACGGCGTGAATGCTTCCGACGGCAGCGGCAGCGGCGAAGGCCCCGGCGGGATGTTCGGCGGCGAACCGCCGGCAGGCATGCCGGATCAAGCGCCAAGCGGCGATCAGGCGCAGGCGGGAGCTTCCTCGAAGACGGGCGACAAGGCCGCGGGTACTGCAGCAAGTAAGGGAGAGCCAGCGGAAGACCAAGGTCCACCGGCCATTCCGAGCGGCGGTCCGGGCGCAGGCTCAGGCACCGCGAAGCTGGCGATCAGCGGCGGCTACCTGACAGTGGACGCGGAAGGCGACGGTCTGGATGCCAACGGCTCCATCACGATGACCGGCGGTACCGTGCTGGTGAACGGCCCAAGCTCGAACGGCAATGGAGCTCTGGATTATGACGGCACCTTCGTACAGTCCGGCGGTCTGCTGGTTGCTGCAGGAAGCGCAGGCATGGCGCAAGCGCCTTCCGAATCCTCATCGCAGCGCGCGGTGCAGATGACGTTCCCAAGCACCGTGAAGGCAGGCACGCTGGTCACGCTGTCTGACAGCAAGGGTACGCCTGTCCTGAGCTTTGCGCCTGCCAAGGATATTCAGTCCATCGTGATGTCTTCTCCGGATCTGAAGTCGGGCGAGACGTACACGTTCTACACGGGTGGCAAATCGACAGGGGCTTCCAAAGGCGGACTGTATGAAAAAGGCCAGCTCACAGGCGGGACGAAGGTCGTCAGCTTTAAGCTCGGCGACACCGTCACTTACGTCAATGAGTCCGGTGTAACGACGGGCGGAGGCAGATTCGGCGGCGGCCGGGGCCAAGGCGGATTCGGTGGCGGCCGAGGCCGTGGAGGATCTGCGGGCCAAAGCGGTGCTAACGGCCAAGGCACCGCCACCAATCAAGACGGGGCGGCTTCAAACTCCGGCAGCACGACGTCAGGGACGGATCAATCCTCCACATAACATAACAAGAAGAAATGAAGGGATTCCTCACGATCCTATTCCTTTATATGAAAGAGCCGGTTTTCCTGAGAATATCCGCAGGAAAACCGGCTCTTTGTTTGTGAGGATGACGGGCAAGGAGTCGTGCTTTAAGCCCGGCCAGCCCGCTTTTACGTCAATCGCTGAATCCGTTACGGCTTTGGCGGCTGAACTATAAAGAAGGGAACCTTCTCAATGCCAACGGCCCGCACATAAGTAAACAGCTGACCCTTATGATGGATTTCATGGTCAACCATATTCTCCAACCATACTTTTCCCGGCGCAGTGAAACCGTTAAAGCTCAGAGGTTGGTTCAATTGCGTATTGGACTGATCAGCGAAAAGCGCTTTGGACAACTCAGTCGATGCCTGCACGATGTTTCTCACATCTTCGATGGTTTCAAATTCTACGGGGATGGAAGGCGGGGTGAACGAACCATTTTGGATGGACCGCAGGAACATCTCCGAGGAGGCCGCTATATGAACGGCTAATGCCCCCAAGGTCAGGGCGTCCTTCCACGGTTTGTAATCCAAATGCTCGCTCCGGATGTCCTGAAGCAGTTGAGTCAAGACTGTGCGGTGCCTCTGCCACCGTTCGAATTGCTGTTGGCTTTCATTACTCATGAATTACCCTCCTTGTTATTGCGGAATAAGTCATTACATGATTGCTCCGTTTGCAGGTTTGTAGAACAATTCGCTAGTCTGAAGGGGAATCCTCCCTCAGGTTTATCTTTACTTATAGTATAGGATTGGCGTAACCTTCTATAGATGGCTATAACCTGACATCCATCTTTTCACATTTAGATAAGACGCGATGGAGGGTTCACCAAAGGCTGAAAGGAAGTTATATGTTGTTCGAAACGCTGCTGCTCAATTTCTTGTTTCTCTTGTTTCCGGTTGTTGCATTTCTGATATTTTTTGAGAATAGAACCGTTGCGTTCAATCAAAAGGCGCTTGTATTGCTGTCGGCCGTAACGATGATTCTATGTATTGCCAAGCCCTTCAAACTGGAGATCGGATTTATTTTCGACTTAAGATACATTCCGTTTATTATCGTCGCCCTTTTCGGAGGGTTTAAACACGTGTTTCCCTTATATGTCATCTTGAATGTTTGCCGGTTTTATGTAGGCGGTGAGGGGACGATGCAGTCCTTCCTGTTTGCCACGATCATGATGATTTTGGTGCCTTTATATAGCAGGAGATTCGTGAAGCTATCTTCCAAACGCCGCATTGCCTGGGCAACGTTGACCTCCGTTCTGGCGATCGGATTTTACCTGTTCACGCTCAGCTTTTCACGGATGACGGTGGACTGGCAGTTCTGGATACTCGCCCTGAACGCGGTGACGACGTATGCGGGAGTCACGTGCGTCATTATGATCCTTATCGAAAAAATCATATCCAATACCAAAAGCCGCGAACGTCTCATGCAATCGGACAGGCTGAATGTGGTCAGCGAGCTGGCCGCCAGCGTATCCCACGAAATCCGAAATCCCCTTACGGTTACTTCCGGCTTTCTGCAATTGTTGAATAAATCCCGGACCATCACGCAGGTTGAAAAGGAATATGTGGAGTTGTCCCTGCTGGAGCTCAAACGGGCGGAAAAAATCGTCAGCGATTATCTTTCCTTTGCCAAACCGCAATCGGATAATATGGTCTATTCGAACATGAGCGAGGAGCTTGAGTATACGAAAAACATCATACTGCCTTACGCTACAATTCATGAGGTCGAGGTCAACTACAGCTTCAACAACACACTGAACAAACATTACGATCAGAACCAGATCCAGCAGTGCTTCATTAATCTGTACAAAAACGCCATTGAGGCGATGAAAGAAACGGGCGGTGGCACGCTATCCATTGAGATATGGGAGAAGAAACGAAATATTATGATCCGTATCGGGGACACCGGCATCGGCATGACTAAGGAGGAGATATCACGTCTTGGCAAGCCGTATTATTCTACCAAAGAGGAAGGGACCGGGCTGGGCATGCTCATGGTCTACAGCACGATCAATAAAGTCAGGGGAAGCATCGAGGTCAAGAGTGAAAAGGGCAAAGGGACAACGTTCTTGATTACGATCCCGACATAAGTCATCAAGTCGAAAAAACCGGCTCCGGATCTACGGGCCGGCTTTTTCGGGTGTTGTTGTATAGGCTGAAAAGGCCATCAGGATTCCGCGGCAGACAGGCTGGCCTCGCTGCTGAACTTGATCTGCGCAGCGGTTTTGGATTCATGGGGTTTAATGGACCGGTGGGCAACATTCGAGGGGCGGCATTGATGAATAATCTCGCGCCAGCTGAAATCTCCCCGCTCCAGCGCATGAACAAGCAGCTCGGCGGTAGCCATGTTGGTCGCGACGGGAATGCCGTATACATCACATAAACGGAGCAGGGCCGTAATATCAGGTTCATGCGGCTGTGAAACCAGGGGGTCCCGGAAGAACAGCAGCAAATCCAGTTCATTTTGGGCAACCAAGGCTCCGATCTGCTGGTCGCCTCCGAGCGGACCTGACATGAATCTGACAATATCGAGGGTGGTATTTTCCATGATACATTTGCCTGTTGTACCTGTGGCGAATAACGTATGATCTTCGAACAAAGACTGATAAGCCATGACAAACTGGACCATTTCCGCTTTCTTGTGATCATGAGCAACAAAAGCCACTTTCATAAAACCACCATCCCACTCCAAATTTAATGTTATTTTATTTAACATAATACACCTTAATTTCAATCTAAACAATGATTATTTAGTAAAAAACCAGTGAAATACCTGTTATTTGTTAATATATATAACATGATTATGACGTGACCCTGGATTAATCAGATCTGCCTATTCAGATCCGTATTCATATTAAGTGGGTGACACGAACAAGCCCTGAAGACCTTGCGTCCTCAGGGCTTGTGGGATTATATAGATGCTGACTCGGCGGCTCTTGGAACCAGCAGCTCTTCGCTTACGGGATGATGCTTTTTCCGCAGCAGGAACAGAAACGGGATCGATACGACGACCAGCGCCGTTCCGACGATAAAGACATCCTGCACGGACTGGGAAAGGGCAAGCTCAGACGCATGTTTGGTGCCGGCACCTCCATCTTGGCGGAGATGGGTTAAGGTTCTGGATGATAGGATGCTGCTGAAAATGCTGACCGACAGCGCCGCCGTTCCTTGCCGGATCCAGTTGGTCACCGCCGAAGCATGCCCGGCAAACTTGCTGGGCACGGCCGCCATGGCAGCGTTCGTGACGGGCATGTTGCACAGGGCGATGCCGATGTAACGAATCGCCAGCCAGAGTGTAATGAACAACGTGGTGGAGGCCAGGCTTAGGCGGCTGAGCTCCCATGTGGCGATGCCCATGATGAGAACACCGATCAGGATCAGGCGGAACGGCCCCACCCGGTCGTATATTTTCCCGACAATAAAGGATAGGATGGCGAGCAGCACGGTGCCCGGCAGCATGACCAGACCGGTGTGCAGGGTATTCGCGTGCTGAATATTCTGCATATAGATCGGAACCAGGAATGTAGCGGCGTACAGCGAGATCGTAATAATGCAGTTAATGATCAGGCTGAACGTGAACCTCGGGATCTTGAATACCCGAAGGTTGAGCAGCGGCGCATGGACCCTCAGCGTACGAACGATGAAATATGCGACGATCGCGATGCCGGCTACAAGAAGCGTGATCGTCTTCCAAGACGTCCAGCCCCAGTTATGGCCTTGGCTAAAGGTGAGCAGAAGCGAGCTGGTTCCGAGGATGACCGCAATGAAACCAACCACGTCGAGCTTAACTGCGCCGCCGATTTTTTGATAAGGAATGAACTTCATTGCCATCAGAATGGCTATCAAACCAATCGGCAGATTCATGATAAACAGGGATTTCCATCCGAAATACTCGGTTAGCCAACCTCCGAGCGTTGGGCCGAAGGCAGGTGCGAGCATGGACGATACGCTCCATAAGCCAATCCCGATCGTCTGTTTGTCTTTTTGGATGAACTGATAGATGATCGTCATGGTGGTAGGCATGATCACACCGCTGCAGAGACCCTGCATGATCCGGAATGCAATCAGGGACTCCATGCTCCAGGCAAAGGTACAGAGTGCCGATGTGAGGGTGAACCCGAGCAGTGCGAATACATAAAGACGCTTGTAGCTGAGCTTATCGCCCATAAAGCCGATGATGGGGGCGATGACGCCCGTTGCCAGCATGAAGCCGGACATCATCCACTGGACGGTGTTCAGCTCGGCGTGGAAATTATTCATAAATACAGGTAAAGCCACGTTAATGCTGGTCGTGCTCAGCGTAGCCATGAAATTACCGAAAAAAACGGCAATGATAATGCTCCAGAACGGAGCAGATCGTTCTCCTTGAATACTCAATTTCTCTCCTCCAGCAATCTAGTGGTTTCGTTCTTGTGGACATCTATGTAGCATATTAAATAATAACGTTAACGTCAACGTTAATTGGGTTGATTTGAACGGGGAGGCGGGCCCGAGTTTGTCGCTACTGAATTCTGTTTAATACATAAGTACATACTATTTCATGCTAAAGCACGTTCTTTTCGTGCGTATTCGGCTCGATAAAATGTAAATGAGGTGATCACATTGATGAATACACCAGTAGCCAATCCAGAGGCTGTCGAAACGGTGCGTGATTTGATCAAAGGAATCGATACCGCCATGCTTACGACCCTGACAGGACAAGGACTCGTATCGCGCCCGATGAAAACCCAGGAGGTCGAGTTTGACGGTGACCTGTGGTTCCTGACGAAGAAGGACACCAATAAATATCGGGAGCTCCAGCAAAACCCGAGCGTGAACGTGTCGTATGTAGGCAAGTCGTACGTATCGATCCGCGGCGAAGCCGAGCTGCTGCAGGACCCCTCCAAGGTAAAAGAGTTCTGGAACGCGGCATATGAGAAGCTGCTTGAGGTTCCTTATGACGATCCGAGCTTGGTCCTGATCAAGATCAAGGCGGAGACGGCTGAATATTGGGAAACGGGCAACAAAACCAAAATGGTCAAAAATCTATTCAAAAAGATGACGGGCAAGGACTCCAAGGACATGGATATGAACAAAACCGTGGAACTGGGCTAATCCAGCAGGGGTTAACCTGCCTTAACAGATGAATAGCCGGTCCTGGGTACGGGGCCGGCTTTTTGATGTGCTTAAAAAAGTGAACTGGTCTAGAAGGGACAACGCTTACCTATTTATCTTGACGGTAATATTTGTAAAATATATACTGATTACCAATTACATAATGAAACGCAAGTGAATGGGATCAGTAAGGAGTCGCTGCGGTATAGAGAGCTGCCGGAAGGTGCAAGGCAGTCCGTTGTTTCCTGAACTCGCCCAGGAGCGGTAGGATCGAAGAAGAAGTAGGTCTTAACGGCTGACCCCCGTTATACGGGTTTGGAGATTCGTTGTTTGATTTTGCGTTCAGCAGCGATCAAGAAGAGTGGTACCGCGAGGGTTCAACCTGTCGCCTCTTTGGAGGCGGCGGGTTTTTCTTTTTTTACCAAATAACCGGTTGGGAGCGTGCTGGAAATGGAAAAGGTGATCGAGTATTACTCGCATTTCGATGAATGGGGAAGGCTGGATCGGGAGCCGATGGAGTTCTTGATTAACCTGCATTTTATCAAGCGGTATCTTGCGGATTCCGCATCCGTGCTAGATAACGGCGCAGGACCGGGCAAATACGCCATGGAGCTGGCGAAGCTTGGACACCGCGTTACGCTGTCCGACTTAACGCCAAGACTGGTTGATATAGCAAGGCAGAAGGCGGAAGAGGAAGGGGTGGCCGGGCAGTTTCAAGGCTTCCACGTCTTGAACGCCACGCATTTGGAGGGTATAGCATCGGAGGCGTACGATGCCTCTCTGATGCTGGGTCCGCTCTACCATTTGCAAAAAGAGGAGGAGCGGGTAGCGGCCGTCAGGGAGCTGCACCGCGTCACCAGATCGGGCGGCATCGTGTTCGTGGCCTTTCAAAGCCGGATGCGTATGGCCGTTACCTCGCTGCAGCATCCGCAGTTTTGGAAGCCGAATGACAGCATGGAAGCGATAGGGGAATTCTTTGAAACCGGAGTGTTCAATCATCAGGATCCCGGGAGATTTACAGGAGCCTATTATGCTCACGTCCATGAGATCAAGCCTTTTATGGAGGCGCATGGATTCGAATCGGTGAATTTGATCGGTTCTTCCAGCATCGGAGCTCTATTGTCGGATGAACAGAAGCAGTATTGGGTCCGGCGCGGCGAGTATGGCCCGTTGATTGATTTTCTCATTTCCGTCGCGAATGATCCGTCCATATTGGGCGTTTCATCCCACTTGCTGTATATCGGTAAAAGAACATAGAAGCAGCAAACGAATAGGATGCCCCATGTTCCTCCGGTTGAATCAGGGTTCTGTTATGACCGGAATCCAGCACGGGATCTGTATGAACAACAGCTGTCTTGAATACTTGTCTTCCGCTGAAATGATATACTATTCGAATGGGTAAAATAAATAAGAGAACGCGCGCATCAGGAGAGGATGGATAAGAACATGTCAAACCGCAAGTGGCTGCTCGGCCTGACGGTTCTCGTGCTGATTTTTGGTTTTGTTCTTGCCCGCTTTTTTGCTTCCACGACAAAGGTGGACGATTTGGTGCGGCGTATGGGGCCGGATAAGTCCGAACAGGCCGCAGCGGTCAAGCATGTGGTCCTCATTGCGCAGGAGCTCGATAACCCGTTCTGGCGGGAGATGGAGCAAGGGGCAAGCGATGCCGCGGGCAAGCTCGGGATGCAAATCGATTACATGGGGCCGATCCGGATTAATCCGGAGGAGCAGCGGAGGCTTCTGGAGAAAGCGATCGCAGCGAAGCCGGATGCGATTCTGGCTCAGGGCATGGGCGATCTGGATTACGGCCTTCTCATGAATAAAGCGGTAGAGCAAGGAATTCCAGTGCTGGCCGTGGATGCGGACGAGCCGGATAGCCGGCGGCTGGCCTATGTCGGAACCGATAATCTGGAGGCGGGCAAACAGATGGGAGAGCTGGTGCTGGAAGAGAACAGCGGCAGCATCGGCGTCATTATCGGCAGCGAAATGGCTGATAATCAGAGGCTTCGACTGGAGGGCTTTCGTTCCGCGATTTCGAACAAACCTGGTTTGAAGATCGCCGACGTCCGCTCGTCGAATATATCGCGAATTGGGGCGGCAAAGCAGACGGAGGCGATGCTGAAGCAGCACGGGGACATTCGCGTGATCGTGGGCTTCAGCGCTTTGGACGCTGCCGGCATTCTCGAAGGGATACAGGCGGCGGGCAAGGAGGGTATTCGCGTATACGGCTTTGACGATATGGAAGCGACGCGGAAGGGGATCGGCGAAGGAACCATCCGCGCTTCGATCGTACAGCAGCCGGCAGAAATCGGTGCAGCGTCGGTGCGCTTATTGGATCAAGTGTTTCGCGGGAAGAAGATTTCGGGGCAGCACTTCGTCCCTGCGAATATTCTGGATCGCAAGCAGCTGCAGACTGGAGGGAGCGGCCGATGAATATGCGCCGAATGCTATTCATTGTCATTCCCCTCCTGTTTATTTTGAACAATGCGGCATCCTTCTTTATTTTTCAAAGCGGCCGGACGGTTCAGCAGAGCTATAATCTGATGCTGGACCGGGTATTATTATACAAACAGATTGATGAGAAGACGGGGGAGAACCTGCGCGCCATGAGCGTCTACATCATGGATCGCAGCAAGCAAAGCCTAGCTTCCTATCAGAACCAGAATAATGAGTTGAAAAGGCTGCAATCGAGCTTTGCCGGGCAGCGTGCGCTTGCTTCCACCGAGCTGACCGTTCGAAGCTTCGGGCATCTGCTGGATACGTTTGTTATCCAGGAGCAAGCCGTGATGGATGCATTGAGCAGCCGAACGCCACTGGCCTATGCCGCCTCCTATGCGGAGGCAGAGAAGACCGCGTCATTCATCCAGGAAGAAGCCTATCAGTTGATCGATCAGGAGCTCAGCTATTATCAGCCATTCTACCGGAAAATCCTCACGCAGACGGAAGTCATGAATGTGTGGGGGATTGCGGTATTTATTACGAATACGCTCATCAGCGTACTGTTCGCTTACTGGATTTCCCTGCGGATTACGAGGCCCATAAAGGAGCTGGTGAATACGGCGGAGCAAATCTCCGCCGGCAATCTGCAGGTCGCCCCTCCCCGGATGGGCCCTCATGACGAGTTCCGGATTCTGTCGGAAGCTTTCGGGCAAATGCAGGAGAACCTGAAGCAGCTGATCCTGAAGGAGAAGGAAGGACTGGAGAAGGACCGCCTCGTGAAGGAGCTGGAACTGGAAGTGCTGCAGAACCAGATCAATCCGCATTTCCTTTTCAATTCCCTGAACGTGCTGTCCAAGCTGGCCTTGATCGAAGGCGCGGAGCGGACAAGCGACCTGACCGTGTCGATGTCGAACCTGCTGCGGTACAACCTGCGGCAGCTTGACCGTCCGGTGCCCCTGCGGGATGAAGTGGAGCATGCCAAGGAGTATTTCGTCATTCAGCAGGCGCGTTTTCGCGAACGGATCCGGTTCGAAACGCAGATTGATGACGCAGGGCTGGATGTGTTGGTACCGGTGCTGACCCTGCAGCCGATTCTGGAGAACATCTTCGTGCATGCGATTGAAGGCATGGAGGAAGGGGCGGTCATCAGGCTGGCTGTTCAGTACTCGCCGGACGAAACCCGGATAGCGATCTCGGATAACGGGATCGGAATGAGCGAGGAGGTCCGGGAGTCTCTTTTACACTATGATGCGGAGCGCCCGCATCCGCGGGAAGACAAGGAGAAAGGACATTCTACCGGCCTTGGGACGCGCAACGTGTTCAGGCGGCTGGAGTTGTTTTATAACCGTAAACATATGATCGACATACAAAGCGAGCAGGGAAAAGGGACGACGGTCCTCATTCGCATCCCTGCTTCCGGAAAGGAGGAGGAACATGTATCGCCTACTGATCGCGGATGATGAAGCGCTGGAGCGGGAGGGCATTGAATGGATCGTCAACCGGATGATGCCGGACACCTTCGAAATTATCCACGCGGAGAATGGCCGCATCGCCATCCAGAAGGCGTCGGAGCTGCATCCTCATATCGTCATGATGGACGTGAGAATGCCCGGCATTCAAGGGCTGGAAGCGCTGAAGGAGATTAAGGCTCACAACCCCGGCGTCAAAATGATCCTGATCACCGCCTATGAGTACTTCGAATATGCCAAGCAGGCGTTATCCCTCGGGGTGCAGGAGTATTTGGTCAAGCCGGCCAAGCGGGAGCAGATCACGGCTGTGCTGGAGCGTTTCGTTCATGAAATCCGTGAGGACCAAAGGCTGCGGAACGAGCAGCTGGCCCTCAGGGACAAGTTCTTTCAGCTGCTCCCGCTGGCGGAGACGGAAATTGCCCTTCACTTGATGTCGGATCAGGTGAACGAAACGGAGGTAGAGTACCTCGCCGACATGCTCGGCCTGTCCATCCGCCAGGGATGCGGGATTGTGCTGGCCTTCCCGGACATCGGGGACGACAAGAAGCGGGTGTACGATACGGTCAAAACCATGACGCATGAGCTGACCAAGGACCGCTGCGGCGCGGTGGTCAGCTCGATGGTATACAGCCATATGGCCGTATTTCTGCTGGGACCCCCGCAAAGTGCGGAGCGAATGATCAGGGAAGGGGCCCTGCAGCTTGGCACGAAGCTTGCTGAGGCGCTTTCAGAGCAATGCGGGATTCAGATTTCCGTCGGCATCGGTTCCGTGCAGGCCCAAGCAGCGGGAATACGCCGGTCTTATTATGAGGCGGTCTTTGCATCCAAATTCGAGAACCGGTGGGGTAGTATCTGCTCCTTCGAGGAATTGACCAAGGCCGGAAAAAACGGCGTGGATCCGGCATCCGTTATGCGGCAACCCGGCGGCGAGGCCGCGGAAGAGAGCACCTATGTGGAGCTCGCCATCCGTCAGATTCGCGAAGAACGGGAACAGAGCACCTCCAATATGCTGGACCGGGCCCTGGCATATATCCGTGAAAGGTTCCGGGAGGACATGTCGCTTGAAGACGTGGCGGAGCATGTGCATCTGAATCCGTACTATTTCAGCAAGGTATTCAAGCAGCAGACCGGCGAGACGTTCATTGACTACGTGACGAGGCTGCGCATTGATAGAGCCAAGGACATGATGAAAGACGGCGAACTCAGCCTGAAAGAGGTATGCTATGCCGTCGGCTATAAAGATCCCAATTATTTCAGCCGCGTATTCAAGAAGGTGACGGGCGTAACGCCGTCGGAGTACCGCATGCAGCTGCGATAGGAACGAGGGTGAGAACAAGGGAGTCCATGCCGGACGGGCATGGATTTTTTTGTGGTTGGAAGACGAATTCGTGCTAGGCTTACGGCTCCGGCGCGGCGCAGATGGAACCCGGAGCAATTTTATGCTGGGATAACTTAAATTAGTGAAGGGATTGGGCAGCGAGCTCCCGCCAGGCCCGTGTTACAATAAATTTAAGCAATATGACGTAAAGATCACATGAAGCAAATTCAGCGAAGAAGGGACATCAGACGATGAGCTCAAATATAAAAGAACAAGACGGACAACAGCAAGTCAGCATGAAGTTCGTTACTTTGGTTTCCATTGTAGCCGCTCTCGGCGGACTCCTGTTCGGATTTGACACGGCGGTAGTGTCGGGAGCGGTTGGTTTCATGAAGGACCGCTTTGACCTGAATGAGTTTCAGGTCGGCTGGGCCGTTTCCAGCCTGATTATCGGCTGTATCGTCGGCGCGCTGAGTACCGGCGTGCTGAGCGAGAAGTTTGGCCGGAAGAAGATTCTGATCACGGCCGCGATTCTATTCATTATCGGGTCGATCGGTTCGGCGATCCCCGATACGTTCAGCGGGTTCATTATTGCCCGGATCGTCGGCGGGATCGGAATTGGCATCACGTCAACGCTGTGCCCTCTCTATAATGCGGAGATTGCGCCTGCGAAATACCGGGGCCGACTGGTCGCACTGAATCAGCTGGCAACCGTAACCGGTATTTTCCTTGTCTACTTTGTTAATCTGTGGATCTCCGGTCTCGGCGACGATGCCTGGGACATTTCCACGGCGTGGCGCTGGATGTTCGCGTTCGGCATCATTCCGGGCGTCGTGTTCCTGGTGCTGTTGTTCTTCGTACCGGAAAGCCCAAGATGGCTGATCAAGCAAGGGCGCGCAGCGGAGTCGCTTCCGATTCTGCTTAGAATCCATGGCGAAGAGCTGGCCAAGCAGGAAGTGCTCGATATCAAGGAATCGTTCAAGCAGGAGAACGGAACGTTCCGCCAGTTGTTCAAACCGGGCCTTCGAATGGCTCTCGTTGTGGGCGTAGGCCTGGCCATTCTGCAGCAGGTGACGGGTATTAATGCCGTCATGTATTACGCACCGGAAATATTCAAGCAGACCGGCGCAGGCACGAATGCGGCGCTGATCCAAACGATTCTTGTCGGCTTGATCAACTTCCTGTTCACGATTCTGGCCATTTGGCTGATCGACAAAGTGGGCCGCAAAGTGCTGCTGCTTGTCGGATCCGCCGCCATGACCATTTGCCTGGCCGTGATCGGAATCGCGTTCCAAACAGGGCATACCTCGGGTCCGCTCGTGCTTATCTTTATTCTGATATACGTCGCCGCTTTTGCGGTTTCCCTCGGACCGGTGGTCTGGGTGATTATCTCTGAAATCTTCCCGAACCGTGTTCGCGGCATCGCGACGTCGATCGCCTCCATGGCGCTGTGGGCAGCCGACTACGTCGTGTCCCAGGCCTTCCCTCCGATGCTCACTTCGGCGGGTCCTGCGATGACCTTCGGCGTGTTCGGTATCATGTCGCTGATTACCGTCATCTTTACATGGCGCGTCATTCCCGAGACCAAGGAGAAATCTCTGGAGGAGATCGAAATGCTATGGGCCCCGAAAAAGGCTTAAAAGCGGCGGTGTGAAGCGTATAAATGGGTCGTTCAACACGGATAACATACAAGCAAAAGGCACCCGCCGGGGTGCCTTTTGCTCGTTATAATGTCTTTTATGATGTCTTTATACTTTATGGAAGAATGTTGCCCGCTGCGCGGTAAATGGCATACCATTCTTCCCGAGTGAGGCGGATGTCGGATGCTTTGCAGCAATCTTTCAGACGCTCGATATTCATCGTACCGATCACCGGCTGCATGTTCGCCGGATGGCGAAGCAGCCAGGCGATGGCGATCGTGGTGTTGCTGACTCCGTAGTTGGCTGCAACCTCATCAATTTTTTGATTCAGCTCCGGGAATTTATCGTTGTCTAGGAACACGCCTTCGAAGAATCCGTATTGGAACGGAGACCACGGCTGGATGGTGATGTCATGCAGCCGGCAGAAGTCGAGTACGCTGCCGTCCCGGTTTACGGCGGCTTCATTCTCCATGTTCACGTTGAAGCCCTGGGAGATCATGGTGGTGTTCGTGATGCTGAGCTGGAGCTGATTGGCCACGATCGGCTGCTTAACATACTTTTGCAGCAGCTGGATTTGCATCGGATTCTGGTTGGAGACGCCGAAGTGGCGCACTTTGCCGGAGCTCTCTAGCAGATCGAAGGCTTCGGCCACCTCTTCCGGCTCCACGAGCGTATCCGGGCGGTGCAGCAGCAGCACGTCCAGATAATCGGTCTGAAGACGCTTCAGAATGCCGTCAACCGAGTTCAGGATATGCTCCTTGGAGAAATCGAACATCCCTTGACGGATGCCGCATTTGGATTGCAAAATGATGTTTTCGCGCACGCCGGGACTCATATGGATGGCTTCCGCGAATCGTTCCTCGGACGTGCCTCCGCCATAAATATCCGCATGCTCGAAGAAATTGGCCCCTTCTTCAAGCGCCGTCTGAACAAAGCGCTCGGTTTGCTGCATGTCCAGCGACCCAATGCGCATGCAGCCTACGGCAACAACAGGGACCTCTAACGTACTGGTTCCCAGCTTCATCGTTCTCATGCCTATGTACCTCCGTTTTTGATAAGTAATACACCATAACACGCGGGGCGTGCAGGACGCCTACACCGTCTATTGTTGCACACGCAGAGAGCGGTTTCAATATGGGTGGGAGAAGCAGCGCTTAAGAATCGGCTTCGTGCCGGAAGGCTGCCGTAAGCCAGCCGGACCGGCGGCACCCGGTTCGTTGCAACGCTTCGGATAATATGCTATGACTGAACTACAAAAATAAAGAGATATAGGTGTGAATAAGATGACAATCAAAGCACTATTCGTGGCCCCATACGCAGCAATGGAAAAGTTAATTGAGGAGTGCCGTGAACAGGAGACCGATATGGATATTCAGATTCGGATCGGGAACCTGCAGGAAGGCGTGGAGCTGGCGAAGCAGGCGGAAGCGGAAGGGTTCGAGGTCATCATCAGCCGGGGCGGAACGGCAAAAATGATTAGCGAGGCCGTGAGAATCCCGGTGATCGATGTGCATGTTTCGGGGTACGATATGCTCCGGGTGCTTACGCTGGCCAATGATTTTCCGAGGAAAAAGGCCATTGTGGGATTTCCGGCCATCACAGGCGGAGCCAAAGCGATTATTGATCTGCTCGACATTCCGATTGACATGTTCACCATTCATGACGAGGATGAAACCGAGGATCTGCTGCACCGGTTGAAGCAGGAAGGGTATGAGCTGATTATGGGCGACGTCGTTACGTTTGAAACGGCATCGAGACTGGGGCTGATCGGGATTTTGATCCAGTCCGGGAGGGAGTCCCTTTTTGACGCGTTCAAGGAGGCGAGGACGGTAGCCCGCTGGTTGTCGGCAGGAAGGCAGGAAATTGAAAGGTACAAGGCCGTTCTGCAGGTAGCGGCGGAGGATATCGTGGTTGTATCCGGGCAAGGTGAGGTTGTATACGAGCAGTGGCAGCATTTCAGCCCCAGGTTGGCCGGGGCCATCGGACTGGACAAGGATGCGTTTCTATTAGACCGCCCCGGTAAGGAAATCGTTCATGTCTCTGATCCGGAAGGGCAGCCGGTCAAAGTGATCAAAACGCCGATCGAGGTGGGCGGATCGCAAGGTTTGGTCTGCGAATTTATCCGGCAGCCGGTTCATCCGTCCGCAAGTGACAAAGTGGAGGTTGACAGGAGCCCGGCGCCCCTGATCATCCATCAAAGCGAGTCCATGAACACCTGTCTGGCGATGGTCGAACGCAGCCTGTCTTACGATGGGTTTGTACTGATCGGGGGAAGAGGCACTGGCAAAAAAATGCTGGCCCGCTATATCCATGACCGGAAGTTTTCGGGCGAAGGCTTATTCGCTTCCGTGAAGGCGCCGGATTTGAAGGAAGTATGTCCGGAGAGCATCGATGCCGAGATCAAAACCTTGTATATTTGTGATTTTGACCGGCTGGAGGACCGATTGGAGGAAGCCCACCTGCGGAACATTGAGGCTTTGAGAAGCAGAGGGTTGGTCCTGATCTTCGCCATGACTGAAGAGCAGCCGGTTGGGGAGAATAGGATATATGATGATGGAATAATCCGGATTCACATTCCTGCATTGTCAGAACGAAAAGAGGATCTGAGGGAGCTCGTGACGTCATGCCTGCTCCATTTCACCCAGACACTGGGGACCTCGGCGATCCGGATGACCGAGAAGGGATTCCGCCTGCTCGCGGATTACAACTGGCCCGGCAATGTTTCGGAGCTGAGGGCACTGCTGCAGGAAGCCGTCATGCTTGAAAAGGGTTATGTCATCGGACATGAGTTAATCGAGCAGCTGCTGGGCCGTAAAGATGGCGAGGGAGGCGTATCCTCCAGACTTCTGAAGGGTACGCTTGCGCAAATTGAGAAGCGAATCATCGAGAAGGTGCTGGAGGAAGAGGGCTTCAACCAAACGAAAGCCGCAAAGCGGCTGCAAATCAATCGCTCCACGCTTTGGCGTAAACTAAAGGAATAGCTTCATACCTGACATTTTAATAATTGTTTAAAAATGCAACGATTTTGATCTGTTACTCGTTAACAGTCTCAAAAGTGTTGCATTTTGTTTTGTAAGCGATTAATATAATGGGTGTAAACGCAATCATTACGTAGCACTGTTGAAAAATACAACACAGGAGATGAGACAGCTATGAAAATCAAGGCAGCCATAGACAAGGTTCCCGGCGGAATGATGTTGATCCCACTGTTGATCGGCGCCATCATCCGTACGTTTTTTCCGGGCATCTTTGATACGCCTGAATTTAAAAGCTCATTTACGGGCGGGCTCCTGACAGGGACCTCCGCGCTGCTGGCGGCTTTTTATATTTGTTTGGGTTCAACGATTCGCTTTCAGGCAACCGGTTACATTCTGAAAAAGGGCGTCAGTCTCTGGGTCGGTAAAATCGGAACCACCTTCATCATCGCCCTGCTGATCAAAGCCATTTTCCCGGATCAGAACAATCTGTTCCTGGGTCTGTCCGCGCTTGCGATTATCGCTGCCTTCTCGGACACAAACGGCGGCCTGTACATGGCACTGATGGGCCAGCTGGGCAAAAAGGCCGAGGATGTCGCCGCTTATTCCATCATGTCGCTGGAATCGGGTCCGTTCTTTACGATGCTGATTCTGGGTGTGGCAGGCTTGGCCAGCTTCCCGATCATGGCGTTCGTCTTCGCGATTGTGCCGCTCGTTCTCGGCATGATTCTCGGCAACCTGGACGAGAAGATGCGCGAGTTTCTCAGTAAGGGCCAGGATGTCATGATTCCACTCTTCTCGCTGGCGATCGGTGCAAGCATCAACCTGGCCAACGTCGTTAAAGCAGGCGCCTCCGGGATTATCTTGGGGCTTGGCGTCGTTGTGATCACAGGCGGCATGCTCTTCCTGATCGACCGTCTGACAGGCGGCGACGGCATCGCCGGGATCGCGGCCTCCTCGACAGCGGGCAACGCGGCTGCCGTACCTGTAGCGGTAGCTGCCGTGTACAGCGGCTACAGCAGCATTGCGGCCACCGCAACGCTGCAAGTGACCGCGGCAGTTATCGTGACGGCGATTCTGACACCGCTCCTGACCACATGGTTTGCCAAACGGGCGCAGCGCCGGAAAGCACAAGGATAGGGGAGTCGGTCTGATATGCAGCATTTCTATATTATTGCAGATGATTTAACGGGGGCCAGCGATGCAGGCGTCCAGCTCTCGAAGAAGGGAATTTCCTCGACCGTATATCTGGACTTCAAGGAGGTCCCGGTACAGCATGGCGGCGATGTGGCCATTATCGATACGGATAGCCGGGCGGTCAGCGGCCAAGAGGCGTATGATCGTGTGAGTGAAGAGAGTGCGGTTTTCCTCAGGCAAGGTTATGAACAGGTGTACAAAAAAATAGACTCCACGCTGAGGGGGAACGTTGCGGCCGAGCTGGCCGCAGTCGTCTCCGTGCATCAGCCGGAACTGGTTGTCGTCGCACCGGCTTATCCGAAGATGAACCGCGAAACGCTTGACGGCTATCAGTATGTCCATGGACAAAGGGTATCCGACACAGAGTTCGGGCGCGATCCGAAAACGCCTGTGAAAGACAGCTTTATCCCGCATTTGTTTCAGCCCTTCGTGGACATCGAGCGGATCTGCCTGATCGGCCGGAAGCTCGTGAATGCTCCAGGCAATCATTTTGTGGAAGAGATCCGCACGAAGATGTCACAGGGAAAAAGCTGGTTCATATGCGATGCGAAGACGGATGAGGACTTGCAAGTCATTGCGAAGGCATTTGCGGATATCGGCAAAAGAACGGTGTGGGCCGGCTCTGCAGGGCTGATTGAGTATCTGCCCGAAGCGCTGCGCCTGGAGCGGAGCGGAGGACATGGCCGGGAGCAGCTTAAAGCCGGCAGAACCTTAACCGTGTCTGCAAGCCTGTCGCAGGTTACCAAGCGGCAGCTGGAGCAGGTGCGGACGATGCCGGACACTTACTTTGTAGAAATCGACCCGGTAGAGC
The DNA here is from genome assembly GCF_051966755.1 of Paenibacillus sp. SAFN-054. Classification (NCBI taxonomy): domain Bacteria; kingdom Bacillati; phylum Bacillota; class Bacilli; order Caryophanales; family Paenibacillaceae; genus Paenibacillus; species Paenibacillus sp. SAFN-054. The sequence continues at coordinate 200,269 of NZ_JBQCKS010000003.1, forward strand.
TTGTCCGCGGCACTTACGTAGTGCGGGATGTGATCGATGCGCTAGCCGGGGCGAAGGATAAGAAGCATTTTGTATTGTTCGTGGACGCTTCGGATCAGAATAGAGAAGCAACGAGGAAGCTCGGAACCGAGCTTTCTCTCGGCAAAACCGAGATCAGCGAGGCGATTTCGCAAGAGCTTGGAGCCATCGCCCGCGAAATCACGGATGGCTTCAGCGACGTTCAAGGGCTGGTCCTTACGGGCGGCGACACGGCGAAAGCCGTATGCAGCAGGCTGGGCATGAACCGGATGCAGCTGTGCGCAGAGGTGGAAGCCGGGCTTCCGCTCGGCCAGCTGAAGAACGCAGCAGATACCCGCTCCTACTGGGCCGTGACGAAGGCCGGCGGGTTCGGGGATGAGCGTTCATTAATCAATGTGCTGAAATATATGAGTGGAGAGGATGAATGACATGAATGAACAGAAACCAATGATAGGAATCACGATGGGAGACGGGGCAGGGGTCGGGCCGGAAATCATTCTGAAAAGTCTGCAAAACCGGGAGATCTACGACCTGTGCCATCCGGTGGTCATCGGCGACAGCAAAATCCTTGAACGGGCCAAGTCTTTCGTCAACAGCAGCCTGAAGATCGAGACGGTTACGGATGAGATGCTGGGCCAATTGCCATTCGAGTTCGGAACGGTTTATTGCCTGGATCTGGACCTTTTGAGCGCCGATCTGCCGCTCGGGCAGGTATCCGCGGAAGCCGGACACGCGGCCTTCGAATACTTGGCCAAGGCGATCGATCTGGCGAAGAAGCAGGAGATCGATGCGATCTGCACCGCGCCGCTGAATAAAGAAGCGCTGCATAAAGGCGGCCACCAGTATCCGGGCCATACCGAGATTTTGGCCGATTTGACAGGCACAAGCGAATTTTCCATGATGCTGTCTGCCCCGAACCTTAAAGTCATTCACGTGACGACGCACGTGGGCATCATCGATGCGGTGAAGATGATTAACCCGGAACGGGTTTACCGCGTGATTCAGCTAGCGCATGATACGCTCACCAAGTCCGGGATCGATCATCCGCGCATTGCTGTCTGCGGCATTAATCCGCATGCCGGCGAGAACGGTCTGTTCGGTTACGGAGAGGAAGAGGAGAAGGTGGTTCCCGCTGTCCGGAAGGCACAGGAAGAAGGAATCAACGTGGTTGGCCCGCTGCCGGCGGATACGCTATTTTTCCGCACCGTCCGCGGCGACTTTGATATCGTCGTCGCCATGTACCATGATCAGGGGCATGGTCCCGTCAAAGTGCTCGGGCTGGATGCAGGGGTGAATATCACCGTCGGCCTGCCGATTATCCGGACCAGCGTGGACCATGGAACCGCGTTCGATATCGCGGGCAAGGGCATCGTGGAGGAGAAGAGCATGATGGAGGCGATCCGCCAAGCGGTGGAACTGGCCCCCAAGAGAAATTAGAGCGCAGATTTAGACCCGGGCTCATGCAAAAGAGACCATCCCAGAGGCACCGGATGGTCTCTTTTTTATGGCAGGGCAGTCGGAGCCAGAATGTGAAATGCGGGAAAATTCCGGAGTATTCCGAACATCAGCGTGATGATTAACATCAGCGTCATGATTCCTTTGCTGAGCGGCAGCATGTGTTTCTTGTAAGCAACGAAATATACGGCGTACATGGGAATCAAAGCAAACACAAGCGGGTTAAACCGGAATGCCTGCACGAAGTCCAGGTTCAGCACCGACAAAACGGCCCTTGTAATCCCGCATCCTGGACAATACCATCCCGTCATGGCATGCAGCGGGCAGGGAATGGTCAAGTGCGTCATGGGGACCCATACCTTAAGGTAGAGCAATCCTGCCGCCGCCAGTGAAACACCCCATATCAGCTTGGGGTGCCTCCGTGGATTCAGCTGCTTAAACGAGATTGTTGACATCGTTCTGAACCATGGCATAGGTGACGATGCTGAGCCCGAATAAGTTGAGGATTACATACAGCACCGAGTTGTCCGTTGCCATAAGCCCGCGGTGTCTCTGGGCAACAGCCATATGCTGGCCTACCTGATACGCCCAGATAAAGCTCCAAATGCCACAGGTAACGAGGGTTAGCAGAAAATGTTTCACTCCCGTAAAAGAAGGATCCCCGCTCAGGCTGCCCACCTCATCGGTCAATACAATAAACCAATAAATCCCGTAGATACCACATGTGACGAGGGTAAGAATAATAGCTAACACGATATTTCTCTGATTCAAAGATAGGTCACCGTCCCGATTATTTTTACGCAAATTGGATGAAAACGACAATAAACCTCCAAATTTGACATTATTATATTAGGTGAGGAGGCATATATTGGCAAGGAAAATAATCCCTTTATGATATTCCGCGGCCCCTTGCGAATATGCATACCCAAAAACCCTTGATATTTCCATCCCTTCCCTTCAAAATGAAGAGAACGCTAACCAACAAGGGAGTTATAAGAAAATGATTGATGTTTCAGCACGCAATAACGTCAAGGTGATGGGCCATGGAGAGCGTACCCTGATGTTTGCGCATGGTTTCGGGTGCGAGCAGAGCATGTGGAAATATATTGTACCTTCTTTCGAAAAGGATTACCGTCTCGTATTGTTTGATTACGTCGGTTCGGGACATTCGGATCACGCGGCCTACACATCGGAGAAGTATGGAACGTTCCGCGGTTATGTGCAGGACGTGCTGGATATCGTGGACGTGCTGAAGCTTGAGAACGTGATATTTGTCGGCCATTCGGTCAGCTCAATGATCGGGATGCTCGCATCCATTGAACGGCCGGACATTTTTGATAAATTGGTTATGATCGGACCTTCGCCTCGTTACTTGAACGACGGGGAGGAATATTTCGGAGGCTTTGACCAGAGTGATATAACCGAGCTGCTGGATATGATGGAGATGAATTTCGCGGGCTGGGCCAGCTTTCTGGCTCCGCTCGCGATGAATGCGCCGCAATCGCCCGCGCTCACGCAGGAGCTGGAACGGAGCTTCATTGCGGGAGATCCGGTCATCGCGCGGGAATTCGCGGAAGTCACCTTTATGTCGGACCATCGGAAGGAGCTTCCCAAATCCACGGTGCCGACCCTGATTATGCAGTGCTCGGAGGACAGCATCGTACCGATCGAAGTGGGGCAATATTTGCACAAGCATCTGAAGAACAGTACGCTGCGCCTGATGGAGGCCAAAGGCCATTATCCGCATATCAGCCATCCGGAGGAAACCGTCCGCGATATTCGTGAATTCCTTGGGGTGAACACACAGCGATGACGAACATGGATGAGCGATTGAAATATGCTCCTTGTGGATACATCTCCATTACCCACGAAGGGATTGTGACCGATGCCAATCAGACCTTTCTGGATTTGATGGGATACACCCATGGGGAATTGGTGCAGAAGCATTTCGAATCCCTCATGTCGACGGCCAACAAGCTGATGTTTCATTCCTACTTTTATCCGCAGATCAATTTGGAGGGACGGGTGGAGGAGCTGTTCATAAGCTTGAAGGACAAGCAGCAACAGTCGATGCCATTCATCTTGAACGGAAGGCGTTTCCAGGATCATGGCACCGAGGTGATCGATTGCGTGCTCGTACAGATGAAAAAACGCATTGATTACGAGCAGGAGCTTCGGTCCGCGAAGAAACAGATTGAAGAAGCGTATTGGCAAAAGGATCAGGCTCTCGCCAAACTGGAGCAAATCCATAGGGAGATCGAGCAAAAGCAGGCCGAGCTGATGGAAATCAATGCAATTTTGGTGGAGCTCTCCGAGACGGACAAGCTGACAGGGCTCAAAAACCGCAGATACTTCCAGGAGAAGCTGGACGAGCAGCTGAATGTATATGTCATCACGGGGCAGCCTTTTTCATTGATCATGCTCGACATTGACCATTTCAAGCTGGTGAATGATACGTGGGGGCATCAGACGGGAGATGAAGTGCTGGAGATGCTGTCGAGAATTCTGACTTCCCACGCAGGGAGTGAGGATGTGGTGGCCAGGCTGGGCGGGGAGGAGTTCGTCCTGATTCTGCCTCATACCGATCTGCAGCAGTCGAAGAGAACCGCCGAACGATTGCGGCTGGCCGTCTCCAGCGCCTCGTGGCCGACCGGCAGCCTCACGGTGAGTTTGGGAATTGCGATGGTAAGCCCGGGCGAGACGGGAATATCGCTGCTGAGAAAAGCCGACGAGGCGCTGTATGCTTCCAAGGAAAGCGGCCGGAACCGCGTGACGCATTACAGTGAAATCAAGAATCCGAAAGCATAAAAAACCGGAAGAGCGTCTCTCTAGGAGAGATCAGCTTTCCGGTTTTTTTGATATGAGGGCGAGGGCTCAGCAGCCTCAGGCATGGATCGGCTTGACAGGTCGTCCGTTGCTTCAGGTTTGATCCATCTCTTCTACAAGTAATCCACGGGCTGATCCGACTCGGTATAAACCGAAATCAGAATAACCGCCAGCTCATCTCCGATATTTTTGACGAAATGGGGCGTGCAGGCATTCCATGAGAAGGAATCCCCTTCGGCGAACTCGGCTGAATCCTCACCCTGCTCGGCATAAATCCTGCCTTGTATGACCACGTGTACCTCTTCGCCTTCATGCGCATGCGGCATATCTCCCGTTGAAGCGCCGGGCGGCACCTCCACCCGCATCATGCGCATGTTCTTGGTAGAGCTGAGATGCTCGACCTTCAGCTGCTGCGAACCGCTCGTCGTGATCTTCCGCTCGTCTTTGCGGACGATACGCATGCGTTCTTCCTTTTTGAGAAGCAGGTAAGCCAAAGGCACGTTAAGGGATTGGGCAATATGTTCAAGCGTGGCGATGGAGGGAGAGGTTTTATTGGTTTCGACCTGGCTCAGGAAGCCTTGGGAGAGGCCGGTTTCATCGCAAATTTGCGCAATCGTTATATTTTTTCGCTTCCGGATGGCCCGGATGTTGGAACCGATGTCCATAAACTCACGCGTCCTCTGATATATTGGTAATACTGATTTTATATTTATATTAACAAATTCCCTGTTGACATGCCAACCTCAAGTAAGTTAAATTACTCATATAAAATATAATTTAATATTACTAATATTTTAACGAAGAGGATCTAGTAGCTAAACAAATCGGCTTATTTTTGTTAAACGCTATACGGCTTCATCATAGAGAACCATGAAGGAGTGAATGCATATGATGCCATCTTACTTTTTTGCGCATGGCGCGCCATCGCTTGTGCTTGAACAACATGCGTACACGGATTTGCTGAAACAATTCGCAGCGGATATGCCGAAGCCGAAGGCGATCGTCATCTTTTCCGCCCATTGGGAGGAACGTGTGCAGACGGTAAGCGCGGTGAACCGTTACAGCACGATTTATGATTTCGGAGGGTTTCAGGATGAGCTGTACCTGATGACCTATCCGGCTCCCGGGGACCGTGCTTTAAGCGAACGGATTCAGTCACTGTTCACGGCAAACGGCATTCCGAGCCAGCTAGACGATGAAAGAGGGCTGGATCACGGGTCTTGGGCGGTGCTCAAGCTCCTTTATCCGGATGCGGATATTCCAGTCGTTGCGCTGTCCGTCAACCGTTATCTGACCAACGCGGAGCAGTATGAGATCGGAAAAGCATTAGGCGAGCTGAGGGAACAGGATGTGCTCATCATCGGCAGCGGCGGGACTGTCCATAATCTGCGGAGCGTCAATTGGCGCGCCCAAGGCGTGGATGAATGGGCCGGGGCCTTTGATCACTGGCTGCAGAGTAAGCTGGAGTCCTGGGATACGGCATCGCTGTTTCATTACAAGGAGCTGGCGCCGTATGCCCGGATGGCGGTACCGACCAGCGAGCATTTCGTTCCGCTGCTGATTGCTATGGGCTCCGGGGATGCGAACCGGCATGCCGAGCTTGTCCACCGCAGCTACCAGTACGGCAACTTGAGCTTAAGCTGCTGGAAGTTCAGTTGAACGCAAACAGGACAGCCTTATCGGAGGCTGTCCTGTTTTTGTTTTTGCATGTATTCGATTCCCGTAGCCGTGCACACTGCGATTTATTCGGCGGCAAGTCCCTTCTCATGCTCCAGCAGCCATTGCTTCCGCGTCAGTCCGCCGCCGTATCCGCCCAGGTCCCCGCTGGAGTTAATGACGCGGTGACAGGGAATGACGACAGCCAGCTGATTCGCGCCATTGGCCTGGGCTACGGCCCGGTATGCGGTGGGCTTGCCGAGCGCCTGGGCGATACCTGCATAGGAGCGGGTCTCTCCCGGAGGAATGCGCCTCAGCTGCTCCCATACGCCAGTCTGAAAGGGCGAGCCGAGCAGATGGAGCGGTGTTGCAAATTGGCTCAGCTTTCCGTCGAAGTATAACGTGAGTTCACGCTCAATCGAGCGGATCGGACTCGTCATTCCGGGAATAATCGCTGACTTCGTTCTTTGCCGCAGCCGCTCCACTTCCCGCTCCAAACCCCGCCGGTCCACAAACTCCAGCAGATATAAGGCCTCTTCATCGCTGATCACCATCATGGGGCCAAGACGCGTATCGATCCAGGCGGCCTTCAGCACCTTTCCGTCTTCGATGCGCGTGGGAGCCGCCCCCATAATACGGGAGAAGGCGTCCCGGAAACCGCTGCTGGATTCATATCCGGTCGAGAGCTGCGCGTCCAGGACCGTCTGCCCGGAGCGGATGCTTTTCATGGCCAGCCCCATGCGGCGGGCGCGGGCATACTCGACAAAGGTCATGCCGAAGCGCTTTTTGAATTGGCGGCGCGCCGTGGATTCATCCACCGACAGCGCTTTGAAATCCGCTTCCTTCCATCGCTTCTCCGGATGTGCTTCCACCGCCTCGACAAGCAGACGTACGATATCGGACACGTGATTGGGATGCGACAACGGCCTGCAGCGCTGGCAGGGGCGGTAGGAGGCAAGCAGCGCCTGCTGAGCATTGTCGAAAAATTCGCAGTTCTCAAATTTGGGCTTGCGCGCGGGACAGGTCGGCCGGCAGAACACCCCGGTCGTTTTGACCCCTACGTAAAAGACCCCCTCATACTCCGTTCGCTTCTCCAGCAGCGCTTCGTAAAATTCCCCGTAACGTGCGGCAGACACCATGATTCCACTTCCTAACCTTGGATTGATGTCTTCATTATATCCTCTTGCCGAGCCGGGCGCGGCCGAAAATCAGGCATTTATTTTTTGGAGGCGCCCAAAATCTAGAATACGCGGCGCGCAGTTACGAACCGCTTCTTCCACTGGCCGTCAAAGGACTCCACATGAACGCCGAGCTCTTTGGAATAAGTGTGGAGAATTTGGTTGTTTCCCGCATAGATGGCGACATGGCCGATGTCCAGCTTGCGTGCGCTGAAGAACAGCAGATCGCCCTTGCGCAGGTCGTTCAGGCTGACTTCCTTGCCTGTTGTGGCTTGATCATAGGATACGCGCGGAAGTTCAATTCCAAGCGTGTCCTGGAAGACGCGTTTGACGAAAGAGGAGCAGTCGAAGGTTTGGGTCTGGTCGGAGGAAGCTCCAAAGACGTAAGGCGTACCCAAGTATTTCTTGCCGTAAGCGATCAGTGCGTCACCCTGAAGTTCAGCCAGAGCGGCGCTGGCGTAATCCGTATATTTCGGCTTGGCCGATATGTATCCGGTGCGGCCATCCGAGGTGCGTACTTCAAGCCAGGACGCGTTCACTTCGCGGATGACATGAACCTTGGAGCCCGCCGGCAGCATCTCTAGAGCCGTGCCCTGCTCGGCACTTGGCAGATTCCGCAGGTTCACGCCCCATAGGACGCTTGCCTGGGCGGTGCTTACGGCTGACGTAATCCGAACCGTTCGAGCAGCCTGATCCCACTTCACGGCACTCCCTAATGCCTCGCTGACCAAACGGAGAGGCACCATGGCGGATCCATCCGTAATCCGGCCGGGGATATCGACATGAACCGCCGAGCCGTTCACTGAAGCCGTCTGCTCGCCGATCCGATAGGTCAGCGTAGTCTCGCTTTTGGTTGCCGTGACAGTCTTGGTAACGTTATTCCACGCAATCTTGGCTCCCTCATGCTCAAAGAGATCACGCATCGGCACGAGAACGGTGCCGTTCAAGTTCAGGGGCGCAGGTGCCGGATGAAGCTGCTGGTCGTCTATAAAGATCGTTATAGGTTGTGCCGTCGTTTGGGCGCGGGAGGCCGTTTCGGCGTTCGTCGGGGCAGCATACGCCAAGGAGGCCGTTAATACAAAAAGAAGTGCGGTTTTGCCTTTATTCATCTGTTCATCACCTTGCTGTTGGATTTGTCTTTACGTAAAGAAACCATGTTGCTATTTGGTTTCTATATCATTGGACGAGAGCGGTTAAAATTGGTTTTGCGCCAAATTATGGAATACAGGATGGGAGCCTGACCCAAATGTGTAACCTTCTTCGCTTCATGCACGTCTGAAAGGTAATGGGAAGATGGAAAGGATGGATTCGAGTGTACATGATGAAAAAGCTTGGCTGGATCATCGGTTTTGCTTTGATCTTGGTACTGGCAGCCTGTGGCGGGAAATCCGAAGCGACCAACCAGGAGCAGCCGCCTAAGGAATCATCTCAGCATAAATCGGAGGAAGCAACGCAGCATAAACCGGAGGTTAAACCTCAAGAGGAAGAGGGGAAGAAAGCGGAAGTACCGGCGGATATGGAAGGCGTTCCGCCTACGGCGTTGGAAGCGGCCGCTACCGTGATGAGGGCGCTGAAGAATGGGGATATGGCGACAATTGCCTCTTGGGCACACCCGGAGCAGGGCGTCCGCTTTTCACCGTACGCGCATGTCGATCCGCAAAAGGATGTCGTCCTGAAACGCAGTGAGCTGGAAGGCGCGATGAAGGACCCGTCCAAACGTGTGTGGGGGATAATGGACGGATCAGGTGAACCTATTGAGCTGACATATGCGGATTACCACCGGAAATTCGTATACGACGAGGACTTTGCGGGTAAGGGGGAAGTGGCTCAGAACAAGAGGCTCGGCACGAGCACCACCCTGGACAATTTGGCAGACGTGTATCCTCAAGAACGTTATGACGTCGTGGAATACTATATCAGCGCGATCGATCCGCAGTATGAAGGGATGGATTGGCGCAGCCTGCGGCTTGTTTTTGAAAGAATCGGAGAAGATCATGCGCTGGTCGGCATTGTTCATGATCAATGGACAATATAGACCTTTGACGTTGGATGCTCATCCAAGCGGACAGCGAATGACAAGCGTATCATAGCGTAACGCGAAATCGGAAAAGAGGGGAGACCAATGCCAGCCAAGCCATTAACCAAACAAGAGGAATTAGCTGCTTTCGCTTGGCTGCAGGCGTTGGGAACGAATCTCGCCGCCTTGGGCCAAACCAAGTTGCTATCCAAGCGGAGAAAGCAGCGGGCAGAAGGGAGAAGGCTGGCTATACTGGGTAATGCCCTCCAAAGCATAGCCAATGCGGAGCAGGCAAAGCTGACACAGGAGATGGGCATAACGGCTGTGAACAAGGAGGCCAACAGCCTGAGTGTCACGGGAAACCTGCTCCAATCCATAGGCAATGCCTTGCAGGTTATTGCTGGAGGCATCCATTCGCGTTCTGACGAATGATAACGTACGTTTCGTACAGGATGTTTGGCATCTTCGGCGAATGGGTTGAAAATTCTCGCCAAATAGTTCAATATAAAGATATCAATCATTAAAATTTTCACTTTTCTAAAGCTGCTTACTTTACAGTATAAGAACATAGGAGGCTGACCATGGAAATCGGGATCAGTACATTTGTGGAAACGACGCCGGATGCTCATACCGGCGAGGTGGTAAGTCACGCACAACGGCTGCGCGAGGTTGTGGAGGAAATTGTGCTTGCGGATCAGGTCGGACTGGACGTGTTTGGTGTGGGCGAGCATCACCGGAAGGATTATGCGGCTTCCTCGCCGGCTATGGTACTGGCCGCTGCTGCGCCGCAGACGAAGCGAATCCGGCTCACCAGCGCGGTGACGGTGCTTTCATCGGCAGATCCCGTACGCGTATTCCAGGACTTTGCGACGCTCGATGGCATTTCAAACGGACGGGCCGAGATTATGGCCGGACGCGGCTCCTTTATCGAGTCCTTTCCGCTGTTCGGCTATGACTTGAATGATTACGACGCGCTGTTCGATGAGAAGCTGGAGCTGCTGCTGAAGATCCGGGAGTCCGAGAAAGTAACCTGGAAAGGCGGACACCGCCCGGCGATCAACGCTCTGGGCGTGTACCCGCGACCGGTCCAGGACCCGCTGCCGGTATGGATCGGAAGCGGCGGCAACCAGGAATCTGTCATCCGCGCGGGACTGCTTGGACTACCGCTGGTGCTGGCGATCATCGGGGGCAGGCCGACGCAGTTCGCGCCGCTTGTCCAGCTCTATAAGCGGGCGGCGGCCCATGCGGGGCATGATGCCTCGAAACTGCCGGTCGCGTCGCACTCCCATGGCTTTATCGCCCAAGAAACGGAGCTCGCAGCTGATACCTTCTTCCCGTCCACCCAAGCAGCCATGAACGTGCTGGGACGGGAGCGGGGCTGGGGAGCCTACGACCGCTCCAGCTTCGACTCCGCCCGAAGCTTTGAAGGCGCGCTGTATGTCGGGGACCCGGAGACGGTCGCCAAGAAAATCATTCACCTGCGCAAGAAAGTCGGCATTACGCGCTTTATGCTTCACGTTCCGGTCGGATCGATGCCTCATCACCACGTGATGAAGGCCATCGAACTGCTGGGAACGCAGGCGGCGCCGATCGTGCGCGAAGAAATCGCAAGATGGGAAGCAGCCGGGGAACCGGAGGAATAAAGAAAGACGAAGAGGGAGCCTTCATGGCTCCCTCTTGTTTGATGTAAGAACGTATAAGTGCTGCTAACTCTTATGATATGGAATGCGGATCGTCACGGTCGTCCCTTTGCCTTCCTCGCTTTCGAAACCGATCGTCCCTTGATGGTTTTGTATGATTTTATAGCTGACCATCAGGCCGAGACCTGTCCCTTTATCCTTGGTGGAATAGAAAGGTTCTCCGAGCTTCGCCAGCTTGCTCTCCGATATGCCCGCCCCGTTATCGATACACTGGATGACGATATCCCTGTTCTCCCGGATGCCGGCCAGGACGCTCAACTTTCCGCCGGTCGGCATGGCCTCAATGGCATTCTTCAAGACGTTGATGAACACCTGCTTCAGCTGGTTTTCAACGCAGAGCGCCTTCAGACCGGACTCGAATATCGCCTTCATCTCCACGTTATTCATGTTGGCCTGCGATTCCAGCAGCATCATGACATCCTCCAGAATCGGCTGCAGATCCTTCTCGATGAAATCGACAGCCTGAGGCTTGGCCAGCACCAGCAGCTCGCTGACGATCTGTTCGATGCGGTCAAGCTCATTCAGCATGATCCCGATATAGGATTCGTTTCCGCCTTTCGAAGAAATCAGCTTGGTGAAGCCCTTCAGGGCCGTCAGCGGATTACGGACTTCATGAGCAATACCGGCCGCCAGTTGGCCTACAGCCGACAGCATTTCGGTCTTTCGCAGCATCTCCTCCGCATGCTTCCGTTCGCTGAGATCCTCGGAAAGCTTGACGAAATGAATGATCTGGCCCCTCTTGTCCTTAATCGGAATCATTTTAGCCGATTCAAAGTAATACTCCCCGTTTTTCTTCAAGCCCATCAGTTCGCCCTTCCATAGATCTCCGGCTTTGGCCAGGTGCATGATTTCATCGATGGAATGCTCCCCGGGCGGGGGTTGATTGCAATCTTTTATATTTTGCCCCTTGATTTCGGACAGCGTAAATCCGGAAATCTCCGTAAACTTTGGGTTTACGTACTCAATCGTACCCTTTACGTCCGTAATCATTGTAATGCTCGGGCTTTGCTCGACCGCATAAGACAGCTTCATCAGTTCTTCGTTAACCGTCTTCAGATCGGTGATGTTCACGAAGGTTAACACGACCCCGCTGATGAAGTTGTCCTCGGTACGGTATGGAAGGATTCGCATGCTGTACCATGTGCCGTCCTGGCTCTGGATTTCCTTTTCGAACGGAACCAGCGTATGCAGCACTTCCTTGGCATCGCTGACCAGCGAATCGTATTTAAAATGATGGGAAATATGTTCAATCGGCCTGCCGTAATCCACTTCAAGCAAATGGATTTCCTTCGTGATGGCCGGGGTGAAGCGGCGGACGCACATGCGCTTGTCCAGGAAGATCGTTCCGATGCGCGTGCTGACCAGGAAATTGCTCATATCATTGTTGACATCGGTCAGCTCCTGGATTTTGAACTGGTACTCCGTATTGACAGTCACGAGCTCTTCATTCACCGACTGCAGCTCTTCATTAGCGCTCTGCAGCTCCTCGTTGGCCGCAACCAGCTCCTCGTTCGTGACCTGCAGCTCCTCGTTGGAGGTTTCGAGCTCTTCACGGGTGGCATGGAGGGACTCCTGCGAACGAAGCAGGGCCTGCTCCAGGTCGATGATCTGGGAGCCCAGGTTGCTGTCGAGCGAAGAGGGCTCCATAACGAGCTGGATCGTCGTTTCAGGCAGCTCCGGTTTTTTGAACAGCAGCAGTACATGTTTATCGTATACGCTGGTTTTCAGCGAAAAAGGCCGGATTTGCAAATCCACCGTTTTCTCGCCCTGGTTGGTCTGAATGACCAGCGCATGGTAAGTGAGTCCCCGCCCCTGCTCGCGCACCTTTTGAATGGCGGCGGACACGGCAATGGATGCGGATGGATCGATCATTTTATACAAATTCCAGCTCGGCTTTCCTGGAGACAGATATAAAAATTCATTAACGGCTCCATGCAGATGTATGACATCATTGTTCTGATCCACAATCAGGCCCGGCGAGATGTGCTCCTCAACCAGCGTTCCATAGATGTCATCCAGCCGCTTCGGGGCTGGGTTATCCTTAGGGGGGCTGGGGGCAGGGACCGGTTTGCGGGAAGAGGGACTCAAAAGGCTCCCTTCCATAGAGAAAATTTGCGTTTCGCCGCTTCCTTTGGTATTCCGGTGGGAAAAGATGTTCCAGCGCCGGTCAAAGGCGTCAAACTGGCTGGCGAAACGTCCGATGGTCTCGCTGGGCCCGAGAAAAAGAAACCCTTCCGGATTCAAGGCAAAGTGAAAAAGCGAGAGTACCTTCTGCTGCATTTCCTGCTGCAAATAAATAAGCATATTCCGGCAAGTAATCAGATCCAAATTGCGGAATGGCGGGTCTTTGATAATATTCTGCGGAGCGAATACAACCATCTTCCGGATTTCCTTGCTGATTTGGAACATGTCGTCATCCTTAACGAAAAAGCGGTTCTGGTCCTCTTCCGAAAGATAGCTGATCGAGCTCGTGTTTTCGGAATAAATGCCTTGGCTGGCATATTCGATGGACTCTTTGTCCAGATCGGTTGCAAAAATTTTAATGTTGTACGGCGCCTCCAGCGTATCCGCATATTTCCGCATCAAAATGGCGATGGAGTAGGCCTCTTCTCCGGTAGAGCATCCGGCCACCCAGACGCGTATTTCCTTCAGGAAGCTTTTGCGCTCAAAAATCTCCGGAAGCACTTTATTGTAAATGACATCAAAGGCCTCGGCATCGCGAAAAAAGTTGGTCACGCCGATCAGCAGGTCCTTGCGAAGGGATTGCAGCTCCTCCCGGTGCTCGTCCACATACGACATGTATGCCGAAAGGGTCGGGATATTGTGCATGGACATGCGGCGTTCGATCCGGCGAAGCACGCTGTTCCGTTTATAGTAGGTGAAGTCTACGCCGCAGTCCCGTCTTATTTTCTCGAAGATGAGCTGGATATGCTGCTCCGTCGTAATCGTCTCCCGGATATTGCTTACATCCTCGTAGCCTTCCCCATGAAGATGCAGCAGCAGCCGTTCCGTCATCTCCTTCGGGGAGAGCACGACGTCGGCATTCCCGGTGAGGCGTGCGCTGCTTGGCATGCCGTCGAATTTGGCCGTGTGGCTGTCCTGCACGAGAACGAGCCCGCCGGCTTCCTTCACCTGCTGGATTCCCCGGGAGCCATCCGTGCCTGTTCCGGACATAATGATGGCAACCGCTCTTGAACCGCAGTCCGCTGCCATCGAGCGGAAGAACAAATCGATAGGCAGATGAAGCCCTGTTTCACGAAGTGGTTCGGCAATCTTCAAGCATCCGTCCGCAATCGTCATCACTTTGCGCGGCGGAGTCAGATAGATATGGTTAGGCCTGACCTGCATATTATCCTGGGCCTCTTGTATGGGCATGCTTGTATATTTTCCAAGGATTTCATCCATCAAGCTTTTGTAATCGGGGGACAGATGCTGAACGATAATAAAGGCCATGCCCGTGTTCTCCGGCATATGCTCAAAAAAGCTTTCCAGCGCTTCCAGGCCACCGGCTGAAGCTCCTAGACCCACGATAAATGCCGGCACTTCCTCGCTTGCAGTTTCAGCCTCCAAGGTTTCCTCCAGTGTCGCAGCTGCCTGCGAATCCGTATGCTCATCCCTGATCATGTGATTGTTCCCCTTCCGAAATGGTGAGAGCCGAAAGTCCCGACTCTTGTCCCAGCACCTCGATCGCAGCCGTCAAATATTGCTCATAAGCCTGAATAGAAAGCTTGTCCAAACCCTCTACAGAGGGCAAGGCGTCCTTAATGAAACGGAAATTGATGATGAGCATACGTGTGCTCATACCATATTTAACCAGAATTCCATTCAGCCAAATCGCATAATCCGTAAATATTTTCTCATTTTGAAGCGCCCAAGCTGTTTCCAGGTGACGCAAATGATGCGCGTTGTCTTCTTTGCATTTGCGGACGCCCTTCTCGCCGTACCGGTCCAGAAGAGTCGGATCATCCTCATAGATTAACGCTGTCACGCTATCGATCAATTGTTCATATATACCGGCGGTTTTCATAGCGCAGCAGCCTTGCATCTGCTAAACGACGGGGCGGCAATCCAATGAACAATATACATACAGGATCCTCCTCAGCACTCTATGAATGCTAAAATAGATTATAATTAGGGTAAATGACAGTATATCCAATTCCTTCAAGTATTCCTTATCATAGTGGATACAACCGAACCTCGTCAATTTCGACAAAAGCTTCGGTTTGAGACGACAAAAATCCCCTAGTCGCGCAACGGGACGGTGTATTACAATGTTGTACGCGTCCTGGAATCTTCAGCACGGATTATCGATGATCAGAGGTGATTGTCTGTGAATATGGAAATTGAACATCTGGCGGAGCAGATGATTAGCGGCATGACGGAACCATGCTGGCAGAATCTCGTCCATCATATCGATTCGGGAAAAAACAGTCTATATATTTACGAGCAGCTGCTCGTGCCTGCCATGCGTTACATCGGATCGCTCTGGGAGCAGAATCTCATCACGGTGGCGGACGAGCATTTGGCCTCCGGAGTGTGCGATATTTTGCTTACGCGTTACGCGGCCTTGAGCAAGCCTGAACAGGGCCATGGAAGAAGGGCAATGTTTCTGTGCCTGGAAGAGGAAGCCCATAATTTTGGTTTGAAAATGGTAAGCTCGCTCTTTCAGGAGCGGGGTTTCGAGACCCGATACTACGGGGCCGACCTGCCGCTGGAATATGCCATGCTAAGCGCGATGAAATGGAAGCCGGACGTGATCGGACTGTCTGTTTCCATCGCCTATCATCTGCCTAAGCTGCAGGAGTATGTGGAGGAGCTCGGGAATCTCAGCTATCAGCCGATCATCATGATTGGCGGCCGCATCATTGAGCCTTACGGGATTCATCAACGGCTTGGGGACCGTGCCGTATTTTTGCCGGATCTTCTCCAATTAAACGACTGGATCACCCAATACTTGTTTACAGAACTCGGATTAAAGAATGCGAGGGAAACAATATATGGATAACATGGCTTATTT
Source organism: Paenibacillus sp. SAFN-054 (assembly GCF_051966755.1). Taxonomy (NCBI): domain Bacteria; kingdom Bacillati; phylum Bacillota; class Bacilli; order Caryophanales; family Paenibacillaceae; genus Paenibacillus; species Paenibacillus sp. SAFN-054. The sequence goes on from NZ_JBQCKS010000003.1 coordinate 216,136, forward strand.
GCCGGTTCCCTATTTCGAAATTGACGAAAATTTCCGGATAGGATCCGTTTCCGACTCGGCCCGAGCTTTGTTTCCCGATACGGAGTACTGGTTTCAGCTGGTGGATGAGGGGTCGCTGGACAAAGCCGGGGAATATTTGTCTCCTTCGCACTCAGGCTTCAAGGTGGAGTTGATTCTCAGAACCCGAATGGAGCCGTTCGTGCCTTTTGACGTGTATCAGCACTGGGGGCCGGATGGGACGGGGTATGTGGTATGCATCTGTCAGCAGGGCCGTTATCAGACGGTCACGAATCAGCTGAGCCAGCTGGAGGAGAGTCTGAGGCAGGGGGTGCACGGAATACACGGTAGAACGGCCCCCTTGAACGGGATGGAAATACAGGCTCAGCCTTTGCTTAATTCAAGCAAGTCCGTCAGCCGAGAACTATGCGCGACCCTTGAAACCGTCCGGGATCTGGTCGATCTTCTGTACCCGAGTTTGCTGGAAATCGATCAGACTACCTACGCGGACATTATTAAGGAGCAAATCGACACCGCGTTAAAAGACCTGCCTTACGGATTTCGCAGATAGATCAATGGAAGAGCCCGCGCGCAGCAGCACGTTATCCGGGCTCTTTGTGCGCTGCTTCAGGAAGGAAATTCCATTGTGGGACGCGGTGTCTAGGCGTAGAATGATTTTTAATATACAGCTTGGTGATTACATCGGAAGTGAGGTTTGATGCGGATGGGCAACGTTGCAAAGGTAAGCCGTTTTGTGGGAGGGACCTTTTCCCTGTGGGTCATTTTGTTTGCGGCATTGGGCTTTTTTTTACCCGGAGCCTTTAGCCATTTAAAGGGGTACATTTCCCTCTTTCTCGGTATCGTCATGTTCGGCATGGGACTTACGCTGTCCTCTGCGGATTTCCGGGAGGTATTCCGCCGCCCGTTGGAAGTACTGATCGGGGTTGTGGGCCATTTCATAATCATGCCGCTGCTCGCGTATGTGCTGGCGCTTGTACTGAACCTGCCTCCGGATATTGCGGTGGGCGTGATTCTCGTCGGCTGCTGTCCCAGCGGCACCTCGTCGAACGTCATGACGCTGCTAGCCAAAGGGGATGTCGCGCTCGGGGTGTCGATCGCCTCAGTCTCGACGCTGATTGCACCGCTGGCTACGCCGGCTCTAATCAGCCTGCTGGCGGGACGCTGGATGCCGATCGACGGCGGGGCGCTGATCAAGGACATTTTGATGGTCGTGATTCTGCCGATTGTTCTGGGCGTCATCGTGAAGACGCTGTTCAAAAGGCAGGCGGAGGCAAGCGCGCAGGCTCTGCCGCTCGTCTCGACCCTGGCCATTGTGCTGATCGTGGCAATCGTCGTAGGCGGCAGCAAAACCAAAATTATCGAAAGCGGCATGCTGATATTTGCAGTCGTGATCCTGCACAACGTTCTCGGCTATGTCCTGGGATACTTGTTTGCCAAGCTGTTCCGGATGAATGAGGGTAAGCGCAAGGCTGTCCTTTTCGAAACGGGCATGCAGAATTCCGGCCTCGGCGCCGCGCTTGCCGCTGCTCACTTTAGCCCGGTAGCCGCCGTTCCGAGCGCGATCTTCAGCGTCTGGCACAACATTTCCGGCTCGCTGCTCGCGACCTGGTTTGCACGGCGGGCCGAGAAGGAAAGCCGGGAGGCAGGCAAGGCAGCCTGATGGAGCCTGTCGATTCCGTAAAAAACGATCCAAAACGAACAAAAAGCAAGGCCATCCCGGAGGACGGGATGGCCTTTTGAAGCTGGGTAGACGAATGAAAGATGAATGCCCGGACCGGCTTGCTATAATGACTTGTGCCGCGCGTTTGCTTGAAAATCCGTGCGGGCTACCATGGGATTCCGTTATTCTCCAAGAACTGCCGGCTCACATCCAGATCCTGCCTGGCGGCAGCCTTATACATGTCGATCGCTTCTTCGATTCGCCCCTGCTGCTGAAGCATGATGGCGTAGTTGTGCTGAGCCATCGCATCTCCCTGCCTGGCAGCTTGGCCATACCACTTGAATGCGCCTTCGGCATCTCCCAGCTCGCCCAGCAGGCAAGCGAGGTTATACTGGGCATCGGTGTCGCCCTGATTCGCGGCGAGCGAGTACCATTTCACGGCTTCCTGCGGCTCCTTCTCCTCCAGCAGGGCGCCGAGGCTGAATTGGGCGGCGGCCATGTCCTGTCCGGCCGCCATCTCATACCAGGATCTTGCCTCCTCCGGATAGCCATCCTTGCTCAGCATATGTCCCAGGCGATACTGGGCCTCGGCAAGCCCTCTTTCCGCCGCTTCGTGGATGAACTCGTACGCCTGGGTTCTCATCTGGTGTGCCGCATAGATGCTGCCGAGGCTGAATATCGCCTGGACATGCTCCTGTTTGGCTGCCTCCTCGTACCACTCGGCAGCCTTTTGCAGATCGGCCTGCTCCTGCTCGTAATATCTGCCTAACCGAAACTGGGCCTCCGCATCACCGTCTGCAGCCGCCCGTTCGTAGGCCTCCATCGGCGTTCTCGCTTTGTCATGAGGATGACGAAGTTCCTGCTCCGGGGCTCTTCCCTGCATCCGACGCTCCTTCACATCCTCTTCGTCTGTTCCCTCCCACAAGGCCAGCTTTTTGCGGGCTCCGGGGACACCAAGCTCATCTGCTTTTAAATAGAAACCTTTCGCTTCATCTACGCTTCCCTCCTGATAGAGGAGATCTCCATAAAAAAGAAAGGCAAGCGGGTAATTGTCCTCTAAAGCATCCTCGATAAGCGTCATGCCAGCTTCGGAAGCGCCGGATTGAATATACATGGTCCCAAGATTATATTTGGCTGCGGCATGCTGCTCCAGAATCGCAAGCTTATACCACTTTTCGGCCTTCTTCGGTTTGCCCAGGAACTGGTAAGCTTGGCCGGCGCCGGTTTTAGCCGCGGTATTGCCTTGCTTGGCCGATTTTTTATACCAGGCCAGGGCGCTCTTATACTCACCCTTATTCATTAAATAGCTTCCCAAGGCGCATTGTGCCTGGTGGTCGCCATTTTTGGCTCTTCGTGTTAATCCTTCGACATCGACGTTTTTTTCCATTTGCGTATTCAAGCCTCAGTCCATCTCCTTTTCTTCTCGCGCGTAATTATGAATGATGACAGGATGGCAGACCGGTATACTTAGGTCACTCCATAATTTACACCATAAGAACGCAGGATGGAAACCCGGCCAAAGCCTCGAACCGAAAAAGTTGACAGACAAAAGGCAGCATGTTATTATTATCTTAAATTAAAGATTCTTTATTATTAAATGATGAACGATCACACATTCATCTAAAATACGGATTTGGGGAAGCTTACATTTAAAGGAGGAATTATGATGAACGGATTAAAAGGCGTGCACCACGTGACTGCGATTACGAGCAGCGCGGAAAAAAACTATGAATTTTTCACTTATGTGCTCGGAATGCGGCTGGTGAAGAAGACGGTAAACCAGGACGACATTCAGACCTATCATTTATTTTTTGCTGACGATAAGGGCAGCGCGGGAACAGACATGACATTCTTTGATTTTCCAGGCATACCGAAGGGGGTGCACGGCACGAATGAAATTTCCAAAACGTCGTTCCGCGTGCCGACCGATGCGGCGCTGGATTATTGGGTGAAGCGCTTTGACCGCCTGAACGTACAGCACTTTGGGATTAAGGAGATGTTCGGGAAAAAGACGCTGTCCTTCGCCGACTTCGACGATCAGCAGTATCAGCTCATCTCCGATGAGCACAACGAGGGAGTCGCATCGGGAACGCCTTGGCAAAAGGGACCGATTCCTTTGGAGTATGCGATCACAGGCCTTGGCCCCGTATTCGTACGGATCGCGAACTTTGATTACTTCAAGGAAATGCTGGAAAAGGTGATGGAATTCCAAGAAATCGGCCAGGAAGGCTCGTACCACCTGTTCGAGGTGGGCGAGGGAGGCAACGGCGCGCAAGTGGTCGTGGAATATAACGCCGTGCTGCCGCCTGCCCGCCAAGGCTTCGGCACCGTGCATCACGCGGCTTTCCGCGTGGAGGACAGAAGCGTGCTGGAACAGTGGATCAAGCGCCTGGACCAGTTCGGGTTCTCGACCTCGGGCTATGTGAACCGCCATTTCTTCGAATCGCTGTACGCCAGAGTCGCACCGCAGATTCTGTTCGAGCTGGCCACGGACGGCCCAGGCTTCATGGGCGACGAGCCGTACGAGACGCTGGGCGAGATTCTGTCGCTGCCGCCGTTCCTCGAGCCGAAGCGGGAGCAGATCGAAAAGCTGGTGCGTCCAATCGATACCGTACGGAGCACGATCGAATTCACGAAGGAATAACGATAAAGAGCAGAGAAGCATGAACAGGGGAGTGCATCCACGATGCACTCCTTTTTGCCATCGGCCTTGGTGCAGCCTCGTTACGAAAGCACGTAACTATGAATAGAGGGAAGCGGCACCGGCCAGCCGTGCAGTACGGCCAAGAGATAATCTTTCATTATAAATAAACTATACCGCAACGCCTCAGGAATCCTTCCTTTATAATCACTGCTATACGGAGCGGAAGGAGCGATGGGATTGAATACCAGGGAAGCGCCGTCCATTGAACGGGTGGCGGCCTACGCCCGGCGTTATTTTCAGAGCGCCGAATTCCATATCGAAAGGGAGCCGAGCGGCGTCTCCACATATGTCTACCGCATTCGTGCAGGAGGGGAAACGTTCTACCTGCGCATACTTCCAGAGGCGGATAGAAGCTTTGGTGTTGAGGTCCATGCTCATGGACTGCTGCGGGACATGGGAGTGCAGGTTCCCGAAGTGGTTGGATACGAACAACTTGCCGAAGGGCTCGGCATGTCCGCCATGCTGGTGCGCGAAATCGAAGGAAGCGCAGCCGGGCAGGACGCCGGCATGACGACGAGCGCTTCGTATGACCGTGTCATGAGGGAAGCAGGCAGGCAAGTGGCCCTGATGCACCAGGTTCCAGTGGATGGCTTTGGATGGATCCGGCGTGACCGCCATGAGGCGGATGCTGTTTTGCGGGGAGAAAAGGGTACCGCGAGCGGACACCTGACCGAATTTTGGGAGGAGGACCTGCGCTTTCTATCCCAGGCGATTTTGAGCGAGGCGGAGATTTTCCGGCTGCGTGAACGATTCGAGGCTGGATTTCCGCTGATGGCCAGGCAGGAAGCAAGGCTGGTGCATGGCGATTTTGATGATTCCCATATTTTTCAGTCAGGCGGCGCGTATACCGGCATCATAGATTTCGGCGAGATGCAGGGGAGCAGCCCGCTGTACGACCTGGGACATTTGAAGCTGCATGACGGGCAGCGTTTTGCAGGATTCGGAGCGCTGATGGCAGGTTACGGGGAGGTAACGCCTCTGACGACCGAGGATCGGCTGGAAATCAGCCTTTGGACGCTTTGGATCGGCATCAGAAGAATGGCGATTGCCGGCCGCCGGTCCCACGTTGGCTATCTGAAGCACTTAACGAAGGCGGTAAGACATGAACTGGACCAAATCGGCAGCGAATGGTAAAAACGTAACATGTTATTTTTAGACAGCTTCAATCCACCTGTGATCGGGGTATTAACTTACACGGAAGATGTGAAGAACTCCAATCAGGCAGGAGAGGATATAGATGCAGTGGAAAGGCAGAAGAGCTAGCTCCAATGTGGAGGATCGCCGCGGCAAAGGCGGGGGTCTCGCGATCGGCGGCGGCATCGGCGGGATTATTCTGGTGCTGCTCGTCACGCTGCTCGGGGGCGGCAATGGCGGCGATATTCTGAATTCGTTGACGGGTCTTGGCACCGAATCGAGTACGCCTTATCAGGAAACAGCGGAGGAGAAGGACCTTTCGCAGTTCGTGTCCGTCGTATTGGCCGATACGGAGGATGTGTGGACCGACATATTCAAGCAGAAGGGCATGACATATGAAAATCCGACGCTTGTGCTGTACACGGACCGGGTACAGTCCGCTTGCGGCACGACGGGCTCCTCCGTTGGACCGTTCTATTGCCCGGGGGATCATAAGCTGTATATCGATCTCAGCTTCTATGACGAGCTGCGGCAGAAGTTCCAAGCGCCGGGAGATTTTGCGATGGCTTATGTGGTCGCGCATGAAGTTGGCCACCACGTGCAAACCCTTTTGGGGGACATCAACAAAAAGGCCGCGGGAGGACAGACCTCGAACCAGTTGTCTGTGCGAACCGAGCTTCAGGCGGACTATTATGCAGGGGTGTGGGCACATCATGCGCAGGACATGAACGTTCTCGATCCCGGAGATCTGGAGGAGGCGCTGACCGCCGCGAGCGCCGTCGGCGACGACACGATCCAGAAGAAGGCTCAGGGCTACGCCGTGCCGGAAAGCTTCACGCACGGGACGGCCGAGCAGCGCATGCGCTGGTTCAAGAAGGGCTTTGACAGCGGGACCATTGAAGGCGGCGATACGTTCCGTGCGAGCAAGCTGTGAGCCGCGTCGAATCGGGAAGAGGGCTATCGGGCCCTCTTCTTTTTTTGTGCGATTTTTTATCGTTTATGCCTTCCTTTCGTGTCACAAAACAGCGCCCTATTTCGTTTTAGGTGCAGCACAAGGAATAGGGAGACGATTCGTTATGAGACATTTCACATGCATTGTTATCGGCGGGGGATACGCGGGGATTCAGGCGATTCAGGCCATTCGGAAGGGAATTTCCGAGGGGGCTCTTCCGGGCGGCACGAAGTTGATATTGATTGAAAAACAAGCGCATCACCTTCGGAAAGTGCTTCTTTTTCAGCCGGCCGTTCAGGAGAAGGATATCACGGTTCCGTTTGAGCAGCTTTTCCCGCAAGGATTGGAGCGGATACAAGCGGAAGTGACCCGCCTGGAACCGCAGGCCAAAAAGCTATGGTACCGGGATGCTGAAGGAGTCCTGCACGAGCTGGATTACAACGCTGCCGTGCTGGCGGCAGGAAGCGTGGTACGCGATCCCGGCCCGGACGCTGGGGGCATCGCATTAACGGGTCTGCGATCGGCGGAACGGATCCGCGAAGCCTGGCAGGCCAATTTGCGCCAAGCCGTGGCCGAGGAGCGCGCGGAGGAGCGGCAGCGGCTGCTGACGACGGCAATCGCCGGCGCGGGCATCAGCGGGATCGAAACGGCGGCGGAGCTCGTCCACGGCATCCGGGCCGACGCCAAAGCGCTGGACATCGAACCGGAGGAGATCCGTATTCTTCTATATAATGCAGCGGACCGCTTGTTTACGGAAGGGCCCGCCAAGGCAGGCTTTAAGCTGGAACGTCTGCTGACGGCCATGAGAATCACCGTCATTCATCGGTGCAAGGTGACGCGGGAAGCCGGCGGCGTGCTGAACCTGTCGGACGGCGGGCAGACGCCGGTGGGTTTGTGCGTCTGGACGCTCGGAACGCAGCCTGCTCCCGGTATGCGCGGCCTGGGCGTGCCGCTGACGCCGGACGGGTACGTGCCCGTCGACTCCGGCTATCGCGTTCCGGGATCGGAGGGGCTGTACAGCATCGGGGACTGCGCCCGGATCATCGATCCGCGGTCCGGACAGGTGGACGGCAAGACCTGCAAGGAGGCTTCGGCGCAGGCGGCCAGGCTGGGCCAGGTCATTGCCGCCGATTTGACGGGTAGGCCGGCTCCGGAGCATAAGTCTTACATGGATTTTTTCTGCTTCGGCCTTGGACCGCAGCAGGGTATGGTATGGACACGCCAGTGGGGCCTCGACCTGTATATCACGGGGAAGCTTGGGGGACGCATACGCAAGATGACATGGGACATGGCGAGTCTGTTAAGATAAGCTTAAGTAAAGATTAGGCGATGGGAGAGGTCGGAAGTGCGGGAGCTGTATAAGCAATATAAGGGACTGTTGTTTACGTTGGCTTATCAAATAATGGGATCGGTATCGGACGCGGAGGACGCCGTGCAGGACGTGTTCGTCAAAGTCCATGATGTCCAGCTGGAGCGTTTGACCGAACCTAAAGCCTATTTGTGCAAAATGGTCACGAACCGCTGCCTGGACCTGCTCCAATCGGCCCGTAAACGGCGTGAGCAGTATTTCGGGGAATGGCTTCCCGAGCCGCTGCTCACCCCTATCCAGGATGCCTTCGAGTCGGTCATTCGCGGCGAGCTGCTCTCCTATGCGATGCTGGTCATGCTGGAGAAGCTGAGTCCTGCGGAACGGGCGGCATTCGTGCTGCGCGAGGCGCTCGGCTTCGAATATGGTGCGATAGCCGAGCTTCTTGAGAAAAGCGAGCCGAGCTGCCGCAAGCTGCTGAGCCGGGCACGCGGCAAAATGGGACTATCCGTCGACGAGGTGAGGACCCTTCGTGCAGAAGAGGCGACCGGGGTCTGGGTGAAACGCCTTCTGGAAGCCATCGAACGGGGCAGGGTGCAGGATGTGGTATCCCTATTAGCGGAGGATGTCGTGCTGGTCTCCGATGGCGGGGGAAAGGCCTGGGCGGCCGTTCATCCGATTCGTTCCGCGGAACGGGTAGCCAGGTTCCTGCTCGGCATTATGAAAAAGGCGCCTGATTATTATGAAGGCGACTTGGAGATCGAGCTGACGGACATCAACGGTCAGACCGGGGTGCTTGTCCGAACGGAACGACAAATTACCGCAGCCGTTCTGCTTCATGTGGAGGCTGGCAACGTCCAATATGTGTACTTTGTCCGCAATCCGGATAAGCTGACATTTCGACAGTGAATTTCGACATTTTTCGAAAAATAGCTATAGCAATTTAGAATCAAACCTACTAAAATAAAGTTAGTTAATATTTTAGTCCAGCACCTTGTTAAACTGGCGCAACCGTTGTGAAATTCGGATTTTCATTGCAATTCCGAGTAATCCGATATACAATGAAAAACAGTTTGATAGAGAGATGGGGGATAAGACATCATGCGTAAAAAATATTTATCCGGAGTCATGATTTTGGCATTGCTGACGATGCTGGTCAGCGCATGCGGCGGCTCGGGAGACAGCTCGAGCAGCACGTCCGCGCCTTCAGGCACATCGTCCGATGCAGCGCAAACTACCGGAGACCAGCCGAAGGATGGCGGCAGTTTAATTATCGGCGTTGCAGCCGATCCGGTGATTTTGAATCCAAACTATGCGGGCGACCGTGTCAGTCTGACGATTGACCAGGCGCTTTACGCACCTCTTTTCCAAGTAAACAACGGCAAAAAAACGTTTTATCTGGCGGACAGCCTGGAGCCATCCGCGGATAATTTGACGTATACACTGAAGCTCAAGAGCGGGCTGACTTGGCATGATGGAGAGAAGCTGACGGCGGATGACGTCGTGTTCACCGTCGACAAGATTCTGGACGAGAAGCAAAACAGCATGCTCCGCGGCAACTTCATTATCGGCGGCAAGCCGATCAAGGCGGTGAAGGTCGACGATACGACGGTGGAATTCAAACTTCCGCAGGTCAGCCCGGCTTTCGAAGCCACGCTGGTTCAGGTATCGCCGATTCCGAAACATATTTTTGAGAATGAAGCCAATATCGAGAAGAGCCCTAAAAACAATGCGCCTGTCGGTTCCGGACCGTTCAAGTTCAAGGAATACAAAACGGGCGAGTATGTTACCCTGGAGCGCTTTGACAATTACTTTGGCGGCAAACCGCATCTGGACTCCATCACGTACCGGATTTCCAAAGATGCGAATGCGTCGAACCTGGCCCTGCAAAATGGCGAGATCAACATCAAGTATGTCGATCCGCAGGATGTAGCGACGATCGAGGCGACCGGCAACTTTGAAATGAAGAACTACAGCGAAGGACGCCTGTCCTACCTGCTCTTTAACCAGAACAGCGACACCGGCCTGATGGCCAAGAAGGAAGTCAGAGAAGCTTTGTCGTACGCCCTGAACCGCGAAGAACTGATTCAAGTGGCTTACACATCTCCGGAGTATGCCGATCCGGCCAAATCCTTTGTGACGCCTGACGGTTTGTACCACGACAATAACGTTACAACATACGACAATGACGTGAATAAAGCCAAAGAGCTGCTGCAATCGAGCGGTGCTGCGGGCATGAAACTGCGTTTCATGGTGTCTGGCGGCAACAAGGCTCAGGAGGCCATCTCCCTCTATGTTCAGCAGAAGCTGAAAGAAGTGGGGGTAAACGTGGAGATCCAGACGATGGATGCTTCCGCTTACAGCACCAAATTTACGGATCCAGCCACAGCTGACTATGAAATGACGGTAGGCGGATATATTATGGGCTTCGATCCTGACGCATACAGCATTCTGTATACTTCAGGCAACGACTCCAACTATGCGCACTACTCCGACAAAGAAGTGGATGAACTCTTCGCGCAAGGCGCCGGTGAAGCCGACGATACGAAACGCGGAGAAATCTACAAGAAGCTTCAGGAAAAAATCGCTTCCGATGCCGTTATCTATCCGATTGCATATACGAAAACAATCGTGGCCGTAGACAAGAAGTTCGGTGGCCTGGATGAAGCGGTGCTCAAACCAGTCGTGATCTTCGAAGATCCGGCCAAGCTTTATCAAAAGTAAAGTCTAAGATTTGAGAATCATAGCCTGAAACGACAGCTGCGCCCTTAAGGGTGCAGCCGTTTCTGTTCTGTTCGAGATATGATTTATGACCGAAACTGCGGTATAGGAACGGGAGACCTGTCCTTTTACCGAATTCAACTAGGAGACTATGAGCATGAAAAGACTGATCGTCAGAAGATTATTGCAAACCGTGCCCCTGCTGTTTTTTGTGTCGATCGTCTGCTTTGTTTTGGTGAAGGCGGCGCCGGGGGATCCCGTGCGTTCTTTTGTTACACCGAACATGCATGCGGCGGACATTGAGCGCGTAAGGCATAACCTGGGCCTGGACAAGCCTGCATACATTCAATATTTTATTTGGCTGAAAGAGTGCCTGACAGGCAATTTCGGCTACTCGCTCGTCAACCACCAGCCCGTGCTCGGGCAGATTCTCGACCGTCTGCCGGCAACGGCAGGCCTGATGGCTTCTGCCATTGCTCTGGCGGTCATTTTGGCGATCCCGCTTGGGATGGTGGCCGGGGCGAACCGCAGCCGCTGGGTGGATAAGCTGATCAATATGATCGCTTATATCGGGATTTCGCTTCCGCTCTTTTGGCTGGCGATTCTGCTGGTTTACTTTTTTTCGATTCAAATGCACTGGCTTCCAAGTATGGGGATGCGCACGATCGGCAAAAGCTCCGCGATGGACGTGATCAAGCACGGCATCTTGCCCTGCTCCGTTCTTGCGATCGGTTTCCTGACCGTGTACGTCAGGTATATCCGTTCAAGCACGATCAGCCAGCTGAAGGAAGATTACGTGCAAATTCAATATGCTTTTGGCTCTACGAAAAGAAACATTTTATTCCGGCACGTCATGAAGCACGTGCTGCTTCCCGTCATTACGCTGCTTGGCATGACGATGGGCGACCTCGTCGCAGGGGCCATCGTGACGGAGACGGTATTCTCCTGGCCGGGCATCGGCTCGCTGGGCATGACGGCGGTGCGGGGGATGGATTATCCGGTCATTATGGGCATAACTTTATTTTCCTCCGTTCTGCTGATCCTGGGTAACCTGCTCGCGGATATCCTGTACGGCATCGTAGACCCGAGAATTAAAACAACGAGGTGATCTCATGAAACGGAGTAAATGGGTTAATGTTGCCCGCGAGCTGAAGGGGAACAAGCTGGGGATCGCCGCCGTTATTCTTCTGCTTGTCATCGCCCTGGCCGCGATTTTTGCATTTTTGTCCTCGAAGGATCCCAACCAGTTGAATGCGTTGGAACGTCTGAAGCCGCCGAGCAAGGATCATTGGTTCGGTACGGATGATTACGGACGCGATACGTTTGCAAGAGCGCTGTACGGAGGCCGCATCTCCCTGATGGTTGGCGTGCTGTCCATGCTGTTCGCGACGGTGATTGGCGTGACGGTCGGCGTGATCAGCGGTTATTTCGGCGGTTGGATCGACGGTCTGCTGATGCGTATCCTGGATATCATCATGTCCATCCCGTCCTTCCTGATTCTGCTGCTGCTCAGCGTGTATCTGAAGCCGAACGTCAGCAGCATCATTATTATAATTTCCCTGCTCATGTGGATGAGCATTGCCCGGGTCGTGAGGGCGGAGACGATGACGCTGAAGGAGCGGGAGTATGTCCTGTATGCAAAGGCATCGGGCCAGAGCGCCTTCGGCATTATCCGCAAGCATATTCTTCCGGGGCTTCTATCCGTTGTCATCGTTAGTGCAACCAATAACATCGCCTCGGCGATCATGATGGAATCGTCCCTCAGCTTCCTGGGCTTTGGCGTTCGCCAGCCGCAGGCGACATGGGGCAGCATGCTGAACGGGGCTCAAGGGTATATAGCTCAGGCACCTTACATGGCTCTGTTCCCGGGGCTGCTTATTTTCTTAACGGTGCTCTGTTTTAACATTCTAGGCGATATTCTGCGCATCGGGCTGGAACCGAAGCTTGGCAAAAGATAAACCGCCGGCGCAGGCGATGAAGGAGTGAGAAACCAATATGACAAAACCACTACTGAACGTCGATGAGCTTAGGGTCTCATTCCAAACCAGGGACGGACAAAACCAAGCGGTACGCGGGGTTAGCTTTCACGTCGGCGCGGGCGAGACCGTCGGCATCGTCGGCGAATCCGGAAGCGGCAAGAGCGTGAGCGCGAAGGCCATCATGGGCCTGATTGCCCCGCCGGGCAAAATCACGCACGGCAGCGTTGATTTCCAGGGGCAAGACTTGGTGAACATGACCGAAAGCCAGTGGCGCAAGCTGCGCGGCAACCGGATCGCGATGGTGTTCCAGGACCCGATGACGGCGCTTAATCCGGTCAAAACGATCGGGTACCAGATGACGGAGGTCATCCGCCGCCACCGGGGGATCGGCAAGAAGGAAGCGCTGCAGGAAGCGGTGGAGATGCTGCGCAAAGTCGGCATTACCGAGCCGGAGCGCCGCGTGAAGCAGTATCCTCATGAATTCAGCGGCGGGATGCGCCAGCGGGTCATGATCGCGATGGCCCTTTCCTGCAGTCCGGAGCTGCTGATTGCGGACGAGCCGACAACGGCGCTTGACGTGACGATTCAGGCACAAATCCTCGATCTGCTCAAGCAGCTGAAAGAGGAGTCCGATACCGCCGTCATGCTCATTACCCATGACCTCGGCGTCGTTGCCCAGGTATGCTCTCGTGTCGTCGTGATGTACGGGGGCATGGTCATGGAGGAAGGAACGGTCGAGGACATTTTCTATCGGACCGGCCATCCGTACACCCAGGGTTTGCTGCGCTCGCTGCCGAAGCGGGTCGGCGCAAACCGCGAGCGGCTCGTGCCGATCGAAGGATCGCCGCCTGACCTGATTGATCCGCCTGCCGGCTGTCCGTTCCGGGACCGCTGTCCATATGCGTTCGATAAATGCTCGGAGCTGCCTCCCATGGCCGAGCTCGCCGAAGGGCACCGCTCCTTGTGCTGGCTCGTTCAGGACAAGGACACGCTGGCTGAGGCGCTGGCGGAAGGAGGGACAGGGCAATGAGCGAACAGATTATGGTCGACGTACGGAATCTGAAGAAGCATTTCAAGAAGGGAACGGAAGTGCTGAAGGCCGTGGACGGCGTCAGCTTCCAGATCCGCAAGGGAGAAACATTCGGTCTCGTGGGCGAGTCCGGCAGCGGCAAATCCACTGTCGGACGCTGCCTGATCCGGCTTTACGACTATACCGAAGGTGAAGTTTATTTTGACGGACAGAACCTTTCTAATCTGGGCGATAAGCAGCTCAAGCCGTACCGCCGGCGGATTCAGACCATTTTCCAGGATCCGTATTCATCCCTGAATCCGGGCATGAACGTGCTGGAGCTGATCGGGGAGCCGATGGATATCCACGGCATTCATACGAAAGCGAATGAACGCAAGGAATTCGTCGCAGGCCTGCTGAAGAAGGTCGGACTGAAGGAAGAGCATCTGTACCGTTACCCGCATGAATTCAGCGGCGGGCAGCGGCAGCGCATTTCGATCGCGCGTGCGTTATCGGTGCGTCCGGACTTTGTGGTATGCGACGAGCCAATCTCGGCGCTGGACGTGTCCGTGCAGGCGCAGGTCGTGAACATGCTGGAGGATTTGCAGGCCGAATTCGGCCTGACCTATCTGTTCATCGCGCATGACCTCTCGATGGTGCGCCACATTTCGGACCGCATCGGCGTGATGTACAGGGGGCGGCTGGTTGAAGTGGCGGAAAGCGACGAACTGTACGATAATCCGCTCCATCCTTACACGAAGGCGCTCCTCTCTTCCATTCCGATTCCGGATCCGCGGACGGCTCATGAGAGAATGGCGATCAAATACGAAGTACCCACAGCAGGAGACGGCGCGGTGCCGGAGCTGCGGGAAGTTAGCCCTGGCCATTTCGTGGCCGATCATTAAGGTACGGGAGGCGTTTTAAGCATGGACGAGAACCAACGCGTCAAACTATCCCAATGGGATGCATTAATGCTGGAAGGACTGCGGGCGTACGGCTGGTCCGATGAGGAGCTGCTGCAGCGGGTTCGCGAGCGGAATCTGCCCGAAGACACCAGCATGTACGAGTTCGATTATCAGGCTCTTGCCGAGTTTGCGGCTGCCAATTCCGACCTGTTCGAGTCAGCGGTCCGGGACGGATATTCCATCAAGTACAACACGCTGGGTGGCCTGCGTTCGTGGATTGCCGTGGCATATGGCCTCGAGCCGGTGATCGTGCGCGAGCCGGGACAGGAAGCGGTCTTCGCCGAGCTGACTCCCGCCCAGAAGGAGCGTCTGGAATCCGTCATTTCATTCGGCTGGGCTATCCTCGAGGAAGAGGGCAAGCCGGGCACGTACCGGATGGAGCCGATTCAGCGGTAAACAGCATGGTGCTCTACAAGTGTGGATAGAAAGACAAAAATAGAATGCGCCTTTCCCAAGTTCGCCTGACCTTTGTGGTCCGGATTAGCTTGGGGAAGGCGTATTTTTGTGTAGCCTTCATGCTCCTCATTGACGCTCAATTGCTCCGATAAGCCTTGGAATAAAAAGAACCTGCTCGCCGAGCAGGTTCTTACTTACTATTCTTATGAAGTCAGCGTAGAGGAAGTCCGCCATAATATTTCCTTGCGGATACCGGGATGGTTCATACGCCGGTGCATGAATTGGATCATGCTCTTATTGTCCGCTTCTGCAAAAAAGATGCCGTTTGTGTACTTTCCATCATGGAGTACGCGGCGGTATGCCTCGGCAACCAAGGCGATTCCCCGCCCCATGCGCTGGTATTCTTTCTTGACAAACATCGTTTTGAACAGGATAGTTTGATCGTCAAAATGCTCCAAGATCATCCAGCCGATAACCTTATGAAGGTGACGGAGGATTAAACTGCGCTCATGGTCGATGTGTTCTTCTTCGGCGAACGGATCGAGAATTGAAGGATACCAAATTCCTTTTCCTTGGCGAATCATCAAGCGTTCCTCTGGGGATAAGCCTCCAAAGGAATGAACCGTAAACGGAGGAGACAGCTGCAGCCTTTCGAGCCAAGGAGAATGCTGCACCATTTGAAGCGGACTGCTCCAGATATGGATTCCAGGGAGAGGCTCATGATAGCCGCATGTACCCAAAAATCGGGATGGAACCGAATCCGGTTCCGTCCCGGCAAGAAATTCAGCGTTTACGCATCCAATTCCCTGCTGCTTGAGCATGGATTCGAGCAATCGGTACAATTGACTGCCGATGCTTCTTCGTCTAACGGTCTCATCGACGTTGAGTGCAAGAAGCCGGGCCGTACCGGCAGAAGGGCGAAGATCGGCAATGGCGAGACCGAGTGGTGTACCTCCAAGCACGGCCCCCAGCGTCAGGCAGGAGGCAGGTAATGCTTGAAGAAAGGAGGCGATCTCCGGCGGAATTAAGGATGCAAATTCGCGTGGGAGGCTCTCTTGGTAATAACGTACTTCGATTTTGTGCGTAGGGGAGTTAAGGGACATCGACTACTTTAACTCCATCCCCTTGTAGATTGTTCCTTGCATAATCGGTAAATCCGAGAAACGTGATTTTAAACTTTGCCCCTGCTACGGGCTGAATATCCGATATCAAGGATATATCGAGTTCCTTGCCTCCATCTGAAAGGGCAAATGTATAATCCTGGTTACGAGTCAAATCTTGGGTCGATTCATCGAAAGAGCCGTCGGGAGAGTATTGTAGCTCAATATCCGGAAGTAGAGAGGACTGATATGGTTCCATGGAAACAGCCTCGTCGAATGTGACTTTGATTACGCCTTGTTCATAAGTAGCAGAAGTAACCGATGGTCCAGTCGTATCAAATCGGATCGGGAGGGATACGCTGTTCCTTTCTGTTTTATCGCTGCCAGACCCCTCGAATAGAGTGAAAACGAGCGACTCATTCACATTATTCTCGGAAGGATTTATAGGAGTCAATCGGACACCAAAGCTATCACTTCCAATGGTAACGGCCGGATTGTTTGAATTCCCCAGCTTCATGTCGATGGTTCCAACGACGTTCTTGGTCTTATCATCGATAACCTTGAAGACCTTCTCTTCAGTGTTAAATGTGAGAGACTCCATATTTCCGTTACGTGTAACCTTGATCAGATTCTTGATGTTTCTTTTGTTGTAGGACTCAGGGGAGGCATTATCAACAATGTATACACCTTGTCCCGATAAGTTAAGCAAAAAATCATTTGCAACTAAGGACAACGTTAACGGCTGCACCGGTACCTGCCAGCTTCCCAGTTCCCGGTATGCGGATTGAAGATGGTTGTAGGCACCCGAGATGGATTCTTGATCCGCTTCGGCGTCGGCAATCACTTCACCGGCATCGGCTAAAGCTTGCTGCATTTGCTCTACCAGAATTGGCGAATATTCGCCCGCCTCGTCACCGATATGATCCTTTGCCTGGTCATACAGGGCTTGCGCTTCTGCAACAAGGCCGCTTAGAAGCTGCTTGTTCGCTGCAAATATGGCCTGGATGTGGTCAAGAGGGGAAGCCAATTTCCCGGAGATGCTGCGGACGGTCGCATCCTGCGATTGAGGCTGATAGGAGATCTCGTAAGGATCGCCCATTCTGAGCGGGGAATCCAATATGATTTCAATGCTTTTGCCTTGGATCGCAATTTGTTTAATTGCTCTGGGAATCGCCTGGGATCCGTCCATAGAATAAACGTGGAGGTCGTCTTTAGTAGGAACATGACCGGTATCCAGGTCCTCTCCGTAACGTAGCACCAGCGTATCGCCTTTGGAAAAAGATACAGAAGGGCGGCCTAAGGCATAGGCTTGAAGCGTAATCGGCGGGGAGAGGCTTGACACTTTCCCGTACGAATCTGCCACATACAGCTTATATTCACCTTCGTACAGGGACGAAGTGGATACAGCAGTATCCGCATTGGCCGTAACGATAGACGCTTTAACCGCCATGTTGGCGCTTACCAGGGAATCGAGCAATTCTTTGGAGGTCGGGGCTTGTCCGGAAGGAACCAGATAGACGGTGCAGGGTTTGCTGCTTCTCATCTTGATATCTTGTCCGATTTGTACAGGGGACGCAGATACGAGCGTAACGATAGGAGCCGTGGTATCAGGCGTACTAGGCGTTCCCGGGTTAGGATTGCTGGTGCCGCCGGATGAACTTGGCTGTGACGAAGTATTCGTTGGTGTGGGTACGGTAGGCATAGGCTTGGTCTCGAGAGTCTCTTCGGAAGGTTTGGTAGGCGAATTTTCGTTATTCCTTATTTCCTCCTTTACCTGCAGGAATTGGATTGCAACCTGAGCTACCGCTTGCCTGTCAGCATTTCCGACAGGGTTAAAAGAACCGTTCGTGTTCCCTTGCAATAATTTCAGCTCAACCGCTGCAGCAACGGCATCCTTGGCATAATCGGCAATGATATCTTTATCCGTGAATTGAAGGGAGGCGCCTTTGCCTGAGATATTCAGGTCAGTTAGTGATTGTATCGATCGTACGAATAATACCGCCATGTCCTGGCGAGTCAGATTCTGGCCGTTGCCGAATTTTCCTTCCCCCATGCCTTTGATCAGTCCGGCTTTCGCAGCCGCTTCTACGAATTGGTAAGCATAAGAAGATGCAGGTACATCAGAAAAGGTGGCTGTTGCGGGGGCAGATGTTACGTCAAGGTTCAGGGCCTTGGCAAGGATAATGGCAAAATCCTGTCTCTGAATATTTCCTGTCGGATTAAAATTACCGTTACCCACGCCGTTAATGATGCCTTTATTGGCGAGTTCCGATATAGCATTCTTTGCATAAGAACCGTCGATATCGCCGAAGGTTGCGGACGCTGCATGAACCGGCAGCGCAATGGCTCCGAACAAGGCAGCCGTTGTCATGACTTTGAAAATAAGCTTTTGTTTCATAAATGTCCCCCTCATTTAATTCAAATTTAATCCAAGCTAGCCTATGTGAATGATTTGTGACTATATCATATATGGCGCGAAATTCCTTGGCAATTGTTTTTTTATGTCGAATAATCTTCTTAAACGGACATGGTCTGCACAATAAAAAAAGCATCCTTTATTTAGGATGCCTCTTCAAAATAAATAGGTTTGTCATCACAGTTCATACTTGCCCGCCATCGCCGCGATATGCCGTTTCAGCTCCTCAATTACCTCGGCTGGTTCCAGGACCGTGACGGCGCTGCTGAAGCTCAGGATGTTCTGCATCGCTTTATCCATCGAGGAGTAATGCGCGGTGACGGAAACCGTCCCGTCGGGATGGTCATGCATGCGATCATAGCCGAACTCGTCGCGCACCCGTGTCTTGACGTCCGGCCTGAAATGCAGCACGGCATGAACGCGCTGGAAATCGGCTTGGCTCATGAACTGCTTCTCCACGTCCTGAAGCGTGTAGGGGCGCCGAAGAAAGGTCTGAGGCAGGCTCTGGAGCTCGGTCATGCGGGTCAACCGGAATACGCGGATATCGGAACGGGTCAGGCAGTATCCGTAAAGATACCAGACATATCCTTTGAGGAACAATCCCATCGGCTCGATGGTGCGTTCCGATTCTTTGCCCTTGTTGTCGAGATACAGGAACTGGATCAAATGCTGCGTTTTGACTGCCTGCTGGATCGGCGTGATTTTCTCCTTTACCAAAGGTTCGGGTTGGAAATCGAGGTCGATATGCCCGCTGCTTAGGCCGATCGTACGCTCTGGTCCAGGCATTAATGCTCCGATCCTCTCGAGCAGTCCGTCGATGTCCAGGCTGTCCGTAGCCGACCGGGCCCCGCGCAGCGCGGAACAGATCGAGGAGAAATCCTCCAGGGACAGAACCTGCTTATCGATGCGGTAGCCTGACATGATCTCATATCCTCCGTCCGAACCGGCGAAGGAGACAATAGGAATACCTGCCTGGTTGATGGCCTCCATATCACGGTAGATGGTCCTTAGCGATACCTCAAAGCGTGCAGCCAGCTCGGTTGCGCTGACCCGCTGCTGATTCAACAACATCATTGTAATGGCGAGCAACCGATCCAGCTTCACGAACACATTCCTCCCGGCTAGAAATTCATCCCGATCATTTGGATATCCTCTTATTTCAACAGTGCGGATTCAAGACCTGCATCATTCCCAGAAAAAAGACGTTTATTCTGCTCTGAACCGGCGGAAAAACTTGCGGATGTCCGCAGTCAGCACGGCAGGCTCATCCATGGCGGCGAAATGGGTGCCGCGCTCGAATTCCGACCAATGCACGATATGGCTGTTGTCGCGCTCCGCGAAGCGGCGGATGGACTTGAAATCGTTCCCGAACACGGCCACCCCGGTTGGAGCAGCATTCACGCCTTGGGCGGCTTCCGCATTTCGGATGTTCTCGTAATAAATGCGCGCCGAGGACTCCGCGGTGTTCGTCAGCCAGTACAGCATGACATTGGACAGGAAGGCGTCGCGGTCGATAAAGTCGATATGATCTCCGAAGCCGTTGAACAGATCCGCGATCCAGGCCAGCTGTCCGGCGGGAGAGTCCGCAAGGCCGTAGGCGAGTGTCTGCGGGCGGGCCTGCTGAATTTGATTAAAGCCTGCGCGTTCGAAGAACTGCCCAAGGAATTGAAGACGCTTCTGATCCTCTTCCGTCAAGTCAGCCATTTCGGCCGGATCGCCGGATGGAAAGGAGAAGAGCTGCAATACATGGATGCCGAGCAGACCCTCCGGCTGCTGCAACCCCATCTCGCGGGACACGAGAGCGCCGCAGTCGCTGCCATGCGAGCCGTACTGCTCGTATCCAAGACGCTTCATCAGGGTATCCCATGCTCTGCCGATGCGAGAGATGTTCCAGCCGGCGTCAAGGGAAGATCCGGAGAACCCGAATCCGGGGACGGAGGGAATGACCAGATGAAAAGCGTCGGCCGGATCGCCGCCATAGTCGCGGGGATTGGTGAGCGGGCCGATCAATTCCAGAAATTCGACGACGGAGCTGGGCCAGGAGTGGGTCAGAATGAGCGGAAAGGCATCCGGTTCGGGAGACTTGACGTGAAGAAAATGAATGTTGGCTCCATCGATCGTCGTCGTAAACTGCGGGTATTCATTCAAGCGCCGCTCGTGCACACGCCAGTCGTAGCCATGTTCCCAATAGGCAGCCAGTTCTTTTATGTAATCAAGTGAAACGCCGTATTTCCAGTCTGCTCCGGGCAGTGCATCAACCCAGCGGGTACGGG
Source organism: Paenibacillus sp. SAFN-054 (assembly GCF_051966755.1). Lineage (NCBI taxonomy): Bacteria > Bacillati > Bacillota > Bacilli > Caryophanales > Paenibacillaceae > Paenibacillus > Paenibacillus sp. SAFN-054. Next base: position 236,769 of record NZ_JBQCKS010000003.1, read on the forward strand.
AGAGACGGTACTTCAGATCGTCCAGTTCGGCTTGCGGGATATCGATACGGAACGGGCGGATGTCGCTTTCTTGCTTAATAAGATTTTGGTTTGTGATGGTCATGGGTATGGCCTCCTCAATCGGGATTGGATTTGGTTAACTCTTATATATTCATATTAAGCCAGCCACCCTGACAGCCTTATGTCAGGGTGGCGAGGAGGCGAAAAAATTATTGATTATTTTAGCAAAAACAAAATCAGTTCCGGTGCGGCTTCGAACTTCAGTCAGTTGCTGCGTCCACGGTATCAATCTAAAAAAGCTCAAGGCAGGCCTCGGATAATGATCCGTGCACTGCTTGAGCTTTTATAAGAATGGTTATTTTTTGAGCAGCAAATAGATAAAGTATGGTGCACCGATCAGCGCGACCACAATGCCTGCCGCCAATCCGTCCGCACTGGGAACCTGGCGGCCGATCGTGTCGGCCAGCACAAGCAGCCAGCCTCCGAGGAAAATAGCCACGGGAATGAACATTTGATTCCGCGGTCCGACCAGCGCTTTTGCGATGTGCGGCGCCATCAGACCGATGAACGCGATGCCGCCCGTCACCGACACGGCTGAAGCGGCGAGCGCCACCGCTGTTAACAGAAGGACGATCCGCTCTTTGTTCAGCGACACACCGACGCCGATGGCAACGGGTTCGTTCAGGGACAGCAGATTCAGACGATTAGCCTTGTACATCGTAAAAGGAATCAGGATGATCAGCCAAGGAAGAATGGCCAGGACAAATGGCCAATCGGCCCCCCAGACGCTGCCCGCGATCCATTTGGAAATAAAATCGACCTTCTCCCGTTCGGCGGAGGACACCAGCACGATCATGATGCCGGAGAACGCCATGGAGAAGCCGACGCCCATGAGTACCATCTTCACCGGCTGCAGGCCGGTTTTGCGGTTATAGGAGAAAACATAGATCAGGACCGCGGTGGCCATCGCACCGGCGAATGCGACGACCGGCAGCAGGTAAATGAACGATCCGGCTTCGATCGGGGCGAACAGGAAGAACAGCGCCACCGCCACCCCTGCGCCGGAGTTAATGCCGACAATGCCGGGATCGGCCAGATCATTCCGCGTGATGCCCTGCAGGATGGCTCCGGACAGCGCGAGCGCCATGCCCGCAAGCAGCGTGATCACGATCCGCGGCAGCCGAACAGAGAACAGGACGAAGTTTTCTTTGAACGTTCCTTGTCCGAACAGGGTCGGGATGAGCCGGTCGAAAGACAGGGAGGAGTATCCGAGCCCCATGCTGACGACGACGGTCAAGACAATAAGCAGGAACAGGGCTATCAGCACAAGCCTCTGTTTCCGAATAAGCGATGGATGGATCATGAGAATGCCCTTCCTCCTTTGCGTACGATGATGAGGAAGAACGGCAGACCCAAAATAGCGACAATGGCTGCTATTGGCGCCTCGTAAGGCGCGCTGACCGTACGGGCCAGCGTATCGGCAAGCATCATGAATGCGGCGCCGAAGATAGCCGACATCGGAATCGTGAAGCGGTAATCGGTACCGGCAATGGCGCGCACGATGTGCGGAATCATAAGGCCGATGAAGGTCAAGCTGCCTACCAGGGCCACGGAAGCGCCGGCAAGCATCACGGTAACGACGAACAATACCGTTTTGACGCGGGCCGTTTTCTGGCCGAGGCCGACGGCGACTTCCTCGCTCAGGCTCAGGATCGTCAGCTGTTTGGACAGCAGAATGGCGATAAGAACGCCGACGACGATAAACGGCACGATGACTTTGAGCTGATCCCAGTTGGCTCCGATGAGGCCGCCGGAGGTCCACATGGAGACGTCCTTGGAGATTTTGAAGGCGATGCCTATGCCGTCCGCAACGGCATACAGGAAGGCGGAAATGGCTGCCCCTGCAAGCACGATGCGAAGCGGGGAGAATCCGCCCCGTTTGACGGCGCTAATGCCGAAAACCAGGCCCGCTCCGACCGCGGCGCCAATAAAGCAGGCGATCATCAGGCCGAAGTAGTTGACGGACGGGAAGAGCGCCAGCGTAACGGCGAGCGCCGCATTCGCCCCGGCGGTCAAGCCGAGGAGACCCGGATCTGCGAGCGGGTTGCGCGTCATGCCCTGCATGATGGCCCCGGAGACGGCCAGCGCCGCTCCCACGAAGATCGCCGCAATCTCGCGCGGCAGCCGGATCTCGCGGATCATGGTTACCTTCTCGCCGCCGGCTCCGCCTGTGAGGGCGGACCACACGTCGCCGAAAGGGGTGTGCGCCGCTCCAAGCACCATGGAGAGGATAAAGATGGCTGCGAACAAGACGATGGCCGCAAGCAGTTTAAAGATGAATGGGATGCGTTCTACCTTGTTCATGGCGCCTTACTTCCCGAGAAAGCTTTTTGTAAAGAAATCCAGCTGGTAGTCGAGCGTCAAAGGATCGTTGAAATAGAACGCTTTGGCATCGGCCACGTACACATGGTTGTTTTTTACGGCTGGAATGTTTTTATACGTGTTCGTCTCTTCGAAGGAGTTATCGGCATCCTTATTTTTGCTGAAGATAACGTAATCGCCGGCAAAATCGGGCAGAACCTCTGGAGACAAGGCATAATAGCCCTCCTTCAAGGCGGCATCCTTCACCTTTTGCGGCATGTTCAGCTTCATTTGCTGATACAGAATTTCGGTGCCGCGGCCCCAGTTGTCGCCGAATACATACAGCTGCTTATCAAAGCTTTCGATAACGGATACGGTGGCGTCCGGTCCGATTTTTGCCTTAATTTCGTCGCCGGCTTTTTGGGTGCGGGCCTTGAAGTCATCTACCCAAGCTTGGGCTTCCTTCTCTTTGTTGAGGAGCTTGCCGATTTCCAGATGCTGCGTCAGGTAATCCACTTTTCCATAGGTATAGGTGACCGTCGGAGCGATTTTCTTCAGCTTATCGACGTTTTTGATATTCGAAAGACCGATAATGAGATCCGGATTCAGCTCCATGATCTTTTCCAGATTCTCGTCGGAAACCTCCTGTGCATCCTTCAGCTGATCCTGAAAGTTCGGGTTCATCTTCGACCAGGAGTCTGCGCCGACGAGATTCACGCCCAGGGAAATGACGTTACCGGCAAAGGATGAAAGGACAACGACGCGCTTCGGATCGGCAGGGACTTCAATAGGTCCGCTTTCTGACTGGTAGGTGATCGTTTGCGCTTTGGCGCTATCGGCTGCTGCGCTGCCCTCGACCTTTTCGCCGGCAGGCTCCTCGCTCGCCGTTTTTGTGCCGCAAGCGCTAAGGATCAGGATGAGGCATAATATAAGGGGCAAGTACGCTTTTTTCATGGGAATAAACTCCTCCATAGGAAATGTTTTTTGTATCCGGATCTGTGAACTCGGAATTTCGGATGTATCTTTTAAAAAAAAAAATTAAAGCTTAAATCCTGCTTCTCATTAACTCCGCTACTTAATTAAATTGTAGGTGACGCACATCGGCTTACCCGTCCGCGGATCGCGTCCGATGGCCGCATCGATCTGATACACCTGCTTCAGGACCTCGTGGGAAATAACCTCTTCGCTGCTGCCCGTTTTGACGATTTCGCCATCCTTCAGGGCGACGAGGTAGTCCGCGAAACGCGCTGCCTGGTTAATATCGTGGAGCACCATGACGATGGTACGCTGCTGCTCCTGATTCAGCTTCTGCAAAAGCTCCAATACCTCCAGCTGATGCGCCATGTCGAGGTATGTAGTCGGCTCGTCGAGGAAGATGATGTCGGTTTCCTGGGCCAGCGCCATAGCGATCCACACGCGCTGCCGCTGTCCCCCGGAGAGGGTATCGACGGGACGGAACTTGTAGTCCTTGGTGCCCGTCTTTTCGAGCGCCCAGTCAATGACTTCATAATCCTTGGCAGTCAGTCGTCCGAAGCCCTTTTGATAAGGAAAGCGTCCATAGGACACCAACTCGCCGACCGTCAGGCCGGCTGCGCTTTCCGGCGTCTGGGGCAGGATAGCCATCTTTCTCGCCAGCTGCTTCGTGTTTTCCTTGGCAATGTTTTCGCCGTCCAGAATGACTGTCCCGGCTTGGTGCGGAATGATCCGGGTGATCGCCTTCAGCAGCGTGGATTTGCCGCAGCCGTTCGAGCCGATGATTGCGGTAATCTGTTTGTCGGGAATGTTCACACTGAGATTCTTTACAATGGAGCGCTCGCCGTATCCTATATTCAGTTCCGTCGTGTACAGCCGAACCATGGCCGGTGTCCCCCTATATCACATTGATGTTCTCACTCGAAATATTAGTTGATAATGATTCTCAATATCGTTAAAAGGATAAGTTTATTTTGTGGAATTGTCAATAGAATCTTGAAAAGTGAGCGAAATACGTGTATATTTTTAATGAGAATGAGAATTGTTATCATTAATATAGATTGCTGAGGAGCGAGCGGAAATGGTTCAGGAAGAAATTTTCGATATGACAGTGATCGGCGGGGGTCCGGCTGGACTTTATTCCGCTTTCTATAGCGGGCTGCGGGAAATGAAAACCAAAATTATTGAGTTCCAGTCCGAGCTTGGCGGCAAGGTCCATGTGTATCCGGAAAAAATGATCTGGGACGTCGGCGGTCTGACTCCGATGCCTGGCGCCAAGCTGATCGAGCAGCTGGTACAGCAGGGATTGACGTTTAGCCCGGAGGTCGTGCTGAATGAGAAAATTGAATCCATTACCCGCCGGGAAGACGGCATCTTCGAGCTCCACGGGACTTCGGGCCGCGCGCATCTGTCGAAGACCGTCATCGTGGCGGTCGGAGGCGGCATCCTGAACCCGCAGAAGCTGGATATCGAAGGCGCGAGCCGGTTCGAAGTCAGCAATCTTCATTATACGGTGAAATCCCTCAAGCAATTCAAGGATAAGACCGTCATCATTTCCGGCGGCGGGAATGCGGCCATCGACTGGGCGAACGAGCTCGAGCCGATCGCGAAGAAGGTCTATATTACTTACCGCAAGGAAGCCCTAAGCGGTCATGAGGCGACGGTGGGCCACCTGCTGAACAGCTCGGTCGAATGCCTGTCGCATACTTCCATTACGAAGCTAATTGCGCGCGGCGATCACGAGGTGATCGAACGCGTGGAACTGAGCCATCACCAAACCGGCGAAGTGCTGGAGCTGGAGGTGGATGAGGTGATCATTAATCACGGCTACGAGCGGGACGCATCCCTGTTACAGCAAAGTACGCTCAAGATCGATATCGCCGATGAATTCTACATCGCAGGCTCGGCCAGCAGCGAATCCTCCGTTCCCGGCCTGTATGCGGCAGGAGACATTCTAAAGCATGACGGCAAGCTGCATCTGATCGCGGGTGCATTCCAGGACGCGGCGAACGCCGTCAATAAAGCGAAGATGTTCATTCAGCCGGATGCCGATGGATACGCTATGGTCTCCTCCCATAATGAGTTGTTTAAGGACCGCAACAAGGAACTTGTCAAAAAAATGATGGGCTAAGCCCCGTCACCTTACATATCTATGGATGATCTGAATATTAGCCGGATGTGGATAGCATAAGCCCCCTCAAAATGAGGGGGTTTTTTTATCGCAATAAGAACAGCATCTTAACTTGGCCTCATTTCTTATAGAAAAAAGGCAAAACATGCTCTAACCAAGGGGCTGAAAATCAGGAAAAATGCCCGAAAAGAATGAGTAATGCCGCTGGATGATTCCTTTTGGTGTATGTTTTTATCATGGGCATGGTTAAATAACTAAAAATTACTATTTTTTTAGGAATGGATATATAAAAAAGAACCCGATTTGAGTTAAAATAAGGAAAATAGGACCTTATAATAGATAAGTATGGCCGGAGACTAGGATAGAGAGATCATACGCTTGCAAGAAATAAATAGTTCTTATTTAACAGGACAGGACCATACATCGATGTCAAATGAAGACTGACAAGGGGAGAGCGTGTGATGGTGAAGGAGCAAACGAGGTATTCCCGGCTTGCGAACATTACGAAATTAATCAACACGAAGCTGGAATTACGAGAGGTACTACAACATGTAACGACTGCAATCTCGGAGGAAATCGTCCGGTGTGATTCGGTAGGGATCTACTTGCCGCAGGAGGATGGGACGTTCAGAGGATATGTCGGCAAACCGGAAACCATTAACGGCATGACGCTGGACATGCATATCATCGATACCGACCATGACTTGCTGGCCAAAGAAGTGATCGAGACGCAAAAGACGATCTACATTCCGGATACTTCCCAAGACGAACGCCCGGATGCCTGGGCCATTGAAGGCTTTGAGATCAAATCACTCCTCGTGCTACCCATCTCATATGAGAAGGAATTGTTCGGACTCGCCTTTTTGTTCGATTACGGCATTCCGATGAACCTGACAGAGTCGGAAATTCAAACGGTCGAGGCTTACGTCAACATGGCAGCCGTCGCGATCCGCAACGCCAACAATTTGACGCATAAGGAAAACCTGATCGCCGAGAAGCAGCTCCTGCTTGACGTAACACGCAACCTGTCGATGTGTTCCACTATGCAGCAAGGACTGGACACCAGCTTTTATTATATAGCGAAAGTGCTGAACAACTATAATGTCGGCGCGCATCTGCTCGATCCGCTGGCTGGAAAGCGAATCAAGCCGGCCAAGCTGAGCAAGGACAGTGACTGGACCGAGGAGGACTGGATGCGGACGCATCAGAAAATCAAAATCGATCCGGAGAATGACGCCGTTTTTCAAGAGGTCATCCGCACCAAGAAGGTTATTATCATCCCTGATGTTTTCCAGGATGACAGACCGAACCACGAGGCCTGCCACGATTTCGGTATCAAAGGAATGTATATGTTCCCGCTTGTGTCGATGGGCGAGGTGCTGGGCGTCATTGCCGTCGTGAACCTGGGCGAAAAAATCATCAAATATTCCGAGGCGACGATCCAGCTGTGCCAATCCATCGCCGAAGCGACGGCTTCCACGCTGTCCAACCTTCTTTACATGGAGAAGCAGGAGGTCATCATCGAGGAGCGAACCTCGGAGATTACGGTGAAGAACAAGGAGCTGGAACGGGTCGTTGCCGAGCTTCAGCAGCTGAGCCGGGAGAAGGAGCTCATCCTGAACTCCGCCGGGGAAGGGATCTTCGGTCTGGATCTGGAGGGCAACATTACGTTTTGCAATCCGGCAGGTGCAGCCATGCTGGGGTATGAGGCGAAGGGCGAGCTGATCGGTCAGCCCGGCAGTGTGATTTTTAACGGCAAAAAAGCGAGAAAGGACCGGGAAAACGGCATGGGCCAGCGGGCATGGAGCAACTGTCACACCGACGACCGCTTTTACCGCAAGGACAATTCGAGTTTTCCCGTGGAATATGTCATCTCTTCCATCAAGGAAGGGGAGGACATCGTGGGTGACGTCGTTACCTTTAAGGACATTACACAGCGCAAGCAGATGGAAGAAGAAATTAAGTACCATGCGTATTTTGACAGCGTGACGGATTTGCCTAACCGGGTGCTGCTCAAAGACAGGCTTAATCAGGGCATCAAGTATGCCCAAATGAATGGGGGAAAAGTAGCGCTCCTGTACCTGGACTTGGACCGCTTCAAGTTCATCAACGATACGCTGGGGCACTCGTACGGGGATCTGCTGCTGCGCGATGTGGCTCAGCGGCTGAGCGCCTGCATCCCGAAGAGTGCCACGGTTTCACGCCAAGGCGGGGATGAATTTACGATTTTCCTGCCGAATATCCAGAACAGGAAAGAGATCATGAAGGTCGTCAATCAGGTCATCGCTTCCTTCGCCGAGCCTTTCTATGTCAAGGATAACGAAGTGTACATCAAAACGAGCATCGGCATCAGCCTGTTCCCGGATCACGGGGACACGAGCGAATCGCTGATTAAAAACGCAGACACCGCCATGTACAAATCGAAGGAGATTTCGGGGAACAGCTACCACTTCTTCAGCTCGGGCATGGATACGCGTACTTTTGAAATCGTTAAATTCGAGAATGCCCTATATAAAGCGCTCGATCAAAACGAGCTTATGATCTATTATCAGCCGCAGATTAATTATGAGACGAACGAAATCGTCGGCGTGGAGGCGCTGCTGCGCTGGAATCATCCGACCGAGGGCATGGTGTCTCCGGACGAATTCATCCCGATTGCGGAAGAAACAGGGCTCATCGTCCCAATCGGGGAATGGGTGCTTCGTAACGCCTGCATGCAGATCAAGGAATGGCATCGCAAGGGCTATCCGCGTATCAGCGTCTCGGTGAATTTATCTGTGCGGCAGTTTGAACAGGACAACCTGTTCGGAATGGTCAAAAGCGTTCTGAAAAAGACCGAATTGTCGCCGGAGTATCTCCACTTGGAGGTAACCGAAAACCAAATTATTAAAAACTCCGATGTTACGCTCAAGACGATGGAGCAGCTCAAAGGTCTCGGCATCAGCATTGCGATCGACGACTTCGGGACCGGTTATTCCTCGCTTGGATACCTGAAGAACTTCCCGATCAGCACGCTGAAGATCGACAAGTCCTTCGTGCAGGATATCATCCAGGATGAGGATAATGCGGCGATTACCAACACGATTATTACGCTGGCCCAGAATTTACAGCTGAACGTAATCGCCGAAGGCGTCGAGACCAAGGAGCAGGCGGAGTTTCTGGCTGCCCGAAGCTGCCATTTGATGCAGGGATATTATTTCAGCCGTCCGATGAAAGCGGAGGACATTGCGGAATTATACCTATCCTGTGGAGTGAACTAAGCCCTGCGGGGCAGGCGTTCGCTCTGTTACACCATAGATAAATAAAGAATTTTTAGGAGGATTGCTATGAAAGCAGCTCGCGCAGTATTGGAGTATCTCAAGGGACAAGGCGTCAGACATATCTTCGGCATTCCGGCCGGGTCGGTTAACGTGTTGTTCGACCAGTTGGTGGAAATGCCTGAAATTACTCCGGTTGTCACCAAGCATGAAGGGGCCGCGTCGTACATGGCGGCGGCCTATGCCAAATATTCGAATGAGATGAGCGTCGTGATCGGCTGCAGCGGTCCCGGCGGAACGAATCTAGTAACAGGCGCCGCCAATGCGATGAGAGAGCACCTTCCGGTGCTGTTCCTGACGGGCGCGGTTCCGGTGAATACCCTGGGGCTGAACGCATCGCAGGAGCTGAATGCGGAGCCGGTATTCCGTCCGGTAACCAAGTACAGCGTGATGGTCCGCGAGTCCAAGGATCTGCTGGCTGAAGTGGTGAAGGCCGTAGAAATCGCCGTTTCCGGCGTCCCTGGGCCGGTCCATGTGGCGATGCCGATCGACGTGCAGCAGGGCGAAGTGGAGCATGTCATCATTCCTGCCCCGCCGAAAAGAGCGCCGATCGTTCCGGATTTAAGTGTGATCAAGCGTGTGGCAGAGGAGCTGACGCAGCGTGATAAGGGGTATATTTTCGCGGGACAAGGCGTACGGAATTCGGTGGACCAGCTGATGGAGCTGGCAGAGCTGCTCAACTGGCCAATCCTGACTTCCCCGCAGGCCAAGGGCTTACTCCCTGAGGAGCATCCGCTGCATGCAGGCGTATTCGGATTCGCAGGCCATGAAGGAGCATCCGCACTCGTGAACGAAGGGGACGGGCAAGCGCTGCTGATCCTCGGTTCGAGTTTGGGTGAGACTGCAACAAACAACTGGAATGTGAATCTGACGCGAAACCGATTCTGCGTGCAGATGGATTTTGACGAGACCGTATTCAACCGGAAGTACGAAATCGATATCCCGGTGCTGGGCGACATCAACCTGAGCCTGATGTTCCTCCTGGAAGAGCTGAAGGAGCTTGGCCTGCCCAAGGCGGATGCTGCGGCGTTCGAGAAACCGCAGGGCTATACGGTGACGGAAGAATATAATACGCAGAACGTGCTTAAAAACCTGCAAAAGCACCTGCCTGCGGATACGCGCTATACGGTGGATATCGGCGAGTTCATGTCCTATGTAATCCATTATATGAACGTGCTCGATTATAATACGTTCGATATTAACGTGCATTTCGGTGCGATGGGCAGCGGCATCGGCTCCGCCATCGGGGCGAAGCTCGCCGATCCGGACCGTCCGGTGGTGTGCATCACGGGAGATGGCTGCTTCTTCATGCATGGCATGGAGGTGCTGACGGCGAAGGAGTATAATCTGCCGATCCTGTTCGTAGTTATGAACAATGCCCGGCTTGGCATGGTATATCACGGACACGAGCTGCAATATAAACGCTCGCATGCGTCCTTCGGACAGCAGCCGATCAGCATTGCTGCCATGGCTTCAGCGATGGGAATTCCGAGCTTCCGTGTGGACGAGCTGGCCGACCTGAGCCAGGAGGCGCTTCGCGGTCTGCTGAATAACGGCGGACCGGCGGTGCTGGAGGTTGCCCTGGTGGACAACAATACGCCGCCGATGGGTGACCGCGTGAAGTTCCTGTCTTCCTTCGGCAAATAGAAGTGTTGGAAACGAAAAGGGCCCTGATCTTCCGAGAAGATCAGGGCCCTTTTTTGGGTGCATGGTCAAGATTATAAATGAGCGCATGAGCTGCGAATCGCTGCCATAATAGCGCCCATCGTTTGCCCTTTAAAAGCATCGGCTACCGCTTGTCCGTGCGGATCGGCGTAATAGTAACCGTCTTGTTCCGTGTCAGGCCGGTAGCCAAGGCTGCGGAGTGTCTGCTGAAGGTCCTCCGGCAGTCCGCTCTTCCCCGCTTGCGCCTTGTACAGCCCGGTCGGGTATACTTTGACATCCACGTCCCCTTCGCCGGTAAATACGACGAACAGATCATGGTCATGCCGTACGATCCATTGACCTTTGGAGTACAGCGAGATTCTCGCTTTTTCCAGTGTCGAAATGGCATCCAGGTTCACGCCGAACAGGCGATTCAGCATGCTGCGGATTTCCGGACCCGTCCGGTGACCGCCGTAAGCAGCAAGCTGGGAATCGATAATGGTGCGGGGCTGCATACTGCTGCCGGAAACATCTGATGCCGTATCAGCTTCAGCCGCCGCCAAGGCTTCCTTCTCGCCCTCTGTTAATAGCGAAACCTGATCCAGATCGATTTCGAATACGGTTTGCACGACGGCATGGACGGCATCGGCCGTCAGTTCCCCTTCGAAAGATTGCAGATAGGCGTCCATCTGCTCCGCTTTGCTCAGCTCGAGCCGCCGTTCTTCCAGTTCGGTCGGGCTGGCTGCAGGCAGTCGCTTGGCTAACGTTTCAAGAATATGTTTGCGAATCGTATCTTGGGATGTGTGTGATGGATTCATAGAACCTCCGAAAATGTTAAAGTTATCCAGTCCCTGGTTTGATATTATTATAGCTTAATCCGGGCTTGCCACAACCCTATTCTTTTTAATGGAGATGTTTCGTACTGTCCCGGATGTGGGCATGTACATGCACGAATGAAGGATCTAATAGAAGAGAGAATGATCGCCCAGCGGGCTGCCAGGCTCACGTTTTGAATAAACGGTTGTTCACCTCACATTTTACTCTTATAATATGGTAATACGGTACCTAAATAAAGCGTTGAAATCGATCAATAGAGGAGCGCATCATGAAACGATTAGCAGTCATAGGCAGCAGCGGCGGCAATTTATTTAATTTGGGTGGCAAGGATCCGGACAAGCTGATGGGTGAAATTGCGGCTCAGTGCAAGGGCGCGGGCATTGAAATAAGCGGAGTGCAGTTCATCGCGGCATCGGAATCGATGGACACGGCCAAAGAAACGACGGCGGCCGTTTTATATGGATGGAGCCCTTCCGATCACGGGCTGATGAAGCGGGCAGCAGGTTCCCTGAAGGAAGTGAACCTGGCAGCAGCCGAGATGGATAGCGAGATGGCCGGTCTGATCCGGTCCGGGCAGGTCGACGGCCTGATCGTGATGAGCGCGGACCCGGAGGAAGCCAACCGGATGACGATCGAGGCGGCGGCAGAGCGGAAGATCCCGGTCGTTGGTACGGGGGGCACTTCCATGGCCTTGATCGGCTCCAAGGGAGCGAATGTGATCGCCACTTCCGGAACGACGGGAACCACGAACCGTACCCGGGCGGTGTCGTTCATCACTTCGCTGTGCAAGCATTGGGGCTTGAAATACATACCGGTGCTTGGCAGTCCGGAAGGTTCAAAGCTGACAGCTTCCGGTAAACCGTGGCGGAGAATCAATTTGAAAGGGATCATGCAGTCGTCCCTTCCCGGCTTTATTGCCATGGCCATCGTGCTTGCGTTAAGCCAGATCCCTGCATTAAAAGGGTTAAGCGAAGTGTTCGATGTCATGCTGAAGGCCCTTCCGGTCGTGCTGGCAGTTATCGCAGCCAAGCAAATTTCCGATTTGGACGAGGTATCGATCGTGGCGGGGGTCATTGCAGGCGCGCTGTCTATCAACGGCGGGATTATCGGGGGGATCCTCGGCGGAATCGGTGCTGGACTGCTCGTACAGTTCCTGTTCGTCAAATGCGTTCAGTGGCGGTTTCCGATGACGACCGTCAACATCGTGGCCGGCGGCTTCGCCGGGTTGATATCCGGCCTGATCATGTATTATCTGGTTGCTCCGTTCGCGCTGCAGGCGGGTGAATTCATCAAGTACCTAATCAATGAAGCGATAGCGTTTAACCCGATCGTAGCCGGCGTCATCGGCGGCCTGCTGATCTGGCCTGCCATCCTGGGCGGCGTATACCATGCGGCGATCTTGCCGATCGTCCTGCTCGAGATGGAGAAGACGGGCAACAGCTTCCTTGGAGCCATCGATATGGTCGGACTGGTGATGGTGTCCGCAGGCATCACGCTCGCGAACATCGTAGCCCCGAGAGACAAAGGCGAGGCCGCAGTCGCGGCGCCGGGCTTCCTGATCAACATGGGCTTCGGCACGTTCGTGGAAGCGGCGTATCCTTTCATGTTTTCGAACAAGTGGGTATTCACGGGAGCCATCCTTTCCGCGGGCGTCGGCGGCGGATTGGTAGGCGTGTTTAATGTGCGGGGTACCGCGTATGTCCCGTCCTTTATGGGACCGCTGCTATCCAATAACGTGATCGGGTTCACCCTCTCCATGGTCGTGGCACTGCTGCTTGCTTTTGCAGTAACGCTCGTGGCCAATAAGGCGGCGAGAAGCCGGAAGCGGGTGGAAGAAGGCGTATCCGTTCAACAATCAGCTTAATCATCAGAAATCCGGTTGGTCCTGTCTAAAGGACCAGCCGGGTTTTTGCATATGGCAGTCTGTACCGGATGACGAACACGAATTTGTCGAACTTGCGGAGAGGGACCCGGGGCGTCAGGCGCTTATGGCCTTTGACTAGAGTGACAATCAATTCATCTTGGCTCATAGCTCGCTGCCTTTCTCTTTGGTCATGGAATAAGAGGAATATCCATTATAGTTGATGAATGAGGTTAATTACCGGTGAGGGAAGATATCCTAGAAAGGTAGAATTCCTCTTCAAATACGATAGATGAAAGCGTCAGAAAGGGCGTCTTAACCTATCGATAAAGGAGCAGATGACGATGAAGTATCGCCGACTTGGACATAGCGGCATGGAGGTGTCCCTTCTGGGATTAGGGACCAACGCATTCGGAAAACGCGCAGATCAGGAAACATCCACGAGGATTATCCATCAGGCCATCGATCGGGGCATAAACTTCATCGATACGGCCAATATTTATGCGGGCTCGGAATCCGAGAGGATTATTGGCGAGGCCTTGTCCGGGCGCAGGCATGAGGTCGTTCTGGCGACCAAGGCCGGCCTCGTTAACGGGGAAGGGCCCAATACACGCGGCTCGTCGCGCTATCATGTGATGCAGGAGCTCGATCGCAGCCTGAAGCGGCTGAGAACCGATTACGTGGATTTGTACCAAATCCACACATTCGATCCGAGTACCCCGCTGGAAGAGACGCTGCGTACCCTGGACGACATGGTGCGTTCCGGCAAAGTGCGCTATATCGGGGCCTCCAACTATGCCGCGTGGGAGCTGATGAAGGCACTCGGCATCAGCGAGGCTAAGGGACTGAACCGGTACGTGTCGACTCAGACTAGCTATTCGCTTGCCGACCGAACGCCGGAGCAGGAATTGGTGCCGATGTGCCTCGATCAGGGCGTGGGCATCATTCCGTACTTTCCGCTGGCTGGTGGGATTCTGACCGGAAAATACAGCTTTGCCGACCGCGCGCCGCTGCAGTCGCGCGCACAGACGGACCCCAGCTTCGGCCGGTTCATTAACGACCGGACGCTGACGCTGGGCGAAGAGGTCAGCCGGATCGCTGAAGCAATCGGCTGCACGCCGGGCACGCTGTCGCTCGCATGGCTGATGGAGCAGCCGGTGGTTTCGAGCGTGATCGTGGGCGCCACCCGCCCCGAGCAGCTGGATGAGAACCTGAAGAGCCTGGAGCTGGACCTGAGCACTGAGACCCTTCGCAGCCTGAACGAGGTCAGCGAGCCGTTCCGGTACGGAAAGCCCTTCGCGACATACCGCCTCTCCTAGTCTCTTGAAAATGAAGCACATAACGCGCAGCCAAGTGCCCTGAGATACACACAAAAACCACTCTTCGGAGTGGTTTTTGCGCTACTTCGAAGCATCGGAGCAGGCGTATCGATCCCGAAGAAGCGTTAGCGGTCGCCTTTGTACCCGAAATATAACATTGGAAATATCATTCATAGGATTTCGGGGACAACAGCGATTGGAGGGATGATACGCATGTGGAGCCACATTTCGATGTAGTCGTCCCGAAATGCTTTCAAAAGTAGACATACACACCGAAGAGCCCCGCACCCATGAACATTCGCCCAGGCCCCTGCATAGCATATAGCACCACTTTGCAGTAGGGGAAGGGAGTGACCTCAAGCGATGGTCATTCATTTAACGGCAATTCATTATGTGTATCTGACTTTCATCGTGTTCATTATGGCGCTGCTTATCCGGAGACGGGATACGACGATGATCTGTGTGGCCGGGGTTTTTGCGCTCGGCATTCTGGCAACGGGCATGCTCAGCGGCTCGGTTTCCGGCGTGTTCAATTCCTTCATCTATGCCACCAAAGAGCTGATGGGGACGATCATGATCATCTCCATCATCGTGGCGATGAGCCGCGTACTCATCCGCACGGGAATTAATGAGGCGATGGTGGCCCCGCTTACGCGTTTTTTACGGACGCCGGCCTTGGCCTTCTGGGGCATCGGCATCATCATGATGGTCACGTCCTGGTTTTTCTGGCCGTCCCCCGCGGTTGCGCTGATCGGCGCCGTCCTGCTGCCGGTAGCCATTCGGGTCGGGCTGCCAGCGCTTGGCGCCGCGATGGCCATGAATCTGTTCGGGCACGGCATTGCGCTATCCGGCGATTATATCATTCAAGGGGCGCCGAAGCTGACGGCAGACGCGGCAGGTCTTCCGGTAACAAGCGTCATGGAAGCGAGCGTGCCGCTCGTGATCGTGATGGGGCTTGTGACGACGGTAACCGCGTTCTGGATGATGCGCAAGGATCTGAAGAATGGAACCTGGAGAGACGGACTCGTATCCGTGAAAAGCACAGGCAATGTGCTGGCCTCAGACGGGGAAGATGAGGGGAATGTGGTGCTGCCCCCCAAAGTGAAAAAAGGGCTGGCCGCAGCCATCCTCCTTCTGTTCCTGGCGGATGTAGCCGCCATGTTCGTGCTGAAGCTTCAAGGGGGAGACGCGACGGCGCTCGTCGGCGGCACGGCCGTGCTGATCCTGATCGTGATTTCGCTTCTTGCTCATAAGAACCAGGGATTGGAGAAAATAACGTCCTATCTAATTGACGGCTTTGTGTTCGGCTTCAAAATTTTCGGTCCGGTCATCCCGATCGCTGCGTTTTTCTACCTCGGTGATGCGGCGTTTACCGATTTGTTCGGCAAAGTGCTGCCCGAGGCCTCGCATGGCATCGTAAACGACCTGGGAATTGCACTTGCGGGCAGCGTTCCGCTGAATGGCGCGGTAGGTGCGGTGACCTCCACCATTACGGGCGCGATCACCGGCCTGGATGGATCCGGATTCTCCGGCATCTCGCTTGCAGGCTCGATTGCCCAGTTGTTCGCGGCAGCGACGCATACCAGCGCGGCGACACTGACGGCGATGGGACAAATCGCTGCAATCTGGGTCGGTGGCGGCACGCTGATTCCGTGGGCGCTGATTCCCGCGGCGGCCATATGCGGTGTCAGCCCGTTCGAGCTGGCGCGCCGGAACCTGAAGCCGGTGCTGATCGGCCTTACCGTGACCACTCTTGTAGCCATCTTCCTCATCTAATGGTTTAAACAACGGCAAAAAGCACGATTTCAATGAGCCATTGAAATCGTGCTTTTTATTCTAATTTATGAAGGCATGATCCCATTCTTAGTTGTTCTTACCTCGGGACTCTCCGCCTTTTTCACCGATTTCGCGGTAAAAATCTTTATCGTGGTTTTTGGAAGTGGCTTCTCCGCCCTTTTCACCGATCTCTTGGTAAAATTCCTTATCATGAGTACGGGCAGTTTCTTCTCCGCCTTTTTTGCCGATTTCCTGATAGAAATCCTTGTCATGATTGCGTGCTGTTGCTTCTCCGCCTTTACGACCTGCTTCTTCTCTGGACATTTTGTCTGCCATGATTAATCTCTCCCTTTATTTTGTATTTTTGCAATAATCTGTGTTATTGCTACGTTATTTATATAACCGCGATCCGGGAGGGTTAAACAAAAACTTTGCTTAATCTTTTTTTTGAATAGACGCCGAAGGCTTTAATATCCTGAATCGGCGTCATCCCACCGGACCCGGTAGCCTACTATTACCCGTCTGGTCAAAAAGCAATCGCAAAAATAGCTGGGAAATAGCTGCAGAACTTCTGAATCTGTTAGAGGAGTCGGGCCATGCGCAACAAATACATATAGATGAACATTCCAAAATTGTATAGAGGAGCTGAATGACATGGTCCATAACTATTCGGAAGACAATCGCTTTGAGGAGCACAAGTTCGAGAAGGGGGCCAGCTCGCGGCTCAAGTCGCTTTTCCATATGCAAATTCCCGTGAAGAACTTGGAGGATTCCATAGCATGGTATAAGGACATTTTGGGCTTCAAGCTCCTGGAAAGCGATGATACATGGGCATTTCTCGAACTTCCGTCCGGACCTCCTCTCATGCTGTGGCAGACGGCTGATGATACCACGGCCAATTTTACGGTGAATGGAGCGGCGATGCCGGTGCTCTTGTATGCGACGGATGATATCCACACCATGGCGGGTTTGCTAGAAAAGAACGGGGCGGTCATTGCGCATTATAAAAATGAAGGCTTCGGTTGGGTGCTCAAATTCTACGATCCGAACGGGAACATGTGGGGAATTGTTCAGGAGCATCAGGCGAGGTGAGCGTATTCCGGAAATCAGGGTCTCTGTTATTGACATATGCCATAAAATGGAATACATTAGAAATGTTAGTGAGTACTAACAAAAGAGGCGAACGACAGAGGATTGAGCATAGATGAACGAGAAGCGAAGCAGTAAAGACAGGCTGCTGCAAGCGGTCATGAACTTGATGGCGGCCAAGGGCTATAACGGTGTCACGACCAAGGAAATCGCCGCGGCCGCAGGCGTAAGCGAGATGACGCTTTTTCGCCAATTCGGCACCAAGCGTTCCTTGCTGGAAGCGGCAGTGGACCATTTCTATTATACCGAGGACATGAAGCGGATCTTTCGGGAGGAGCTTGTGCGGGATTTAAGGGCCGATTTACGACTCTTGGCGGATTACTACCATGAGAGCATGCACCGCAACCGGAAGCTCATTCAGATTGTGCTGAGGGATGCCGAGATGGTCGATGTGACGTTGAAGGCCCAGAAGCATCCGAGACAGTTAAAGGAAATGCTGATGGATTATTTCTGCGAGATGCAGGGAAGGGGAAAGATGATTGCCGTAAATCCGGAAGCGCAGGCAATGAACTTTATGTGGATGAACTACGGCGCTTTCATGACGAGCCTTCTCCAGGCAGACTCCATTACCGGCGTCACGTTAGAGGAATTCAAAGAAAGCAGCGTGGATTTGTTTGTGAGGGCACTGACCCCATGATGTATATCGCAGATATGACATGAATGGAGTAGAGGGAGGTTCGCATGTAATGAATGTATCCCATCCAGAAAAGAAATCAGCAAATGACGCTGCAGCCACGCCGGTAGGGAAGACTGCCGCGGCGGGCTTTCAGGTCGGTGTTCGCAGAACGTTTCCGTTGTCTCCTCAGGAGGCATGGGATTTGCTCGCTTCTTCCGAAGGAATGAAGTATTGGATTGGCGTGGTGGACGGCCTTGAGCTGTTGCCTGGCCAGACTTTTGTCTCAAGTGAGGGCACGGCGGGAGAACTCCGGGTCGTCAAACCGCAGGAGCAGCTGCGCATGAAGTGGCAGCGTGCCGGGTGGAAGCATCCGTCAACGCTGCAAATCCGCATCATTCCTGCATCGCCGGGAAAAACGACCATCAGCTTTCATCAGGAGAAGCTCGAGGATATGCATGCCAGGGAGACGATGAAGAAGTACTGGGAAGCGGCTTTGGACAGAATCAGGGAGCTGGCGGAGAGAATGTAATCCGGACAGGAAGATATGGAATCGAAGGGACGAACATCAAGTGAACAAAACAGACCGATTGCTGGCTATCGTCCTTGAACTGCAGGGCAGACGGGTGGTCAGAGCCGAAGAGCTGGCAGCCCGCTTTGAGACGAGTGTGCGTACGATATACCGGGATATGCAGGCGCTCAGCGAGGCGAATGTGCCGATCTTAGGCGCGCCGGGTCAGGGCTATTCCCTGATGGAAGGCTACTTCTTGCCTCCTTTGAGCTTTACGGCCAGCGAAGCCGTGACCCTTCTGCTGGGCGCGGAATTCGTCCAGAAACAGCTCGAGCCGAATTACGGCGTTCATGCCGAATCGTCCAGAGCAAAAATCGAGGCGGTGCTTCCTGAGCATGTGCGGCATGAGGCAGAGCAGGTAAGGGCCACCATGCGTCTGTTCCCGGCCAGGGAATCTGGGGGCAATAAGCGGGAGCAGGAACATATGGAGCTCCTACGGAGGGCGATGCTGAACAGGCAAAAGATCAGATTCCACTACGCCAAAACGACCGGACCGGTCGGAGAGCGGGACAGCATTCGCGTAGCGGCACCTTATGGGCTTGCGCATATCCGGGACAAATGGATGCTGCTGGCAGCTTGCGAGCTTCGCCGGGATATCCGCCACTTTCGGCTGGCCCGCATGAGCGGGCTGGAGCTGCTGCCGGATCGCTATGAGCTCCCTCCGGGTTTTGATCTGGAGGCATACAAGCCGCAGGATGACCGCCATATCGAAGTTCTCCTATTGGCAGATTCGGAGGTGGCAGGCAGGATCAAAGAGTCTGATCTATACTATATCGAGACCTTGGAGGAACGGCCGGAAGGACTGCGGGTGAAGCTGCGCATCAGGCACATGGAGGAAATTCTGTCTTGGGTGATGGGCTGGGGGGCGGGAGTCACCGTCCTGGAACCGGAACTCTTGCGCTTGCGGCTTCGGGAAGAAGCGGAAAAAATCCTGAAACGCTACTGACATAACGTTGTCAGCAGCCTCCTTGTATATTGATCTCAAGATTATATCCAAGGAGGAACGAAGCTGTGATAGACACGCAAGCAACGATACAGGATCTGGAGAGAATTACGCAGCACTACCTGGAGGAGCTGGAGTGCTTCAGCATGGAGGAATTAACGCGCAAGCCTGGTGAAGAGGAGTGGTCGCTCGGACAAATGTATATGCATCTGATTCAGGCATCGCTGTATTTGCATTTGAAGAATGTCCGTACCTGCGCTGCCTCAGCCGAAGGGGTGATAACGGGAGGGGAGAAAACGGAACGGGGGAAAGCCGCATTTGCCGAACGGGCCTTTCCGCCGATAAGGGTTCAGGTTCCGCCGTCCCCTGCCTATACGCCTCCGCAGCCCGGCAGCAAGGAACAAATCCGCGAAGGCCTGATACATGTCCTGGCCGAAATGAGGAAGTCCGAGCCGCTGGTACACACAGCGCCGCCAGAGAACCGGGTTATCCATCCGGGGTTTGGGGCTTTGAACGCGGAAGAATGGTTTGCCCTGATCGAAATGCATTACCGCCACCATTTGCGGCAAAAGGAGCGGCTGGAAGGCTTTTTGGCTGAAGTTTGAGGGAGGATGCCGGAACGATCAAGAGTTTAATCCCGAAAACCGGAAGAGGACAGCGCAGGCTGTCCTTTTGTCGTTGATCGAAACCGCACCCCATCGGGCAGGCATGATGAGATCTACAATAGATGGCTACCTTAGCTCATCGGAATGGGGCAGGCGCACTATTTTACATGACATGTCTATAAAATTGTGCCGCTGACTTGTACGGGGATCAGGCAAAGCACATATCCTATCTTAATCTATGTTGAAGGGATGGAAGAGCGAATGCCAACTTTTGATAACGTGCTTGTCACGGGGAACCAGACCATCAATCAGAATTTGCAGGTGGACGGCAACGAAACCGTCGGGGGAATGCTGCATGTCAACAGCAACCAGACAGTCATGGGCAGCATGCAGGTGAACACGAATCAAACCGTATTGGGCAGCAGTCAGGTGATCGGTGATCAAACCGTAGCCGGGAACACGGCCACGGGAGGGATACATCTGGTCAACGGAGACACGCTGGTCTTCGGATCGGTCAACGCCGGCAGCACGCTCAATGCTGTATACCGGGTGACGTCAGTATCGCAATCGACGACTCCACCCGGCGGATTCAGCGCCCAGCAGCTGCGGTTCTACCCTGCCATTCTGGCTGGACAGCCCGGACTCGTACTGAAGGGAACGGACGGCAACGATTATGTCCTGTTCGTGGATGTCAGCGGCGGGGTGCCGAACCTGGGGATCATGAGAGCTTAGGTGGATAGGTAGAACGGGGCTGCAAGCGGGGCGGGTCTTACGGCCGCTTTCCCCAAAGGGTCATTGCATGGGGGAGGATAGAGCCCGTGATCAGCCAATGCTTCCTTGACGGCTTCAAGATAACCATAACGGTGGTGCTGATCGGGCTCCAGAAAGGCCCCTTCAGCCCACTCATTCCATGCATTGATAAACATAAACTCGCTTCTGTAGACGGATACGGCACGGCGGATCTGGAAGGACAAATAGCGGCGGAACTTGCGCGGAGAGGCTCCGATGCAGCTTTGCCCCCTATCCCCGAGTCTTGGTGTATTATCCCAGTTCACGAAAGCGCCCGGATACAGTGTCTCGCCATCACGATGGGGAGTCCTCCCCAGGATTGACTGCCACACGCTGTCATAGTCCACAATCAAGTGCGGCTGCTTTTCACTCGTTGCCACTGTATTCCATAAATTCCCGTGATGGTGGGCGAACGTGTAATGGGGCTCAAATTCCACGCTGGCGTCAAAGCCTTCTTGCTTCGGCACGGCAAACCCGCCGAGCGTCCGCACAAAATAGATGCCATCGAGTCCGTTTTGGCGCGCCAGCTTGTTCCAGAAATGAAGCATCTCCTCACAGCGGGGAATATTTCCGGGACGGTAGATGAGAAAAAGGGGTTTGTGATCCACCCGGATATATCTTTCATCCTCAAAAGCCTCTAATAGATCGTAAAAGTGAAGCTCCCAATCATATTCATTCCCATAATCCTGCGGCTGGAGGATATGACGTTCCCCGCCGTCCCATTTGCGCGTCCAAGGTTCGTTCGCCCAGGACAGGCAAAAGGGAAAGTGCGGCTCGCCGAGCCGCAGGACCTGATTGAGAGGCTTCTCGAGCAGACGCTTGCCCCGGAACCAATAGTGGTAGTAGCAGAAGCCATAGATCCCGTAGGCGCTAGCCAGATTGGCCTGCCACAGTCTTGCGGTGCCATCGGTCAGGTCATAATAATAATGGTCAAGCGGCTCTCTGGGCTGCTGATGTCCTCGGTACAGCGGCCTGCTCTTCCGGGTATTCGTCCACTCCGTGAATCCGTCTCCCCACCAGCTGTCATTCTCAGGAACCCGGTGAAACTGCGGCAGCAGAAATGCGATAAGCTTCAAGCTTGAACGCCTCCTTCGGCATTAGGGTGTATATCCGGCGTGCGGCGCAGGAAGCATCGTCTGCAGAAGCTCCATCGCCATATGCAGAGGCGAGTAATCGTAATGCGAACGCCACAGCGCCTGACTTGCGATCTTTCTGCGCTGGTCAATCTCCCCGGCATAATGGGTCAAACGGGTACCAAGCTCAGCTGCGTCCTGAAACGGCACGACGTCGCTGCCGGCTTCCATGTACTTAAAAAGATCGGCACTTGCTTCCACGAGCTGAAATACGCCACAGGCGGCCGCCTCGAATACTCGACGCTGAACCGGCTCCCACTGGATAATGGTGCCGGCCCGGTTGTATATCCCCTGCATGCTGGCGCTGGAGGGAGCGGAGATGACGGGAATGGAATGCTTCTCCCAACCGCTGCCCATCGCGAGCACGCGAAGATTGCCGGAGAAATCCCGGATTACCCGGATGTGCTCTTCATGCTTGGATTCAGCATCGCCGATGACAAGAATATCGCAGCGGTCCGATTCATGGCAGGATTGAGGGGTGAATACCTCCGGATCGGCGGGGAAAGGCAAATAGTCCGCGTGTATGCAGCCCGCTTGCCGATAGGCGGCCAGATGCGCCTGATGCTGCGAAAATACATAGTCAAAAGCCTGTGCCACGCGCTTTAGAGCGTCGTTTAGCCCCTGCTCGTCATCGATCCATACGGCTGAACGCGTACCGGAAAGCTGTATCGCATCCAAATCGTAGGAAGAAACCGGCTCATTTCCGCCCAATAGCAGAAGAACATCGGGATGAAGCCGGGTTAAAGCATTGGAAAAGCCCTCATAAGCTTTGACGACGATCAATTCCTTGACCAGAAGCCTCAGGGCCTCGGGGATGGATTGTCCTTCCGCGGGGTGCCCCGAATCGGAGAGCGGAGCGACGAGAAGAACCCGCAGATTTTTAAAAGCGGCGAAAGCTGTTCTCGTCCCGCATTCGGCCTGCCTGGGCGGTTTCGGCTGCGCTTGCTTCAATTCCGGAAGCTCAAGGTCCGTCTTTTCGGGTTCCCGGGGCGGGACAACGGGTTCGCCATCGAAACGCATGGATATCATCTTCAGCCATTCCTCCAGACGAACGGAAGCGGCGCTATGGATAAGTTTTCGGGCAGGGGAGTTTCTCCGGGCAGTCCTTTTTTTCGAAGACCGGATGACGGGACGGCGATTGCTGGACCCTTTTTTTCTTTTCATGGCTACACCCTTTACGACGAAATCATCCTCTTTTTTGGATCAGTATATGTCGGGAAAGGCTCCTGTTACAGGGCGGGTGTGCGCAATGCCGAAAAATAGGCAAGCGGCAGTCGGCATCTTTCCGGCGCAAATCCTGCCTGTCTCCCCTTGTTTTAACAATAAAATTTTGGCACAATAAGGGCAGATTGCCGTTCCATTTCTGGTAAAGTAGAGAGGAACTGAATTTTAGGTTTTTTGAAAAGAGGAAAGCAGCAATGAACAAACCATCCATTTATGGATTAACTCTCGATCAGTTGGCCGCTTGGCTGGCTGAGCACGGGCATAAAAAGTCGCGGGCACTGCAGGTATGGGAAGGTTTGTACCGTAAGCGTGTGACGGATTTCGCCTCAATGGCGGACGTGAAGCCGGAATGCCAGGAGCTGCTGGGCGAGCATTATGCGATTCAGACGCTCGAAGAGCACACCAAGCAGGAGTCTGCGGACGGTACGGTCAAGTTCCTGTTCCGCCTACAGGACGGCAACCTGATCGAAACGGTGCTGATGCGCCATAAATTCGGGCTCTCCGTCTGCGTTACGACACAGGTTGGCTGCAATATCGGCTGCAGCTTTTGTGCCAGCGGGCTGCTGAGCAAGAGCCGCGACCTGACCAGCGGCGAAATCGTCGAACAGGTGATGAAGGTGCAGCTGTACCTGGATCAGAAGCAGAAGGATGAGCGCGTCAGCCATATTGTCGTCATGGGGATCGGCGAGCCGTTCGATAACTTTGAGCATATGTCGAATTTCATCCGGATCATTCGCGACCATAAGGGGCTTGCCATCGGCCCTCGCCATATCACGGTGTCGACCAGCGGACTTGCACCGAAAATCCGCGAGTTTGCCGACAGCGATCTGGGGACAAACCTGGCCATTTCCCTCCATGCCCCGAACAATGACATCCGCACGCGGATCATGAAGATCAACAAGGCATATCCCATTGAGCCGCTGATGGAGGCGATCGACTACTATCTTGAGAAGACCAATCGCCGAATCACGCTTGAGTATATCCTTCTCAAGGATGTCAATGACCAGCCGGAGCATGCGCGGGAGCTGGCGGAGCTGGTGGGCGACCGCAGATCCCTGGCGAACGTGAATCTGATTCCATACAACCCGGTCGACGAGCACAGCCAATACCAGCGGAGCTCGCAGGAGACGATCACTGCCTTCTACGATACGCTGAAAAAGCAGAACATCAGCTGCAGCGTACGTCTGGAGCATGGCACGGACATCGACGCGGCCTGCGGACAGCTGCGCAGCAAGCAAATTCAGAGTGATCGCGGACGCGGCACGAAGGCGAGCCGGGCTGCGAACCAATAGAAGATAGAAGCAACGAAAAGAGCGCAGCTCCCTTGAAGGGAACGCGCTCTTTTTTGCTGTTTGGCTTCCATCGGCTCTCGGATGTTTATCCCTGCGCAGCCGCAGCGATAAACATGACCCACCCGGCCAGAAAAGCCACGCCGCCAAGGGGCGTAATGGCGCCAAGCTTCCGGATTCCCGTCAGGCTCAGGGCATACAGGCTGCCGGAGAACAGGATAATGCCCGCCGTGATGAGCCATCCCGCCCATAAGGTCAGGGAGGCATGCTCCGTCATGCCGGCGTAAAGCCCGATCAGCACCAGGCCAAGCCCGTGGATCAGGTGATACTGAATGCCGGTCTGGTATGTTTTCTGCTGGTTTTCATCCAGCCGCTCCTTGAGCGCATGCGCGCCAAAAGCACCCAGCGCCACCCCGAGGAACAGCATGATGCCGCCGAGTATCAGCAGGGTTGTCATTTCAATCACCTCTTACGCTCATCTTAACGACCGCCCGGCTCCGGCGTCAACGTCCATCTTTCATTCATCGGATCGCTTCCCCATTGCCATACAAAATTTGTTAGAATGGTGGGGTAAGGTAAAACCGGATGGCATCCATCACGAAAATGAGATTATAGGCACCATTCAAAAACAGGAGTCTTGCTCCATTTTGCAAGCGTTTTAACGACACCGGGGATGGACCAAAATGGCGGCAAGAGGAAGGACGGGGAAGAGACATGGAGAGCGTTCATCAGTTGGCGCAGAAGTTAAAGGATAACATCGCAAACGTGATCGTAGGCAAGGAGCATGAAGTGGACCTGCTGTTGACGGCGCTTCTCGCTTCCGGGCACGTGCTGCTGGAGGACGTTCCGGGAACGGGCAAAACACTGCTTGCCAAAAGCCTGGCGGCGTCGCTTAGTCTGAGCTTTCAACGGATTCAGTTTACTCCTGATTTGCTGCCATCGGATTTGACGGGCATCCATTACTTTAATCAGAAGGATGGGGAGTTTCATTTCCGCCCGGGGCCGCTGTTCGCCCGCATTGTGCTGGCCGACGAAATTAACCGGGCCACTCCGCGGACACAGTCGAGCTTGCTGGAATGCATGGAAGAGAGGCAAATCAGCATCGAGGGAGAAACGAAGCCGCTGGCGAGCCCGTTTATGGTCATGGCCACGCAGAATCCGGTGGACAATCAGGGTACCTTTCCGCTGCCGGAGGCGCAGATGGACCGCTTCCTGATCCGGATGAAGCTGGGGTACCCTTCAGCGGCGGAAGGTGTGGAGATTCTGAAGCGGACGGCTGCCGCGGGCCGCTTAAGCGCGGAGGAAGCGGGGCAGACCGCGACCGCCGAAGAGGTGCTGGAAGCGCAGCGGCTGTGCGGACAGGTTCGGATCGCCGACGATCTGCTGGGCTACATCGTCGCTTTGGCCGAGGCAACGCGCAGCCACGACGATACGATGCTCGGCATCAGCCCGCGCGGCACGCAGGCGCTGCTTCGCGCATCCCAGGCTTATGCGGCGCTGCAGGGAAGAAGTTATGTGCTGCCGGATGATATCAAACGGCTGCTGCTGCCGGTTTGGACGCACCGGCTGGTGCTGCGGAAACGGCATGAAACAGCTGGTGGCCAAGCCGAGCGCATTTTGACGCAAATCCTGGAGAGTATTCCGGTTCCAAGTGAAAAGGAACTTGAAAGCGGCGTGAAATAATGGCGGTGCTGTGGCTGTTTCTTGCCTGCGGACTCGTCATGCTGCTTCAGGGGCTTATTCTGGGGAGGAACGCGCTGGGGAAGCTGGATTATGATCGTCACTTCAGTGCGCGTACTTGCCACGCCGGGGACCGGATTGAGATGGTTGAAGTGATCGAGAACAAGCGCCGGGTTCCGATCCCGTGGCTGCGGCTGGAAGCGATGCTTCCGGCGTCGCTCAGCTTCAAGCGGAGCAAGGAAACGTGGATCAGCGAGGGTCAGATCTATCAGAACCATATAAGCTTCTTCTCGCTGCCCGCCAGAACGAGGATTACGCGGACGCATCAGATTCAGTGCCGGGGCCGCGGCATTTACCGGATGGACACGGCCACGATGACCGGCAGCGATTTGTTCGCGATGTACACCCCTTCCCTGAAGGTGACACTGAACAAACGGCTGGTCGTCTACCCCTCCCTGCTGAGGGATGAAGAGCTGCCCTCCTCCTGGAAAACATGGCAGGGGGAGCTGGCCGTGCGCCGCTGGATTGTGGAGGATCCGTTTCTGTATACGGGGGTGCGAGGGTATGCGCCAGGCGATGCCATGAACCGCATCCATTGGAAGGCCAGTGCAAGGACCGGAGAGCTTCAGGTGCACCAGCACGGTTATTCGGCTGATCCGAAGGCGATGATCCTCCTGAACATTGAGTTATCGGAGCAAATGTGGAATGTCGTAACCAAGCCGGAGATTATCGAAGAGGCGCTGTCGTACGCGGCAACCTGCGCGGCTGCGCTCATTCATCAGGGCATGGCGGCCGGATTCGCCAGCAATGCGTATTTGTCGGCCGAAGCGGACGCCCGTCTGGCACGGCTTGCTCCCGATTATGGAGTCCAGCATCTCGAGGAGCTGTTTGAGGCGATGGCCGCGGCAGAGCTGAAGGTGTACAGACCTTTTTACGAGCAGCTGAAGCTTGAGGCTGAGGCGGAACCCGCCGAGACGATCGACTATTTCGTGGTAACGCCCCACGTTTCTCCTGCGATCCGGGAGGCGGTCCGGCAGCTGGAGCTCCAAGGCCACCGGGTGTCGATTGCGGATCTTGCATATGGAATAAAGGAGGCGGGAGCCTGATGGGAACCGAGCACAAACGCAGGCTTCTGACCGTGCTGGGCCATTCCTTCCTGGAGACGGCGTCCTGCTATCCCTTCGTGCTGCTGTATATGCTGTACGCGATGCAGGCAGCGCCTTGGTGGCTGCTTCCGCTGATCGTACTGCTGCATGCCGGGGGGACGCTGATCGGCATCCGGCAGGCAAGGGGCAGCAAAATGCCCGTGCCTGCTGCCCTGCTGTTCGCGGCTGCGCTGCTGCCGCTGGCCGGACTCGGGCTGCGCCATGCGATCCCGGCAGTGGCGCTGCTCCTGCTGGCCGATTTCCGCGGGCTGATCGTCGGCCGCAAAGAGCTGTGGAGAATCATGCAGCTGAATCTGCCGCTAGCGGGTCTGGCGGCTTCCCTGATCACGTATGCCGTATCTTCGCGGGTGGAAGAGATAGAGCCCTTCCGGATATCGCTCTATCTCCTGAGCGTGCTTACTTTGGTCGCGCTGCTCGTGCGCTGGAACGGGGATCGCGTGCGGGAGGCCTCCAACGCGCAGGAAACGGACCGGCTCCTGCTGCGCCGGATTCTTTCCAGAAACCGCTGGATGACCTGGCTGACCATCGCATTCATGCTGATCTTGAGCCTGTGGAACGGTCTGGGGCAGGGGCTCGCGTACTTCAGGCGGTGGCTGGCCGGCATGCTGAATGGTCTGATCGGCAGCGAGCCGCCCGAACTGACGGAGCAGCCTCCGCAAGCCCCGCAGCAAGGGGCGCTGGAGCTTCCTCCGGCCTCCCCGTCGCCAAGATGGGCGCAAATCGTCAGCCAGGTCATTTTCGTGCTGCTCGTCACGGCTGTGGCCGCAGCCCTGCTGCTTCTGCTGTACCGGCTGCTGCGGCGCTGGCTTCCGGAGCGCCTGCGTGCCTGGCTGGCGCGAATCGCGCAGCGCTTTCGCCTGCTGCGCGAAGTGCGGAGCTCGGCCGTCGATCAGGGCGACTACGTGGACGAAGTGGAGAAGATCGAGCGTGTGCCCAAGCGGCAGGGAAGACTGCGCAGACGGCGCAAGGACGGGGCCGCCGCGGCTGGGGACGGAGACCCTCGGCGCGCTTATGAGAACCTGATCCGCGCCGCCATTAAGCGGGGCTACAAGTTCCGTCCGAGCCTGACGCCGACGGAGAATGGCAAGGCTATTAGCGCGAAGGCGGATTATACCGGCCTGCCGGTGCAGGACGTGGAGCAGGTGATCGGCAGCTATAACCACATCCGCTACGGGGCGGAGGAATAGCGCAGCATGATGCCGATTCGGCAGTCTGCGTGGCAACGAATATGATAAACAGACTTGGCAATGCCTGGGACCCGTCCCGGGCATTTTTTTCTTTTTCACAAGTTCATGAGCGGTGCGGTTCCCCAGGGTGAACTCGCCATGATGCCAATCCATTCCGATGCGGGTAATATATCCTTTATAACTAAATGGACGCCAAAGGAAAGGCGGGATTCTTGCCATGAACAGGCATCGTGCTTCGCGCTGGCTTGCCGGATTGCTTCTCGTGAGTGCGGCCGGCTTCTGGCTCTACAAGGAAGTGAGGCCGCATCAGCCGTCGCCGCTTCAAACAGAAGCTTTTATCAAGCAATATATGACCAACACGAACGGTACCCTTGCCACGTATCTGCAAAGCGGGAAGGCAAGCGATCCGGAAATTGCGGCGGGGCGGGAAGCTTTGTCCGAGTCACTGGGGTTCTGGATGCAGCATACGCTCATCCAGCAGGACCGGGGCTCGTTTCGCCAAAACTTTGCGATATTAAAAGAATACTTTGTCACGCCGCAGCATTACGTGGCATGGAAGCTGGAGCCTGACGGTACATCGGGCATGCATACGAATGCGCTTGGGGACGACCTGCGTATTATCGGGGCGCTGATTGAGGCGGGGCGGCTCTGGGAGGAGCCGGATGTGGCCGGGATGGCGGAGCTGCTGACGAAGACGCTGATCTCAAGTGCTCAGGTGAACGGGTACCTGACGGACTTTCACGATTTTGCTAACCGGACGTCGGCGCAGACGCTTAGCCTGGCCTACATCGACAGCGATGCTTTGATGCAGATGAGGGATGCGCGGCTCATCGATGAGCCGTTCTTCGGCCGGATGATGCAGGTGCTTGCCAACATGCCCGATGACGGCTCCTTTTATCCGAAGAGCTTCAATGTCATGACCGGGCAGTATAAGTACGAGCATTCGGTGAATCTGATTGATCAGCTGCTCGTTGGGATTCATGCAGCGGAATCCGGGCGCAGACCGGAGCCGCTGCTATCTTTTCTGAAGAAGGAGTGGGAGAGGGGCCATAAGCTGTACGGGCAGTATGACAGGACGTCCCGGTCAAAGAGCGTGGATTATGAGTCGCCTTCCGTTTACGGTTTGGCAGTCCAATTGGCGCTGCAAAATGGCGACACGGCGTGGGCGAAAGAGCTCTACCGGCACCTGCTTACCCTGCGCGATGGGGATTCCCAATACCCCGGCGGCTATGTATTCAGCAATAATACGCATATATTCGATAATCTGCTGCCGCTTATTGCCGGAGAATGCGTTCAGAATATTTCGCAAAAGTGAAAATTTGGTTGATTTTAGGGAGCGTATTGGTTAATTAATGATTAAATATAAATTGAAAATGTCGTAATTTGTAGTATTGTGTATCTATCAGGCGGTTCATTCTTGCGTCGGTCCCTTTCGCGTTCGAATGAGGCGCACTTTCAACCGATCGGTTGGCCGTCGTGAAACGCATCGTTCAGAGAACGGTTTACGGGGAGGAATGCGAATGAACAAGACAACAACCCGCCGCCTGGAGCTCGGATATATTCTCTTAATCGCTCTGATCATGGGGCAGGAGCTCTTGATATTTCTGAAAGTATATCAGGACCAAGCCTATTCCACGCTGGAGCTCATGTTCAGCATGGCGACGCTTGCGGCGCTGCTGCTCGGCTTCATTATACCGATGGGGATTTCCGTCGTGCTGGTATTCGTTTTTCTGGTCAGTTATTTCGTCTGGCTGACGACGTACGCTCCGCTCAACCTGCTGACATTTTCCTGGATGCTTCTGCTTCCCGCCAATACGCTGGTGGCTGGTTTTATCAAGTCGGGTCTGATCGGAAGCAAACGCTGGATGGAACGGATGAATGAAATGAAGGGAAGCCTGCCCCAGGTGGATATCGAAACGGCCCTTGGCAACAAGGAAGCGCTGGCTGATACGGTGCAGAAGCAGTCTAACCTGGCACGGCGGTACTCGGAACATTATGGCTTCTCCATGGCGATGTTCAAAATCGACTTTCTGCCGCTGGTGCAGGAGTCGCTCGGATCCCAGCTCTACTCCCGCCTTTTGCTGGAGCTGTCGTCCACCATTCAGAAGCAGATCCGTTTCGAGGATTATAAATTCTCGATCAGCAAGGGACGCTTTATCGTCCTGTGCCCGATGCTGGGGCAGGAGAACCTGCACATGCTGACCCACCGGATCAAGCATGCGCTCATGGCGGTCCGGATTCTCGATAAAAAGGGGCAGGAACTCAAGCTTGTCGTGCGCGCCGGGGCACTCGTATTCCAGAAGGAGCAGTTTAGCAAATACGAGCATATCGATCAGGTCATTGCCGCGCTCGAACGCAATGCCGAGACCGATCTGATCGGCGAATACATCTAAGGAGGAATTCAAATGTCATATACGAGCTGGTTTATCCCGCTTTGCATCGCCATTAGCGCGATTTTCGCCGTGACCATTTTGATCCTCACGATCGCAACACTGAAATTCCGGTCGGATATCCACAAAAAATACGATCGGGGGAACTTCAGTGACTGACTTCCTGCTCATTCTATCCATCGTGACCATTTGGGTTGCCGTGTTTGAATCCGTCATCATCATGGCCGGCGCCGTACGGTTCATTTTTAAGCAAAATAAAGTGAAGCTCGCGCTGCCTTCCAATATGGATGACTTTCCGACCGTCACCGTCATGGTTCCCGCGCACAACGAGGAGCTTGTCATTACAGCGACGGCGGAGCATATTTTGCAGCTCAATTATCCTGAGGCGAAGGTGCAGCTTATTGTCATTGCCGACAACTGTTCCGATGATACGGCAGGCCGTCTTAAAGCGCTGAAGGAGAGGACCAGCTATAAGGACCGGAATTTCATTATCCTTGAACGCAAGGGGACGGGCGGCAAATCGGGTGCGCTGAATGACGCGCTGAAGCTGGCAACGGGCGAGTGGATTTGCGTCTATGATGCGGATGCGGCGCCGGAGCGCAATGCGCTGCTGTTCCTGACCCAGAAGGCGATGGAAGAGCCGGACAAGTACGGCGCCGTCTTCGGGCGCAATAAGGCCCGAAACCGCGGCCAGAATTTCCTGTCCCGCTGCATCAATCTGGAGATCGTCACGATCCAGCGCGTTCATCATACCGGGTTATGGGAGCTGTTCAAGCTTGGAACGATCCCCGGCACCAATTTCATCGTGAAGACGGCTTTGATGCGAGACATCGGTGGTTGGGACGAGCAGGCGATCACAGAGGATACGGCCGTTTCCTTCGAGATCATGTCGCGCGGACAGCTGATCGCGCTGGCTCCGCGGGCGGAAGCCTACCAGCAGGAGCCGGAGCAGCTTGGGGTGTACATGAAGCAGCGGGAGCGCTGGGCCAAGGGCAATTACAACGTCGTCGTCGAGAATCTGCACCACTTGTTCGACCGCAGCAGCTGGCGGATCAAGCTGCAGGTGCTGTACTATGCGGCAAGCTATTTCTGGTTCATGATCGCGATCATCGTGTCCGATATCGTATTTGTCGCAAACCTGGTATATCAGGTGATCGCGATCTTCAAGCCTGGTGTCGTTTCACCCTTTCAGTTCCAATCGGATGTCTATGTCTATCTCGTGGTAGCCTGGGCCCTGATGTACTTTCTCTATGTGCTGCAAATCAATCTTGCGCTTGCGTCGGATATCGGACAAAGCAATGTCCGCAATTTCGTGCTTTCATGCATCTCCTATTTTACGTATGCACAGCTATTCCTCGTCATTTCCGTCAAAGCCTTCTACAATATGGTCGTCGATAAGATTACCGGCAGGGAGAGCAAGTGGTATAAGACCCAGCGATTCAGCTGATCGAAGGGAAGGGCCTACCGGTCCTTCCCATTCTCATGCGGCTGTGAGCCGTTTCTCATCCCTTGTTCGCGCGTTAGATCCGGCTCTTGCCGTGGGGACGCTTTGGATATAGCCCTGCAGGCCGGTTTATCATGGTTCCTCCTCTTCGTACATTTCCCTGTGCCGCTTTTTCATCCGTATATAATCCGGGTCCTGCTTGGCTCTCTCCCATACCGCTTTGAAAATAGCAGCGGATTCGGCTTTGACCGGATCGTTCTGAAACGGCAGCACGGTTCCGTCTTCCGCATACTTTCTCCCTCCTTTGTGATTGGTGTAGCGGCGGGCACGCGTATAGCCCATCTGCAGAAATTTACGAGCCATATCCATGCCGACAAAATCGTTTTGACGTTTGTAGCCCTCGAAAATCCGAAAGATAGCCTCTGCGGATTCACGGGCGATATCCGGCGTCTTAAAGCGCCAATAGGGCAAAATCTCGCTTTTATAAGGCTCGACCAGCAGCACGCCCTGCTCTCCACGGCCGACGGTATACCATTCGGGATGCTCGCGCAAATTCAGATTCTTGTAATCCAGCGTGTAGTCAAAGGCTTTCACGAATCCATCACCCTCCCTCTCGATCACTGCGGTTAAACATGTATACCCCAAAATGGGCTTGAAACGAACGGGATGCGGGTCTTCACCGCCGGATTCATCCGATCGAACGCGGCCACCTAAGCCTATATCGGGCTTCCAGTACGGCCGTTACAGGAAAGTGGTTGACTTCTGAGCGATTCGTCCTACAATTAGAATAAATTAATCCGATTAGATTGGTAGGAATAATATGGAAGTCCAGCCAGTCCATACAGCACAACTATAGAAGCGTTCACTGACAGAAAAGGGGTGCCCCGTGCAGCGTGGCAAACAAATCATCATTGCATCTCACTGCGTTCTGAACCAGAATGCGCTCGCATCCGGTACGGCCCTGAGTTCGGGCCTGCTGCAATCAGCCGTCGATTGGGCAGCCAAGGAAGGGTATGGCATATTCCAGCTGCCGTGTCCGGAGCTCATGTTTCTCGGGCCAGACCGCCAGCCCATGATGGCGGAAGATTGTGACACTCCCGAATATCACGCACATAACCGCCGAATTTTGCTGCCTGCCATCGAGCAGCTCAAAATGTACCAGCAGCATGGCTATGAGCTTGTCGGCGGCCTGGGCATTTCGGGAAGCCCTTCATGCGATCCGGGCAATGGAGTCTTTATGAAGGACTTCCTGCAGCTCGCGGCAGAGCATGGCGTACATATCGATTTCTTTTGGCAAATACCTCATCCGGAAGAGGGCGTCTTTGACCCGAGGGATAAGCAAAGCATCTATGGCCCCGTCGGCATGCGAATCCCAACCGTGCCTAAAGGATCAAAGGTCAAAGTCTGGCGCAAAAGCCCGTGAACATGCAGGACAACGGATCATTACAGCAGGCAAGTTCAGTACAGCCTTTTCCAAGCGGACTGGATCTGTCCGATCTATTTTGAATCGATCTATTTTGTATAACGTTATTTCCGGGAAAGCTTCGGGTATAAGCTTCTATAAAGGAGGATGGGGCCATGCCGACTTCAACACGGTTTGAGCATTATAAACCGGCCATGTTGCGACTGCCTCCCAAGGGTGAGCTGACCCGTAACGACCTGCTCACGGATGCCTTCCGCATGGCAGTGGAGGGACGGACGGAGATGTACTACGCGCCTCATAACGACTGGGCGAATGATCACGCCCGCGTGGCAATCATCGGCATTACGCCGGGCTGGACGCAGATGAAGCTCGCCTATCAGGCGGCACGGGCCGGCTTTGCCGAAGGGCTGACGGATGACGAGATTTGCCGCCTCGCGAAGCGAAAGGCCGGATTCGCCGGGCCTATGCGCCGGAATCTGATTGCCATGCTCGATCAGCTCGGACTTGCGGAATGCCTGAATCTCCATTCGAGCGCAGCCTTGTTCGAAGAGCAGGGAGGTTTGCTGCATACGACCTCGCTGCTCAAGTACCCTGTGTTTGTACAGGGACGAAATTACGGGGGCTCAAGCCCCGACATGCTGGCCTCGCCGCTGCTGCGCAGGGAGGCCGCGGCTTCCGCCGAAAAGCTTCTGACCCTGCCGGATGCACTGCTGATTCCGCTCGGCAGGGCTGTGGAACGTATTCTGAGCCGGATGGCCGAGCAGGGGCAGATGCAGGAGGAACGGATATTACGCGGATTCCCACATCCGTCCGGTGCCAATGGGCATCGGCACCGGCAGTTCTTAGAGCAGCAGGAAGGCATGAAGAAGACAATGCAGACGTTCTTCCGGCAGCATGCCCATGACAGGCGGAGCATGGCGAAGGAAAGCTAAAAAAGAGCAGCCGCGCAATTGCACGGCTGCTCTTTCGGGCTTCAACACGAAGTTATTCAAACTTGACGGATTGGATCATTTTCTCCGTTTCAGCTTCGGATGCTTCGTCGAAGAATGTAGTAATGATATTGAGCGCGTATCCGTCCGTAAGGGTACTGTAATAGCGCTGGGTGACGGTGACACCGTCTCCTTGAAGCGTGGCTTGCATCATCTGGAATTCCTTACCGCCCACGTTGGCGCTCTTGATGTCGTCAAACTCGTAAGGGAGATTCGATTGTTTCAACATGGTCTGGGATGCCTCCAGATATTGCTTGGCTGTTCTGACCTGCAGCTTGCTGACCTTCTCCGCATTGGAGATGACGTTCGGATTCATCTGCTGGGAGTCCGTCGCACTCTTGGAAGCAAGGAAGAAATTCAGCACCTTCAGTTCCGCTTTGTCCAGCGCCTTCTGCTTGTCCTCGTCGCCGTCGGCGATAATCTCTTTGCCGGTCTCCATGACGTCCTCGAGCTCCCCAGGACCCTGGACCTCCCAGCCCTGAGGCATTTGGACTGTCATCCCGAAATATTCGTTAGTGTACACACCATCTTTGAGATATCCTTCATCGGCTTTGCCCGATGGTTTATCCGCATTCTTTTTGTCGGCAACCTCTTCTGACGTTTCTTTGATGTCTTCGTCTTCATTGGCCTTGCTGCCGCTATCCGCTGCTTCCGCCGTTTCCGTCGGCTTGGCCTCTGGCTCTTCCGCCGCTTTTTTGCCACCGCACGCGCTGACAAGCAATACGAGCAGTACGAGAATAATAGATGTTGCCGTAAACCTTCTGTTCATTCCTTGACCTCCGAATTATGATAATAGTAGACCTTGTTCAGGTCGGGAAGGGTATAACCCCCTAGATGTATTAAACTTCCAGAACATTTCCTAAACATTTCCTTTCCTATTTTTTTAACGTTTTTGTTTCAATCCGTGAAATTCTAAACAGGGAGACTGAAAGTTAGATGAAAATAGAACGATTGCTTGCCATGACTGTCCTCCTGCTGAACCGGGGGAGGATCAGCGCCAAAGAATTGGCTGAGCGGTTTGAAGTGTCCACGAAAACCATATACCGGGACATGGATGCACTCTGCAGGGCAGGAATTCCGATCGCAGCCCATCAGGGGACGAGCGGCGGGTTCGAGATGATGGGCCAATATACCATCTCGCGGCAGTTCCTCACGATGGACGAGATTCTATCGGTTATAACGGCTGTTCAAGGCGTCAAGGCTGCGCTGGACGATCCGATGACGGAGCGGCTCCTCGATAAGGTGGAGTCAATGATTCGGCATACCGGCCAAGGCCCGGAAGCGCGCTCCTCCGATCTTTTCCTCGATCTTCATCCCTGGGGGCAGGGAACGAACGTCAGGGAAAAGGTGAAGAGGATTCGGCAGGCGATCCGGGAGAGGAAGAAGACGGATGTGCTCTACGTCAACATGAACGGTCAAAACGGCCGCCGAATTCTGGAGCCGGGCAGGCTGATCCTGAAGGGGAATGTGTGGTATTTGCAGGCTTACTGTACGCTCCGTGCGGAATTTAGAGTATTTCGGCTTTCCCGCATGCAGGACATAAAGCTGCTCGAGGACATGTTTGAACCGCGGGAGCTCCCTCTTTTGAACGCGTACGACTGGCAGCCGGAGTGGTCGGCCGGCGGGGCACCATCGAGGGTAACGCTGCGATTTTCGCCTACGGCCAGGCACCGGGTCGTCGATGCGTTCAGCCCGGATGGAATAGAAGCGGAAAAGGACGGAAGCCTGCGGGTGAGAGGGGAATTCCCTTTGGATGAATGGTTCTACGGCATGGTCCTCAGCTATGGCGATCAAGTGGTGGTTGAAGGACCGGAGCATGTGGCGGCGGAAGTATGCAGGCGGGCCCGCAAAATTATGGAGCAGTACGACAAACCGGACAGACGGATGTCCAGGTAGCTCCTGTAGAATGGAGTCATTCACAGGAAAAGAGGAGATCAAGATGTACAAAGAGATCGTGCGTAAACCGGCGGCAAAAGTGACAGGATTCGCCATTCGAACCTCCAACTTGAAGGAAGGAGGGCCTGACGGGCTGATTCCATCGCTGTGGGAGCGGTATTTGCAAAGCGGCATGCAGCACCGGAACGATCTGAAGGATCCGCCATTTCTGTATGCGCTGTATACGGAATACGAGAACGACGTCAACGGCTCTTATACCGTGCTGCTTGGACATGAACTGGAGCATCCGGTTACGGAAGAAGGACTCCAAACGGCGTTCATTCCGGAAGCAGAATACATGGTATTCACATCATCCCCAGGGCCTATGCAGCAGGTGGTACCGCAGCTGTGGCAGGAGATTTGGAGCTTCTTTCAAAGCAAGGAGACGGAGAGGGCTTACACGGGGGACTTCGAACTGTATGACTTGCGCGGATTTCATCCGGATCAGGTGGTCGTGAATATTTATATCGCGGTGAAAAGGAAGGCAGAGTAAAATATGAAACGGCGTGCGCGGATAGTCCTCTAAGGGACTTTCCGGCACGCCGTTTTTGGGGCCAATTTACTTGTGATTACTGCTGCTCCTCAAGCTGCTCAAGCACATGCTTTTCAAGCTTCTGCAGCCATTTCAGGTCGATTTGCAGCTGGTTGATGGAATGATCGTGGATCAGGTGCACCGGAGGCGGCGTCTTGTCCTGAACCGTTTCCCAGAAAGAGACGTCGTTCTTGATTTTGTTTTCCAGCTTTTCCCGGGCCTCTTGAATCAAAAAGACGAGTTTTTTCGGATCGGCATATTTAAGGAACAGCACGGCAGAGTAAAGGGAATCCACACGGGTGAAATTTTTGAAGCTGGCGTAAATTTCCTGCTGCAGATGCTCTTTGCCGAGCGGCGTGATGCCATAGGTCGTTTTCTCCGGACGGTTGTCGTCCCGGATCACCTCGATTTTTTCGATATACCCTTTTTTGAGCAAAACCTCGAAGTTGTAGTACAATGTGCCATCGTTAATT
The DNA here is from genome assembly GCF_051966755.1 of Paenibacillus sp. SAFN-054. NCBI lineage: Bacteria > Bacillati > Bacillota > Bacilli > Caryophanales > Paenibacillaceae > Paenibacillus > Paenibacillus sp. SAFN-054. Next base: position 274,522 of record NZ_JBQCKS010000003.1, read on the forward strand.
TTGGAGTTTTCGTCCAGCACGTTCTGTTTGAACATCTTCTTGATGTCATAAGGATGATGATGCCCAGATCTTAATACACCCAGTATAAAAATTTGAAGCGACATACATGCAACACTCCCATCCGAATCATACGAAAAGCCGGCTGACTCGGGGGAGTGAGCTGGCTTCGCGTTTATGTGTCATAGAATGGCCCGGGCGGGATGCCCAGGCATTCTATGCGAATCATAATCATAATTTAAATTCATCGTGCATTCCTGACGGTTACCGCTCTTAAGCGGCTGCTACAGGTTTGTTCTCATCGGCCGTTTCTTTAGGGGAAACGAAATAGAACGCAATCAGGCAAATGATCATGGATGCAATGGAAACGATCCACAAGCCGAGCAGATGCTCGGTCAGTCCGCCGCCGCCGAAAATGATCGAGAAGTCGGTTTGAACGGTGTAGAACATGATGGAGATATAGCTCATGATGTTGAAGAGCCATGGCATCATTTCCCGAGACATCGTTGCGCCGCTGCTGATGGTTTGGATCAGCATGAGCGTCAGGTTTACGAAAATAGCCTTGTCCTTTAATAATAAACTGAAGATGGACATAAACTCAATGGCTCCGAACAGTTCAAGCGCGTGCACAAGCCATACCTTGAAGAAGACATCCGCACCGTGGCCGCCCTGAATCAGGAAATAAATCGAAATTCCGATCAGAGGTGCAATCAGAGCGACGATCGCATTGGTTGCCTGCGCGGACCAAAAGGCCTGCCACAAGCCCATTTTGCGTTTCAGCGCGTTCATGGCACCGACCATCATCATGGAGAAGATCATGGCACCCACATAACTGACCATCGTCAGGAAGAAAGGGGCCATCTGGTTATGCATGCCTGCCGGCACCGGATTCGTGTTCACGATATTGGCATCCAGCTTGGTAGGAATTTCAGCTGCGAGCTTCTGTGCCTGCTCTGCAGGCATTTTCATGGACTGAAATACGCCCTGCGCGGTCTGCGTCGCGAATTGGTTGTTCAAATTGGTCGTGATTTGCGTTACGACCGACTGCATGCTGCTTGTGACCATCGCCGGATTCGACTGATTCATGAAGAAATCCATTTTGGCTTTTGTTCCGGACGTGGACAGCTGCTTCGTAAAGTCCTGCGGAATGTGAATGACGAGCGCGAGATCACGGTCGTTCAGCTGCTCTTGGGCTTTATCCAGCGGAAGATCCGTCACCATCTTGAATGGAAGCTGCTTGGCCAGGCCGGCCGCGATTTCTTTGCCTGCCTGTTTGTCTTCGTTGACAATGGCAACGGACATTTCGCCCATGTTTTTCGGAATGGCGCTGTAACCTGTCATGAAGACGAGGATCATGACGACCTGATAAAACAGGACCATCGTGATACCACCGATAACGGATTTGTTCTTAAGAAACATTAAAATATTTTTCAATGACCCACACCTCAATATATCTAAATTTGATTTAATTACTTTAATTAGAGTAATTGATTTAGAATTATACGCTGGGGTAAGGAATGTGTCAACGAATGTATGCGCTTTATGTGATTTTTGTCATATACAAAATGAAAAGTTTTCATTTAAGACACAATTACAATTGTAATAGTTGGGTGCTTAGGTTATATTTACATTTGTAATAGTTAATCTGAAGATGAGAGGGGGGATGGGTATGGAAAGCATGCCAAAAATTTCGGAGTCGGAGTGGGAGATCATGAAGATCGTGTGGAGGGAAAGCCCGCAAACCGCGGAGCAAATCGCGAATCAACTGCCCGAAGGGACAGAATGGAGCGATCAGACGGTCCGAACCTTCATTAACCGGCTGATGAAGAAGAAAGCGCTGGGATATGAAAAAGCGGGAAGAAGCTATCGTTATTATCCGCTGATTGCCGAAAAAGAATGCGTGCGCGCGGAAAGCAGGTCATTCCTGAACCGGGTGTTCAATGGAGCTGCAGGGCTCATGATGACGAACTTTCTGGAGGAAACGCCACTTTCGGATCAAGAGATCGAGCGCCTGCAGCGGATATTAACGGAAAAACAGGGCAAGGAACCGAAGGATGCATTACGGCCTGCAGATCGAGCGCGAAATTGACCAAGTGAGGTGATTCCATGAATATTGCCGAGAGCCTATTCCGATGGTTTGTCGCTGCGACGCTGACGGCGAGCATGGCCGGTCTTGTGGTGATGGCCGTGCAGCGGCTGCTTCGCAGGCGCATGAGCGCAAGGCTGAGATACGCCCTATGGCTCATTGTGCTGGTGAGGCTGGTTATGCCGGTTTTTCCCCACAGCCCGGTCAGCTTGTTCCATGCACTGCCCACGTATTCAGACATAAAAAATGCTGTTTCGGGAATTCCGTTTCCACAGGACAAGCCTGCCACGGAATCCTTTAACAGCGTCAAAGAAATTTCTCAACCATCCTATTATACAACGAATGCAAGCGAACGGAACAGTTTGCACCAGCAGGTGATGCCACAGGAGCTTGGTGCAGGCACCGCTCTACCGGCACAAGAAACGCATCCTGCTAATCTGGCTCTCTCAGCCCTCTGGCTGGCAGGAACCATCGCCTTTCTGACTTATAATGGGGTCTACTGGCTGCGGCTCAAGAGAAAGCAAAGAAGCTTCCGCCGCGTCAGTGATCCCGCCGTGACGGCGGTCTTGGCGGAATGCATGGATTTATTTCACGTTAAAAAACCGATATTACTCTTCACCGATGCAACCATTCCAAGCCCGTATATCGCTGGGTTAATGCGCCCCGCAGTCTATATGCCCGAATCGCTTGGCGCAGCAGCTGATACTGGTCCGCTTAAGCATATCATCGCGCATGAACTGGCCCATTATAAAAGAAAGGATATGGCCTGGAACATGCTTGGCAGCCTGGTGCTGGCCGTCCACTGGATGAATCCCATGGTTTGGTACATGATGCGACGTATGAAATCGGACCGGGAGCAGGCATGCGATGCCTGTGCGCTGGAAGTGCTTGGCGAGAGGGAGGCGGTACCGTACGGTATGACGATCATCGGTTTTCTGAGGGCGAATTCGACCGGGCGAAATCAGCCGCATCTTCTGTATTTCAAGGGGATGAACGGGGAAAAGGACATTACGCGCCGGATCCGAATGATTAGTTCATTTAAGAAGGGTTCTTACAAGTTGTCATGGTTGGCGGTGCTTCTGGTGCTTCTGCTCGGTACGGTCACGCTGACGAACGCGCCGGTATCGAAGGCAGGCGCTTCGGCCTGGGTCCATGCAGAGGAAGGCGGGAGCGAGAGGCTGTTCGATGACGGAGGGTTCCTCGTATACGATAATCTGGAGAAGGGAGCCCGGGTGGCGCCGTTCGTGTTTAAAGTGCCATCGGTGCTGCCGGCCGGATATGCCTTCGACGAGTTGTCCTTCCATGAGCTTCCCCTGACTTCTTCGGCTAGCCCGGTGGTGACTATCAACTATTTAAAGGCAAGAATAAATAACAGCAGCGGCAGCATGCATCTCAAAATCTCGCGAAGCGCAGGCCTGGAAGAGATCTATGAACGAATCGCCGCGGACGAGAACAAATCGCTGGAGGGCCTCGGGAATAAAGAAGGGAGCTACGTCATCGAGAAAGCGCCGATCTCTCTTTCCGGCGTAGAGGGAGTGAAAATAACAATCCGCATGCTCGTCTGGGAAGGCCAGCCGGAGCGCTACTACTATATCTGGAAGGACCAAGGGATCACTTATCAGCTGGATTCATATGGCGGTGTAAGCCCTGACGATTACGAGCGCATGATCCTTTCCATGCAGCTCCCGGACCGTGAGCTGAACAAGCTTTATGAAAACAATGATTATCATGGAAGAACAATGACATACCTGTTCGACACTGAAGATGTACGGCGGGCTCAGAAGCTGATCGGCTATAACGCGGTTTTTCCGCGTGAGCTCCCGGGTGGCTTTGCTGCAAGCGGATCTTACGTATCCCGGAAAGTGAATTTCAACTACCCCGAGAACGACCAGGACTCCATGCGGATGCTGCTTGAGGTCAGTTATCACCCCGTCAAGAAAGACAAAAGCAAGGAAGAACAGGTTAAAGGTATTAAGGACGTCGATTACACCCAGATGCTGAACGGCACGATGTATGAAGAGATGAAGAAACTCGGCAGGGTCTCCTTCATGCGCATTGACGGAGAACGAAACAACGTCAAGCTGAAGCCGGTCTCGATTGGTGGACGGGAAGCGCTCCGCACAGAAAAGTTCAAGGTGGACGGTCCGCTCAGCAGTCCCGGCGAGACCGATCTCGTCAGCTATTTCTGGCTGGAGGACGGCGTTTGTTTTCAAGCCCGCTTTACCGGTCAGGGTCCTGAAGAAGAGCAGATCGTCCAGTATTTGATGCAGCAGGACAAATCATGATGAAGTAGAATCGAGAGCGGGAGCCGGCGTAGGAGCCAGGCTCCTGTTTGGATGCGTGGATTACGAAAAGCGGGAAGCGGGTATATATTGACTGCCCATAAAAAGGAAGAAGAAGCTGGATTGACTTCCCCGGGGATGGAGCATACTATAGTTCTATGACTATCAAACCTTCAAAAGACGATGAGAAGCGGGCCAAAATATTCAAGGCCATGGCCGAAGTGAAGCGCATTGAAATGATCCGCTACCTGCATCTTCACCGCAGCAGCAACACCTGCGGCGATATCGGGGATGCGATCGGCATGGACAAATCCAACGTTTCATACCATCTCAAGATTTTATATGAAGCGGATCTGATCCAGGTGTTCCGCAAGGGTCAAGTGAAGAACAGCCAGCTGAGAGAGGATACATTCAACGAATTTATGCCGGGTTTCTTGGACAGTTTATAAATGGACAGGGAACCCTAATTTCGGACCAATAGTTTTAAAGTTTTAAAACTATCCAATTCACTGGGTTAGCACGAAGGCTTGCCTTATCGCCCATGTTTCCTAGTCATCACAGTCACCAAAAAATCAAAATATTAGGAGTAGTGATCATACATGCAGTTACAGAATCGATCGATAGCTTTAAAATCCCGCCCGGTAGGCATGCCGACGGAGCAGAACTTTGAATACCGCGAAGCACCGGTTCAGGAGCCGCAGGAAGGACAAGTCGTCGTTCGCTCGCAATATATGTCGGTGGATCCTTACATGAGAGGCAGAATGAGCGACGCCAAGTCCTATGTAGCCCCTTATGAGCTGAATGAAGTTATTTCCGGCGGGGTCGTTGGCGAAATCGTCGAATCGAAGTCGGATCTGTTCCGGGCGGGCGACAAAGTGATCGGTATGCTGGGCTGGCAGCTGTACAACGTGGTGGACGCGAAGCAGGTTCGCAAAGTCAACGAATCGATTGCACCGTTGTCCGCTTATTTGAGCGTGCTTGGATTGACCGGGCTGACCGCTTATTTCGGTCTATTGGATATCGGACAGCCGAAGGCAGGCGAGACCGTCGTTGTATCCGGCGCCGCTGGTTCCGTGGGCATGTTCGTGGGCCAAATCGCCAAGATTCAAGGTGCACGCGCCGTCGGCATTGCCGGTACGGATGAGAAATGTGCCTATTTGATCAACGAGCTGGGCTTCGATGCGGCAATTAACTACAAGACGACGAAGGATCTGGGGAAGGCTCTGGAAGAGGCATGTCCGAACGGCGTCGACGTCTATTTTGATAATGTCGGCGGCAGCGTGTCGGATGCGGTCATGAGTTTGCTGAACGATTATGCCCGGATTCCGCTGTGCGGCGCGATCTCTTCTTACAACACCACCGATGGGGACATGGGCCCGCGGATTCAATCGAAGATCATCAAAACCCGCTCGCTCATGAAGGGCTTCGTGCTTAGCGATTATGCTTCCCGTCAGCAAGAAGGCTTGGTTGAGCTCGGCAAATGGCTGTCCGAAGGCAAGCTGAAATATGAAGAGACCATTATCGAAGGCTTTGACCATGTCATTGACGCATTCCTGCAGCTGTTCGAGGGCACGAATCTGGGCAAAATGCTCGTCAAAGTAGACTAATACACGAATACAAGCGTCAGGCGAAGGAGAGAATCAACATCATGGAAAACTACAAGCAACTGGCCGAGCAGCAGCTCGCCTTCTTTCGTACAGGACAAACCAAAGCGATGCAGTTTCGCATAGATGCGCTTCAAAAACTAAAAACCGCGATCGAAGCCGGCCAAAAGGATATTTTGGCTGCGCTCCGGGCGGACCTGAACAAATCCGAAACGGAAGGCTACGGCTCGGAAATCAAAATCGTCATGGAAGAAATCGAATTCTCGCTGGAGCATTTGGAGCAGTGGATGAAGCCGCAGGAAGTGGACACCCCTTCGTTCATCGCCGGCGCGACCAGCGTCATTTATCCGGAGCCATACGGCGCCGTGCTGGTCATCGCGCCATGGAATTATCCGTTCCAGCTCGCCATGGCTCCGCTCGTCGGGGCGATCGCAGCGGGGAACTGCGCCGTGCTGAAGCCATCCGAGTTCACTCCGGAAACCTCCCGCGTGCTTGCGCGGATCGTGAAGGATAACTTTCCGGAGGAATACGTGGCGGTCGTGGAAGGCGAAGTGGAGACGAGCACGGCGCTGCTGAAAGAGAAATGGGATTATATTTTCTTCACAGGCAGCACGCCGGTCGGCAAAGTGATCATGGAGGCGGCGGCCAAGCATCTGACGCCGGTCACCCTGGAACTGGGAGGCAAAAGTCCGTGCATCGTCCACAGCGATGCCGAGCTTGAGTCTGCGGCCAAGCGGATTGCCAGAGGCAAGCTGCTGAATGCCGGCCAAACCTGCGTGGCGCCGGATTATCTCCTAATCCAGCGGGACGTGAAGGACAAGTTCCTTGGGCTTTTGAAGGATGCGATCCACGCACAGTACGGTGAGGATGTGCTTCAAAACCCGGACTTCCCGAGAATTGTCAGCGAAAAGCACTTTAACCGTCTAAGCGGCTTCTTGGATAACGGTACGCGCTTCTTCGGCGGCAGAACCGATGCTTCGCGCCTCGTCATCGAGCCGACCATTCTGGACGGGATTACTTGGGAAGATCGCGTGATGCAAGACGAGATCTTTGGCCCGATTCTTCCCGTGATCGTTTATGACGATCTCCAGGACATCATCCACGAGATCGTGAAGCGTCCGAAACCGCTGGCTTTGTACATTTTCTCCGAAAGCCGGGAAGTACAGGAACAGATTCTGAGTCAAGTATCCTTCGGCGGCGGCTGCATCAATGAAACGCTGGCTCATCTGACGTCCCCTTACCTGCCGTTTGGCGGCGTGGGCGAGAGCGGAATCGGCTCATATCATGGCCATGGCAGCTTCGATACCTTCTCCCACCGCAAGAGCATTCTGAAGCGGCAGGCGAATTAAAGGCATCCCTGCTTCTGGTACAGCAAAGGCTCCTCCCCATAGGGAAGGAGCCTTCTTGCATAAGGGCGCGCTATCGCCCCCTGTTAGGTGACAAGGGGAGGCTTTTTTTGCCGGGACGCCTTGTGTGGAGAGCAAAATCGCGTTATATTGAAGAGCCGGTACTTTATGGGTTATGCCCGAAATTTCAACAAAGGAAGTTTTCAGATCATGACTGCAAAATTCAAAGGCAACAAGATGAACATCGTGATGTTTGGGCTGCTTCTGCTCGCCGTGATCATCCGGCTGGCGCTGCAGTCTACCTCGGATTACTCCCGGGCACAGGCCGTATGGAATATCGTGTTTATGGCGGTGCTCCTGCTCCTGGCATTGCGGTTTGCTTACGTGTACGCCCGCTATATCCGAATCCAGGGAGACAAGGTAAGAATCGTGAATGTTCAAGGCACAAGGACGTTTGATGTGACGGAAGTCGAGAAAGTGATGATCTATAACAATTGGATCCGGTTTACGATGAAAGCGGACCGCGACGTATTTATTCATATGAAGGATTTGAATGAGAGAGGCCGGGTGCCGTTTGTGGCCTGGACGGCGGATCAGTTCGAAATTGAAAAGGATTAGGGAGAACGATGCTCACCCTAATCCTTTTTTTTGTTATACAGAGGGATGTGATTGAATGACGCCGATATGATTTCGTCTATGCACGGATCAGGAAGAGCAGCTCTTTACCGTTCTTCATTGGCTCCTGCTCCAAGGTGTAACCATGCTTGACGACTTCCTCGGGAACGTTCCGGAAAGCAGCCGGGCAGTCGGCGATGACCTGCAAGAGCTCCCCCTTCTTCATTCCCTGCAGCGTTTCAAGCGTATAAATGACCGGGTAAGGACAAGATTCTCCGCGGAGATCGAGCGTGTAATCAATGGACATGTTTGGTTTCCCCTTTCTTGAATCCGACGCCGAAGCGATAGTTTTTCTGCCAAATGACCGCGATGATAAAACCTGCGGCGAGCAGGGCAAGCGTGAGAATCAGCGCCCAGGCTGCTCCCATTTCGTCGATCAGGTTGATCGGCTTGCCCATCTTCACGAGTGTGTTGTAGATGCCGAGATGATCCCAGCCGTAAGCCAGGACGGTCGCGCCGATGATGTTGCCGATGAATACCGGCAGGAAGACGACCTGTCCTTCCATCAAGCGGTACATCATTCCCGTTTCGCAGCCGCCGGCCATGACGATGCCGACGCCGAAGAGCAGGCCGCCGATCAGGGTGCTTGGCGCAGCCATTTTGGTGACCGGATCCATGCCGTTCACCAGGATGATGATGAGTGTGACGACCGAGCTGACCGCCATGCCGAGCGTGATCGCCTTCGTCATGGTGGCGCGTCCGCTAATCCACAAATCGCGAAAGGCGGAGGTGAAGCAGATTTGTCCTCTTTCAATGAGGATACCGAAAGCGGCGCCGAACAAGGCCGCCGTTCCGAGCATATTTTTGCCCGCCGCATAAAAATAGATGATGAGTGCCGCATAAGCCAGAGCGAGGATTCCGCCAATGTACGGCTGGATTTTTGCGCGCTCCTTAACGATCTTCGCCGTATTGCCTTTTTGCAGCACCGGCTTGCCCTTCCACCAGGAGGTATTCACGATTTTGGCTCCCCCGAAGGTGCCGACAGCCGTTGCGACGATGAAAATCCACGAGTGCAGCGAAAACTGCGGCACGCCCGTGAAGAAAGCTGCCAGGTTGCAGCCGAGTGCCATGCGGGCGCCGAACCCGGCGATAAATCCGCCGATCAGTCCCTGTACCAGACGGCGCTTCTGGCGCGGCATCCTAATTTTGAAATTGTTGCTGAACAGCACCATGAGCAATGCCCCGATGAACATCCCCCAGACGATCCAGCCGTCCGTGCGGCTGAAGGTCGTTCCTTCCATATGAATCAATTTGAAATAGGCCCATCCGGAAATATCCACGCCGAACCATTCCAGAATATGCCCGCCGAGACGGGTGAATTCGCCGGTTACAGCCCATACGGTCTTGGTGATGCCGAAATACAGAGCGCTCAGCACGCCGGCAACGGCCAAGACCAGATAAGGGCTCCAATACGAATGAAACACTTTTTTAAACACGACTTCGATTCCTGCCCTTCTTCACAAATAAATGCGGCGATGATCCATGTGTATGATACAAACCCTATCAATTTTACATCATTTTTCGGATCCTGTGTGGATCTTCAATAAGAATAATTGCCGACTTTTGTAAATTCTCAAAAATGCCGCTTGAAAAAATGGAAACTGCAGCAATTTGTGTTACAATGGCGCTAGGACATGAAATAAGGAGATGAAAAGGCCATGAGCGGCACACTCAACGAGCAGGAGCTTGTGCAGTACATAGCGGCTGAAACGGGCGCTGAACCCGAAAGCATCAGGGTTGTCCTGAAGCATGAAAAGACCTTTATCAACACGGCGGAAGCGAATGAGCAAGGCGAGGTGGAGATCGACAGCGATGATTTGGTCGATTACGTCCTGAGCCGCAAAGATGTGAAGCTGGATGAAATGACCGTCGAAGCTGTGCTGGATGCCGAGATGGATTACCTGATGGATATAGGCATTGCCGTAGACGAAGATTAGAATAGGTTCCGAATTGCCGCAAGAGCCCATTATTCCGAAGCCTGGAGTAATGGGCTTTTCTATATCCAATGCCGCTGAATTGGAATTCTGAAGTGAAGGAGCGGGCGCGGAGACTTTTTCATCATATAAAAAAAGGGCTGCCCGTAGGCAGTCCTTTGCATGGAACAGCTGGATGATTTACATGCGCTGCGCGCCGTCAATATTGATGCAGGCACCGTTCACATAGCTGGCTTCATCGGAAGCAAGGAAAGCGATGACGTTCGCGATTTCCTCCGGCTGCGCCAAACGGTCCAGCGGGTAGGACGGATAGTACTGGCGGTCGGTTTTCGGCATGTCCTTGGCTGCTTCCTTGACGAGGTTGGTGTATACGGTGCCCGGGCAAACCGCATTGATGCGAACGCCCAGCGGCCCGTATTCCACGGCAGCGGTTTTGGTGAAGCCGACGACGCCGTGTTTGCTGGCCGCGTAGATGCTGTTCAGCGGGGTGCTGAACAGGCCGCCGATGGAAGCGGTGTTGACGATGGCGCCTTTTTTCTGCTCTACCATGATCGGGAGCACGTACTTCATGCCGAGGAATACGCTTTTCAGGTTGATGCCGATGATGCGATCGAAATCAGCCAGCGTTTTCTCCGCGAGCAAGGTTGCTTTTTCCACGACGCCGGCGTTGTTCACCAGCACGTCGATCCGGCCGTAAGCTTCCATTGTTTTTTGGATATAGTTTTGCACGTCGGCTTCGGAGGATACATCGGTTTTGACGAAAATGCCTTCGCCTCCGGCGCTTTTGATCTTTTCGAGGCTTTCGAGCCCGGCCGTTTCATTGAAATCTACAAGCACGACCTTATATCCTTGGGAAGATAGTTTTTGAACCGCGGCAAATCCGATTCCTCCGGCGGCTCCGGTTACGATGGCTACTTTTTCTGTCATGATGCTTCATCCTTTCCTTTTCTGAATGTTTATGTTTCTTGTGCCGTCCTTCCTGTCTGACCCATCCCCAAATGATTGCATTCTTCACCTTGGAATCATACCATTTGCCGTCGCAACAGCTAGTATGTCTATAATAGGCGGCAGACTATCCTAACATATTTACAATCGGGCGTCATGCGTAAGTTGTTGCCGATCCTTGAATTTTTGTCCTGAAGTTCGCCGGGATTTGCTAGTTGAAATCGGAAATATGGGTACATTTTATATAAGCTTTGCTATTGTGGGAGGGATCAAGCAGCATGGAAAAAAAGGATTACAGGGAGCTGTATATCCGAGGGATTCTCGACTTGGCGGAAGAGCATGGGCTGGATTACCGGAGAGTGGTGCTGGAGCAAATGGCGGAGAAGGATCTGATTGAGCTGCGCGACGCGCTGAGGATGAAGCACGGCAATATGAATTTTAAGCGCTTTTGCTGAAATGGAAACGCTGATTTGGGAGAGCCTTGAAGCCTGGAGGATGGATTCTCCGAAAATCGGCGTGTCTTCAATTGAAAGAAATAATCTCCTAATTTATAATTAATAATGGTTATTACCTCCATTCGCTGTTATAATCAGGATCAGAAGGCATCAAAAAATGACCCGCAACCCGAGAGGTGAAGGGGAAGAGGAGATGAATTCATGAGCGATCCATATTTCGAACAAATTCAAGGCGGTCTGATTGTTTCATGCCAGGCACTCGAGGATGAACCGCTGCACGGAGGCGACACAATGGCCAAGATGGCCTTGGCCGCCGAGCAGGGGGGCGCTGTCGGCATCCGTGCGAACAGCGTCCACGATATCGCAGCCATCAAGCAGGTAACGAGGCTGCCGATCATCGGCATTATCAAGCGTGACTATCCGGGTAGCGGCGTATACATTACGCCTACGCTGCGCGAAGTGAAGGAGCTGATGGAGGTCGGGGTGGACGTGATCGCCCTTGATGCCACGCCGAGTCCGAGACCGGGCGGGGAAACACTGGAGGAGCTGGTTGCTTATATGAAGCGCAGCGGGCAGAAGGTGATGGCGGATATATCGACGCTTGCGGAAGCTGTGCAAGCGGAATCGCTTGGGGTAGACTGCGTCTCGACAACGCTTTCCGGGTATACGCCGTATTCGCCGCAGCAGCAGGAGCCTGACCTTGCACTTCTGCAGGAGGCGGTACGAAGAATTCGTATTCCGGTCATCGGGGAAGGAAGAATCAACACGCCAGAGCAGGCCGCGCAATGCCTGAAGCTTGGGGCTCACGCCGTTGTTGTCGGTTCGGCCATCACGAGACCCAAGCTGATTACGGAGAAATTTGCTTCGGCTGTCCGCGGGGCACGCGGGGGCCAAACCCGTTAATGCGTACACATAAACGAGGAGAGGGATGAAGCAGGCATGAAGGTCATCGGAATAGATATCGGCGGCACCTCCATGAAGGGCATCGTCGTGGACGAGTCCGGCAGGCTTCTCGGGCAAGGGAAAATAGCCACCGAAGCCAAGCAGGGCCAGGAACGGATTCTCGGGAATCTGATGGCTCTTGTGAGGAATCTGCAGGCTGATCATGAGAATATTCGCGGCATCGGCATCGGCACTGCTGGCCGGGTGAACGTATGCACAGGGGAAATTGTGTATGCAACCGACAATCTCCCGGGATGGCAGGGGACGAATGTGGCGGCAGTCGTTGAGGCTGCGTTCGGGCTGCCGGTATTCGTCGACAATGACGCCAATACCGCGCTGGTCGGCGAAGCGTGGCTTGGTGCCGGAAGGCAGGCGCAGGATTTGGTCATGTTAACGCTTGGCACCGGTGTGGGCGGAGCGAACATGATCCGTGGCGAGCTCTACCGGGGCGCCGATTGGAACGGCGGCGAGTGGGGACATACCGTGCTCGTGCCGGGCGGCCGCCTATGCAACTGCGGGCTGCATGGCTGCATCGAGCAGTATTTGTCCGGAACGGCCTTGGTGAAGCTGGCCAGCGAGGCGACAGGCCATTCCTATGCGTCCGGCGTCGAAGTGCTGGATGATTACATGAAGGGAAAGCCGGAAGTAACGACAGTGCTGAAGCAGTTTGCCGTCCATTTGGCGGTGGTAGTGAACAATATACACGTCGGACTAAACCCGGAGGCGCTGCTCATTGGCGGCGGCTTGATCGATGCCAAGACGATCTGGTGGCCTCTGCTGCTGGAAGCGATGCATGGCATGCGGCTTCAAGCGGACGTCCGTCCGGCTGAGCTCGGGAATGAGGCTGGAGCTATCGGCGCAGCCAAGCTGATGCTGGATCAACTGCGGGAATCCGATCCGGCATAAGCGAGGGCGAAAGGCGATAACCCATCAGAGGGTGAGCCGGTGGCAGATCGGTGAGTGCTGCACAAGCTAACCCGCAGTTGTTCAGCGTTCACCTATCACCAGTGCATCTTTAGGTACTCGCCCCTCCCTCTTTTTCGGCGCTTCCGGTATGAAATACTCGCCCCTCACGCCGATCTGCAAACCGCCTGAGGGCAGCAGTCTTAAACGGAAGCTGCAGCCTGATTCAATAAGAAGCCTGCGCAAGGCTCCTTTGCCAACAAAGCAGAGGATCCTTGCGCAGGCTTTTTAGCGAAGGGTATCTATTGGCTTCGATAAGCATTTTTACATGAGCCCCTTCACCCTCTTATCATCGTGTCATTACGGCTTCTTCGTGACCGGGATCCATACCTCGCAGCGGCCGGGCCGATCGATGCGGATATGACCCAATCTGCGGCGGAAATGACGCGGATGACGCCGTTTCTCCTCTCTTCGGGAAATCCTGCGTCTGTACGCCCTGCCTGCTTTTTGGCCATCCAAATCCAGTTTAATAGAATAGCATTCGCCTAAGCGTCGCGACATTCCTGCCGGAAAAAGAATGGAATGCTGACTGTTTTTGACGAATGCTGGCGAGCGTTGTTCTAATGTGTACAACGCTATCTGGTATGCCAGGCCGATGGATCCATTAACAGGCTCAGGTCAGCCAATCAAGCGTGATAGCAGCAGCAAAAATGCCTGCCGTAACCGCATAATGCCGCCAGTGGTTTCGTCCAAAGAGGATGCGTCCATTCAGCCAGCGGGAACTCAAAATGAGGATCAGACAGCCGATGAACCATGCATAGGAGGTCTGGTGGAACACATGCCGGATAATCAGGCTGAACAGCAGCAGATGGCAAAGAAGAAAGAAGAGCGCCGCGCCCCAGGCTGCGGCAGGACGGAATCCGCTGCTGGAAGCAGGCTTTCGGTATAGCAGGGCTGCAGCTGCGGCCAGGCTGGCGAGATCATAAGCCAAAAGAATGACCGTGAGAATGATCGGAATCACCTCCTTTTCATCGATGGGGGATGGGACTACAATCAAGAAAAGTGAACAATACGGGGTGGACCCCGTGTCAACGGTTACTTCGAAAAAAGCTCTGTTTAAGGGAGAAGTGCTATGCGAATCGGGGAGTTTGTGGCTAAAGCGGGGACGACGAAGGATACAGTCAGGCATTATGAGGATTTGCAGCTGATCCGGTCGCTTGGACCGGATGGGAAGCGGCAATACGATCACGGGCATCTGGAGGATTTCAAGGTCATACAGGAGCTGAAAGGTTATGGCCTGCCGCTGAAGGATATTCAGCTCATTTTTGAGTGGAAGCGCGGCTCCGGCTGCGGAAGCCGGGAGCTGATTCGAGGGGTGGAGGAGGCTCTTGAAGGCCGCCTGGCCTCGCTGCGCGAGGAGGAGGCCAGGATTCGCGCAACCCGCGAGAAGCTGGAGGATATCACGCGCGAGTTGAGGGAGCTGCTGTAACTGAGCATCGCTGCTTTCCGAGCTTAAGGCTCGGCAGGCAATAGATCTTCGAAGAAGCGGCGGGCAACCGGAGGCAGCGGTTCTTTCCGCGTAAATACCGAGACGGGGTTCCTCAGTCTGACCTCCCGCACATCGACCTTTGAGAGCAAGTTCTGCGCGATGTAGGTTTCACTCTCGAGCGAGGAGAGGAAGGCCGCGCCGTATCCCTCCATCACGATCCGCAGCGTCTCGTGCAACCCGTTCATCTGAAGCCCGATGGCTGGTGCGGGCAGGTTGTGGAGCCTGCACACAGCAAGGAGCTGCTCGCGGGCAAAGCTGCCTTCCTCCCGGAAGACGAATGGCTCACGCAGCATGTCCGCTAACGATGTTTCAGTATTCGCGAGAGGATGCGCCGGATGGACGACGAAGCACATCTCATCCTCCAGCCAGGCGGTTCGCGTAAGCAGCGGATGTTCTTCGGCCATGCCGCCGACGACGGCCATGTCGGCCTTGAAACGCACGAGCAGCTCCAGCGCTTGGGTGGAGTTGGTTGTCGTCAAGTCAAGCTCGACGGAAGGATAGCGCCTTTTATAAGCAGCAATGGGTCCTGGCAGCAGGAAGTTGGAAGGCAGGTAGGTCGCCGCCAGATGGAGCTTCCCTGCTTGGCCCTTCTTCATCCGGTCCAGGCTGTCTTCAATGCTCTGCTCCAGCTCGAACAGCCTCTGCGCTTCCTCCGCCAGCATCCGTCCGGCTTCGGTTAAGGCAACCCCACGGCCTTGAGGAATCCAGAGCTGCATACCGAGCTCGCGTTCAAGCCTTTTAATCTGCGCCGTGACGGCTGGTTGACTGACCCGGAGCAGCTCGGAAGCGAGTGTCACACTGCCGGTCTCTGCTACCTTGGCAAAATATCGAAGTGCATGCAGGTTCATCTGCGCGTTCCCCCTTTTACGTCCCAATCATAACGAAATATTATACAAACGCTAAAATAATATATTAGATTAATGAGAAGCTTCTGCTTATTCTAATCCTAACCAGAGCGTAAGGCAATGAGCCGAAATGTACGCTCGATGATGGAATGGGAGAGGATGAGTGACGAATGAAGCTGGTATGTGTGGAATGCAAAGCGGAGGGGCATTGGCGGGATTACCGTATCTCCTGCTCATGCGGCGGAAGGATGGAGGTACAGCAGGAACTCAGCGGGCTGGATGGTGAAAGGCTGAAGGCATTGTTCCGGGAGCGGTTGGCTGAACGGATGTCGGCCTATGCCAGCGGGGTATGGCGGTATAAGGAACTGATTCTTCCGGATCTGCCGGAAGAGCATATCGTGACCAAATATGAAGGTAACACGGGACTGTACACATCCGAGCCGATTCGGGAGATGCTGGGCATCCGTGCGCTGCATTTTAAAGCCCAGAGTGAGAACCCCAGTGGTTCCTTCAAGGACAACGGGATGACAGCGGCCATATCCCACGGGCTTGCACTGGGATACAAGCGCTTTGCCTGCGCATCTACAGGCAATACCTCCTCATCGCTTGCGATGTATGCCGCTATGGCGGGATGCACATCGCAAGTATTCGTGCCGAGCCGGAGCGTCTCCCCGAACAAGGTTCGCCAGACGCTTGCTTATGGAGCGCAGGTGGTCCGCTTTGACGGAACCTATGATGATGGCATCCGTTTTCTGGAGCGCCACGGAGAAGAATTGGGCTTATACGTATGCAACTCCGTGAACCCTTTCCGGATCGAAGGGCAGAAAAGCATCGTCTTTGAGATTGCGCAGGCACTCGGCTGGGAGCTGCCGGACTGGATCCTCATTCCCGGTGGGGCGCTCAGCAACGTATCCGCCTTAGGGAAGGGGCTGGAGGAGCTATATCATCTCGGTATGATCGCGAGGCTTCCGCGCATCGCTCTCATCCAGGCCGAAGGGGCAAGTCCCTTCCACCGAATGATGGCGGAAGGCAGGGAGGAGCTGATCCCGGAGCCCAATCCGTTCACCGTGGCTTCCGCGCTGAATATCGGAAACCCGCCAAGCTGGAAAGTGGCCCGCCGCGGTCTGCAGCTCTGTCAGGGCGTTACCTGCAGCGTGACGGATGAGGAAATTATGGCGGCCAAGCGGATCATCGACCGGAGCGGAATCGGCTGCGAGCCGGCATCCGCCGCGACGCTGGCGGGACTGCGCAAGCTTCTGAATGACGGTACGATCGGCAGGGATGAGCGCGCCCTATGCATTTTGACCGGTAATTTGCTGAAGGATACGGACATTCTGGATGAAACAGCGGATGCTCCTTTACACGCGGAGCTGACCGTGGAAGCGGTAAAGAAAAGTATTGTGATGGCATAGGCAGATCAACTATAATCGAGTAAATTTATGCCGGATTCCAAATATCCGGACTGGGAGGTTATCTATTGTGTTAAACATTCAATCGTACGTAACCGGAACCTTATCCAATAAAGCGACAGGCAGTGTGATGCGTACGTATCAAAAGCAGTGACCTGAAAGGAAAACATCACGGTCTTTTGATTCATGTGACGCGCCGCCTGCCGGAAGGGCGGAATGAATATGAACCCAAATCATGCGTCACAAGTGTATATGATGATGAGCTTCATCATGGCCTTGGCCAACAGTTTGATGTTTACCACGAGCGGCATCTATCATGTCTCCTCGCTGGGTCTGAATCCTTTCGAGCTGGTTCTGATGGGGACCGTGCTGGAAGTGACCGTCCTCATCTTTGAAGGCGTGACCGGCGTCGTAGCCGATACTTACAGCAGACGGGTTTCCGTTATTATCGGCATGTTTGTTCTGGGCCTTGGTTTTGCCTTGGAGGGCAGTGTTCTGTGGCTCGCGGGCCCAGGTTCGGCGATATCCGTATTTGTCTGGATCGTCTTCTCGCAAATTCTGTTCGGAGTAGGCTGGACCTTTGTCAGCGGAGCGAATACGGCCTGGGTCGTTGACGAGGTCGGCGAGGCACAGGCAGGTGGAATTCTGATGCGGGCGCAGCGGATGTCGCTGCTCGCTTCGCTGCTTGGCATCGGCGCAAGTGTAGGGTTATCCCTGGTAGCGCCGAATTTGCCATACCTGACCGGGGGAGGGCTTTATGCTTTGCTGGGTCTGCTGCTTCTGGTCCTCATGAAGGAGACCCGTTTCGTACCGCAGGAGCATGCTCCGCAGGAATCGCACTTCAAACGGCTGGCAGGCACGTGGCTCAGCGGTGCCCGGGTCGTGCGCAAGCATCCTCTTCTCGGCATGATCATTGCCGTGACCCTCCTTAGTGGCGCAGCCTCGGAGGGGTATGACCGCCTGTGGCAGCCATACCTTATCAGCGGCATCGGATTGCCGGATTTGCCTGTATCCATGGCTGTCTGGCTCGGACTCGTGTCCGCAGCGTCCGCTCTGCTCGGCATGGGCGGTGTTCGGCTGGCCGAGAAATGGATCGATATGCGTGATGGGCGGAAGGTATCCGCAGCGATGCTGTGGCTGACTCTCATCCGCATCGCTGCGATTCTTTCTCTGGCTGCGGCACCGAATTTTGCCTGGGCGATGGCGTCCGTCTTGGTTGCGGGGGCCACGGTTGCGGTTAGTGAGCCGGTCCACGGCACCTGGTTGAATATGAACCTGGAGAGCAAAACGCGGGCAACGGTACTGTCCATGGTCAGCCAATCGGATGCGCTAGGCCAGACCGCGGGCGGTCCGGCCGTGGGCTGGATCGGAACCCGGTACTCCGTCCGTGCTTCCATACTGACCGCCGGCGTGCTGCTGCTCCCGGTATTCGCCGTCTTTGCGAAGCTGATTCGCGGGAACGCATCTTCTGGCGATAAGAGTTAATTTACAGAAATTTGATATTTTTCAATGTTCGAGTAACCTTTTCGTCCATCTCGCCGTCCTAATAAGGGCGGCTTTTTTTAGGGGGTAATCCCCGGGAGAAGCTTATCCCTTCTTGAGCTCAATTTATACGGAACAAAAGGCTTGAAAAATAGGTTCTATGCATCTTTATCCAAGTGTTAAATATTGTATAAGAAAAGGAGGTGGTTTATAGTAGTAAAAGGAATTGTTAGAAATTGGTTTATCGTAAATCTAACCTGATTGATACCAGCTGATTTTGCGGAAGTCCTTGGGTTAACGGAAGTACTTAGCAATAATCCTTAATATAGAAGAAATGAGCTGATTATAGCCTTGCATCGTTCAAAGAAAATATGGCAGCTAATGCTGATTGTCATGGTATCCGCACTCATCATTCAATTTTTCATTCCGCACGGGTTAACCCGCAAAGCTCAGCCTGCCTCCTGCGGGGAAGGCTGCAGCCGCTATGATGTCGTCGTCGTCGGGAGTGAACTGCAGGGCATGCTTCTGGCCAAAGAGGCTCAGGATTTGGGGCTGAGCGTACTCGTCATCGATCCGCGGGAAAAGCCCGGAGGCGAGCTGCTCCAGGGGGAGATGCTGTTCCTCGACGAACCCTTTAACAAAGAGCGGAAAAGCTTGGTGCAGGGCGAGATGAAAACCTTGTTCAAACAATATAACAAAGGCAAAATCCGCACGCTGGATGATTTCACCGAATATTATAACGAGCTGATTGAAGACATACCTTTGAAAAGCGGCATCAAGATCAAAGCGGTCCAAGAAGCGGCCGCCGGGGGAAGCAACACGCTGCAGTCCTTGCAGTACACCGATCAAGACCAGAAGGAACATAAGCTGGAAGCGGGCTATTGGGTGGAAAATACCGATTTCAATGCGCTTACCGGCAAGCTCCAGCACAAGAAGCGCATTCCAGGCATGGAAGTGGTCGAGAAGAGCAATAAGCCGGATTATATGGGCGCGACCTACATGCTGAAATATAAGAACGTGGACTGGAAGAAGCTGAACAAGGATGTCCTGAAGCACTATCCGCTCGAAAATGTACGGAAGGTATTCGGGCCGAATACCTATGTCGACCACAACTTCGCGGTAGGCTTCAGCAACATCATGGCGAAGTATCAGCCAGTCGAGAAGCTGGTACGACTGCGCGGACTGAATATCGCTTACCAGGGCGATGGAGAGGTCATTATTAATGCGCTGATCATGTACAACATCGATCCGTCCAGCGAGGCTTCCGTGAATGAAGCACTGCGGAAGGGAAAGGTGGAGGCGCCGCGCATTCTGGAATTCCTCCGCACCCATTTGGGGGGCTTCGAGAATGCCGAAATGAACGGTTCGCCAAACTACCTCTACATTCGCGACTTTAACCGCTTCGAGACGGACTATGTGCTTACATTTGAGGATGTCATGAGCAGCAAAATGTTCTGGGACAACGTCAGCATCGGCGCTTATCCGGTCGACCTGCAGGGGACAGTTAACATCCCGCACGGCATCGGTTTCGGTACGCCGGATCCTTACGGAATTCCGCTGCGCTCTTTCCTGTTGAAGGAATATGACAACGTCATCGCAGTCGGAAAAAATATCGGTGCCGATATCAAAGCCTATGGAACCTCGAGAATCATGCCTAACAATGCGCTGGCCGCTCAATGCATCGGGATCATCCTGGGTTATGAAGCGGATCGCAAGCAGCTGAAGGATTTGACGCCAGAGGATTTCGAACGGATTCACCGCTATTTGAAACGCAAATTCAAAATTGATGTCGCGGGTACCTAGTTCATTCGCTGACCGTCGAAGCCCTCCATGCCGTAAAGGCAGCGGAGGGCTTCTTGATTTACGCGATTAAAACCGGCGGTGATGGATGCGGATAAAATTTGTTCAGCTGATTTAACTTTAGTTAATTTTATTGGGCACCGATTGTTGATAATCTGGATGTACGGAAGCCGCATCTACACTTGGAAAAGGAGCAGCCCCGCTTGTCCCCGCCCCATCCCCCATATGGTTGTCCCCATGGAACAACCGCTTTGTCCGAGGGTTAATCTGTCCGCTTCCAGGCTTAACCCTTCTCCTTCATTGAAGTTCAAGAACAGCGGTCCCTGATGAGTCCCGAATTAGCCCGGGATACCATACCCCCGCAGGATAACAAAAAGCCGGGAACCCTTTCGGGATACCGGCTTTGCTACAGGTTAGGACATAGGATGGTATGAAATTAAGGTCTTGGCACCAGTGCGGGCTGCGCATATTCGAACTTCTCCAGCAGCGCCTGCCACCACGGAGCTCCGTCCGCGTTCCGGCTGCCGTCAACGTTGATGATGTCGAGCTGATCCGCCGATGACAAGCGCAGCTTGGTTTGGTATTCGCTCTTGAGAACGGACTGGCTTTCATGGCCGTAGTGGAAAATGACAAGCCGCTTGCCCGCCTCCGCCAGCGAGCGGAACAGCCCGTTGATATGGCCGTCGTCGCCACCAAAGCCGTAACCGATGATCGCGATGATATCGGATTGCTCGAACCGGTCATACAGCTCGACGTAGCGGCGGGACATCGTGATCGAGGTCAGCGGCTTGATGCCGCTCTGGGTAAAGATGAGCGGGACAAGCAGGCGCGGATAAGCGGCAATTTCTTCATCTGTAGGCTGCTCCAGGATCAGATTGCAGTAAGGGTCGTAATATTCCTCCACGCATCCGTTCAAATAATAGACGGGGACGGAAGGCAGCTGCCGGTGCACGAGCTCACGGGCAAAGCCGTTGTAATTGGTCGTGCCGACGGCATGGATCTCCGCTGCATGGGACAGCTCGGCCAAGTCATGGTAGTAGCCGGGCCCGGCAGCAATTCTCTCGATAAAATGGGCATCGGCCCGGCTGATGTACCTGCGCACGGTGCGCAGGAAAATGGCGATGCGGGTGAAGCGTGCCCAGTGGGCCTTCGGATTATACAAATAGCGGAAGTGGCTGTCGACCAGCGCCTGGTAGTCGAGCGTGCGCGAGTATATATCCTCCAGGACCGCGCGGCATAATGCCGTCATGATATCCACCGGCGTATCCTCCTCCGTCACCGTGTGGGCCGGTTCTCCGAGCACGATGTCCATGCCGGTCTGGCCAACGCTGTGATAGTTAAGGCTGAAGATGCCGGTGAGATCATCAAACACGGACAGCTTGTCCGGGGCCGCCTCGAATACCTCCTCGTTCAGCTTGGCGACGAGCCGTTGCCCGCAGGAGCCGACCAGCAGCTCCAGAATGGCGCGTACGCCATGCTGCAGCCCTGTTTGATCCGGGTGCAGCTCCAGCAGCTTCAGCCACGCGGAGAAGAAAGCCGAATTAAACAATCCGACGCTTTCCGCGAGCCGGCTGTTCAGCTTGACGGCTTGTCCATACAGGATTTGTCCCAGCTCGTGGCCGGTGCCGGTGCGGAATGCGGAACGAATATGCTCCTCGCTGACGTCCCAGGAACGGAGCAGGCGAAGCACATGCTGATCGAGCTGCTCAAGATACGCAAGAATGTCGTCCTTGCGGTATTCCAGACTGGAGGCGATGATGCCCTCGTAATCGCTTTTGCCGAAGACATGAATGCGTTTCTTCATATAATCGTCCGGAAGCCATTTGGTAGCGTAAGCCGACGTATTGTCCAGCGTCTTCAGCTGTTCCTTGAAGTCCGCCTTATCCTGATCGGCCGGAATCCGGAACAGGTCCAAGGCGAACTGTCCGCCGGAAGGCAGTCCGTACCCCACCTCGGCGCCAGCGCCGAAAAACAAGGAAACTACAGGTTTTTTCATGATCGCTCCCCCATTCGAGATTGCTAAATCCTTACATTTATTGTAGCATAAAGCGCTTACTCGCACCCCATAAAAATAGCCTGACCAAACCGCTTTTTTGCAAGAAGCGGCACTGTTTGTTTCACGGAAGCAGACGATTTTCCCATGATCGAACCGGAAGTTGCCAACGAACGACACAAGTCTTATAATGAGGTCTATAAAATAATAGTAAACAGGTGTTTATTTATGCAGACCCTAAAAGAAGATGTCCGCCAAAGCATTTTGCGGGCTGCCCTGAACGAGTTCAAATCCCATGACTATGCTGATGCCTCCATGCGCCGTATTTCGGCGGCGGCCGGTGTGACGACAGGAAACATCTATCGCTATTTCAAGAACAAGGAAGAACTGTTCGAAGCGCTGGTCGGCCCCATTTACGAAAAGATCATCCACTATATTCTCGATCTGAAAAAGGAGCTGGATCGCTGCTACACAGGTGAGGATAACGGACTGAAGTATTTGAAAATGGTCGAGGAAACGATCGTCGGGCTGTTTTTGGAATACAGCGCGGAGCTGACCATATTAATGAACCGCAGCAGCGGCTCGAAATATGGACAGGTCAAGGAGCAGATGGTGAGCCTGATCGTGACCATTCTGGAGGATGCTTTTACGGCCGGGCCGCAAAACGCGGCAGAACTTACGACGGCCAATCGTCAGAGTGCCAGAATGCTTGCCGGAACCATCGTGGAGGGCGTATGCCTGATTCTGAAGGAATACGAGGACGGGGAGACCGTGAAAAGGCTCGTGAACGAGTTCGTTTACCTGTACCATTTGGGCATGCAGTACAGGCGTACCGATTAAAGGGCGCCTGTACGCCCCATTTAAGGCGAATAAATTCAGCACTTATTCACTATGTATGATAAGTAGCGGACGCGGCAGCGGCGATGCTTTCTTTTTTGGCTCAATAATGAACGCCTGTTTACTAACCGAAATGGAATTAGAGGAGGAAAATCAAAAGCATGCGGCAAATCATCAAATGGCGCTGGGCGATCCTGGCGCTATGGCTTGTGGCAACCGTGCTGTTAACTGTATTTCAGCCGGATGTAAACGCCATTTTGCATGAGCGGGGCCAGGACCCGCTGACAGAGGACAGTCCGTCGAAGGTAGCCGGCAAGCTGCTGAACAAGATGACCGGCACCAGCGGAACGAGCGATATTATCGTCTTTCACAAGGAAGGCAAGTTGACGGATGAGGACATGAGCAATATCGGGTCCGGAATCGAGAACATGGTCCGGCAGAAATCGGAGCTCGGCTTCAGCCAGCTGATTGATCCGTTTACGACGCCAGCCGCCAAGTCCTCTCTTGTATCCGAGGATAACACTACGCTGATGGTCAGCTTTAATCTCGATAAAATGGGCCGCAACGTGGATGAGATCGACAAACAGTTCAAGGCGGCGCTCCAGGACGTCAAGGTTCCTTATTATTTGAGCGGCGAAGACTTTATTCAGAACGATTATCTCAAGGCATCGGTATCCGGCGTGGAGAAAAGCGCGGCACTCACCGTTATCTTTATTCTGGTCGTGCTGATCGTCATGTTCCGCTCGGTTATCATTCCGTTTGTTTCCTTGCTGGCGGTGGGCATTTCCTATCTTTGCTCCATGGGCATCGCCGCACAGATTATCGATAAGCTGAATTTCCCGGTGACGAGCGTCACGCAAATGCTGCTGGTGCTGATCTTGTTCGGTATCGGTACGGATTACAACATTTTGCTGTTCAACCGGTTTAAAGAGGAATTGTCCCACGGGCGCTCGGTAGACGAGGCAATCATTATTTCCTACAAGACCGCGGGCAAAACGATCATATACAGCATCGCGACGGTATTCATCGCTTTTGCCGGACTCAGCTTCTCCAGCTTCGGCATTTATAAATCGGCGAACGTCGTGGCCATCGGCACAGTCGTACTCGTGCTGCAGATGCTGACGCTGACGCCGTTCTTCCTGAAGGTGCTCGGACCGAAGCTGTTCTGGCCATCGAAAAAGGTGGCGGGACACAAGGAGAGCAAATTCTGGGCGAAGCTGACGGGCGTTTCCGTCAAGCATCCGATCATCGTCACGGCCATCATCGTGGTTCTCATGATCCCGGCGCTGCTGACGAGCGGGCAAAAGCTGTCCTTCGACCAGCTGAAGGAGCTTGGCGACGACTATCCGTCCACCAAGGGCTTCAGCATCGTGGCGGAGCATTTCAGCCGCGGGCAGGCGCTGCCGACCACCGTCGTTATTGAAGACGACAAGGCCATGGACAACAACGAGACCTTGGGCGTCATCGATAAGCTGACCGAAAAGCTGAAGGCAGTCGATGGCGTCAAGTCGGTTGCCAGCGTGACGCAGCCGCAGTCGGAGCCGATCGATCAATTCTATATCAGCAATCAGACTGAAACGGTCACGGAAGGCATTTCGGCTTCCCAAAAGGGCGTGGACCAGATTAAGAGCGGTCTGGACCAGATTGGCGACAAGCTGAGCACGCCGGATACATCCAGCGCGAATCAGCTCGTAACCGGCACCGGACAGGTGAAGGACGGATACGACCAGATCACCAAGGCGCTCGGTCAGGTAGCCTCCGGTATCAATCAGGGCGCGGATGGAGCCGGCGAACTGAGCAAAGGTATCGCGGGACTCAAGAACGGGATGGATACCGTGAGTACCAACACCGGCAAAATCAGCCAAGGCCTGACGCAAATCTCCAAAGGATATACCTCTTTGGCCGCTGGCTATAAGCAGATCAGCGGACAAATCCCGCAGATTCAGCAGGGCCTGGTCGGCATGAACGGCTTGATCGCCGGGCTTGGAGCCAACCACAGCGAGCTGGCAAGCGACCCGGATTACGTGAAGCTGAAAACGACCGGGGAAGGCCTTGCAGGGAGCATGGCACAGCTGAGCGGGGGACTGCAGGAGCTCGATAGCAACTATGCGAAGCTGAACGCTTCTCTGAACGAAACCTCCGGCGGCCTGGGACAGATCGCGGCAGCGCAAAAACAGATGTCCGCGGGGCTATCGGCGCTGCAAAAGGGCGCGGCGGATCTGCAGAAAGGCCTGCAGCAGGGCGGCAGCGGTAGCCGTGAAATCGAAGCGAACATGAAGAAGCTGAATGCAGCGCTCGGCCAGGTGCAAAGCGGGCAGGAGCAGCTGATCGGCGGGTTGTCCAGCTTGACCGGCGGCATGTCGCAGCTGAAGGAAGGCATCGATAAGAGCGGCAGCGGTCTCGGCGATATTTCCGAAGGGCTGGGCAAAACCGGCGATTTCCTGACGCAGCTGAACGGCTCGAAGACCTTCTTCATTCCGCGCGAGGCTTTGGACAGCGAGGACTTCAAGCAGTCCGAGGACAATTTCATGTCCAAGGACCGGAAGATCACGAAGCTGCTCGTGATCCTGAAGGATGATCCGTATTCGCCGGCAGCGCTGAAGACCATTGAGAAGGTCAATGACACAGTATCCAGCAGCCTGAAGGGAACCGTGCTGGATCAGGCCGAATACGGCGCGGCAGGACCAAGCTCAACGACCTATGACATGAACAAGGAGCAGTTGAAATCGTTCAACAGCACCGCCATTATCGTCATTGTGAGCGTGTTTGTCGTTCTGCTGTTCGTCATCCGGTCGTTCTGGCCGGCGGTCTTCATCGTATTGTCGCTCGTCGCTTCCTATTATGTGGCGATGAGCGCATCGAATCTGGTTACGAGTTATATCATCGGAGCGGACGGCGTTTCCTCCTTCGTGCCATTCTTCTCGTTCATCATCATCGTGGCCGTAGGCGTCGACTACAGCATCTTCCTGATGGAGCGCTACCGCGAACACGGCGATATGGCGCCGGGGGATGCCATCGTCAAAGCGGCGAAGAGCGTAGGGGGCGTCATCATTTCCGCGATGATCATCCTGGGCGGAACCTTCGCCACGTTGGTCCCATCCGGTCTGGTGCTGCTGATCGAGCTGGCATCGGCCGTCATCGTAGGCTTGATCGTGCTCTGCTTTATCCTGCTGCCGATGCTGGTGCCGGCACTGATCGTGCTGCCGGAGAAAATGCAGCAGCGGCGGGCGGAACGCCTGCGTGTCGCGCATGTAAGCGGCAGGGATCACGACAAGTAAGTGAAAGTGTGGAAGTTAAATAAGCAAAAAGGACCGGAAGAGCTGCAGCTCTTTCCGGTCCTTTTGTATATTAAGGTGTCATCCTAGTCTGCTCGCATAGAGGGGAGAGCTTGCAGAGCCAGAATTAAACCAGGGTTTTCAGCGCTTCAGGCGTGAAAGCCTGGAGTTCGTCAAAGCGGCCGTCGCGGACCTTCGCAGCCCAGGCAGGATCGGCAAGCAGGGCACGCCCTACGGCAACCAGATCGAATTCCTGGTTCTCCAGACGTTCCAGCAGGTCGTCAATATCCTTCTTGCCTGCGCCCGTGCCGTCGGTGAAGAGGCTGGTAAAGGCTTCATCCAGGCCTACGGAGCCTACCGTAATAACGGTTTTTCCTGTAAGCTTCTTCGCCCATCCGGCAAAGTTCAGATCGGAGCCTTCGAATTCCGGCTCCCAGAAGCGGCGCGTAGAGCAGTGGAATATATCAACGCCCGCATCGGACAGGGCGGTAAGCAGTTCCTTCAATTTGTCCGGCGTATCTGCCAGTTTCGCGTCATACTTGGTCGTTTTCCATTGGGAGAGACGCAGCGCAACCGGAAAGTCCGGACCCACCGCCGCGCGGACGGCTTGAACGACTTCAATGGCGAACCGGGCACGCTTCATCATGTCGCCGCCGTATTCGTCAGTCCGCTGATTGGTCGTTTCCCACAGGAATTGGTCGATCAGATAGCCGTGGGCGCCGTGGATTTCCACGCCGTCAAAACCGATCCGTTTCGCGTTGGCGGCTGCATCGGCATAGGCTTTGACGACATAGTTAATCTCATCCACCGTCATTGGCTCGGTCACTTTGTTGCCGTTCAGGTCAAGCCCGGAGGGGCCGATCGGCAGTGCTTCCGGGTTCGGCTCAGAGCCGACGGAACGCGTCATGCCGACATGCCAGATTTGCGGCATGATTTTGCCGCCGGCTTCATGGACCTGCTTCACGACTTCAGCCCAGCCGTTCAAGGCTGCTTCACCGTGGAAGTTCGGTATGCTCGGACTTTCGACTGCCGCCGGATGGTCAATGCCCGTGCCCTCTGTAATAATCAGGCCGACGCCGTTCTCGGCGCGGCGGCGATAGTAGGCAGCTACATCGGCTCCCGGCACACCGTTCGGGGAGAAGCCGCGGGTCATGGGCGCCATGACGATGCGGGTAGGGAGTTGAAGATTACCCATGGTATAGGGCTGGAATAGTAAGTCTGTAGAGCGGACATCCTGTTTTTGTTGACTCATGTATGGAATCCTCCGATTTGTTAGGTTTTTTGTACTTATCTATATTTCCATAAAAACAGATATATATGATCAAAAGAAAGAGCTTTTTGCTTAATTGCGTTCTTGCTATTAAGCCTAAAGCTCTTTCTTGAGTTGTTCAATAAAGCGGTTAATACCCTCCTCATTACGGCGGTAATATGTCCATTGTCCCGAACGGCGGGACTCCAGCAGGCCTGCCTTTTGCAACTTGACCAGATAGCCGGACACAACCGATTGGGCGAGGCCTGTTTTGGCGGAAATCGAACCGACGCATATGCCGCCATTGAAATCGCAGGTCGCAGGCATGTGCTCCTGGGGACCAAAATGCTCCTCGGGATGCTTCAGCCATTCCAAAATGTTGAACCGGGTCTCGTTTGAGATCGCTTTGATCGTTTGTAATATATCCATGTGCCTTATTATATCTATTTTTATAGAAATGTAAATATCCTTCGGAAAATTTTATTGAAGACAACGGAATGCTGCGGCAGCATCCGCAAGAATGGGATACCCGCCAAAGCGCCTCTTTAGGCCTAACTATTCACGATACCCGTGCTTAACATGGAGATGGGGTGAGTTCAAGAGGATTCGCTTACCGTCACTGTCTGGTTTAATGGTTCATCCCAAAGGGTAATTACCGAGTGTATTCATCTTCGGACGTAAGCGCCGTTACATAAGAACAGGAGGGATTGAACTTCATGAACAAAGACCGGGAAAACTTGAACATCAACGAAGAAAGCAAGAAAGAGCAGCTGAAGGATTTCAGCGTAGACGACTCCGGGCACAAGATGACCACCAACCAAGGAGTGCGCATCACGGATGACGAGCATTCGCTGAAGGCGGGAGACCGCGGGCCGACGCTCATGGAAGACTTTCAGTTCAGAGAGAAAATGACCCATTTTGATCATGAACGGATTCCCGAGCGGATCGTCCATGCCAGAGGCTTCGGCGCGCACGGTTACTTCCAGGTCTATGAGCCGATGAGCGAGTTCACCAAAGCGAAGTTCCTGCAGGATCCGTCCGCCAAAACACCGGTATTCGTCCGGTTCTCGACCGTAGCGGGCTCGCGCGGCTCCGCGGATACGGTGCGTGACGTGCGAGGCTTCGCAACCAAGTTTTATACCGAGGAAGGAAACTTCGACCTGGTGGGCAACAACATGCCGGTCTTCTTTATACAGGATGCCATGAAATTTCCCGACTTCGTGCATGCCGTCAAGCCGGAGCCGCATCATGAGATGCCGCAGGCCTCCACGGCGCATGATACGCACTGGGATTTCATCGCGAATAACACCGAATCCACCCATATGATCATGTGGGCCATGTCTGATCGCGCGATTCCGCGCAGCTACCGGATGATGGAAGGCTTCGGCGTACATACCTTCCGTTTCGTGAACGAGCAGGGCGAGGCGCATTTCGTTAAATTCCACTGGAAGCCGCTGCTCGGCGTGCATTCCCTGGTATGGGACGAAGCGCAAAAAATCGCCGGCAAGGACCCGGATTTCAACCGCCGCGATCTGTGGGAAGCGATCGAGATGGGCAACTATCCGGAATTTGAATTCGGCGTGCAGATCATCCGCGAGGATGAGGAATTCAGCTTCGACTTCGATATTCTGGACCCGACCAAGCTGTGGCCGGAAGAGCTTGTTCCCGTGCGCCGCATCGGCAAAATGACGCTGAACCGCAACGTGGACAATTTCTTTGCTGAAACCGAGCAGGCTGCTTTCCATATCGGCCATGTCGTTCCGGGCATCGATTTCACGAACGATCCGCTTCTGCAGGGCCGCCTGTTCTCCTATACGGATACGCAGCTGTCCCGCCTTGGCGGACCGAACTTTCATGAAATACCGATCAATCGTCCGCTTGCGCCGATTCATAACAACCAGCGCGACGGCATGCACCGCATGACGATCAACCAGGGCCAGACCAGCTATCACAAAAACTCGCTGAGCAACAATGATCCTCATGAAGCCACCGCGCAGGAAGGCGGGTTTGACCATTACCAGGAAAAGGTGGAGGGACGGAAGGTGCGCTCCCGCAGCGACAGCTTCAAGGATCATTACAGCCAGGCGAAGCTGTTCTGGAACAGCATGTCCGATGTCGAGCAAAAGCACATGATCAAAGCTTTCCGCTTTGAACTCGGCAAGGTGCAGAGCAAGAGTGTGCAGCAGCAAATGGTGAACAACCTCAGCAACGTTGATCTGCTGCTCGCGCAGCAGGTGGCGCTTGGCATCGGCGCCGAGGCTCCCCAGAAGCCGACAGAAGAGATGCGCGATAGCGTGACCCTGCTGTCGCCG
This sequence comes from Paenibacillus sp. SAFN-054, assembly GCF_051966755.1. NCBI lineage: Bacteria > Bacillati > Bacillota > Bacilli > Caryophanales > Paenibacillaceae > Paenibacillus > Paenibacillus sp. SAFN-054. The sequence goes on from NZ_JBQCKS010000003.1 coordinate 304,442, forward strand.
GCGCTGAGCCAGCTGAACACGGCCAAATCCGCGGCTACCCGAAAAATCGCCGTGCTGGCCGCAAACGGCTTCGATTCAGCCGAAATGAAGGCCGTACAGGCCGCGCTTCAGGCCGCCGGAGTGACGGCTGAAATCGTCAGCGAGAACCTTGGCGTGATCACGGGAACGGAAGGGGACCAGTTGCAGGTGAAGCAGACCTTCCTGACAGCCGATTCGGTGCTGTACGATGCCGTGTACGTCGCCGGCGGTGAGCAGAGCATTTCGCAGATCGGAATGATCCGCGAGGCGGTCAATTTCGTTATTGAAGCCTACAACCACTTCAAAACGATAGGCGCTTCAGGCGAGGCGTTAAGTCTGCTGGGAACGGCAGGGGTCCATGTTACGGGCCCGAATCAGCCGGCAGGAAGCCCGGGGACGCCGCTTCAGGATACCGGACTTGTCATCAGCGGTGAAGCCGTAAGCGGCATAGACTTTGGTCAAAAGCTGGTGGATGCGATCGCCATGCACCGTCACTGGGACAGAGAGCTGTCCATGTCCAAATAGGCCGCCCCCCGGCCCCATATTTCGTTCAAGCCGGCCCGCATCTTGTTGCGGGCCGGCTTTTGTTTTAATCATTTGTATCGGGCGAGCTTTATGTTAGGATAGTAGGGGATTTTGATTCCAATCTTTACAAGCGAAAGGGTGCATGGCATGAAGGAAAGGCTGGAGCGGTACAGAATATTCCGCATTCTGGCTTCCATTTATCGGATTAAAGCGGTGAGGCTGCTCATACCGATCGCGGTCATCGCGCTGGTGTACTGGGAAGGCCAGAAGGAGCTGCGCCAGATTTCCCTCGGCCGTACGTTTGGCGAGCTGCGCCGGCTGTCGGTCGAAGCCGTCATGGAAATATTTATATTTTCTCTCTTTTCGATTGCGGTCATGAGCCTGTATGACTTTATGATCCGCCGCCATTTCCGGTTAAAGGTTGGGTTCTGGATTACGTTCCGTTATGCGTGGATTGCCAATACGTTCAACAATATCATTGGTTTTGCCGGATTAACCGGGGCCGGGCTCCGGACGATTTTATATAAAAGAAGCGGGATTTCGCCTGTGCTCATGGCCTCGGCAGTCGTCTTTCTGTCGCCGATCGTCGTCACGGGCCTTTCCATGTTCTCCTGGGGGATCATTGCCGGACTGTTTACCGTAGGGGATCTTTTCGTGGAGCATCACTGGCTGATCTTTGCGGTGTGGGGCATGGCTTTATACCTTCCCCTGTTCGTGCTGATGCAAAGATCCTCGCTCTTCGCCAAATGGTTCAACCGAGGCGAGGGAAGAACGCCCTGGTCAACGGTAGGCGTATCCCTGAGCGCCTCCCTGCTGGAGTGGGCCTGCGCGGCAGTGACCTTCTGGTTGATCGCCAGCAGCGTTCTTCATGATGTATCCTTCAGGGAAGTCATCGGCATGTACGCCGTATCCGCGATTGCCGGGATTCTGAGCATGGCGCCGGGAGGCATCGGGGCCTTCGACCTGACCGTGCTGCTCGGGCTGGAGCAGCTGGGCTTCCCTTCGGACCGGGCCATGGCGGTCCTTGTCCTGTTCCGCTTGTTCTATTATATCGTGCCGTGGCTCATCGGACTGATTCTGTCCGCCTTCGAGCTGGGCAATGCAGCGATGCGGACCGGGGACAAAACGGACGCCGGGCCTGATTTCCCGCTGAATGTGTGGCAGAGGCTGTGGCGCTGGCCGGGGCAGTACCGCTTTCTGAGCGATCTTGGCGTATGGGCGCTGGGCAAGCTCGTGCTGGTGAGCGGTCTGGTGCTGCTCTTATCCGCAGCGACGCCGGGATTATTGTACCGTCTGCGGCTCACAGAGGAGCTGCTGTCCATGCCGGTCATGCGCATATCCCATCTCCTGTCCGTCATAATCGGCTTTATGCTGATTGTGCTGTCCCGCGGCATCTCGCTTCGGATTCGCAGAGCCTATGTCTGGACGGGCGTGCTGCTGCTAGCGGGTGCGGTCTTTACCTTTACCAAAGCCTTTGACTTCGAAGAGGCGATCTTCCTGCTCATCGTCGGTATCGCGCTGTGGGTATCGCGGGCACGGTTTTACCGTGCGGGAGCACCGATCGACCTTCGAAGCTATCTGTTCTGGTATGGGCTGTCTGCCGTTATTGCAGCCGCATACTATTGGGTCGGCAGCCACGTCCATCACGGCTGGCTCCGGCATTTGCCGACGGCCGACCGCATGCACTGGATGTTCGGTCCGCGGCCTTATGCGATTACGGCGCTGATCGGCCTGGCGGGCGCGTGGATTCTGCTGACCATGCTGCTGCTGCTCCGCCCCAACCGCAAAATCGCCGCCGCCGCGGGATCGGAGGAACTGGACAAGCTGCGCCTGTTCCTGAAGGATCATGATGGCAATCTGCTGACACATATGCTGTTTACCGGCGACAAGAGCTTCTTCTGGGCGCAGAATGATCAGGTGCTTATTCCATATGCCAAGGCAAGGGACAAGCTGGTGGTGCTGGGCGATCCGCTGGGTCCGATCAAAAGGGTCCCCGAAGCGATTGCCGAATTCCAGAAGTATGCCGACCAGTATGCGATGTCGGTCGTCTTCTATCAGGCAACGCCCGCGTATTTGCCGATCTATCATGAGTACGGCTACCGTTTCTTTAAACTGGGGGAAGAGGCGTTGATCCCTCTGAAGGATTTCACCCTGAGCGGGAAGAAAGCGACAGACCTGCGGAGCGTCCGCAACCGGTTCGAGCGCGAGGGATATCGATTTGAAGTGGTTTCTCCGCCTTTTGATGCGGGACTTATGGCAGAGCTGCGCACGGTCTCGGATGAATGGATCAAAGGCCGGCGCGAAAAGGGCTTCTCCCTCGGATGGTTTGACGAAGCCTACCTTGCGCAAGCGGAGATCGCCGTGTTAAAAGGTCCTGAGGGAAACGTCGCGGCCTTCGCCACGTTGGCCCCCGGCTATGATGGCGGCCGGACGATGTCCATCGACTTGATGCGGCATCAAAGCGGTACACCGAACGGCACGATGGACTATCTGTTCGTCAAGCTGCTGGAATGGTGCAGGGAGCGGGGATACGAGATGTTTAACCTTGGCAACGCGCCGCTCTCCAGCGTCGGCGAAAGCAAAAGCGCCCTGCGCGAGGAGAAGCTCGCGGCGCTGGTATTCCAGTATGGCGGGCATTGGTACGGCTTCAAGGGACTTCGTCGGTACAAGGAGAAGTTTGCGCCGGAATGGGAGCCGCGTTTCCTGGCTTATCCGGCATCTGTATCGCTGCCCGTGCTGACGGTGGATCTGGTAAGACTCGTATCTAGGCGGGTACAGGGCAGGAAGCCATAGACCGATTACAAAGAAAGAGCAGAAGCAGCACGATCACCCTCAGGATGGTCCGTGCCTCTGCTCTTTTTGCTTATTTATCTATAGATTTGCCGCTGACGGGAGATGGTTCGGTTCCGGTCGGTTTCGGGCGCGGAACTCTTCTTCGCTTGAATTTCAATGCGAAGATGAGAGCCGCAATCAGCAGCACCAGGAAGATGGCGGCAATGATCACATCCTGCGCGGTGTATTTGCCGACTGCCGTTTGGGCATTATTTCCGCCCATACCCGGGAATCCACCGCCAGGGAATCCTCCAGCACCGCGATTACCGCGGCCTTGTCCCATCTGCGCGTTTTGCCTGTTGCCATCCGGGGGCTGCATGCCATCAGGAGGCTGCATGCCATCCGGGGGCTGCATGCCATCCGGGGGCTGCATGCCATCAGGAGGCTGCATGCCATCAGGGAGCTGCATGCCATCCGGAGGCTGCAACCCATCCGGCATTGCAGGCATCTTCCCTTTATCGGCGCCCTGTCCATTAATGGCCTGTCCGCCGCCGAAGCCGCCGCTGGTATTCGCCTCGACGACGAGCTCGCCGGAGAGCTGCTTCCTGATGGATTCCGCCCGCTTGGCCGCGAACTTCACCAGACTTTTATCGCCGGATACGCCCTCTTTGAATTGCTCCGGTGTGTAGAAGCTGGTCGGATCCTTTTCCACATAGGAAGTTATCAGAGAGGAGATGGAATCGGTCAGGGACTGCATGTTGTCCTCCGCTAAAAATCCATCGGCAATTTCCTTCAAATACGCTTTATATTTCTCTTTGTACTTTTCATTGGACAGAAGGGCGTTCAGCAATGGGCGACTGTCCAGCGTGGTGCCGGATACCGGCGTGGTAATGCTAAAGTTGATGTTATCCTCGTCGAGGAAATTGGCAGCCATGTTGTCCATGCCGCCAAAACCGCCGCCGAAGCCGCCACCATTTCCTGCTTTGCCCTGGCCTGCGGCCTGACCGTTTGCCTTTGCATCGTTTGGTCGGTTTTGGCCCGGTTTTGCATCAGCTTGCTTGCCGCTTGCGGCGCCCAAATCCTGCGTATCTCCTTGTCCTGCAGCCTGGCCGCCGGGGCCTTGGTTCTGCGCGTTATTCTTAGAATGATCCTGCTTGTTGCTTTGTCCGTCCTGTTTCTGCTGGCCGTTTGCGTTTTGATCCGCCTTACCGCCAGGCCTTCCACCCATGCCGACCCCCATGCCGGCAAATGACATGTTGTAGTCCCAAGGCAAAATCGAAAACTTGCCGTTCTTCTCATAGAGGTAGTAATTATGCTTCATCATGCCCTGATAGCTGTCGAGGCTGACAAGTGCCGTGTTGGCGGCGAAATATCTCAGCATTTCATCGACATCCATCACTTTTTCCAGGTTGCCGCCATGATTGATGGCATCGAGCAGCTTGATCATGGACTTTTGGTCCGAGTTGTTGTTCGACTTCAAATTCAGGCCCGGGTAATCCTTGATTTTATCGCTGATCCACTTGAGGTCGCTGCCCGTGCCATCTGGCTTGTACAAATCTCCTGTGCTATCGGCGAAATTACGCTGAAGGTAAGGTTCCTCGATGGCCTCAACGCCGAGGTAGAGTCCCCATTCCTTACCATTGATGGTGACGTACATATAAGAATATCCTGGTGTGGGAATCCCCATTTTATCCATGAGCTCGTAAGATAGATACTCCCTCATGAGCGTTGGATCCGTGTAGTTGTTGTTCAGATTCAACTTTTTGAGTCCGTACAGGTTTTGGTCGCTATTGTAATGATCGAGATCAAGTTTAAAGCTGTAGCGATCCGAATCCTCCATGCGGGCCACGGAACTGAGCGTCATATTTCCCTTGGGCCGGATGCCTACGCCATCGACCTTGACACCGTTAATGACGACGTTCGCCTCCATCATCTGCTCTTCATCAAGCGGATTGTCCAGCATCGATTGCAGATCCTGCGGTTTCATGGTGATGTCCACGGAGGTGACCCTGCTTTTATCAAATACCTTTTCCATGTATGAGTTTTCCAGGTTGGCAGACTCGAATCCCGCCCGCGGAAGAATGGCTGTTACCGCGACGAACAGCCCGATCAGCAAAGCGAGTGATGCGATTATAGTCCTGTTTTTCACAAAGCGAAGACTCCTTCCGTCTTAGAATTCATACTGCGGAAGCGAGGAGCGTATCGTGACCGGGTTACCCCTCTGCTCCACAGCGTGTTTGAAACCTTGAAGGATCCCGCATTTAAGCCGTAAAATTGCCGTCATAGCTCAGCATGATAGCGGACTTTACGCCGTCCATGCCGGTAATTTGCTGCACGAAACCGGTATTGTTGTCTTTCAGGCGGATCTCATAGGTCATTTCCAGGCTGCCTTCCACCGATACGGATTTGGACTTGACGGTATGCCTTTTCGACTGCATGGTAATCAAGTGCTCCAGCGATTTTTCGACGGAAGGGTCAGCGTATTTGACGACGAGCAGGTAAGGGTTGTCCACTGTCAAACGGTTCACGAAGAAGAGCAGCACGAGACCGATCAGGATCGCGCCGATGATGACGAGCGGAATGAGTCCGGCGCCGCACAGAATGCCGGAAGCGACGGCCCAGAAAATAAAAATCAGGTCGATCGGGTCTTTAATCGGCGTTCTGAAACGAACGATGGAGAGCGCGCCGACCATGCCGAGCGAGAGGACGATATTCGTGGAAATGCCCATGATGATGAGTGCCGTGGCCATGGTCATGACGATCAGCGAGATGTTGAAGCTGTGGGAGTACATGACGCCGCTGAACGTTTTTTTGTAAATCACGTAAATGAACAGCCCGACAGCGAAGGCGACCAGAAGGCCGATCAGCGAGTCGACGATCGAGAAGCTGCTTGTTTTTTCGAGAAAGCTGGATTTGAAAATATCAGTAAAATTGGTGGCGTTATTTGCGGTAGTATTCATTAAAAATCCCCCCAAAGCGTAGTAGTTTAAGCACCGCTTGCAGCACGACTTTTAGCCGTACATCCGGCTGTACTGGTATTTGGAAAAAGAGGTTTTGCGGCTGTCCCGCACCTGCAGCAGCAGCTTGATCACGTCCGGCAGATATTCGTCGTATTTCACTTCGAGAATGACGGTGTTCGGATCGATCGTATCGACCATGATCAGATCCGGATTCAGGATATCCGTATCCTTGTAGCTGGTCCGGATGGAGCTGTCGAAAGTCACACGAACATTGCCCTGCTCATAAATGTAGACCTCGCGAACATAGTCCACGACGGCGACCGGCTTCAGCTGAAAGAGATTCATATGCGTATGCAGCTCGCGCATCAGAGGACGCGCGTCCTCCTCCATCCAGGCGATATCCCCGCGATTCAGCCGCGTATACTCCTCGGCGGTGATGCGGCATTTCTGTTTGTAGCAGAGGTTGTCGCGCTTGCTCTTTTTCTCGAGATGGATGAAGCTCGTGTCGTAGTCGTACAATCGTATGCGGTACTTGTCCCGGTGGAACATGCCCTCCTTTTTCTGATTCAGGATCTTGTTGTCGAAGTTGTCAAAATACACGCTCCGGATCAGGTATTGGCCGTCTTTCTTGGCATGCGGGTCCAGCGTCATGACCTGCTGCAGGTTATGGCGCAGCAAATGGCAGTCCATCCTCGTAATGACATGCTTCAGCTCGCGCCGTCCCTTAAGGGCAGGTTGTCCAGGCATCGGATCCAAGGTGCTCACGATGTGGTTTCCTCCTGTTCTGTCGTAAAGTATTCCAGAAACGTTTCCGGTTCAAGAAACTATTGTCGCAGGCTAAACTTAACGAAACCTTAAGCGGACCCGGCTGCATAAATTGAACGAAAGAAAGGGGAGGCACTTGCCTGCATTCCAGAAGGAATCGGGGGACACAGGGTCAAACTTTTTCGTTCGTGTATAGGCTTGGAAAAACAAAAAACCGTCTTCTCAAGCCCGTTACGGGACAAGAGAAGACGGCTGTGCGCGCCGGCGTGATGCCATGATATTCATTTGGGGAGCCGAATCCGGACAATCATGCCCTTCGGCTGATTATGCAGTGCCTGGATTGTGCCGTGGTGGCTGTCCACGATCCACTGCGCGATGGAGAGGCCAAGCCCGGAGCCACCGCTTTCGCGCGAGCGGGCCCGGTCTTCGCGGTAGAATCGGTCGAAGATGCGGGTGAGCCCCTCCTCGCTGATCCCGATCCCGGTATCGTTGACCTCGATGAATACTTTGTTCTCCTTCATGAATGTGCTGATGCCGATGCTGTCATGCTCGCCGGTATACTTCAGGGCATTGTCGAGAAGGATGACCAGCAGCTGATGCAGGCGGGCCGGATCGGCCGCAAGCCGGGTTTCGCTGTGCAGCTTCAGCCACATATGCTTGTCCGACAGCTCGGCGATTTCTACATACGGACTGCATACCTTATGGACGAAGGCATCCAGATCAATCGACTGTTTCTCCAGCTGCGTCTCGGTCGAGTCGGCCCGGGCCAGCGTCAGGAGATCCGTCGTAAGCCGCGACAGCCGCCGCGTCTCCGACAGGGAGAGGGCGATATTCTCGAAGGTATCGACGATCCGCTTCTCCGGCGTCGTCTGCAGCAGCTCCAGCTTGTTCTGGATAATGGTCAGTGGCGTCCGCAGCTCATGTGAAGCATTCTCCACGAATTCCACCTGCTTCTCCCAGGAGCGGATGATCGGCTTCATCATTTTTCGGGACAGAATGAAGCTGGCCGTGATGGACAGCAGGATGAACACAACCGAGCAGAGGATGATAATCCGCTTGAAGTTGTCGATCAAATTTTGCTCCGAGTCTACATTGACCATCAGTTGAATATACGCCCCCGCCTGCGAGGGGTGAGGAATGGAAATCGTCCGGAAATGATAGGTGCCGCTCACCTTGACGTTCGAAATACTTCCTACGGTCGCAGGATCAAAGGTCATGCCGCTGAAATAATTCTCGTAATTGATATAGCCGATTTGCTGGATGTTCACGATCTTTCCCTCTTTGTTCCACTGGATGGGAATGACGCGCGGATTAAAAACAAGCCGGCCGCTGATGTCGGGCGGGGGAGGGAAGCCGTTTTTGTCCGAAAAAGGGTCCCTGCCGGGATTCATCCCATTCAGGGAGCCTCTGCCGCCGGTTTCGATCATCGTTTGGTAGGAGTTCAGGTCATGATCCGTTTTGGCATAAAGCGTGGTTTTGATTTGGCCGAAAATAATCGTGCCGAAGATGCCGAAGAGAAGGGTGAACGCGATCAGGGTATATACCATGAAGCGCAGCTGCTGGCTGCGGATCACTTTGTTCTTATTCATGGTCCTCCCCGTTCTCGGACAGCATGTAGCCCATGCCCCGGATCGTTTTGATGTATTTGTCGTAGCCAAAGGCCTTGAATTTTTTGCGCAAGTTGCTGATATACACTTCAATGACGGTGTTGGTCGTGCTCGAATCCATCCCCCAGACGCGATCGAAAATCTGTTCCTTGGTTACAATCATATTCCTGTTGTTGATCAGATACTCGAGAAGGTCGATCTGCTTGCCGTTCAGCAGCACGGATTCCCCGCCGATCTGCACACCCCGGCTTTTGAGGTTCAGCTTGAGGTCCTTGAACAGGAGCGAATTCTCCTTGAACCCGCCGGCCGAGCGCCGCAGGATCGCCTCCAGCCGCAGCAGCAGTTCTTCGCGATGGAAGGGCTTGACCAGGTAGTCGTCCGCGCCTGTCTTAAAGCCGCGGATTTTATCGTCGATCCCGTCCTTGGCCGTCAGAATCAGCACCGGGGTCGCGACGCCCTTGTGCCGGAGCTGGCGCAGCACCTCGTATCCGTTCATGTGAGGCATCATAATATCGAGAATAATGACATCGTAAATGTTCTGCTCCGCCATATACAAGCCTTCTTCTCCGTCAAAAGCCTGCTCGGCGTCAAACAGGCCGCGCGTCGTTTCGCATACCGTATCGGACAAATGTTTATCGTCCTCGATGACCAAAAGCCGCATACCGGGTTCACCTCTATTAATATGGGTTCCATGGATACCGGGAAAAAGACCTTCCGGGTGATATCCATCCCTGATACTTAAAAATAAACATTTCACTGCGAATGTCAAATGCGCCCAAGAAAATAACCCCACAAAGTGGGGCCTTGCTCCGACTTCTATTCAGGTATTTTGCGGGGACATCAGCCGGGCATTTCCGTGTTCATATCCGCCGTATTGGCTATTGCCTGGTGCTGATGCTTGCGGTTCAGCGAAGGGAGCACGAGCAAGTAATACACGCTGACAATAAAGATGCTGACCGCCAGAATCCAATACAGCGCCGTCACGGATACGAGGGAAGGGAAGGCGATGGCGACGAATCCGAGCGCGATGGCCTGGCCTGCGGTGGAGAGCGGCTCGATCCAGGCGCTGACCCGGCCCATGCTTTGCGGCTCCACCAGCTCGGGCATCCATCCGCCGAGTACGACGTTGATCGGACCCAGAATGATGCCGAGCAGCACCATCGTGCCCAGGTACAGCTGAATGTTTCCGAAGCTGCCGAGTAAGATTGTGATCGCGCCGATCAGGAAGAGGCCGGCGATCAGCACGCTTACTTTCCCGGCCCTCTTAATCAGCGGCGAGCTGATCGCGCTGCCTACAAGGTATCCGATGCCGAGAAAGACCATGACGAGCGGCGTATAGACTTGGTATTGCTCCGGACTCAGCTTGTATTTCATGGTGAAGAGGGGGAGGATCGAGAACACGCCGTTCACGATCCCGAAGAAGAAGAAACCGAGTACGATGGCAAGCAGCAGCCGGTAACGGACGATGTACCCTAAGCCCGTGCCGAAATCAGCGGCGATGCTCTTCAGGTTCAGGTCCCTCAGCCTCACTTTGCCGTTCGGCTGGCGCACATGGAGCGGGAAATGGCAGAACGCAAGCAGAAGCCCTGAAATGATGAAGCTGACCGTATCGATCATAATGGCGCCTTCAATGCCAAGGTAATAATAGGCGGCCGATCCGAGGCTCATGCCGAACAGCATGAAAATCCCCATGATCGACATGTTGAGGCTTGAAGCCTGCACGTACTGCTCCGGCTTCATTATGCCCTGCAGCAGGCTCATTTCCGCAGGAGCAAAAAATTTGGAGATGGCGCTTCGCAGGAACAGAAGAGCGAAGGCGGCGATAATCCAGTCTTCATGCACGGCAAGCAGGAGGACGAGCGATAGTCCGGCCCGAATCCAGTCGCTTTGGACGGCTATGGCTTTACGGTCCAGTCTGTCGGCCAGCACGCCGATGAACAGGAATACCGCCAGCGTCGGGAGGGAATACATCAGCTCGGCCAGTGTGGCATAGGCGGGCTGATTGCTGAAACGGTCGATCAGATAAAAGGCGAAGGCCATGTTGCCTACCATGGTGCCGAGCTGTGAGGCGAAGGTGGCAAGAAACATACGGACGAATATGGCATTGCGAAAAAGTTCCATGCGGGGTCCCCATTTCATTTTTTTGTTATCCGGGTTGAAAAACACACGCTTTGTTGATGTGCTCTCAGTTTACAATGAATTTGCGGTTTCCGAATAACGGCCCGGGAACGAAATTGGCCTCCGTCTGCAGACGGAGGCGGAGGCGGGACAGAAGTTTAACGGGAATCAGAAACTTGGAAGCCGCGGCTTTAAATGCGTAATGGCGTTCAGCGTAAATCGGTTCCGCGTCCTCTCGAGCACCAAAGGACCCACCAGATGAGCAGCGGCTGAAAAACAAGCCGGATCCAGAGGGCAGCCTGAGGTGTATCGCTGAAGCCCGGCGCGGGAATATGCTTGACGGCGGCATAAATGTTGGCCGGAAAAATAAGGACCAGATACACCGCTGTCAGCGTACCGGCCGGCTTCATCGTGGCCGGAACAAGCAGCAGCACGCCGAGCGCGAGCTCTATCACGCCGGTCACATAAATCATCGGAAGCCGCAGCGGTACATCGTCCGGCAGCATCCGGGCAAAGCCGTCTGGCTGAACGAAATGAAACACGCAGGCGGCGGCCAAAAAGAGCGCGAAGATGATGCGCGCCCACCATTTGATGGTGCGAATGCGGGTATAACCCTGGGTTGAGATCGCCATCACCTTTCTTCCCTCACGGGCTTCCAGGCATCCATTAACGGTCCGCTTGCCCCATACAGCGGGTCGGTGCCGGGAAGGGGCACGAGTCGGATATGATCCAGCACGCGTGGGCGCTCGCCGGGGTCTCCGGTGCATATGTCATAGTCCATGCCGTCCGGATAGGCGCCCACAACGCGGAAATCAGGGGTGGCGGAGATCCTTTTGTGGCCGGTGCCGGCCGGCAGCACGACCACATCACCGGCCGTAAGCTCGACCTTGCGGCCTCGTTCGCCGCCGAGCTGAAGTACGGCTGAACCGCTGACAACGCCGAGTACCTCATGCGAAATGCTGTGGTAATGATGATAGCCGAATACGCCGTTCGTCCAGCTGTTCAGCCAGCCGTTCCGGTTGAAGATGCCTTCGGTCTCTTCGGGTTCGTCCCGCAGCACGCCTTTATACACCATGACGGGAAGATCAGGGTTGCCCGGAATCGTTCCGTCATCCTTGAAGTAGTAAGTGTTAATTTCCGCTCCGTTCATAGCGATCCCTCCATATAAACCAAAAGTAGGTATAAAATGGTGCGATTACTGAAAGTAATTAAACCTTTAGGGTCGGCTTGAACCCCTTTGGGAACTCGGACCCTTTTTTTTCTAACGGGACTTGTGCTATAATGCATTGTGGAATACAAACAACTTGATATTATGTGGGTAAATGAATGAATATATCCTTGGATAAAAGTCACTTTCATGGCCTAACTTCTCTTCATATGTTAAGGGAATGTTAGGCCTTTTATTGTTATAAGGCCCTACGTTCCGGCCATAACAAGACCGGCAGACAGGGTGATGGCCCGCCCGCTACTTCGTAATCAGGAGGGAAAGAAGGATTCGTTTCCAGACAACACGGCAGCCCGTACATGCTGCTTTCAGAAGCGCTAGACAGCCTATGGAACGAGTCAAATTCAATGGACCAATTACATAATCAATCATTTCAACAAATTATCGCCAGCTTTATCGGCAAGTTACTAAGAGACCATTTCGGCAAAGGGCCGGAGTCGGTCGTGGTTTCGATCGGAAATACATTCATAACGATTCATTTACGTAATTTCTTAACGCCCGCGGAGCGGATCCTGCTCATGCAGCAGCAAGAGGAGCTGGTGATCGATACGAGGGACAAGCTGATGCTGGCGGTGATACCGGAAATTTTGCGGTACTTGCAGGATGTGATCGGCGTGAGAACCGAGGAATGCTACTATGATTGGGATTTGGCCCAGAAGTCGGGGATGATCACGGTCATAAGCGATGACAAGATCCCTCATGCTCTTGTGATCCCGGACGAATACTCCGGGAAAGGCGAGGTCGAAGCCGAGCTAAACAGGATCAGCGCGCATGTGCAGAAGGCACCGTGCACCATGGCATCATATGAGATGAACCCGCGCACGCTGCTGGTGATCCGCAGCGGTGTACTGCTGCCGATGGAGCGCGAGATGATCCGGCTCGGTCAAGGTGACACCCTCAAACGCGTCAAGCGCAAGCTGGAAAAGGAATATATCATGAGCAGCCGGGTTCTCGAGGGGCTTCTCCACAACCGGATCAGCGACTGCTTCATCGATTGGAATTATTCATTGGATAAAAGCATCATTATGCTCACGCTAAACCCGCACCGCTAATCAGCCGTGCGGGTTTGTTGTTTTCAAGACCGCGCGTAACGCTGTCTGAGCTGTTCAGCCATGGCCGAAACCTCAGTGCTGCCAGGCAGCACCAGCCGGTCGGCCGAGGAGGCGATTTCTTCGGGGATTTGGCGGCTGCGGATCACGTTCTTGACAGCCTCGGCAAACGCCAAGGGCGGGTTCGGCCCGATTCCCGTCAGCTCCTCCAGCGAGGCGGTGCTGCCGCTTTCCACGTGCGGGAAATCGGACGCGTCCGCGCCGGCAGCCGCCCGGTCGTAGAATTCCCTGACGAGCCGGGCCCGTTCCTGCCCCGAGCCTTCGGCTACGATGAAGGCCTGCACGACAAAGGCATGAGCCTGCCGCCGCTGCGCGATGCCGCAAAATTTGCGCCCGCCAATGCTGAGGTCGAAGTCGCCGGGACAATAGGCTCCTGCAATTTCTCCCTTGTCCACTTCGAAGCCCGTGGAAGCCAGGGCTTCGCGGATCAGATCGTACATCCGTTCGAAGTCGCTCCGGAAGCGTTCATCGCCAGGGCCCTGCTTGGGCAGGATCAGTGACAGATTCACGACGCCAAGGTCAAGCGGTACGGCGGCTCCGCCGGAGTTGCGGATGGCGGTCCGGTAACCCTTGGCCTCGAGCCAGTCGCGGGCCTTGTCCGCGCCCGGCAGGCGGCTGTCGCGAAGGCCGATAATAAAGGAACGAGGGTGGCGCCAGATGTGGCACAGGGGCGGTCCACCCCTGCCGGTTTCCTTGCAGAGCAGCTCGTCCAAGGCAAAAGGGTACAGCGCATCCTGCTGCGTAACATCATGCATTCGGTCCAAGATAAGCATGGAACCGAATGCGTCATGGCGAATGTCGGTCATGTGAATCGCATCCTTTTCAGGTTGGTCTATATTGATTATGCCACAGGAGTTTTCCCGGTGGCTAGGCGGATAAACCGAAAGGGCTGCATTCCTTCTGCCAGCCGCTTTGATGTGCGTATCGCTCTCACCGGACCGTTAACGGTGCAGACGCTGCTGTTCAGGCCCCCGTCCTGTGACAACGATTTACCTCGCCTTGGATGATCCTTCTGAATTTGCACAACTTGTACGACAAAAATGCCAAGACGCTGCATAGTATATAAAGAATGCACCATTTCTTCCCTGACATGCAGCGGTCAACCGGGAAGGGAGACGACTTCGTTTTAGTCTTGGCAACATAATTCGGCGTTTCCGGGCCATACTAAGGAAACAGCTGGGATGCTGCGAAAATATAGGATGAGGACGGGATTGCGATGTACTTCGGAAAAAAAGCGGTTGAGGAAATTCCAGAGGCGGACACGACGGTTTGGTCCTGCTCGAACGAGGATTGCAACGGCTGGATGAGGGATAACTTTGCGTTTGAGCAGGAGCCCCTGTGCGCCCACTGCAGTTCTCCCATGATCAGCAGCACAAAAATGCTGCCCCTGGTCGTCAACGACCATCCTATTAAAATGCTGAAAAAGGGCACGTTAATTTAAATGTCCGCCATCATATGAAATGAGAAACAGGGCCCCGCGGAGGGGCCCTGTTTCTGTTCTGTTGTATCGCTAGCAGCCTTATGTGGCGGTAATTCTGGTCAAAGCCTTCTCGGCCGGGATATAATCGTATCCGAGATCGCGAGCTACCGCTTCATAGGTGACATGTCCGCCCAGCACGTTCGCTCCGCTGCGGATGGCCGGATTGGTGGTCAAAAGCTGCTGCAGATCCGTATCCGCGAGCTTGAGCGCAAACGGCATCGTCGCATTGGTCAGCGCGAGCGTTGAGGTGCGCGGCACGGCGCCCGGCATATTGGCGACCGCATAGTGGACGACACCGTGTTTCACGTAGGTCGGATTGTCGTGGGTGGTGATATGGTCGATGGTTTCCACCACGCCGCCTTGGTCGATGGCAACGTCCACGATGACCGAACCGGGCTTCATCGTTTGGACCATGGCTTCGGTAACGAGGCGTGGCGCCTTGGCGCCGGGAATCAGCACGGCGCAGATCAGCAGGTCGGTACCTGCCACCGCTTGGGCGATGTTGGCCGGGCTCGATACGAGGGTGCTGATCTGATTGCCGAAAATGTCATCCAGCTGGCGCAGCCGCGGAATGCTCAGATCCAGCAGGGTGACGTCGGCACCGAGACCGGCGGCGATTTTGGCCGCGTTCATGCCCACGGTGCCGCCGCCGATGATCGTCACTTTGCCTCTGGATACGCCGGGGACGCCGGACAACAGAATGCCCTTGCCGCCGTGCGGCCGTTCCAGCAGCTGCGCCCCGATCTGGGCGGCCATGCGTCCGGCGACCTCGCTCATTGGCGTCAGAAGCGGCAGCGTGCCGTTCACGTTAACCGTTTCGTAGGCGATGGCATGCACGCCGGAGGAGACCAAAGCTTGGGCCAGCTCCGGTTCGGCGGCCAGGTGCAGGTACGTGAAGAGGATCAAACCTTTGCGGAAATATCCGTATTCGCTTGGGAGAGGCTCTTTGACCTTCATGATCATGTCCGCCTTTTCCCATACCTCTTTGGCCTCTGCAACCATCACCGCTCCGGCTTCTTTGTATTCTTCATCCGTGAATCCACTTCCAAGTCCGGCACTGCGTTCCACGAGTACCTGATGTCCGTGCTGGATAAATTCCAAGGCGCCTGCCGGGGTTACGGCGACGCGATTTTCATTGTTTTTGATTTCCTTGGGTATTCCGATGTTCATGACAGATCACCACTTTCACTCATGTTTGGGAGAACGCGCGGGCGACGTGGCACCCTCTTTCTCCATGTATTCAAAGTTTACAGCCGATCATCAAGCGCCGCATCATACGACTTGTCAAGGAAATAGATCACATGACAGGACATAATGCTCAGCCCGGCAGGCATGGCCTATATTGAAAAAGCCTCGCCAAACTTCTATAATGTCTCCATTAAACCCGAGGGATGTGACGGTAATGGGCGGTTTTACGCTTTACGTCCGGGACGTGCTGGAGCGCCCCGTATTTCAAAGAGCCCGGCTGATCGCAGGCGCAGGCGGCCAAGGCCGCAGGGTCGAATGGGTCCACATCCTGGAGATTGCGAACGTGGCCCCTTTCGTCACGAAGAATGACTTCATCCTCACCACTGGCCTCTGGCTCCGGCATTCGGAACAACAGCGCCTGTCCTATATGCAGCAGCTCATACATCAGGAGGCGGCGGGTCTCTGCGTCGAACTAGGCACGAGCATCGAGAACATCCCGGGCGAGATCATCGAACTCGCGGATGCATCGGATTTTCCGCTGATCGTATTCGAGCAGCCTGTCCGCTTCGTGGAAATTACCCAGGATATCCACGGGCTGCTGATCAATCAGCAGCACCAGCTGCTGAAGGATCTGGAGGCATATTCCCGCAGACTCCAGCAGATTACCCTCCAGAGCACAGACGTGAACGCCATTCTCCATGTATTATATGAATACACCGGTCAGCAGGTTGTGTACCATTCGACCGTAGATACGAATAAATTTGTCCCCCGTGGAATTGCCGCAGCCGCAGCGGACGAAATCACCGCACTCTACAGACGGCGGGTGGAAGAAAGCGAAACTGCCCAGCAGGAAGCAGGCGCCTATACGCTTCCGCAGGACCGCGTGCTGCTGACGCACCCGGTCATTTGCCTCGGGCAGACCCTGGCGCATGTCGGACTGGTTTTACCGAGTCGGCAGACGCAGGACCGGATGACGCTGCTGCTCGACTATACCTCCAAATCGCTTGCCTCGCTCCTGCTTAGGATGCTTTTTCTCGAGGAAAAAATGCTCCGCGACCAAAACCAGCTCATTCAGGACATTTTGAACCATCACATCGAGGAGGAAGAGGAGGCGAGGACCCGCATGGCCATACGGCCGTCGAAGCAGGGGGACGCTTGGTTCGCGGCCGGGATGATCGAGACGGAGTATACCGGCGACGCAGAGGATGAGCCGGACCGGGATAAGGCCGAGTCAGCTCAGCAGGACCTGCTGGTAAGGCTGCGGGCGCTTTTGAAAAAGCATGCCCTTCATAATTTGCTGATGCAAAAGGGCCGCCGGATTTACCTATTGTGCGCGCGCGACAAAACAGCAAAGGACGATATCCCGATCACGCTGCAGCAGATCCTCCGCGTCATCGTGGAACGCCTGCAGGTCCCCGCGTCCGGACAACCGCACGTTCACCTGCAGGCGGGGTTCGGGCTCATTCGGAGCCGGATGACGGAGATGCACAAGAGCTTCAAGGAAGCCGAGCAGGTGCTCGAGGTGTCCCGGTCCGTGGCAGCGGTGCGGGAGGCTCTCTTTTACGACCGGCTCAGGGTGTACCGGCTGCTGAAGTCCATTCCGGCGGATACGCTGGAATCGTTCGTTCACGATCAAATAGGGCCGCTGCTCGCCTATGACCAGGAGCATCATCTTCACCTGCTGCAGACGCTCGATATGTATTTGAAATGCATGGGTTCGAAGAACGATACGGCCAAGGCGCTGTTCATTCACCGGCAGACGCTGTACAACCGGCTCGATAAGCTGACGGAAATTTTGGGTGAAGACTATCTGGAGCCGGACCGGCGCGTATGTCTGGAAATGGCGCTGCTCGCACGGCCGCTTTTGTCATAAAAATAACTGCCTCGCAGCATAAAGGATGAATAGAATTGAAAAAAGTCGGGCTTGTCATGAGAAAAATACAGTTTAGCGAAAACCAGGGACCGCGCGTGTTTGCGGACCGCCTGAAGGCCATCGGGGAAGAGCTCGGGGTGGACATCGTGTTCATTTCCCCGGAGCGGCATGTCAGCGGATATGACTGGGTGAAGGGGTACGAGCATGAGAAGGGTGATCTGGTCAATTACGATATCGTGCTGGATCAGATCCACGAGCATCACATTGAGCATGTCATCTACACCGTGTCAGGCTTTACTTATTTGAAGATGTTCCTTGAAAAAAGCGTGCTTTTTCCACACAGCTTTCCGGACCCCGCCCTTACAGGCTATGAAATGATGAAGCCCTTCTATCAGATGGTGGACAAAGCGATCGTGCAGACGGAGTTTTTGAAGGAGGAATTTGCCCGGAATTTCGGCGTTACCGACGTGAACGTCATTCCGATCGGATTCAGCGAAAGCCTGGCGGAGAAGCATTTCGACCCCGCTCAAATTGTGGATAACCGCATTCTCTGGATCGGAAGGGACGAGGAGAACCGGCGTCCGGATTTGGTGCTGAACTATGCGAAGCAGAATCCGGACAAGGAAGTGTTCATGGTCTTTGGCGGCGAGCGCTACCGGGAAAGCATGAAAAAGTACAGTATTCCGGATAATGTGCGCCTGCAGTTTGCGCTTAGTCAGGATGAGATATTCGCGCTGATGAACTCGGCCAAGGTGTATTGGAACTGCTCCCGCTTTGATACGTTTGCGATGCCGCTGACCGAAGCGCTCGCGATGGGCAAGATCGTCGTGAAACCGGAGCATCCGTGCTACCGGCATATTAACTCGCGCCACTCGTTTTCCGGCAACGAGGAGAATTGGTTCGAACTCGTCAACATGGCCGCGGCGGCGCCGCAGTCCTATTCGATGGATAATCGGCACTACGCGTTCGACCAGTTTTCCAGCCGGGTAATGAAGGAAGGATACAGAAACTTTTTCGATTCCTGGCTCCGGGATTGACGAAAACCAGCCAATCGGCAAATATGTATATATGTACATAATGAAAGATTCTGAATGATGGAATCCTTAATCTGAAGCGCAAAGGTGTGTTCATCTATGTCCTTTCTTCGAAAATATGTCCGGAAGTACGGCAAGATGTTCTCACTCGCCGTGCTCTTCTTGATGCTGGAGGCCTTCTGCGATTTGCTTCAGCCGACCATTATGTCGAAGGTCATCGACGACGGCGTCGCAACCGGAAGCATGAACAAGGTATTTGCCTTGGGCGGATTCATGCTGCTCGTCACGGGAATCGGAGCTTTGTCGGCCACGATCCGCAACATCGTTTCCAGCCATGTCTCGCAGCGATTCGGGGCGGAGCTTCGTTCGGACCTCTTCCGCCAGATCCAGTCGCTGTCCTTCGAGCATATGGACCGGTTTGACCGGGCCTCGCTCGTAACCCGGCTGACGAATGACGTGACGCAGGTGCAGAACTTCATGAACGGGCTCATGCGTTTCTTCGTCAAGGCTCCGCTGCTCGGCCTCGGTGCCTTGATTATGGCGCTTCGGCTGGACCTCCATCTCTCGGTCGTGCTGATCATCGTCGTGCCGATCGTGGCCGTCCTGATCCTTCTGAACATGAAGATCGGCTTCCCCTTCTTTATCCGCGTGCAGCGCGCGCTCGACCGGGTGAATGGCGTCATGAGGGAATACTTGTCCGGTGTGCGCGTCGTGAAGGCGTTCAACCGGTTCGACTATGAGGTGGATAAGTTCGGGGCGGCAAACGACGACCTGGCGCAGCGTTCCACGACGTCCATGCGGGTCATGTCGGCCTTCGGCCCGGGCATTTCGCTCGTGGTGAACTTCGGTATCATTGCCGTCCTGTGGCTTGGCGGCCTTCGGGTTGACAACAACCAGATGCAGGTGGGCAGCATCATCGCATTCATCAACTATATGACGCAAATTTTATTTGCGCTGATGATGATTTCGAATGTATTCAATATGTTCGTCCGTGCGAAGGCTTCGGCCGGCCGGATCGGAGAAGTAATGGCCGAGAAGAGCGGCATGCCGGGCGAGGGCGCAGACAAGGCTCCGGAGGCAGCAGAACGCGGCCGGATCGACTTCGAGGATGTCGGCTTCGCGTACGCGGAATCGGCCGGCGACCCGGTCATCCGCGGCTTTACGCTGACCTGCCTGCCGGGACAGACGATCGGCATCATCGGATCGACGGGAGCGGGCAAAACCTCGCTCGTTCATTTGATTCCGAGGTTCTATGACGCCACCTCGGGCAGAGTCAAGGTCAACGGCGTCGACGTCCGGGAGATGGACCCGAAGAAGCTGCGGGAGACGATCGCGATCGTTCCCCAGAAGATCATGCTGTTCACGGGAACGGTCGAAGACAATTTGAGATGGGGGAAGGAAGAGGCATCGGAAGAGGAACTGATCCGGGCCGCCAGGATGGCGGAGGCCCATGAATTCATCATGGCTTCGCCGGAAGGCTACGGGAGCCGGATCGGCCAGGGCGGCGTCAACTTCTCGGGTGGACAGAAACAAAGGCTGTCCATCGCCCGGGCGCTGGTCAGACAGCCGGAGATCCTCATTCTGGACGACTGCACGAGCGCGGTCGACGTGGCTACGGAGGGAAGGATCAAAGAGGCGCTGCGGACCTATGCGAAGGGTCTGACCTGTATTCTCATCGCCCAGCGGATTACCTCGGTCATGGATGCCGACCGGATCGTCGTCATGGACCGCGGAGAAATCGCCGGCAGCGGCACGCATGAGGAGCTCATGCAGGACTGCCGGGTGTACCAGGAGATTTATAAGTCCCAAATGGGAAAGGAGATGCAGCCGAATGCCGCAGAATAATGCAGCGGGTGGACAGCAGCAGGCTCCTATGCCTCAGGCGGGTCCCGGAGGCAGACCCGGTCCCGGCGGCCCGATGAGAGGGGGGATGGGCCGGGGCCCTGGCGGAAAACCCAAAAACTTCACGGGAACGCTTCGCCGCTTATGGGGCTATTTTGGATGCGAGCGGAGGCTTTTGTCGCTTATCCTGCTGTTTATCATCGTCGATGCCGGGGTGACGCTGCTCGGTCCGTATCTGATCGGCAGATCGATCGACGCCATGTCTCCGCTCGGCGGGGGCGTGAACTTCAGCCTGCTGCGCATCCTCGTGATCGTGTTGGCCTCGGCTTACGTGACGGATGCGGTGCTGACGTTCCTGCAAGGCTGGCTGATGGCCGGCATTTCCCAGCGGATCGTGGCTTCTCTGCGGAAGGCGCTGTTCGGCAAGCTGCAGAAGCTTCCGGTCGCTTACTTCGATGCCCGCTCCCACGGCGAGGTGATGAGCCGGCTGACGAACGATATCGACAACGTCAGCTCGACCATTTCGCAATCGACCGTCCAGCTTATGTCCGGTGCCATCACCATTATCGGTTCGCTGGTCATGATGCTCATCCTAAGCCCGATCCTCACGCTGGCAAGCCTGATTACAGTGCCGATCATGTTCCTGCTGACGCGGACCATCACGCGCAAAACGAAGGTGCTCTTCAAAGAGCAGCAGGTACAGCTCGGTATGCTCAACGGCCATATCGAGGAAAGCATCTCGGGGATGGAAGTCGTCAAGGCCTTCAATCATGAGGAGAAGGCCATCTCGGATTTCGAAAAGGTGAACCAGCAGCTGTTCGATGTCGGTCTTAAAGCGCAGATTCGCTCCGGCTTCCTCATGCCGATGATGAACGTGATCAACAACATCGGATTTGCGGCCGTGGCGCTGGTGGGCGGCCTGCTGGCCGTCAAAAACCTGATTACGATCGGCGTCATCGCTAGCTTTATCAGCTATTCGCGCCAGTTCGTCAGACCGCTCAACGACTTGGCCAATATCTATAACCTTCTTCAGTCCGGCATGGCCGGAGCGGAGCGCGTCTTCGAGGTGCTCGACGAGAAGGAGGAGCCTGCGGATTCCCAGGGCGCGAAGGAGCTGGGCAAGATTGCGGGCGAGGTCGAATTCGACCAGGTCAGCTTCGGATACCGGGCAGAGGTGCCGATCCTGAAGAACATCAGCTTTACCGCGAAGCCTGGCAGCAGTACCGCCCTTGTCGGCCCGACGGGAGCGGGCAAGACAACGATCGTGAATCTGCTGACGCGATTCTATGATGTCACGGGCGGCTCGGTCCGCATCGACGGAACGGATATCCGCGATTATACGAGAGACAGCCTGCGCCGGAGCTTCGGCTTCGTGCTCCAGGATACGTACCTGTTCTCAGGGACAATCAAGGAGAACATCAAGTACGGCAAACCGGAGGCAACGGACGCGGAGGTTCGCGAGGCGGCGGTCATGGCCAATGCCGACGTGTTCATCCGGCGGCTGCCGGAAGGCTATGACACGGTGCTCTCCGAGAATGGAGGCAATCTCAGCCAAGGGCAGCGCCAGCTGCTCGCCATTGCCCGCGTGCTGCTCGCCCGGCCGTCCATCCTCATTCTGGATGAAGCCACAAGCAGCATCGATACCCGCACGGAGCTGCACATCCAGGATGCACTGCTGCATATGATGCAGGGGCGGACGACCTTTATTATCGCGCATCGGCTGAACACGATTCGGGATGCCGATACGATTATGGTCATCGACCATGGGGAAATCATTGAGCAGGGAAGCCATGAGGAGCTGATGAAGCTTCAGGGATTCTATGCGGGCATGTTCGACAGCCAATTCAAAAATCTGAGCGAGCATGGGTGAAGCAAGACACCGATGTGCCGCAGGACTTAAATAGACAAGACGCCGGATGCCGGCGTCTTTTTTGCGTGAATTTCTTCATTTCCCTCCACTGCTTCATTCTCCCCGATATTTGGATCGCTGCCATTCTCCGTGTCTTCATCATAAAATAGAAGCTCGGCTTAAACATGTAAAAAATGCAAGTATATCACAGTTTTTGGCATGGAATAGCCAGTTTAAAACGTTTTCGTAACGGGTATTTCTTTAATATAATTAAGGCTTTTTCCATAAGTTAACCCGGTTTCGGGCAAAAAGCCTGTATTCGAAATTTTCTACTTAGGGGGGTCCAGCATGAAAAAAGGAAGACTTTTTCTGGCCTGCGTCCTGCTTGTCTCGATGCTGTCGGGATGCGGAAGCGGCGATGGGGCGGACGGGAAGGTCAAGCTTGAATTTTTCCAGAACAAGCCGGAAGCGAAAGGCTCATTTGACAAGCTGATCGCGAAATTCAACGAGAGTCATCCGGGCATCGAGGTTAGCCAAATCAATCCACCCGATGCGGAAACGGTGCTCAAGACGCGCGTCGTTAAGAATGATATCCCCGACGTCATCGCCCTCGGCGCGACCGATACGTATTCCATCCTCGCACAGAGCGACATATTCACCGACCTGACGCAAAGCAAGCTCCTCGGCAACATTGAGCCGAATTATATCCAAATGCTGAAGGACATTACCGGCATGGATCAAGTGACTGCCGTTCCGTATGCAACCAATGCCAACGGCATCATGTACAACAAGGCCATGTTCAAGGAAATGGGGCTGTCCGTTCCGAAAACCTGGGACGAGCTGATCGCTACAGCGCAGAAGGTGAAGGATAACGGCAAAATCCCTTTTTATTTTACATACAAGGATGATTGGCAGACGAACCTCCCGTTTAACGCGCTGGCCCCGAACCTGGTGGGCATCGATTTCTTCAAGGAGCTGCGGGAAGGAAAGGTTACGTTCAAGGATCAGTTTCAAGAGGTGGCGGAAAAGCAGCTGAAGCTGCTGGACTACGGCCATGGCGACAACTTCGGCAAAAACTACGCGGACGGCAACCGGGCCTTCGCCAAGGGCGAGGCCGCCATGTACATCCAGGGCAGCTGGGCGATTCCGGAGATCCGCAAAGCGAATCCGAAAGCCGACATCGGCTTCTTCCCGTTCCCGACCGGGAACGATCCGGACAAGATCAAGCTGATCTCCGGCGTGGATTCGCTGCTGGCCATTTCGGAAGATACGAAGCACAAAAAAGAAGCGGAAGCGTTCGTCTCCTTCCTTCTGGAGCCTGAGAACATCGGACAGTACATTCAGGAACAGACGGCATTTGCCGCCGTGAAGGGCGTAAACCAGGAGGACCCGGCAGTCGCTGAATTGCTCCCTTACCTGAAGCAGGGGAAGGTACTCGATTTTGCCGACCACTATCTGCCTGCGGCCATGCAGCTGAATTCGATCGTGCAGGGCTTCCTGCAGAACCGCGACATCGACGGATTTTTGAACACGCTGGACCGCGAATGGAATAAGGTGCAAAGCCGCAAATAAAGCACGGATCAAAGGAGGAAGGAAGAATGACGAAGCGACTCACGGCTTTTTACTGGATGACCGTGCCTGCCGTTATTTTGTTTTTCATATTCATGACGCTGCCGGCCCTGCAGGGCATTTATTATTCGTTCACGAACTGGAACGGCTTCGGCAAGCATTACGACTTTGTCGGCTTCAAAAACTACATCAACATTTTCACGGATAACAATGTGGGCAACGCTTACTGGTTTACGTTCAAATTCGCGATCGTGACCACGATCCTGATCAATATATTGAGCCTGCTGATCGCGCTCGGACTCAATGCCAAGATCAAATTCAAGAACTTTTTCCGCGGCATTTACTTTCTGCCGAATATTCTCAGCGTCCTGATCGTCGGGTACATTTTCAACTACCTGTTCTCGAACGTCTTTACAATTTGGGGCAAGAACCTGGGGATCAGCGCCTTCTCGACCAACATTCTCGGCAATGAAAATCTGGCCTGGATCGGCATCGTCATCGTGGCGGTGTGGCAGGGGATTGCGTTCAATACGATCCTGTACCTCGCCGGGCTGCAAACTATCCCGACTTCGCTCTATGAAGCGTCCAATCTGGACGGGGCGAGCCGCTGGCAGGAATTCTGGAAAATCACGTTCCCGCTGATCGCGCCCTTCTTCACCATCAACATGGTGCTCGCGATGAAAAACTCGCTCATGGTCTTTGACCAAATCATCGCGTTGACCAACGGCGGACCGGGCCGGGCGACGCAGTCGATTTCGCACCTGATCTATACCGGCGGCTTCCAAGGCGGGGAATTCGCCTACCAGTCCGCGAACTCGGTCATTTATTTCATCGTGATCGCGATCATCTCGGTGCTGCAGCTTAAATTCCTTCAGGGAAGGGAGACGGATATGTAATGCGAACGAAAACGAACTGGCTCGTCCTGGCCCTGATTGCCATCGGCACGATTCTGATATTGTTCCCGCTGTACATGACGCTTACGATCGCACTGAAGAACCCGGAGGAAATGACGCGCTCGGTCTTCGCCATTCCGACGACATTTCACTGGGAGAACTTCCGGAATGCGGTTAACATGACGCACTTCTTTCAGGCATTCCGCAACAGCGCGCTGGTGACCTTGTGCACGGTGGTGCTGACGCTGCTGACCAACTCGCTCGTGGCGTACGCCATCGCACGGAACATGAACCGGAAGTTTTTTAAAGGATTGTATTTTTACTTTATCAGCGCGATGTTCATCCCGTTTCCAATCATCATGCTCCCGATCGTCAAGCTGACCTCGGCGCTGCACATGACCAACCTTGTCGGCCTGACGATTCTGCATACGGTATATGCGCTGGCGTTTAACGTATTCGTCTATGTCGGCTATATCCGTTCGATTCCGGTGGCCCTGGAAGAAGCGGCAACGGTGGACGGAGCGGGTACGTGGGGCACGTTCTGGCGCATCATTTTCCCGCTGATGGGTCCGATCAACGCTACGGTGGGCATTCTGATCTGCTTGTCGACGTACAACGACTTCCTGCTGCCGCTGATCATTATCAGCGACCAGAATTCGTATACGCTGCCGCTGGTGCAGTACATTTTCCAAGGACAGTTCAATACCGATTTCAACTTGGCCTTCGCTTCGTACCTGATGGCGATGCTGCCGATGATCATCATCTATCTGTTCGCGCAGAAGTGGATCATCAACGGGGTGACGCAGGGGGCCGTGAAGTAGATTTTGATTGTGAGGGGTGTCCCGGTGGCTGTTTGCTGCCGGGATGCCCTTTTTTGCGTTCTGAGGCGCTCCATTTGACGAATGATCGTCCTCTGCGCTGGCTACGTGCGTGTTTCCACATTTCGATCAGAGCAGAAGAAGAACATAAATTTTAAATGTTACTCCAGCTCTTTGTCAGGCTTGCCGCTGGCGGATCTGCTCCGCACTCTTTTGAGAATCTTCTCCTTGTTTCTCTTCAGCAGCACAAACAGGGTGATCAGCACCGCCAGCACGACCATCGTAACCGTAAAATAACGGGAGGCAACGTGCAGCAGCTGCTCGATGTTCGGACCGAAGATTTTGCCGATCGAGACGTATACCAGAACCCATGCCAAGCCGCCGATACAGTTGAGGAGGAAAAAGATGCGCTGCGGCACTTTCAGCACTCCCGAGACGTATCCGGTAAAGTGGCGCAGTCCCGGCACGAAGTAGCTGATCAGGATCAGCTTGTTGCCGTATCTGCCGAACCATGCCGTCACTTTCGCTAGCCGCGCCTGGTTCAGTAAGACGTATTTACCGTACTGCTCAAGAAACGGCGTGCCCAGCCTGTAGCCGACGAAATACGTGATGGCCGTGCCGATGATGGCACCGATATACGAGTAGAAGATAATGAAGGGGATATGGAAGTTGCCGAGCGAGGACATGTGACCGGAAACCGCCATTGCGAGTTCGCCCGGAAAAGGCAGGGCCAGCGATTCCGAAAATAAACCCAGAAACAGCACCAGATATCCATATTGTTCAAAGAGACTATTCATCCATTCCATGTGTTTGCTCCTTTACCGGCGGGGCTGTGCGGCTCGATGCTTCCCGCGCTTGCTCATTGGGCCATACGGAAGCTCCGTATGGGAATTAAATCCTGTCATTTGTTCCATTCTAAAGAAATCGGCGAAGGGCCGAAACTGACCGGAGGCCAGGATGATGCTAGACCTTGGTCTTGGCCGCCGGGCCGCTTTGTTATTGATTTAGACGCCAGGGAGGAGTTCATCCCTGCAAGGAAATAAGAAACGGGCACATCCTTTAAAGGACTTGGATAGGGGAATGAATAATACGTTTATTACTTTAAGCATAGACAATAGGATCGGTATGAATACCCCCGAAAAGGTGCTGGCAGACATCACAGGGCTTGCTAGAATAAGTGGAAGATAAGCTTTGGGTTAACGCAAAAAGGACCCTCTTCCGAGGGTCCAGGTCCTTGGGTGATGGGATATGCTCGTACCATCAACCAGCCAGTTATTTATTCGTTCCATGCTGCTTGGTCGGCAGCTGGGAGTTCGGCTGGCCCTTGCCGTAATGCTCCTGGTTCTTGCGCTGCTTTTCCTGCTGCTCGTGGACTTTCTCCACAAATTCATGCGTGCTGTCCGTCATCCGTGCTCAATCCTCCTTCGTCATCGTAAATGGCATTCCTTGTTACGATGTCCGAATTCGGCGGCTCGGATTCATGCGGGAGCAAGACATTGTTCCACGAACTGCAGCACTTCGGCCCGGATCGGAACGAGACCCTGCTGCGCGGAAGCCGGGTCCTTCCGCAGCTCCCAGAACTTGTCCATCAGCTCCTGATCGCCGCCGAAGGTCAGCTTGGACAACCGCTCGATCTCGTCCGCGATAGCTTGCCCCTCTGCCGATGCCGGAGCGATTCCCTCCTTCAGGCACTGCTCGATCCGGGCGATCACCCGTACCCATCCGCGCGTCGCCTCATCGCTGTTTTCCAGCCTCGGCATGCGCTCCTTCAGAACCGCAAGCTCCTTTTCATCAAAATAATCCTCCCAGCTTGCCGTCCGTTCCTTGGATTGCTTCACGAGCGGCAGCAGCGCCTCCCAGCGGATCTCGCCCTCCGCCTCGAGCAAATTCAGCAGTGTATTCGTGTTGTTCAGGCTCTCCTGCAGCTGCGTCTGCTGCTGCCTCAAATGCTTTTGATGTGCTTCCAGCATCTGACCAATGGACAGCTCGTCCAGCAGCCGCCGGATATCGGCGAGCGGCAGCGAGAGGGACTTCAGCAGCGTTATTTTTTCCAGCCGCAGTAAATCGTCGTCGGTATACAGGCGTCTGCCGCCGGCTTGCTTTTGGCTTGGGCCCGCGAGCCCGATCTGGTCGTAATAGCGGATCGTGCGCACGGATATGCCGAGTTTGCCGGCCGCTTGTCCGGTGGTCCATTCCTGGGTCATATGTATATCATCCTTTTTTAGTAAAATAAAGCTTGCAGGTGACGCTGCGTCACCTTGTAGACTACTCCCTATCGAGAGAAAAGCACGAACAACATAGGGGGTATAACACAAACATGAATGATGCAAAAAACAATTTTTGGCGTAAGGATCCTTGGTCGTATAAAGAACTGCTGGCCATGCTGGCCTTGGTCTTCCTGCTCGTGCCCTGGCTTATTGAGAACCACATCCAAGGCCTGCTGCAGGGACTCTTCCAACATGATTTGTATGCCGGCACGCTTACCGGACTGATCATGGGCATCGTTTTTACGGCAGGGGTGTACTGGATTGCGCTCATTCCGAAGAAGGAGAGCTGGTCCGCCGTCGGCATGCGTTCGTTCCCGGCACGTTACTGGATCTTCGTCGGATTGTGGTCCATTGCCGTGTTGGTGTCCGCCGTGCTGATCCTGCTCGTGATGTCCTGGTTTGAGGGAAGCTATGAAAATGATAAGACAGAAAGCATTCAGAGCCAGGTTTCCGCATTCAGCATCCTCATCGGCATCTTGTCCGCTGGCGTCGTCTCGCCGGTATATGAGGAAATATTGTATCGTGGTTTCCTGTACCGCTGGTTCCGGACGCGCATGGGAAAGGGATGGGGCTTAATTCTCAGCTCGGCGGTGTTCACGGCGGCGCACATTCCCACCTACAATACCCTTGCCCTCAATTTCGTGAGCGGGCTGATTTTCGCCTGGACGTATGAGAGAACGCGCTCCATTCTTCCCGGCATTCTCATTCACGGGCTGACGAATACGATCGCGGTTCTGCTGACCGCGTTTGCATAAATTGTATACATTTTTTTGCATGAAGTCACGGTACGGACAGGCGGTAATCCTTGCGATTACAGCCTTTTCTGCTTTGCGGGTATTTTGTACCGATCCCGAACAGCTTGATTTTATTCACTTTTAACGGTTGACAAAAACCGCCCAGCTGATAAAATGATAACTGAATTGATCTAATTGAGAATGAATATCATTATTAGTTTATGTGGTTTTATGCATATCGCCTGAACAGTTAAGCGGTAGTTCAACTTAGGATAGAAAGAGTCGAATTCCTTATGAAAATTTGGTACTTGTGGGTGGCCTTCTTCATCTTATCGATCATATCCCTGTTCGTGGGAGTAAAAGACATTACGCCGTGGGATCTTTTTCATCTAGCTCCGGAGCAGCAGCAGGTACTGTGGATCAGCCGCTTTCCGAGGCTTGTAAGCATTATTATCGCGGGCACCAGCATGAGCATCATCGGTCTGATCATGCAGCAGCTCACCCGCAACAAATTCGTCTCGCCGACGACGGCGGGAACGATGGATTCAGCACGGTTCGGCATTTTGGTGGCCATGATGCTGTTCTCGAATGCGACCACGCTGGAGAAGATGCTGATTGCTTTCGTGTTTGCCCTGCTGGGCACCTTCATTTTCATGCGGATTCTTGACAAGGTGAAGTTCAAGGATACGATTTTTATCCCGCTGGTGGGACTCATGTTCGGCAATATCGTCAGCTCGATTACGACCTTTTTTGCCTACAAAAACGATCTGATCCAGAACATGTCGGCCTGGCTTCAAGGAGACTTCTCCACGGTGCTGAAGGGGCGCTATGAAATGCTCTATATCAGCATCCCGCTGCTCATTATCGCTTACCTGTTCGCAAACCGCTTCACGATTGCGGGCATGGGCGAAGAATTCGCGGTCAACCTGGGGCTGAATTACAAAGCCGTCGTCAACATCGG
Source organism: Paenibacillus sp. SAFN-054 (assembly GCF_051966755.1). Classification (NCBI taxonomy): domain Bacteria; kingdom Bacillati; phylum Bacillota; class Bacilli; order Caryophanales; family Paenibacillaceae; genus Paenibacillus; species Paenibacillus sp. SAFN-054. The sequence goes on from NZ_JBQCKS010000003.1 coordinate 334,049, forward strand.
TCTGGTGCTGGTCGCGGCGGTGTCCTCGGTCGTCATTCTGACGGTGGGCACGATTCCGTTTCTCGGACTGGTCGTTCCGAACATCGTCACGATGTACCAGGGCGATCATTTGAAGAAAAATCTCACGCATACCGCCCTGCTTGGCGCCGTGTTCGTCCTGTTCTGCGACATTTTGGGCCGGATCATCATTTATCCGTATGAGATTTCGATCGGCCTCACGGTCGGCGTGCTGGGCAGCGCGATCTTTATTGTCCTACTCCTGAGAAGAAAGGCTTATGCATCATGAAAAAAAAGCTGATTTTTCTGAGCGTCATCGCACTTGTCTTGATTGCCGTGTTCATGTTCATCAACGCCAGCGGTCATTGGGATTACGTCCTGAAGCTCAGAGGCAAAAAGGTGTTGGCCATGATAATCACAGGTTCAGCGATCGCTTTTTCCACCGTCGTCTTTCAAACCATTACCAACAATCGCATCCTGACGCCGAGCATCATGGGCCTCGATTCGCTGTATATGCTGTTTCAGACCTTTATGGTGTACATATTCGGTTCTGCCAGTTTGAACATGATGGGCAAGAATGTGAATTTCATCATCTCGGTCGGCCTGATGGCGCTCTTCTCGATGGTCTTCTACAAACTGCTGTTCAGGCGCGAGGGGCAGAACATATACTTCCTGCTCCTGCTCGGGCTGATCTTCGGCACCTTGTTCCAGAGCCTGTCGACTTTCATGGAGGTGCTGATCGACCCGAACGAATTCCAGATCGTGCAGGATAAAATGTTCGCGAGCTTCAACAACATCAACACCGAGCTGCTTGTGCTGTCGATCGTGCTGATGGCGGGCGTGGCGATTTACTTCGCGCGTTATGCCAAGTATCTCGATGTCATTGCTCTGGGCAAAGACCAGGCGGTCAACCTGGGCGTGGACTACGACAAGATTGTCAAAAGAATGCTGGTCGTGGTGGCGATCCTCATCTCCATCTCGACGGCGCTGGTCGGCCCGATTACGTTCCTCGGCCTGCTCGTGGCCAACGTGAGCTACCAGTTCATGAAAACATTCAAGCATCATTTTCTTATCATCGGAGCCATGCTGCTCAGCGTCATTGCCCTTGTGGGCGGCCAGCTGCTGGTCGAGCGGGTCTTCACCTTCTCCACCACGCTGAGCGTGATCATCAATCTGGCCGGGGGAGTCTACTTCCTCTACCTGCTGCTAAAGGAGAGTAAATCGTCGTGATCGAGGTCAAAAACGCAACCAAACTGTACAATGGCAAACCCGTCCTGGACGACGTGTCCGTCTCCATCCGCAAAGGGAAAATCACGTCCTTTATCGGCGCTAACGGCGCCGGGAAGAGCACGCTCCTGTCCCTGATCAGCCGCCTGATCAAGAAGGACGGAGGCGACATCCTGATCGAAGGCGAGTCCGTCGACAAATGCAAGAGCAGCGACCTTGCCCGCAAAATATCAATCCTCAAGCAGGCCAATCACATCAACGTGAGGCTGACGATCCGCGAGCTGGTCAGCTTCGGGCGGTTCCCGTACTCGCAGGGCAAGCTGAAACCGGAAGACTGGGCATTCGTCGACGAGGCGATCCGCTACATGGAGCTTACAGAGCTGCAGCATCAGTACCTCGATCAGCTGAGCGGCGGCCAGCAGCAGCGCGCCTTTATCGCTATGGTCATCGCCCAGGACACCGAATACGTGCTCCTCGACGAGCCGCTGAACAACCTGGACATGAAACACTCGGTGCAGATCATGAAGGTGCTGCGGCGCATGGTCGACGAACTAGGCAAAACCGTCATTATCGTCATACACGACATCAACTTCGCATCGGTGTATTCCGATGATATCGTGGCTCTCAAGAACGGGAGAGTCATCAAAGAGGGACCCGCCGCGGAAATTATAGATTCCCCTGTGCTGAAACAGGTATACGGCATGGATATCCAGATCGAAACGATCAACGATCATCGCATCTGCATTTATTTCTCTTAAAAAGGTAGCTCAAGTTCAGAAGTGGATTTTTCTTTAATGTTAACTTTGGTAATGATATGGGGTGCGACGCCAGCATGCCAGGGCCCGGCAGCACGGCTTGCATCGCATAATTTTATACAAGCCAAGCTTTTGAGTGATTGAATTATTGCGCAGAGGTAGCGCAGGGGGCGGAATCGTTCTGGAGAAACGACAGTGGTCGCCTTTGTTTCCGGATTTCTACACCTTTTAAATGAAAGATAAAGAAATCTGGGGACAACAGCGATCGGAAGAACGATCCGTCACCGGAGCGGCCGCCGTGCACGAAAGCCGAGAACTTAAAATAAATGATGAGGTGAACACTGTGAATAAAAGAAACATGCTCATGCTGATCCTATCCGCGATGCTGGTGCTTGTGCTGGCAGCCTGTGGTAACAATAACAAAACTGCCGAAACGCCGGTGAAGGAAACCGAGGCCAATGCGGCCGCCGCTCCTGCTGATAACGAAGAGCTGACCATCAAGCATAAGCTTGGCGAAGCCAAAGTGAAGAAGAACCCGCAAAAGGTCGTCGTGTTCGACTTCGGTATTCTCGATACCCTCGATAATCTGGAAGTCCCTGTAACGGGCGTTCCTCAAGCCAACATTCCGCCGTACCTGTCCAAATACGAAGATAAGGACGCCTACAAAAACGTCGGCAGCCTGAAAGAGCCGGATTTCGAGGCGATCAATGCGCTTGAGCCGGACCTGATCATCATCTCCGGCAGACAGCAGGAGGCTTACGAGGAATTGAACAAAATCGCACCAACCGTGTTCCTTGGACTGGATACCACGAAATTCATGGATTCTTTCAAGGAAAATATGAACACCGTCGGCCAAATTTTCGGCAAGGAAGCCGAAGTGAAGACCGAGCTGGAAGCGATCGACAAGTCGATTGCCGAGGTTCATGACAAAGCGGCCGCTTCCGGCAAAAAGGCGCTAATCGTGCTTTCCAATGAAGGCAAGCTGAGCGCGTACGGCCCAAGCTCCCGTTTCGGCATCATCCATGACGTGCTGGGATTCGCCGCGTCGGACGACAAGATTGAAGTATCGACACACGGCCAAAGCGTAACGAGCGAATACGTGGCCGAGAAAAACCCGGATTACCTGTTCGTCATTGACCGAGATAGCGCAGTGGCAACCGATAAGGATGGAGCAGCAGCCAAGAAAACGGTCGAAAACGAGCTGGTGAAGAACACGAACGCATCGAAAGACGGACATATCGTCTACCTCGATCCGAATTACTGGTACCTCTCCGGCGGCGGTCTGCTGTCCGTGCAGGAAATGGTGAAGGAAGTTGGAGCGAGCATCCAGTAAGCTGCCTTAAGCAGGTTGAAATGCAAGAGCCGAACCGGCGCATCATCAAAAGGCTGTCTGCCATCCCGCAGGGATGGAGGCAGCCTTATTGCTGTTTCGGGGTTTTATTCAATAAGCGGAGCTGCTTCCTTTGCTAGAACACATACTGCACGAAGATCATGTACAGCACCGTTCCGCCGCCGATGCTCAGCAGGAGATTATGCTTCCATTTGTGCACCCCGATGACGAACAGTCCGGCCAGTAGCTCGGGAATGCCGTGGGGCCAGACCTGCGGGGAGACGGATTTGAAGCAGTAGACGATGAGCATGCCGATAATCGCGAATGGCAGCACCTTGCCGAGATAGGCAGCGAAGTCCGGAGTCTTCTTATGCGCCGGAAATATGAGAAACGGCAGGACGCGGGTCAGCAGCGTAGCGGCCGCGATGACGAGAATCGTTAAGACGGCTTCCGTGGTGGAGAGGATCATGATTCTGACTCCTTTGCATGCAATTTGCCTCTGAGAAGCGACAGGGAGATCAGGATGCCGGCCATGGCAAACAGAATAAAGCGGTCGGACCCGAACACGATCAGGCAAAGGGCGGTCATGACGATGCCCAAAACAGCTGGCATATGATTCTTGGCATGCTCCCACTGCTCCACGAAAATGACGATGAACAATGCCGTCATGGCAAAATCGATGCCTGTTGAATTAAACGAGACGAGCGAGCCTGCGATATTGCCGATCAGCGATCCGGCGATCCAGTAGCCCTGATTGAGGAGGGCAATAAAGAACATAAACCATTTGGGACTCACGTTATCCGGCGCCTTAATGGAGCTGAGCAGGGAGAAGGTTTCATCCGTTAGCGAGAACATCATATAGGGCTTCAGCCTGCCCGATGACTTGAACTTGTCCAGCATGGACAGACCGTAAAACAGATGGCGGGCGTTTACCATGAGCGTTATAAAGAAGGCAGCGGCGAGCTGAAAGGGGCTCACCAGCAGGTTGATGGCGACAAACTGCATGGAGCCCGCATAGATGAGGAAGCTCATCGCGAAAGCCCATATGGGGCCGAAGCCTTTGCTGTTCAAAAGGACGCCGAAGGCGATGCCGAGGAACAGATAGCCCATCAGGACGGGCAGGGTATAAGGGAAAGCGGTTTTGAATGCGAGTTTTTTCATGGTTTATTCTCCTGGTTGTCATCATCTCGGAAGCTTGTCCGTTCAGTGGATATGATTTCAGTCTATCGTGAACCCCGGGATCGGGCAATTGAAAATTGGGGTTATACTCGTATCCGGCCCATGCCGTATAATAGAATGACCACAACGAACGGATATGGGGAGGAAAGAAGCGGCATGGCATACTTGGAGTTTGACCCGGGCGATTATTCCGTCACGTTTCAATCGGAAACCGTACAGCTGCTGGCTAAGGAGTATGCACTCCTGCGGTTTCTTTATCAGCATGCTAATCAGACCTTCACGCGGGAGCAGCTGCTGGATCAGGTGTGGCCGATGGAATACCCGGTTGAGCGTACGGTGGATGATCATATTTACCGGCTGCGGAAGAAGCTGAAACGCTGGAGCGGACGGGTCCAGCTGGGAACCGTTCGCGGCCTGGGTTACAGCCTGACATTGAAGGAGGCTCCTGTGCTTGCAGTTCCGTCGCTGACGGACAGCGGGCTTCAAAGGCAGATCAGGCAGCTGCTGGATACTTACCAAATGCTTGGCCAGAGCAAAGCGATGCTGGCCCTTGCCAATCAGCAGGAGCTGCTGGGCGTCAGTATCGATGCGCTGCATTTGAATTTTTTGCGTTTTGTGCAGGCGGATTTGAGGGGGCTGATTGAAGCCTCCGAAGCGGATGGCCCGGGCATGTTATACTGGCTCCTGGCATCCTATTATTCCTTCTATTATGAGCCGCAGCAATGCCTGAAATTTTTTGAGGATGCGATTCGGGCGCGCATTCTACCGTACGAAATGCAGCGCGAGCTGGAAGTGCTGAATATATTGGGGCTGTATGCCGATAACGGCCGAATGGCGGAGGACTTGGAGCGTGTGCGGGAGGCTTACCGGGTAATCGATGGGTTAGACGGCGAGCTCGACAGCTTCAGGGTCCACATCGCATCGGCTGAAATGTACATCCACCTCAAGGCGGGGAACGCGAGGGAAGCGGGGCATTGCTCGGCGGCCATCGAGGCGATGCTTGCCGAGGCTCCTTACTTGCGGGAAATCTGCACCTTTCATGGCCTGAAAGGAAGGCTGCTGCTGCTTGAAGGACGACGTTCGGAAGCGGTCGCAGCCTTCGAGCACGGCCTTGAGGTCGGCGAGGAAGCACACAACATGCCGCTGCTCGTGCACTCGGTCATCGGGACGCTGGATTTCCTGGAGAACGTGCATAGCGATCCTTTGCTGCAGCGGAAATTCCGGGCTCGGCTCGATGAATTGGACCGGATATACGAGCTTTCCATGCTTAAACAACCGGTAGAGCAAGCTATGGTGCGGATTCTGGGATCCGTCTGATATTCCTCTGATAATTCTCCGTTAAAGTGAGCTTATTCTAATCTTACGGAGGAATAAGCATGACAACTTTATCATCGGCTGCATCCAATCCAAGCAAGCGACCGGCGTCTGTTTGGACCAACAAGACGTTTGCGCGCCTGTTTACCGCTTACGCAATGGCATCCTTCGGCGAATGGTTCGACGCGTTTGCCATTGAAATTCTCGTGGCGTACCGCTGGCACGCTGATCCGCTCATGATTGCCCTCATTCCGGTGATGATGGCCCTTCCGGGAATCGTGCTCGGCTCCTTTGCCGGCGTCGTCGCCGACCGGTGGAAGAAGGTCAACCTCATGATGCTCGCCGACGCGGCCGAGACCGTGCTGACCATTCTGCTGCTGTTTGTGCCGAACATGTACTGGCTGCTGCCGCTGCTGCTGCTCCGCGCCGCGATGGGCGTCATTCGCGTTCCGGCGCACCAGGCGCTCACACGCCAGGTTGTCCGGGAGGATCAGCTGTTAAAGGCAACCTCTTATAACGGGCTTGTGAATCAGTTCTCGAAAATCGCCGGCCCCCTGCTCGGCGCGGTTGCCCTGACGGTCGTTTCGCCGCAGCTGTGCATAGCCGTAAACGCGTTTACCCGTCTCGTTTCGGGGATGATCCTGTTTACACTCCGGCATATCGACCAGAATGCGGCTGCAGGGAAGCCGGAGGAAATGCGGTGTCCGGAAGACGGGAAGGAGCAGAAGCCAGGATTCATTTCATTGTGGAAACAAGGATGGTCCGTACTGGCGCGAAGCCGGCTGCTGCTGAGCAGCTTCGTCGTGAATATGACCGTGACGCTCGTGATCCTGATGATCGATTTCCAATTTCCGACGCTGTATCGGGAAATTGCCCCGAATAACGAATCCCTTCTCGGCTGGATGATCGCTTCCACGGGTGCGGGAGCCGTCTTGACGATCCTGCTGTTAAACCGCATCGGCAGGGTACGATACGGGTTCGGAATCGGAGGCGGCGTGGCGCTGATCGGCGCGGCCTTCGGATGCATGGGGCTGCTTGGCCCGGAATCTCCGGCAGCATGGAGCATCGTGCTCGGGCTGTTCATTGGTACCGGCAATGGGCTGGTAATTGTGACGTATAACTATGTGCTGCAGAGGGAAACGCCGGAAGGTATGACGGGACGCATTTTCGGTATTCAGAATACGTCAGCCAGCGCCATGATGATCGCTGCCCCGTTGATTGGGGGCGTACTGATTCAGGGCATGGGCGTGGGAAGGGTCTTTGTCATGCTGGGCATCGTGGTCCTTGTCATCGGAGCCGTCTGCCTGGTGTTTCAACAGTTGCTGTGGCCGTCTAATGAGGTCACAACGGCTTCACATGCTTCCAGCGAGGCCTCCGGCTAACCGCCAAACGATGGATAGCCTGTTCCCTTCTCCCTTTCATAGAGGTTGAGCTTGACGGAACATGACATGCAGGTTGCATGGTTTCTTAGTAGAGTGAGCCTTATTAAACGTATACAGGAGGAGATCAGAATGAGCAACATCGGAACATGGGAGGACGCCGAACCCGGCGTGATCCGCAAAATCATGCCGCCGGGGGCATCGCTGATGATGATGGAGGTACACTTCGAGGAAGGAGCCGAGGGCTACGAGCACTCACATCCGCATGAGCAGATGTCCTATTGTCTGAAGGGGCGGGTTGAATTCACCATTGAAGGCGAGAAGACCGTCATCTCCGAGGGTGAAACCATCGTCATTCCGGGTGGTGCCAAGCACGGAGCCAAGGCGCTCGTGCCGAGCGCGCTGCTCGACTGCTTCACGCCGCTGCGCGAGGATCTGATCCGCAGATAGATGACAGGCATCATGGAGAGGCCCTTTTCAGGGCTTCTTTTTTTATCAAAATTTAAATAAAGCGGCAAACAGCTGCTTCCCTTGAAATTATGTTAGTATTTGGTAAGGGATAATTTAGTTCTATATTACATACATAGTCTGTACCAAAGGGAGCGATGCGAATTGATCGAAACGGCGGAAGCTTCAAAGGAACGCGTCATATCCATCCGCAATTTGGAGATGAGTTACGGCAGCAAACCGATTTTGCAGGGGATCGATCTGGATGTATACGAGGGACAAATTATCGGCTATATCGGTCCGAACGGAGCAGGCAAGAGCACGACTGTCAAAATCATGCTCGGCCTGGTTGAGGGTTACCAGGGGGAAGTGAACATTTTCGGCAGGAATATCGCAGACGGGGATATCGAATACAAGCGGCGCATCGGCTATGTGCCGGAAGTGGCCGAGCTGTACGACAGCCTGACGGCGCAGGAATACTTGTCGTTCGTCGGTGAGCTGTACGGGCTCACGCAGCGCCAGGCCGATCACAAGGCCAGAAGGCTGATGGGTAAATTCGGGCTGGAGGAAGTCTACTTCGACCGGATCTCGTCGTTCAGCAAAGGCATGCGCCAGAAGGTGCTGCTCATTTCAAGCCTGCTGCATAACCCGGACATCCTGTTTTTGGATGAGCCGCTGAGCGGCCTGGACGCCAACAGCGTCATGATCGTGAAGGAAATTCTGGCGGAGCTGGCGGCCGCGGGCAAAACTATTTTTTACTCCTCCCATATCATGGACGTCGTGGAGAAGATCAGCAGCCGCATTCTGCTGCTCCATGGGGGGCAGATCGTTGCCGACGGCAGCTTCGAAGAGCTGCGGGAGCAGTCGCATGAGCGCTCGCTGGAGCAAATTTTCAATGACCTGACGGGGTTTCACGAATATAAGGATGTGGCGGCGTCGTTCGTGTCGATCGTGCAGGAGGTGTAGCGGATGGGGACGATGAAATGGCTGCAGATTCTCGATCCGCTGCGGGGACTGTTCGAGCGGTTTGGCGTCGATTATGTCATGATGCGCAGAATTCTGGAGATCAAGCTGCTGATGGACGGCCGCCGGGCGCCGACGCTGGTCCAGAAATCCTCCAAAAACTTAAGCTCCGATACGCAGTCCAACCAGTTTATCAAGTCGCTGTGGATCTATGTGCTGCTCAGCCTCGTGCTGATTCCGTTTGTGGCGATGAAGGTAAGCTTCATGTTCCAGATGAGTCTGGTGTTCGGCATTCTGATGTTTATGGTTACGACTTCGATGATCTCCGACTTTTCTTCGGTGATGCTCGATGTCCGCGACCGCAACATTTTATTCTCCAAGCCGGTCCAGCGCAAAACGATCAACATGGCCAAAATGCTGCATGTCATGATCTACCTGCTGCTGCTGACCGGGTCCCTGACCGTGGTGCCGCTGCTGGTGGGGCTGTTCAGGCACGGCATCCTGTTCTTCCTGCTGTTTCTGGCGGAAATCATTCTGATGGATGTGTTTATCGTCGTGCTGACGGCGGCGCTGTATTGGCTCGTGCTGCGCTTTTTAGACGGGGAGAAGCTGAAGGATATCATCAACTATGTCCAGATCGGCCTGACGATTGCGATGACGGTCGGTTATCAGCTTATCTCGAGACTCTTCAATCTGGTGGATTTGGATATTACGTTCACGGCAAAATGGTGGGAAATATTCATCTTTCCGACTTGGTTCGCTTCTCCATTCGAATGGGTGCTGGGCGAGGCCGCGAACGGGTATATCATCTTGTTCTCGGTGCTGTCCGTCGCCGGGCCGCTGGCTGCGTTATGGATATATTCCCTGCTGATGCCCTCCTTTGAACGGAACCTGCAGAAGCTCGCCAGCCACGAGGCCCGGGGCAAAATAAACCGGCTGCGGCTGTCGGACCGTCTTGGCGCCTTACTGTGCCGGGGGAGCATCGAAAGGCTGTTCTTCCGCTTCTCCTGGGACATGATGGGACGGGAGCGGGGCTTCAAGCTGAAGGTCTATCCACAGCTCGGGTTCTCCCTGATCTTTCCGTTCATCTTTATGTTTAACATGCTGCGTTCGGACGGCGGCTTCGCGGCGATGAGATCGGGCAGGGGATATCTGTTCCTGTATTTCTGCGCGCTGATGATCCCGACCATCGTTCAAATGCTCCGGTACTCGGGCAACTATAAGGGTGCATGGATTTACCAGACAGCTCCGCTGACGGATGGCGCGCCAATTTACAGAGGTACCCTGAAGGCCATGATCGCGAGGCTGTTTGGTCCGCTGTATGTGTTGGAGGCAATAATATTCGTAATCATTTTTGGAGCGAGGATCCTTCCCGGACTGGTCGCGATTCTGCTCGGCGTGCTGCTGTATACCGTTCTCAGCTTCATGGTATTCGAGAAGGAGCTTCCCTTTTCGGTGCCTTTTCAAAATGTGCAGTCCGGCAATACGCTCGTCTTTTTCGGACTGATTCTGCTGCTTGGCGTATTGGCGGGAGCGCATCTGGGCTTCACCTTTATGGCATATGGCGAATACCTGTGGATGCTGGTGCTGCTGATTCTGAATCTCGTCGCCTGGAAGCTGGCTTTCCGCAAGGGGCCCGTGAATGGGCTGCATCGTGTGCGGTAGAAGTAGAAGCACAAAAACCCCCGAGTCGGGGGTTTTTGTGCTGCCGTATTTTATGCTTGATGGCACTTACGCGTACAAAGCTGCCAACCGGGAGGCCGTCTGGCTCCAGGTAAAGCGCTGCAGGACGATCCGGCGGCCGGCTTCGCCCATGGAACGTCTAAGCTGGCTGTTCCTGCCGAGACGGACCAGGTATTCCGCAAAAGACTCCGGGCGGTGGTAAGCATCCGCGAGGAAGCCGCTATGTCCATGCTGGACGATTTCCGGGATGCCTCCGTTGCGGGACGCAATAACGGGCAGACCGGAAGCCATCGCTTCGACATTGACGAGGCCAAATGCCTCGTGCTTTTGCGATGGGCATACGAAGCAGTCCGCCATGCGGTACATGCGGTGGATATCCCTGTGGCCGACCTTTCCGGCCCAAATGACGGGCACGCCCAGCTTTCCCGCTTGCGCGCGCAGCTGCCTCATGTAAGAGCCGCTTCCCCTGCCGGCAACGACCAGCCTCACGGGAATTTGCCTGCCGGCGAGCTGCAGTGCTTTTAACAGGACGGAAAGGCCTTTGCGCGGAATGACCCGTCCGACGAACAGGACGGTAAACTGGCTGCCGATGCCGTATCTCCTCTTGGCACTGGCGCGCTCGGCTGCGGTCGGGGGATGGAAGCGTCCTACGTCCACCCCCAGCTCCACCGTGCGGATTTTATGCGCCTGGGCGGGAAAACGGCTTGAGAGCTCGTGCTTCAAAGAGCTGCTGTTCGCGATGATCAAGTCTGCGTGCTTCATGCTGGACGCTACGGGCGCTGTATGCGGTACGAAAGTCAGGGAGTGCAGGAACAGGGTTACCTTGGTGTGCGGGACAGCTCTTTTAATTGCCGCCATATAATGAGGGCGATTGTCCACTTGAATAACGTCGTATGATTGGCCTTGAACGTGCCGGAGGACAGACGCCAGATACACGCGGGAGCTTCCGGAACGGACCCGCACGATATGAACGCCATCCGTGACGCTGTGTCCGGGAAGCCCGGCTGCGGCTCTGCTGATCACAGTAACGGTGTGCTGCTTCGCAAGCTGTTTGGCGATGGCCAGAATGCAAATCTCGACCGAGCCGTTCCCGGGAACGGGAATCTGCTCAGGGGCAACGATTAACAGATTCAACTCTCTCTTCCTCCTATCCGTCAGAAGCCGATGGATCATCTACTCTCTACTAATATGCATGCGGGTTCAAGAGAGTATGGTCTTTCATCCGTACAGGCGGCCTCTCCTTGCGAATAGGGTCACAATAGCCTTTTCCGTGATGGAAAAGATGCATAAGCTATAGGGTCTGATATAGAAAATGAACTAAAGTTTCATCCCGATTCTCCTGATTCCATCCGGTATACAGGGCGAAGTGCTTTGCTTACTTTAGTTCTATTTATACAGCTGGCTGTCTAAACGTCCCGGAATGGAGAGATTAAGAGATGACAGAACAAAGAAAACGGCGTACAACGCTGACGAGCAAGTGGAAGAAAACGAAACTTCTCATCGTGCATGACGATGTGAAGCCGTTGATACCCGTTACGCGGAGGTTTGGCAGGTCGGCTCTGAAATCGATGCTGAATGCTTATGGAATGGTCTATGTAAAGCCTGATGTGGGGACTTATGGCAACGGCGTGATCCGGGTGGAAAGGCGGGGGACCGGCGGATATTCCTATCAGCTGGGAACCAAGGCCGTGATAAGCCGGGATTTCGATTCCTTGTACGGCGCTCTGATCAAATGGACGGGTAGCCGCCGTTACCTGATTCAAAAAGGAATCCATCTGGTCAAGTACAGCGGCCGCCGTTTTGACCTCCGCGTGATGGTGCAGCTGAGTCCGAAGGGCGCGTGGGAGACGACGGGTCTGATCGGCAGGGTCGCGCATCCGGGAAAAATCGTGACCAATTACCACAGCGGCGGCAAGCTGATGGACGTGAAACGGCTTTTGGGAGCGTATATGTCTGCGGACCAGATGCATCGAACCACTGAACAGCTGAACCGTCTTGGGGTGAGGGTCGCCCGCCATATGCATGCCAGGTATCCGGGGCTCAGACAAATAGGGCTCGATATCGGCTTTGACCGCACATGGACGCCGTGGATTCTCGAGGTCAATACGAATCCCGATCCCTATATTTTTAACCATCTGTCCGACAAGAGCGTGTACCGCAAAGTGATGAGATATCGGCGCGCTGCCAAGAGGACTCCATAGTCTGTCCGCAGTGGGAGAACATCGTGAGATGTTTTCCCATTTGCACTTTACTGCCTATATTTCACACTTTGATTATGGTCCGAAGAAGTAGTACATTAATAGATGAAATCATAAGGAGGTTTCTGAATTAATGTTCTATGAAGACAATGAGAATCTGACCATCATGACCTACACCTTGAATAGTGGCATTAAAGGAACTGTACCTTTATCGAATAAGCAAATTCAGGAATGGATCGAGTGCTATCGTACCGACGCGAAATTCATCACAGCTATTGGCAAGGAGTTTTTCGGCCTCAATCCAGAGCTGGTTGCGGATTTTAAAGTGCATAACCGTTTTTCCAATTACGCCGAAGTGCTGAAGCCTGTGGGCAACCCGCCTGCCGCCGTAGAATCGGATAACACCGATCAGCTGTCCAGAGCGTACGAGGAGAACCGTGTGTACTTTAAAGTCGACTGCAAATGCGGTACCACCTACACGACCTTTTCCCAATACTACACGACGAAATGGTATTGTTCCAAATGCAAGGAGATCGTGTTCTTGGACAAGAAGAAAGGCCGCGTATCGACCGACAAGGGCGATGCCTGGTACATGACCAACAAGTATTATGTTTCGAGGGACTAGCATGAACGAGCGAAAAGCACCTGTCAGAGGGTGAAGACATAAAGGATAACGGATATGTATTAAGGGACTGTTGTCAGGCCGGATCTTCGGCTTGGGGCAGTCCCTTTTGTTGCCATAAAAAGTTTTTTTGAATTGATTCAGGTATATTCTGGTAAATAGGGCGGATTTTCTGGGTAATGAATCATGGGCTGCACCGGGTCCAGGAACGGATATGTATGCAAATTCATAAGCCAGCGAAGGGTAATGCCTAAAATTTTTAATATTTTGTGACATAATTCACATTATAGTGCTTTTGGAGCAAAGAATGTGACATTTATCACATTGAAAGCATGGATCGTCTGCCAGAATACTTGAAGGAAGGGATTGCAATGACATCGATCTGAATTACTCGCGAATGTTGCAAACAACCCGTTAACATGTGTTCACGAATCCGGAAGGCATAGGGATTCTGAGAATAACTTTTGAAAAGAGGGAAGAAAATGGATGTATTGATGCTGTCTCGGTTTCAGTATGCGGCAACGACGATTTTTCACTTTTTCTTCGTGCCGGTGTCGATCGGACTTGCGCTTCTGATCGCGATCATGGAGACAATGTATGTCGTCAAAGGCAAGGAAGAGTACAAGGACATGGCCAAGTTCTGGGGCAAGCTGTTCCTGATCAACTTCGCGATCGGCGTGGTGACGGGCATACTGCAGGAATTCCAGTTTGGCATGAACTGGTCGGATTACTCGCGTTTCGTCGGGGACGTGTTCGGAGCGCCGCTTGCGGTTGAAGCGCTGCTGGCCTTCTTCCTGGAGTCGACGTTTATCGGCCTTTGGATCTTCGGCTGGGACCGTTTGTCCAAGAAGGTGCATGCGCTGTGCATTTGGCTGGTTGCGATCGGTACGGTGATGTCAGCGTTCTGGATTCTGGCGGCGAACTCCTTTATGCAAAGACCTGTCGGCTTTACCGTCAATAACGGACGCGCAGAGATGAATGACTTCCTGGCGCTGATTACCAACGGCCAGCTGCTGCTGGAATTCCCGCACACGATCCTGGGCGCCTTCCTGACCGGAGCGTTCCTGATCGGCGGCGTGAGCGCCTATAAGCTGCTGAAGAAGCAGAATGTAGCCTTTTTCAAAAAATCATTTACCATTGCGGTCATCGTCGGTCTTGTGACTTCAATCGGCGTGGCGCTTGTGGGTCACCAGCAGGCACAGTATCTGGTTAAAACCCAGCCGATGAAAATGGCTGCAACCGAAGCGTTGTGGGAGAACAGCGGAGACCCTGCGGCTTGGACGGTTACGGCATTTATCGATACGAAAAACCAGAAGAATTCGGGCGAGTTCCAGATCCCGTATCTGCTGAGCTTCCTGTCGTACAGCAAGTTCTCCGGCGAAGTGCAGGGCATGAAGGAGCTGCAGGCCGAATATGAGCAAAAATACGGTCCTGGCGACTACATTCCACCGGTCCGTACAACGTTCTGGAGCTTCCGCATCATGGTGGCCGCAGGCTCGCTGATGATACTGTTCAGCTTGTACGGCGTCTATCTGGCTGCACGCAAGAAACTCGAAAACAAAAATAAATGGTTTTACCGTGTGATGCTGTTCAGCATTTCGCTGCCGGTCATCGCCAACACCTCCGGCTGGCTCATGACCGAGATGGGGCGTCAGCCATGGACCGTATTCGGCCTGATGACGACGGCAGACAGCGTTTCGCCTAGCGTCACCGCCGGGCAGGTGCTGTTCTCGATCATTGCCTTCATTGGCGTGTATACCATTCTGGGCGTCGTGATGGTGTTCCTGTTCGTTCGCACGATTAAAAAGGGACCATACGAAGTGAAGCCCGCAATAGAAGAATCCCATGATCCATTCGATAAGGAGGGATACCAGCATGCTATCTCTTAATGAACTTTGGTTTGTGCTCGTCGCCGTGCTGTTTACAGGCTTCTTCTTCCTGGAGGGCTTTGACTTTGGCGTCGGGATGTCGACCGGCATCCTTGCCAAGAACGACAAGGAGCGCCGTTTGCTCATCAACTCGATCGGGCCGTTCTGGGACGGCAACGAAGTATGGCTCCTGACGGCGGGCGGCGCGATGTTCGCCGCTTTCCCGAACTGGTACGCCACGCTGTTCAGCGGATTTTACACGCCGCTTGTCCTGCTGCTGCTCGCGCTGATTGGACGCGGGGTTGCCTTTGAATACCGGGGCAAGGTGGAGAAGCCATCTTGGAAAAAAACCTGGGACGTCATCATCTTCGCAGGCAGCCTGCTGCCTCCGCTTCTGCTGGGCGTCGTGTTCTCAGACCTCATTCGCGGTCTTCCGATCGACCAGGCGATGGAAATGAAGGCTTCCTTCTTCGGCGATATCGTCAATGTGTACTCGGTTGTCGGCGGCCTGACGATGGTGATGCTCTGCCTCGTGCACGGACTATTGTTCGCAACGCTTCGGGTGAACGGCGAACTTCATGACCGGGCGCGCAAAATGGCCCGCACGCTCATGGTGCCTCTGGCCGTACTGGTCGTCGTCTTCTTGACCCTGACCTATTTCAATACCGACATCTTTGAGGTTCGCGGCGGACTGCTGGCGGCTGTCATCGTGGTGATGCTTGCCGCTTTCGGGCTCGCAGCATTCTTCTCCGGCAAGAAAAAGGACGGCTGGGCCTTCGGCATGACCGGCGCGGTCATTGCGGCTACGATCGCCTTCTTCTTCATCGGGCTCTTCCCGAACGTGATGGTCAGCTCGATTGATGCGGCCTTCAATCTGACGTTAACCAACGCGGCATCCGGACATTACTCGCTTAAGGTGATGACCATCGTGGCTTTATCCCTGCTGCCTTTCGTGCTTGGTTATCAGATCTGGAGCTACTTCGTCTTCCATAAACGGGTTCACGAGAAGCATTTGGAGTACTAATGGACCGGAATTTACTGGGTTACAAAGGGATAAAGCCTACTCTTGCCGCCGTGCTGCTCCTCACGCTCGTGCAAAGCGTTTCGATTGTTCTGCTGGCAAGATGGCTGGCGGAGGTTCTCTCCGCCCTCTTTGCCGGTGAACCGCTTCATTCGCAGTACAACAAAATGTTCATGTTCCTGGGCGCGTTTCTGGTCCGGCATATGACGAATTTCATACAGCAAAAAATCAGCTACGCTTTTGCGGAGCGGACGGGAGCCGGCCTGCGCAAGCAGGTGCTGGAGAAGCTGTTCCGGCTCGGCCCCCGGTTCGCGAAGCAGGAGGGCACGGGCAACCTGGTCACGCTCGTGCTGGAGGGGGCATCGAAGTTCCGGAATTACCTGGAGCTGATCGTACCGCGGATGGCGGGGATGTCGATCATCCCCTGGGTCATCCTGGCCTATATTTTCATGCAGGATATGACGTCGGGGATCATCCTGATCCTGGCGATGCCGATCCTTATCGTGTTTATGATTCTGATCGGGCTTGCAGCCCGCAAGCATACAGAGAAGCAGCTCGATACGTACCGCACGCTCTCGAACCACTTCGTGGATTCGCTGCGCGGGCTGGAAACGCTGAAGCTGCTCGGGCAGAGCCGCTCGCACAGCGATACGATCGCCCGGGTGAGCGACCGTTACAGATCGGCGACCATGCGCACCTTGCGCGTGGCCTTTCTGTCTTCCTTTGCCCTCGACTTTTTCACGATGCTGTCGGTGGCCGTCGTCGCGGTCGGCCTGGGTTTGCGGCTGGTAAGCGGCGATCTGGCGCTGGTGACCGGACTAACCGTGCTCATTCTGGCACCGGAGTATTTCCTGCCGGTCCGGATGGTCGGCTCGGACTTTCATGCGACGCTGGACGGTAAAGAAGCCGGAGCGGCGATGCAGCTAATCATCGACGAGCCGCTGAACGAAGGCTCCGATACGGAGGGCGGCCGTTCGGAAGACACCAGCCTGGGCTGGACGCAAGACAGCCGTTTAAGCCTTTCCGGCATTGGCGTACAGCATCAGGAGGAGGGCCCTCACTCTCTGAATGAGGTGTCCCTGGATATTCGCGGCATGGGCAAAATCGGCATCATCGGCGCGAGCGGCGCCGGCAAATCCACGCTGATCGACGTGCTGGGCGGATTCCTGAAGCCGTCGTCCGGAACGGTCGGTGTGGACGGCAAGCGGCTTAGCTCGCTGACGACGGATACCTGGAGACAGATGACGACATACATTCCGCAGCATCCGTATATTTTCAGCAGCTCGCTCGCCGATAACATCCGTTTTTACGCACCGGATGCCGATGCTTCTGAAGTGGAGCGCGCCGTGGCGGCTGCCGGTTTGACCGAGCTGGTCAGCGGTCTGCCGCATGGCGCTGAAGAGCGGATCGGAAACGGCGGACGCCAGCTGAGCGGCGGACAGGAACAGCGAGTGGCGCTGGCCCGCGCCTTCCTTAGCGACCGTCCGGTCATGCTGCTGGATGAGCCGACGGCCCATCTGGATATCGAAACCGAATACGAACTGAAGCAGACGATGCTGCGGCTGTTCGAGAACAAGCTGGTATTTCTGGCGACGCATCGCCTGCACTGGATGCCGGATATGGACCTGATCATCGTGCTGGAGCAGGGAAGGGTCGCCGAAATCGGCACCCACGAGGAACTGATTGCCCGCAAGGGAGCCTATTACGAGCTGATACAATCGCAACTGGGGGGAGGAGCTTAAGTGAGAGAAGAAGGATGGCTGTTGCCTTATGTCCGCACGTACTGGGGCCGTTTTCTGATCATCATTGCGCTGGGCTGCCTGACCCTCCTGACCGCATCGATGCTGATGTTCACTTCGGGCTTCCTGATCTCCAAGGCCGCGCTCCGTCCGGAGAATATCCTGATGGTGTACGTGCCGATCGTGCTCGTCCGCACCTTCGGCATCGGGCGGGCCGTCGTCCATTACGTGGAGCGGCTCGTCAGCCATGACGCGGTGCTCCGGATCGTGTCGCTCATGCGCACGAGACTATACCGGATTCTGGAGCCCCAGGCGCTGTTTATCTCCTCGCGCTTCCGTACCGGAGATATGCTGGGCGTCCTGTCGGATGACATTCAATATTTGCAGGACGTGTATCTCCGGACCGTATTCCCGAGCGTGGTAGCCCTCGTCATGTACGCCGGCTCGATCGCCGCGCTGGGATGGTTCGATATCCGGTTCGCGCTGTTCATGGCGCTGTATGTGTTCATTCTTGTCGCCGTGCTGCCATGGGTGTCGCTGCTCATCACCAAAGCAAAAAGCCGCCTTGCCAAGCAGCAGCGCAGCGGCTTGTACACCAAGCTGACCGATGCCGTGCTCGGCATGAGCGACTGGGTCATCAGCGGCAGACAGGCGCAGTTCCTCGCGGCATATGAAGCCGACGAACGCGAAGCTGCCCGCGTGAACGGACAGCTCAAGCGCTGGGCACGCTGGCGGCAGCTGCTCGGGCAGGTCGTGATAGGTCTCAGCGTCATCACGATGACGGTCTGGGCTGCCCGCGAATATGCCGGGGGTCAGATTCCCGCAACGATGATTGCCGCCTTTGTGCTGGTCGTTTTCCCGATCATGGATGCGTTCATGCCGGTGTCGGAAGCGATTGAGAAAATTCCAAGCTACCAATCCTCGCTCCAGCGTCTCGGTGAGATCGAACAGGCATCGGGCGCGGATGGCAGAGAAGGAACCGGTTCCGGCCTGTCGCTGGAGCAGGTCCGCAGCCTCGCTGCCGCGGATGTCCATCTGAAGGTTCAGAACGTAAGCTACCGCTATGACGATGCTTCCCCTTGGTCGCTGCAGGATGTTTCCCTTGACCTGCCGCAGGGCAAACGGATCGCCATCATCGGCCGCAGCGGTGCCGGCAAATCGACGCTGCTGAAGCTGATCGAGGGCGCCCTGCGGCCTTCGTCCGGCTCCGTTTCCCTGAGCGGCACGGAGGCTTATAACATCGGCGAGCGGATGCCTCAGGTCGTATCGGTGCTGAACCAGAGCCCGCACCTGTTCGACACGACCGTGGCGAACAATATCCGGCTTGGCGACCGCGAAGCCGAGGATGAGGACATCCGGCGCGCAGCCGCCCAGGTGAAGCTGGACCGCCTGATCGAGTCGCTGCCGCTCGGCTACCGAACGCCGATGCATGAGACGGGCCAGCGCTTCTCCGGCGGCGAGCGCCAGCGGATTGCGCTCGCCCGGGTGCTGCTGCAGAACAATCCGGTGGTCATCCTGGATGAACCCACGGTCGGCCTGGATCCGCGCACGGAAAACGATCTGCTGGCGACCATTCTGGACACCATGCAAGGCAAGTCGCTGATCTGGGTCACGCATCATTTGGTGGGTGCGGAGCACATGGATGAAATTATTTTTATGGAAAACGGACTCATCGAGATGAGGGGTTCCCATGCAGAGCTTATGGCCTCCTCCGAGCGCTACCGCAATTTGTACCGGCTGGACCGCCCGGAGGCGTTCATGGCTGGCCAATAAACGATAAAGCACATTTCGCGCCCTTGAGGCTGCATGATGCACTCTCTAACGCGGAATGTGTTTTTTTTCAGCGTTTTGGCTTAAGATCCATGAGAATAAAGGTTTGATAGGGTCCTAACGCGCAGGGATTAATCCATCGGGGTGATAGACAGGAGAACGGAGTTTGAATACGATAAGGTTAAGAACATCTGCCTTGCGCAGTAAACAATCCTACATTTTGAAGATCGCCGCTTCAGCTTGCTTCAGCTGAAGGAAGGCGGTCTTTTTTTTCGAAACGGGTAGAATGTATTGCCAACAGGCATGCATAAGTACGGGGGCTTTATCGCATCCTACATATGGACGGTTTGCCAACTTGAAGGGGGTGTACGAAAGATGAGCAACAATTCCCAGGAGCCTAGTAAATATGAGGTGCAAACGACGAAGCTGAACAAAATGCCTGTACCGGACAAGCAAAGAGAAGAATTTGCCGAGGACATGGTGGAGGACGCGAAGGAAGCGTTCAGCCAGCAGCAGTCAGAGGGCCAAGAATAGGGCAGGATAGGACCAGAATCCGGCCAAGAACAAGAGCAATTGATGTTCTATTGTGCTGAATATAGGAAAAGCAAAAATGCCTTTGATCTGCGGATCGAAGGCATCTTTGTTTTTGGTGGAAAACGGTGAACCAGCACACAGCAGCGGAGCGGACGAAGCAATTCCGAAGAAACGAAGTGGTCGCCTTTGTCCTCGAATTATTTCTACTTAGAGTCAATTCAATATAATTCAAGGACAACAGCGATCGGATGAATGCTTCATTCGCGGAGCGTCCTCCTAAGAGCCAAAACAGCCTGTCCATAACCGGACAGGCTGCTTCCTAAGCTAACTTAGTCTTCTTTCGGATGAATCATTTGCTCCGGACGCACCACGGCATCAAACTGCTCTTCGGTCAGCAGGTTGCTCTTCAGAGCCGCCTCTTTCAACGTCAGGCCTTCTTTATGAGCCATCTTGGCCACCGCTGCGGCATTTTCATAGCCGATATGCGGATTGAGCGCCGTCACGAGCATCAGCGACTGGTTCAGGTTGCGGTCGATTACGGAACGGTTCGGCTCGATGCCAACCGCGCAGTGGTCATTGAAGGATACCATCGCGTCTGCCAGCAGGCGTGCGGATTGCAGGAAGTTATAGATGATGACCGGCTTAAATACGTTCAGCTCGAAGTTGCCTTGGCTTGCCGCAAAGCCGATCGCTGCGTCGTTGCCCATGACCTGGCATACGACCATCGTCATCGCTTCGCTTTGCGTCGGGTTCACCTTGCCCGGCATGATGGAGCTGCCCGGCTCGTTGGCAGGGATCGTCAGCTCGCCGATGCCGCAGCGCGGGCCGCTCGCCAGCCAGCGCACGTCGTTGGCGATTTTCATGAGATCGGCGGCAAGCGCTTTCAGCGCGCCGTGGACATACACGAGCTCGTCATGGCTTGTCAGCGCATGGAATTTATTCGTGGCGGAGGTGAAGGTTTTGCCGGTCAACTGGCTGATATTAGCTGCCGTCATGTCACCGAATTTCGGATGTGCGTTAATGCCGGTACCGACAGCCGTGCCGCCAATCGCCAGCTCGCGCAGGGATTCAATGCTGCTTCGGATCATGCTTTCGCTTTTCTCCAGCATGCGGTGCCAGCCGCTGATTTCCTGTCCGAGCGTAAGAGGTGTTGCATCCTGCAGATGCGTTCTGCCGATTTTGATAATATCCATGTACTCTTCGCTCTTCGCTTGGAACGTTGCTTTCAGCTGATCGATGGCCGGAAGCACTTGATCTTCAACGGCGATGAGCGCCGCGATGTGCATGGCTGTCGGGAACGTATCGTTCGAGCTTTGCGATTTGTTGACGTCGTCGTTCGGGTGAATGCGCTGCTCGCTGCCTTTGTCCTTCAGCATTTGGTTGGCGCGGTTCGCGATGACTTCGTTCACGTTCATGTTGGACTGCGTGCCGCTTCCGGTTTGCCATACTGCGAGCGGGAAGTGCTCGTTCAGCTTGCCTGCAATCACCTCATCGGCTGCGGCCACGATCGCATCGGCCTTTTCGGCGTTCAGCTTGCCCAGCTCTTTATTGGCGAGAGCCGCGCTCTTCTTCAGGATCGCAAATTCGCGGATCAGTTCCAAAGGCATTTTTTCCGTGCCGATTTTGAAATTTTCAAAGCTCCGCTGCGTTTGGGCTGCCCACAGCTTGTCCGCAGGAACCTTAATTTCACCGATGGTGTCTTTTTCAATTCTGAATTCCACTTGCATTTCCTCCTTCACCACACCTATAAGTTCTATTCATTTCCCCGGGTCCATTCCAATTAAAGCATTTTCAGGCGGACCCACCTGATATGAAATATATCATAAAGCTTATTGTGCAGCCAGTGTCCGGAAAACCTGCTGCACCGTGTGCAGGGCATGAATATGCCCCCACAGGTTGATAACCACCAACGCCGCCGCGCCAACCATGATCATCCATGTGCCAGCGCCGCGCCATCCGCCCCTTAACCTGTGAATAAAACTGGCCCCCAGCAGGAACAAGGCGAACAGGTAATGTCCCGCATATAAATACATATCGTAGGTAAAAGCACTCAAACCGAAGCCTTTAACAATGTGCAAGCCTACCGCAAATAAGGGGAAGACGGCAAGCATCAGCGTTTCCCGCGAACGCCAGCCGCAGATACAGCCCAACAGAGCCAACAGAGCGACCATTCCGCCAAGAATGTGGCCGTAGATCGGAAACGGATCCGCCAGGTTGGTGACAAAGGCCATCGTGCCTTCGTTGATCATGGACAGGTTCGGGGTGACGACCGGCGCTTCGATCATGGAGTAAAGAACCTTCCAGTGATGCTTAAGCGAGAATGAGGTCGCATAGTCATAGCCGCCGGCTTGAAGCATTTGCCTCCAGTTATGGACCCAGGAGTTGCCGCCAAAAAGGCCGTACTGCAGGGCCGTAAGGAGAATGACGAGTCCCAGGGAAAGGACAGCAATTTTAAGCCATTGCAGCAGCCAATTCTTCATGTTACCCGTGCCGAGGGAACCGATGATCAAAAATATCGCCGCGGTGATCACGTTGGTGACCGTAATACCAAAATTGGCGCATAGCAGGATCGATACCGGCAGAACGGGAAGCACCTTTTCGACCCGGCAGTACTGGCCGTACAGAACGGTAAGGAGCAGAATAAACACCGCATAAGGGTAAGAATCGGGAATCAGGGCTGTAAAAATGCTGTAGGAGCAGGCCCCGTACATCACCGCGACGGACAGCGACAGCCTGCGGCCCGCGCCGCTTTTCCGCAAATAAACGAATATGATGACCGCACCCAGGGCGTTCATAAGCGCCTGAAGCAGAAGGAACACCATGTTGCCGAGCGGAGAGGATGCCAGGAACTTCAGCGGTACGGATATATAATTGATCAGCGGATGCAGGATTGAAGCCTGCGGCGCATAATACATCGACGGATCGAAGTTGAACAGGTTCAGTTGAAACGGGGCTCCGTAAAACGGATTATGGGCATCCAGCAGCGCTTTATGGTCTGTCATGAACCGCTCGAAGGGAAAATTCAGCATCACATCATATACATAGAAAAAAAGCAGCAGGCCGAGCGCCATGAGGCTGTCGTGGCGGCTTAGCCTGAGCCATTTGGTAAAAGTCATCGTCGTTTCTCCTCATCTCGTCAAAATCTAGGCGTTGGGCCACACAAGCGTGAGCAGCCCGGCAAAAATGAATGCGACTCCAGCGATTTGGTACATGCCGACCCTTTCATGGAACAGCAGCCTGGCAAATGCAAGCGTCCAGACAAAGGTCAGTGCGTTGGCCGGAAGCACGACCGTGTACGGCAGATAACGGAGGAGCAGGATGTTGAGCAGCGCCCCCGAGCCATAGCAGGCAAAGCCCAGCAGGAGGACTTTTTTCTGCTTATTCAGTGAGAATGCCTTGAAGCATGCGCTTCCGGAAGATCCAAGCAGCGTCATGGCAAGCAGGAGCCCCCATATCCACCAGTCAGTTCTCATAGCTTGTCAGGGCGGCGCCGGCAATGAGCAGCAGGACCGCGATTCCTTTCTTCAGGCTCAGCGGCTCGTCAAGGAAAAGAGCGCCATAGATCATGGCGAATATATAAGAACCGCACATCAGCGGATACGCGATCGACAGCTTTTCCATGGCGAGGGCACGTATCATGAGCAGGGCGCCGAGACCGTATACGGCAAAACCGGCGGCCAGCCACAGTATATGGTGGGCGCCCCATTTCCAGTAGAGTTGTCCGGTAGCCGTACAAAAGGCGGACATCAGCATCAGCAGTTTGCCGGCGTGCGGAAAGTTGAGCAGTGATTTCATGATTTCCCCCATGTCTTGTGTTGTCAGACGGATCAGTGCGCTATTCCAGGAATAGCAGAATGGCGAGAACCGTTAGTACATAAAGGACGACCGTGACCAGAATATGCTTGTCCTCGAATAATACCCGGTCGGGCTCGCCGCCTTTATTCTTGGCATGAATTAAATACAAGTAGCGAAAAATGCCGTAGATGACCAGCGGGATCGTCCACATGAGGTAGACGGTGCGGCCGGCAGTGAACGTAAAGAGCGAGTAGCTGATAATCGCCGAGGTGGCCACGATCCCGGTCAGCTGATCGAGCAGCTGGATCGAATACTTGCCGAGGACTTCGCGGTGCAGCACCTTCTGCTGCTGAAGCAGTGACAGCTCATGCCGGCGTTTCCCGATGGCGAGGAACAGGGAGAGCAGCATGGTGCACAGCAGGAACCACGGTGTTAGCCGCACTTGGATGGCAAGCCCGCCGGCAACGGCCCGCAGCACGAATCCGGCGGCAATGGCCATGATGTCCAGGATGACGACATGCTTCAGTTTCAGGGAATAGGATACGTTAAGCGCAAAATAACCGGCCAGCAGCAAGGTGAGCAGAGGGTGAATAAAATAGGATGCGGCAAGGCTCAGCGTCAGAAGCGCAGCCCCGAACAGCAGTGCGGTCTGCGGCTGCAGCGCACCGGATGCCATCGGACGGAATTTCTTTTTCTGATGAAGACGATCGGCTTCCCGGTCTTTGTAATCATTAATGATATAGACACAGCCGGATACGAGGCAGAACATGATAAACACGCCCGTCACGGTTACCAGGTCCTGCAGCGTATCGGTTTTTAAAGAAAAGACGAGGGCAGCGAACACCAGCGCGTTTTTTGACCACTGTTTGGGGCGCAGCTGCTGAAGGAGAAGCCTGAACGTGCTCTTCTTGGGAAGGGACTCGGCAGCTGGGAATTTCTCTATTAATCGGGTTTGCACAGGGGATCACCTCCAAGGGGTTATTCGGGCAGCAGGTGAATGTATTTTCAAAAATAAAGAAGCTGCCGACCCATTAAAATGTCGAAAAAGAGCATATGATTCCTAATATTATACTTTTTATTCCATGAATGGAATTATAAATAATAGATTGGCTTATATGTAATTAGACGCCTTCGAAGCCATTTTCGTTTGATTTTATTTAAAAAAACCTAAGTAAAGCCCAATAATATATACATAAAATTAACATTTTCTAGCATTTCGCTTAACACTGCCCTCCTATACTTGCCATAGAAGCAAACATACCGAAGGAGGAATTGTAATGAACCATAAAAAACGGGGTATCGTACAAGCCGCTGTATGCCTGACGGCAGCCGCAAGTCTGCTCATTTCCGGGGGAGACGTCCAAGCAAAAGGGAACCAAGCATCCGCGAAACCGGCAGCCAAGGCGAAAAACGTCATTCTGTTCGTCGGCGACGGCATGGGAGCCGCTGCGCGCGATGCCATTCGCTTGAATACCGTAGGCCTAAACGGCAAGCTGCAAATGGATGATATGCCGTATTCCGCGTTTCTGCGCACGCACTCCACCGTGGCGGTGACCGACTCGGCTGCCGCGGGGACGGCCATTGCAAGCGGCGTGAAGACCTATAACGGGGCGGTGGGCGTCGATGCGAACAAGAAGCCGGTCAAGACGCTGCTGGAGGTTGCGAAGGGACTGGGCAAATCAACGGGGCTCGTCACTACAAGCCAGATTACCGATGCTACGCCTGCCGCATTCGGAGCCCATGTCGAGGACCGCTCGCAGCAAAGCAAAATCGCTAAGCAGTACCTGGATAACAGCAAGGTGGACGTGCTGCTCGGCGGCGGCGAGGATTTCTGGTATCCAGCCGGCAATCCCGGCAAATTCGAGGATCATCCGGCCGAGGATCCGAGCGAGGAGAGCAAAGGTACGGAGGGGAATTTGGTCGAGCATGCCAAAAAGCTGGGTTATCAATATGTGACGAGCAAAGAAGAATTGCAAAAGGCGAAGAATGGTAAAATGCTCGGACTCTTCGCCAATGAGGAAATGTTCCAGCAAAATCCGGAGGGCGAAGGCGACGTCTACAATCCGGTCGTGCCGCTCCAGGATATGACCCAAAAGGCGCTGGACACCCTGTCGATGAATAAAAAGGGCTTTTTCCTGATGGTTGAAGAGGAAGGAATCGATGAAATGGCGCATGAAAACAATGCCAAGCTGACGATTAAAGCCGGCCAGGAGCTCGATAAAGCCGTCGGCGTCGCCAAGGCGTTCGCCAAGAAACATCCGGATACCCTCGTGCTGGTGCTGGCCGATCACGAAACCGGCGGGTTCGCACTCGAGCCGGTCGACGAGAAAGACGAATCCGGCGATGGCATCTCCAAGGAAGATGGTCCGTTCAGCATCTTCGGTTCCCAAGAGCAGTTTTACGTGGATTGGACCACTTCGGGGCACACCGGCGTCGACATTCCACTGACAGCCATGGGAAGCGGCGCCGAGCTGTTCACCGGCGTACGGGAAAATACGTATGTACATGACGCGATCCTGAAAGCTTGGGGACTTTTGAAATAACTCCGGGGCCAAAGGGTCATCGAAGAACAAAACAAGCCGCGGAACAAGGTTCGATGAGAACCCTGCTCTGCGGCTTTATTTGTTGGCTGGAGTGCGTATCCAGGCGGCGGCTGAAAGTTTATCGAAGAAACAATACGCCATAGGCCTCATATCCGAAGTAAAGTCCGAATCCGATGAGGGATACCCCGGAAATAACCGAGATGCCCGACAGCAGCCGGGGAGTCAGGAACCGTCTAGCCATGCTGGCAACCATGGCCATGGCGATATCCCACAGCATAATGCCGGACATGATGGCCGTGCTGTATAACAGCACGCCGTGAGCGTCGTACTTCGCAATCATGTCGGCGAGCACGGAGCCGTAGATGCCGACCCAGAACAGGATCGAGAGCGGATTGGAAATGGACATCACGAAGCCCGCGCTGAACGATTTAAACAAAGATTCATTGCCGCCCCGGGTTTCCGTACCCGTTTTGCCTGCACCGGTCAGGCTTTCGATCCCGATATAGGTCAAAATGAAGAAGCCGAACAGCAGCAAAAATGTTTTCATGAACGGGATGTTGAGGAAATGGATCACTCCGAAATACACCAGCAGCATGAAGACTCCATCGGCCAGCATGGTACCAAGGCCCACCAGCCAGGCATGCCAAAAACCGCCCCGGATGCCCCTGTCCATCTGCGCGGCGTTAATGGGCCCGATGGGAGCGGCAAGGGAAAGTCCCAACAAGAAATGACTGAGCAAAACGTTCACGAAAAGTACCCCCTTCAATCTACTCTTTTATAGGGTATGAAGGAGCTTTGGCTTGTACGACTCCAAAATGAATTTTTCGAAAATGGTGACATCGCAGCAAAGCCGCTATCCGGATCGATAGCGGCTTAATCTAGCGTCTGCTGCATACCAGTTAAAGGCTACTTGGCATGCTTGACCTTGACCTTCTTGGGTTTGCGCGCCCTGCGCAGGAAGAAGGAGAGGATCAGCGCAACGATGGCGATCCAGGTGGCGACGATAAATGCATCATTGATCCCGTCGATCGTGCCCTTCTCCGAGACGATGCCGAACACGCTCTGCAGAGCCAGGCTGTAGCCCGTTTCGGCAGGGACGCCAGCGGTTGCGGCTACGCTTTGGCCAAGCGCGGCCAGATCCTCGCTGACGAACGGATTATCCGAGGTATAGTGATTGGCCGAATTCGCAATATGAAGCGTCGATCGGGTCGACATGACCGTCACGAGCAGCGCCGTTCCGATCGAGCCGGCAACCTGGCGCATGGTGTTCGACATGGCGGTGCCGTGGGCCCCGAGCCGGGGCGGCAGCTGGTTCAGGCCTTCGGTCTGGACGGACATCATAATCAGCGACATGCCGAAGCTGCGCACGGTATACAGCATCAGCAGATGCGAGAAGGAGGTGTCCGAGGTCAGCTTGCTGAACTCGAATGTCGTGACCGCGGTGATCAGAAGGCCGACAATCGCAAGCGGACGCGCCCCGATCTTATCAAAGATCGCGCCGGAGATCGGCGACATGACGCCCATGAGCAGCGCGCCCGGGAGGAGCAGCAGGCCCGACTGCAGCGGCGTAAAGCCGCGGATATTCTGCAGATAGATCGGTAGCAGCAGCATGGCCCCGAACATGGCCATATTGACCAGACCGCCGACGATGGTCGAGACGGTGAAAATATCGTATTTGAATACCCGGAACTCCAGCATCGGCACTTCCATTCGCAGCTCCCGCAAAATAAACAGCAGGATGAAGATTGCGCCGACAAAGAGGGAGCCGAGGACGGTGACGCTTTCCCAGCCCTTGTCGCCCGCGGAGCTGAAGCCGTAGAGCAGTACCCCGAAGCCCAGCGTCGAGAAGACGACGCCCCAGAAGTCGAATTTCGGCTTCGTCAGCTTATTGACGTTGGTCAACCATTTGTAGGCAAACAGAATGTCCAGCAGCGCGAGCGGAATGACCATGAAGAATAGAATCCGCCAGGTGTAGTGCTCGACGATCCAGCCGGATAGCGTAGGCCCGAGCGCGGGGGCAAACATCATGGCGATCCCCATCGTGCCCATGGCGGTGCCCCTTTTTTCGGGAGGAAAGACGGTCAGGAAGACGTTCATCACGACTGGCATGATGATTCCCGCGCCGCTCGCCTGGATGATTCGGCCCACCAGCATCAGCACGAAGGAATTGCTGACCGCGCACAGCACCGCTCCGGCGGTGAATAGCGCCATGGCGGTAATGAACAAAGCCCGCGTGCCATAGGATTCGATCAGGAAAGCCGTGACGGGCACCAGCACGCCGTTAACGAGCATGTAAGCCGTCGACAGCCACTGGACGGTCGTGGCCGATACGTTAAATTCGTTCATTAAGTGGGGGATGGCCACATTGAGCAGCGTCTGGTTCAAGATGGAGATGAAAGCCCCAAGCATGAGCACCGTCAGCGTACGTCCCATATGAAATTCGTTTGCTTTTGCCATGGCAGGACAAGCCCCCTCGCTAGATGTGAATTCGGACGGTAGCGTTCATGCCAGGAACAAGCCCGAGACCTTTATAACCTTCAATGGTAATGATGATCGGCACGACCTGCGTGACTTTGGTATAGTTGGCGTTCGAATTCGTGCTCGGGAACATCGAGAAAGTGGAGGCGGTAGCCAGGCCGATCTGATCGATTTTGCCGGTCAGCGTCGTATCCGGAAAAGCATCGACATACACGTCGACCGTTTGGCCGACTTTAATTTTATCCAGTTTGGTTTCCTCGATATTGGCCGCAATCCACAGATTGTTCAGGTTGAAGCCCCGGGCAAGCGAGGCGCCCGGCGCCACGTAGGAATGAGGGATGGCGGATTGCTGGACGATGGTGGAGCTAAGCGGAACGGTAATGTCCAGCTTGGTGCCTTGGGCGGCAACGCTCCCGATCACATCTCCTGTTTTGAAATATTGTCCGACCTGGCCGTTCCAGCTGTCCAGCCTGCCGGCGGCAGGAGCCGAAATCGATACGGGCTGCCCGGTGACCTGAGCATTGTCCGTTTTGACATAGCTGGATGTCTGATTGTAATAGTAGATCGCCGCTCCGCCCAGTCCGAGCACGATGATGACGACGAGTACATTGACAAGAAGTGCGCGTGAATTCATAGGTTGTTGTCTCCTCCTAATGGTTGCTATCTTTAGCCAATTACCAAAGAGCATCCCCCGAACGCCGAAATCATATTCAGCTCAGCCCGTTTTTTCGCGGACGGCCGGGACTGGGCATAAAGGGGAAGTTTTGGGGGATAAATAAGGAATCAAAGCATGGAAAAGGGGACATTCCGCATGAAAATATACGTAATATATGACAGTGAGAATGGACATACCGAGGCGCTGGCGCGTGCGGTGCTCGAGGGCGTTTCCGGCGTGGAAGGCGCCGATGCCGAAATCGCCCATGTCAATGATGCAGATATCTACAAGCTCGAGGATATGGATGCGATTATTTGGGGCTGTCCGGGCCACTTCGGAACGATCAGCGCAGGGCTCAAAAACTGGATTGACCGTTTAGGTTACCTGTGGGCGCAGGGTAAGCTCGTAGGGAAAGTCGGTGGCGTGTTCTGCACGACGGCTACCGTTCACGGCGGCCTGGAATCCACGTTAATCAACCTGATTACGCCGATGCTTCATAACGGCATGATTATTGTCGGGCTGCCCGGCAACATTCCGGAGAATGCGCTGTACGGCTCCTACTACGGCGTCGGTGTCACCTGTCCGGTGGAGCTGTCGGAGAACGATCCGAAGAACCTGCCGAGCGAAAACGATCTTGTATTGGGCCGGGCGCTGGGCAGACGGGTAGCTGAGGTGACCAGACAGCTGGTTTCTTCATCTGCGGCAAGGTAGGGTGATTGCCATATGGTCATAGCGTTTGTTGTACTCGCGATCGTGGCGCTTATTTTTCTGTTCGTCTACAACTCCCGTTTAACGAAAAAATCAAAAGGCGCCGAAAGCAACAGGGAGGAGCCGGACGTTTCTCCGGCCCCGCCCGCCGCGCCTGAAGCCCTGCCTCCGGTTCAAGAGGTAACCGCTGCGCCTCAAGTGACGCCAGTCCAAGTGGATGCCCCACATGTGGCGGAAACGAGGAATGACGTGAGGAATGACGGGGCTAAAGTCATCGCGCCGGAGGCATCGGACCGCACCGCGCTGATGGAGGCCGAGGCCGAAGCGCACCGCTCCGCAAGTGATGGGGACCGCGCATATCGCGAAGCGCTGCGGAAATTCGCCGTCCAGCCGCCGGCTGCCCAGGAGAAGGAGCAGGCACCTGCCAAAAGGCCGGATCCAAGCTCCGACGATGCCTACCGCGAGGCGCTGCGCTCCATGATGAAGGATCAGAAGAAGTGAGCAGTCCCTCGTACGCAGGCACTCTCATAAGAAGAGAATGCAAGCAGCCATACCGTGACTCACGGAGGCTGCTTTTTCTTTTATGGCGGTAACCTGTTACTTGTACGTTTGGACGTGGCGTTATTCGCTTCGAATCATTTTGCTGAACATTTCATTGTCACCGGTCTGCGGCGGGTGTTATTTTAAAAGGTAAGATATTGCCAGCATGCCTCTTTAGCGGCATCGTGGCAGACGCAGTGGGGGGAAGTCATGACGGCGGCAGCAATGGTCATTGGATTCATCATCTTGATCGGAGTGGTGCTTCTGGGGACCAGCATGTATTTTTATAACGTTGGTATCCGGCGCAGCACAAAGGATTTTCTGGAGCAGGACCCTTCCCTGGTCAAAGAGGACCATCCCTGGGAACAGGAGGAGGCATGGCTGAACGGCCAGCTGCCTGAAACGGTCCATTTGCAGTCAGAGGATGGGCTTCGGCTTGCGGGTTATTACATTCCTGCGGCGCAGCCGTCAAAACGGACGGTCATTCTGGTCCACGGGTATTACAGCCAGGGGAAGGAAATGGGGGCATTTGCGAAGCTTTACCATGACATGGGCTTTCACGTGCTGCTGCCGGATAACCGGGGTCACGGGCAAAGCGGCGGCGATTACATCGGTTTCGGATGGCCGGATCGCAAGGACGTCATGCAGTGGATCGGCTTTGTCCTGGAGAGGAGCGGACCGCAGATGGAGATCGTGCTGCATGGCGTCTCGATGGGCGGCGCCACCGTGCTCATGGCCAGCGGGGAGCAGCTGCCGGAGCAGGTGAGATGCATTATCGCGGACTGCGCCTATACGTCGGTGAGGGATATTTTGACGTATCAGCTGAAGCAGATGTACAAGCTGCCTCCGTTTCCGCTGCTTCCGGTCACCAGCCTGGTGTGCAAGCTGCGGGCAGGTTACTTTTTCGGCGACGGCTCGGCACTTCGTCAGGTGGGCAAGGCCAGACTGCCCGTCCTGTTCATTCATGGGGATCAGGATGCGTTTGTCCCATTTGAAATGGTGCACCGCCTTTATGCGGCGGCCAGAGGGGATAAGGAGCTGTACGTGGTGCCGGGGGGCGTGCACGCCAATGCTTATTTTATGGATAAAAACCGCTATCGCGAGCGGATTTGCGCATTCATGGACCGGTATCTGGACCGCAAGCCGGCTGAACCAGACCAATCCGGCCGCGGAGCAAGAGAAGCTGCTGTTTCCGCAGTTTTAGAACAAGGCAACATGAAGGAACGCGGGCGAAGCGATGGAAGGCCGTAAAACAAACTTATACAACTCAGAGTTGGCTGCTGCAGATCCTGAGCTTGTAATCCGAACAAGCAACAAAACCGGCACCGCTATACAGCGGCATGCCGGTTTTCTTATGTATATCCCTAATCGGGTGAGATTTCCCGCTGGAATCGGCTTGGCCCGTTTATGAAACGAAAATTTATTGGAGACGGCTCTATACAATAACGGTTAACCTTTTGTTATAATAACAAGGACTGCATAGAGTGAGCCGGAGATGCGTTATATAGAGAAAAATAAAGGATTTTTGCCTTAACAAGAATGCATACGTAATATCTAACAAATACCTAACCGAGTCCTGCGAGGGCGAGTCACAAGGAGAACCCGCAATGAAGGCTAACCGGCGTCTAAACCCGCGCTTGCGGCTGAGCGACATGAGTATGGAAAGGCGGCTGCTGCTCGTTTTTATCATCATTATCATCCTCCCGCTGTCCATCATCAGCCTGATTTCCTACAATAGTTATTCCGAATCGATTCAGGAGAATACCGCTCTGTACTCCCGCAACATGATCGGACAGATGATGGAGAGGGTGGACGATTATATCGAGGATATGAAGCGGATCTCCTCGATCCCGGCTTATATCGACGATATTAAGCTCAATCTTGTGCGTTCCAATCAGTATCATGAGCAGCGGCAGCAGGCCGTGGGCCAAGAGGACGGTCAAGCGTTTCCGAATGATTTTGACCTGCAGCTGTCCATCCAGCGCGGCATTGAGGGCAATATCGCCTTCATCAACAACATCAAGCGGGGGGCGAACTCGGTCTATATTTTCGACGAATACGGCAACGGCTATTATTCAAGCAAGGATGGAGCCGTCCGGCTCGACATTGCCGACAGCTATAAGCGATGGAAGGACAAGGTGGCGTCCACGCATGGGGAAGCGCTGCTTTTCAGCACCCAGGAGTATCGCAGCAACCTGAAAAGCACAAGGTACGCCTTTACGGTCGTCCGCAAAATTCTGGATCGATCGCTGAACCCGATCGGGCTTATCGCCGTCGACGCGAACATCAGCGTGATCGAAGATCAAGTGGTAGAGCTCGACAAGGTCACTCGGGGCACTTCGCTCATCATCGATGAGCAGGGGGACGTCATCTACGACAGCGGCCGCCAAATCCTGGCCACCAACGCTTCCCGGAGTCCGGTGGTGCTCAAGGCCAAAGGAAACAGCGGCAGCTTTTACGATACGGTGGACGGCAAACGGCAGCTGTACATCTACTCGACATCATCCCGCACGCAGTGGAAAGTCATTATCCGGATTCCGGTCAAGGAATTGACGAAGGAGGCCGACGTGACCCGCAACGTTACCCTGGTGGCAACGCTGTTCATCATTGGCGTCGCGCTTCTGGCCTCCATCATTCTGTCTTTTGCCTTCACCAAGCCGATGAAGAAGATGATCGAACTGATGCGAAGGGTGCAATCGGGAGATCTCAGCGTCAAATTCAAGGTCAAGCACCGCGACGAAATCGGGCAGCTCGGGAACCAGTTCAACCGTATGCTCGGCCGGATTCAGCATTTGATCGAGGATATTTACCAGATCGAGGGCCAGAAGAAGGAAGCGGAGATGCAGGCGCTGCAAAGTCAGATCAATCCGCATTTCATGTATAACACGCTCGAGACCATCCGGATGACGGCCGAGCTGAACGATGATACGGACGCGGCCGATATGATCTCGATTCTGGGGAAAATGCTGCGCTACAGCATTGGTGGCAAAATCCACGATGAGGTCACGCTCCGGGAGGAGCTTGACCATGTAACCCATTACGTCCAGCTGCTGAATTATAGGTATCCGAACCGGTTTGAGCTTCATCTGGATTTGCCTGAAGTGCTTCAGCATTATGCCATCATCCGGCTTTTATTTCAGCCGATCGTGGAGAATGCCGTCTATCACGGACTCGATGACTTGAAGCTCAAAATGAACATCTGGATTGAGGCGGAGTCGACGCCGAGGCTGACCCGCGTGACGATCCGCGATGACGGGTGCGGCATGGGCGCGGAGGCGCTGGAGGCGCTGAATCAGTCGCTGCAGGCCGCAGCGATCCCGCATAAGACCGGTAGCGGAGGCATCGGTCTCAGGAATGTGCATGAACGTATCCGGCTGCAGTATGGGAGCGCGTACGGAATGAAGGTATTCAGCCGCCAGGGCGCGGGTACCGAGGTGGTCATCGAGCTGCCGCCGCTCTTAAGCAGAACGGCGAGGCTTGGGATCGGCCCGGAAAATCACGGGAGGAATGGCGAGTGAGAAGAGGATGGAACCGGGGGCTGCTCATCGGCTTGCTGCTGGTATGCTTGTCCGCGGCGGCCGGCTGCAGAGAGCCGCAGATAAGGGAGCCTCAAGGTGAGCCTGCCGGCGATGTCCGGCAGCCGGAAGAGAAGGCGAGCGGAACGATTCATGTCATGACCAACCGGGTTGATCTCATCGAAAGCGGCGTTCTCGGGAAATATGCCGAGCGCTTTGAGCAGAAGCACCCCGGTGCCAAGGTGGAATTTGAGGGCTTCACGGATTATACCAACGATGTGATGGTCAGGCTGTCCACAAGGGATATCGGAGATGTGCTCCTGCTTCCCGTCAGCATTGCCAATAAGGACCTGCCGAACTATTTTGAACCGCTGGAGGCGCCGATGTTCGAGAACGTCCGTTTTCCGGACTTCAAAGCCTATGACGGAGTTCGGTACGGGATCGCCACCGGCAGCAGCACCATCGGAATCGTGTATAACAAGAAGTCCTTTGCCAAAGCCGGCATCCAGGAGGTGCCGCAGACGCTGGATGCGTTCTACGAGGCGTGCGCGAAGCTGAAAGCCGCGGGAATCATCCCGCTCTATATGAATTACGGTGCCAAGTGGCCCCTGCAGCAGTGGGGGGAGAACATGGTGGGTTACATGACCGGCTCCGCGGATGCGCTGAATGACATGGTGAACGTCGATGAGCCTTTTCAGCTGAACAACTCCTGGGGACAGGCGGTCGGCATCGCCAAAACACTCATTAACCGCAATTACGTGGAGGAGCATTTGTTTTCGAACAGCTGGGAAATCTCCAAGAGCAAAATGGC
Source organism: Paenibacillus sp. SAFN-054 (assembly GCF_051966755.1). Taxonomy (NCBI): domain Bacteria; kingdom Bacillati; phylum Bacillota; class Bacilli; order Caryophanales; family Paenibacillaceae; genus Paenibacillus; species Paenibacillus sp. SAFN-054. The sequence goes on from NZ_JBQCKS010000003.1 coordinate 369,120, forward strand.
CTCGGGCGAGGCAGCCATGTATTTTCTCGGCAACTGGGCCATCCAGCAGGTGATTGACGCCGGAGCAAAACCGGAGGACATTGGCTTCTTCCCGTTTCCGTACGATAACGGCAAACGGCATTATGCGCCGCTCGCGCCCGACTGGTTCATCGGAATCAGCAAATTCAGCAGCAATAAAGAGCTTGCGCGGGAATGGATCGAATTCTACGTCAAGGAATCGGGATACGTGAACGACTCGGGCTTTTTGCCGGTCGACAACTCGCAGCAAACGACGATGCCGCAGTTTCAGGAGTTTTTGTCCTACCAACCGGAGTTCGTGGAGAACAAGCAGCAGACGGACGATTTTATCGAACTGGCCAATAAAGCGGGCATTTCCTTCTGGTCAGGAGACTACATCCAGGAGCTGATCGCTTCGCCCGACTTGGGTAAGGCTTTTGCAGACCTGAACCGCAGGTGGAAGCAGGCACGGGATAAGACAAACTTATAATGGAGGAAGACATGGCAAAGAAAATCACGATGCAGCAAATCGCCGACCATCTGGGCGTATCCAAATTCGTCGTATCCAAGGCGCTTTCCGGCAAAGGCGGCGTGAACGAAACGACGAAGGAGAGGGTCATCCAGGCCGCATCCCAGCTGGGGTATTTTACGCAAAAGAATGCCTACATGAGAACGGCCAAAACAGAGCGTACCGCGCCAAAGGCGGGCGGGAAACAGTCGGTCATCGTGCTGATGCCGAATATACGCTTCCAAACGAAGGATTCGCTGTATTGGGGCAAAATCGTTGAGGGAATCTCAGGCGCTCTGGAAGAGCAGAGCCTTGGCATCGTCATCATTTCGGAGCAGAGCGTCGATAATTTCGTCAACATTCTGAACCCTGACGGCATTCTTGGGCTGATCGGAGTGGGTCAAATATCGACGCCGCTGCTGCTTGAGGTTCACCGGATGGGCTTGCCGATTGTACTGGTGGACATGGAGGACCCGCTCATCCCTTCGGACGCGATTTTTGTGAACAACATGGACGCCATGGCGAAGCTTACGAACTATCTGATCGGAACGGGGCATAAGCGGCTGCAGTTTATCGGAAACGACCGTTTTTCACGGAGCTTCCGTGACCGGCATATCGGCTTCAAAAGCACACTTGATGAGCACAGCCTCGCTGCCCCGGTTCAGGAAGGATGGATCCCGCCCCTGCAGGAGCTGGAGAAGGGCGATATCGAGGGAGAGGTCAGAGGCTGGGTCATGCGTAGGCTCAAGGCCAGATCGATGCCGACAGCTCTCGTATGTGCGAACGACTCGATCGCGGCGACGGTCATGCGAGTATTGCTGGAGCTTGGCGTGAAGGTGCCGGCCGACGTGTCCGTGACCGGATTTGACAACATTGAGGATTCACCGGCCGGAGGGCCGCGCCTGACAACGGTGCATGTTCCGAAGGAAGCGATGGGAAGGCGTGCGGTGCAGAAGCTGCTCGAGCGAATTGAGCGGCCGCTGGAGCCCATGGAGAAAATCCTGATTGCCGGCGACATTGTGTACCGGGACTCTTCCGGGCCTGCTCCGGGGAATCCCGCTTCTGAAGCATAGGGGCAGTCCCGGACCGATGAACGACATGGGCGGCCTCTTGCCGGCGTAAGGCAGGGCATCCGTCTCAATCGCATATTTGCGCAATAAAAAAAGGGCATCCCTGAATTTCAGGGATGCCTATTGATTTTGGATTAGAATACTGAGGGTTACTTCGTTTCAATAATTAAAGGCACAAGCTCCTGCTTGTCGACGTCGACCAAGCCGAGGTCGGTGATTTTCGCTCGCGGGATGACCGGAAGCGTGACGACGATCATACGGTGGATCGGATTCTTGCCCGGCATGATCTCCGTTTGGATCGTGTCGATGAACTGCCTGATCTTCGGCGCGAGGCTTTCGCCTTCCTCGAGACTCATAATGCCGGCGAGCGGAAGCGGCAAGAACGCGATGACCTTGCCGTCCTTCACGGCAATCATGCCGCCGTTGCGTTTGCGAAGCTCGTTCGCCGCGATAACCATGTCCGCGGTGTCCACGCCGAGCACGGCCAGGTGATGGCTGTCATGGGCGACCGTGGTGGCCACGGCTCCTTGGATGACGCCGAAGCCGGCGAGCAGCCCGAGCGCCTTGTTGTCATTCAGCCCGTGGCGGTGCCAGACGGCGACGCGGTTGAGCGGGCCTTTGTGGCCTTCGTACGCTTCGGGAACCAGCTGACCATCCTTCACGGGAAGGACCGTTTCGATAAATCCGGTAGGAACGCCAGGCGCAAAATCGTACTCGATCACGCGGACCCGGGCTTCGGAAGCGTGCGGATCTTCTAAGGCAAGCCGCAGGTCGTCTTCGTGAATCTCAGGCAGATGCACGGTTTGCAGGTATGCCGCAGGCGGCTCCAGATGCTGCTGGCGCTCGATAAGGACGCCGTCTTTGACGATATGCTTGCCTCCGATCAAGACATCGGATACCTTCATGGTCTCGAGTCCGTCGACAAGGACGATATCCGCGAGTCTTCCGGGCGCAAGCGCGCCGATATCCTTGCGGTTCAGGCGGTTCGCCGCGTTCAGCGTCGCGTAGCGGATTGCGTCCACGGCAGGAATGCCCTCCTGAATGGCACGAACCACGACATGGTTGATATGACCCCGTTCCATCAGGTCGGAAGCCAGCACGTCATCCGTGCAGAGCGTAACGTTCGGCAGATACCCTTTGCCGACGATGGCTTTGGCTACTTCAGCCATGTTCAGGGAGAAGGAGCTTTCGCGGATATCGACGATCATGCCGGCACGCAGCTTCGCGATCGCTTCCTCCATCGTGCGGCACTCATGGTCGGAATCGGGGCCGGCCACCAGATAGGCGGACAGCTCCCGTCCGACGACGGTCGGGGCGTGACCCTGCGGGATTTTGCCTGCGCGCTCGTTGGCTTCGAGAATGCCCATCATGCGCGGGTCTCCGTGAATGACGCCGTGGTAATTCATGACTTCCGCCACGCCGTCGATGCCTTCCCATGTCAGCATGCGTTCAATGGTTTCAGGCGTAAAATCTGCGCCGGCCGTTTCCACCGCCGGGGCGGAAGGCACGCAGGAAGGAGCCAAGGTCATGACGCGCAGGTCCAGCAGGCGGCTGGCATCGACCATATAGCGCACGCCTTCCTCGCCGAGGATATTTCCGATCTCATGCGGATCGGTGACGATCAAGGTCGTGCCGTGGGGCAGGACCACTTCCGCATAATGGGCGGGCGTCAGCATGCTGCTCTCAATATGCAGGTGTGTATCAATCAGGCCTGGAATGGCGTATTGGCCTTGGCCGTCCATTTCACTCACCGCTTCGAGCCGGGTCTCGCCCGGCTCCGTGACATGCACGATGGTGCCGTCCACGATGCCGATCGCAGCCGGATAAATTTCTCCCGTAAAGACGTTGACGAGACGGATGTTGTTCACAGCCAAATCTAATGGATGATCGCCGCGGGCGGCTGCTATAAGTTTGCGGTTCATGCTGTCAGATCTCCTTTTTAGAGGTAGTTCAAAAAGTCCAATTTTGATAAGAAAACCAATCGAGGACAATCAAAGATGAGCGACCGCGCTTCAAAGGTAGGTTTTCTTGCGATACCGGATTTCATCAGCGTGGCTAGATCACGAAAAAATTCTATATCTAACACGAAGTAAAACTGGGAAGATGATTCGGCATCGAATCTTGAATTCAGCCGGGCCTATGCAGATGCTTGCGAAGTATGTTTCCTTTGGAAACATTTCCAGTACTCACGTACCCACTACAGGCGGATGCTTACGAAGTCGTTTTCTTCGAAAACGTGTAGCTCCGCTCCTCAGTCCCTATCTTCATTCAAGTTAAGTGTTTTGAAAAAACACACATCGGAAGCGTAAATCTTGGTGCTGAAAACCGACCTTTTTGAACACGCATTTGTATCAGTTTATTTCAACCAGAGGTAATAGACAAGCGGGATGCAAAGGATCCAGAGCCCGATATGGATGTCACGGAATTTGCCCATGAATACCTTGATCACAACATAAGACAGAATGCCGAATACGATTCCGTTCGCCAAGCTGAACGTAAGTCCTGCGGCAATGACGGTCAGAAGCGCCGGAAGGGACTCTTCCCAAGCTTCCATATCGATATTCTTCAGAGTGGCGAGCATGGACAGGCCAATCACGATCAGGGCAGGTGCCGTCGCGGCGCTCGGGATGAGCAGGATGAGCGGTGTGATAAACAGGGCAAGCAGGAACACAAGGCCCGTCGTCACTGCGGTCAATCCCGTACGTCCGCCGGCTTCGACGCCGCTGGCGGATTCAATATAGGTCGTAATGGTCGTCTGTCCCATCAGCGCACCGCCCAGCGTCGCGACGCCATCGACGAGGAAGGGACGCTTAATGTCGGGCAGGTTGCCGTCTTTGTCGAGCAGGTTCGCCTTTGCGCCGACACCGAGTACGGTGCCCATGGTCGAGAAGAATTCTCCCGTAAAGAATGTGAACAGGAGCGGGAAAAATGCCAGCTGCAGCGCGCCCGGGATGTCCGCTTTGAACATAATGGAGGCCGGGCTTGGCGGCAGGGAGAACAGGTCTCCGAAGGAATGTGGAAGCTTCGTGATGCCCATCGGAATGCCGATCACCGTCGTGATCAGGATCCCGATGAATACAGCGGCTTTCAGCTTGCGGGCCATGAGGCCGATGATGATGACGAGACCGATCACGGACAAGAGGACGGTGGAAGAGTGGAGACTGCCCAGCGTCAACGTGCCGGTTTTGTTCTGGACGATCAGCCCGGCGTTGGAGAAGCCGGTGCCGATGATGAAGAGGCCGACGGCTGCGCTGATGGCGTTTTTAATATTTTTCGGAATAATTCGCGATATCGTTTCACGCAGTCCAAGGAACGTCAGAAGCAGGAAAAGCACGCCGGAAATAAAAATCATTCCGAGGCCCTGCTGCCAGGTTGCAATTCCCGCTGCTACGATGCTGTAGGCAAAAAATGCGTTTCCGCCCATGCCGGGGGCCACGGCGAAAGGCCGCTTGGCATAGAGTCCCATAATAATGCTGAACAGACCGGATGCAAGCAGTACGGTGACCATGACGGCGCCCTGGTCCATGCCTGCGGCTTTCATCAGATCGGGCTGCACCACGATAATGTAAGCCATCGTAACGAAGGTGGTAAGACCTGCGATAATCTCTGTCTTGATATTCGTCTTGTGCTGGCTGAGCTTGAAGAAACGATCCAACCAAGATGCATTCGTGTTATTCATGATTGCAAGAAACTCCTTTTCGTGTTGTATATGCGTTCATGTGCCATGTAACTATAACATGGTCTTTTTGGAGCGTCAAAGTAAAATACGAACTTTGTTTAAATTATTAGACAAAAATGTTCGTGTTTATGGATCGGCGATTAAGCGTAGACCTAGGGCTGCAAAGGCCTGGATTACCCGTGGAAATTTTGCGCGGGCAGTGATAAGGTGTATTACAGCAGCGAGGTTTGCGCATGAAATCTGGCATGCCAGAAAAAGATTGGAGACAGGCAGATATGCAGACGACAGAACAACTTATCCAGTGGTTAGGCGGCTTTGGGTCAGATTCGGACGGCGGGGTGACACGCCTTTTATATACGCCTTCCTGGAGGGAGGCGCAGGAAGCCTTGGCCGCCAAGATGGAGTCGCTCGGGCTTCAGGCTTATTTCGACGATGCGGGCAACCTGTGCGGACGACTGCAGGGGGTGGAAGAGGATTGTTCGTGTATTTTGACGGGCTCCCATGTCGACACGGTGAAGCGCGGGGGCAAGTATGACGGAGCCTACGGCATCGTGGCCGGCATCGCGGCGCTGACGCGCCTGCGTGAGGTCTACGGGCAACCGAAGAAGACAATCGAAGTCGTTGCCTTCTGCGAGGAGGAGGGGAGCCGGTTCCCGTACAACTACTGGGGCTCGACCTACATGACGGGAACGGCCGGATACGGGGAGATTGAGCATGCCCGGGACGGTCAGGGGGTTTCTTTCATGACAGCCATGAAGGACGCCGGCTTTGGACCGGGTACGCAGGGAAGAGGCCCGCGCAAGGATATTGATACCTTTATCGAGCTGCACGTGGAGCAGGGGGCGATTCTGGAGCAGGAGCGGAAGGCGATCGGCATCGTTGAGCAGATCGTGGGCCTGCAGCGGTACACCGTGCATGTTCAAGGGGAGGCCAACCATGCGGGGACGACGCCGATGGCCTACCGTAAGGATGCCATGCGGACCGCCAGCGAGATGGTGGCAGCCATTATGGACCAAACGGAGCAGATCGGTGCGCCGCTGGTTGCAACGGTCGGCCAGATGGATCTTGCGCCGGGCACGCCTAACGTTATCCCTGGCGATGTACGTTTCACGATCGACATCCGCCATCCCGACGGGACGGCTCTGGACGCGGCATGCCGGCAACTGATGGAGATGGTCCGCCGGATTGCGGAGCGCAGAGGGCTTGAAGCTTCCGTGGAGCGTTGGATGAATGCGGCGCCAATCGCCATGGATAAGGGGCTGACGGATGCCATCGAGGACATTTGCATTCAGCAGGGGTTGTCCTGCCGCCGGATGCCGAGCGGGGCGGGGCATGATGCGCAGATCTTTGCACCATACTGCCGCACGGCGATGGTATTCGTTCCGAGCCGCGGGGGCATCAGCCATTCGCCGCTGGAATATACCGCGCCCGGGCAGCTTGAGGACGGCGTTCGCGTGCTGACGGAATTGCTGCATCGCCTCGCGTACTGAGAACAAAAAGATATGAACATAGAAACAGGCCCGTGGGATGTTCCCCCGGGCCTGTGTTCCGCTTGGAGTGCAGCTATTCGCCGAGCTGCAGGTTTCTTTCGATCAGCGTCAGCCGCTGCTGAACGCAGGCGTAGGAGCGGAGCGGATCCTGCGGCGTATTCAGGACATAATCGAGCAGCTGCGCCACCGTTGTCGTCGCGACGTGTACTCTCGTGTCCGAGGATGCGTAATAGATATACACCTCTCCGTTATCCAGGGCAACCGCGCCGTTGCAGAAGACGACGTTCGAGACGTCGCCGACGCGTTCCTCGCCTTCGGGCGCAATGAAGTGTCCGCCCGGGGCGTGAGTGACACGGTATGGCTCGTTCAGATCGGAGAGGAAGGCGTAAAGGACGTAGCGCAGCCCGGCCGCGGTGTTGCGGACGCCGTGGGCAATATGAAGCCAGCCCTTGTCGGTCTTGATCGGAGCCGGTCCCTGTCCGTTCTTCACTTCCTTGATCGTATGGTAGTACCGCTCGTCGATGATGATCTCGTGGTCGATCACCGCCTGTTCGATGGATGCGGACAATCCCCATCCGATTCCGCCGCCGGAGCCGGTGTCGATGAATCCGTCCTGCGGACGGGTATAGAAGGCATACTTGCCGTCGACGAATTCCGGATGGAGAACCACGTTGCGCTGCTGCGGCGATCCGGTCCGCAGATCGGCCAGCCGCTCCCAATGGACAAGATCCTTCGTCCGTGCGATTCCGCACTGCGCGGTCGCGCTGGACAGGTCGCCGCGGGGAGCGTCCGGATCCTTGCGCTCGGTACAGAAGAGGCCGTATATGAAGCCGTCCTCATGCTGCACGAGCCGCATGTCATACACGTTCACGTCCGGATCCTCCGTTTCGGGCATCACGACGGGGCGATCCCAGAATCGGAAGCCGTCGATGCCGTTGTCGCTTTCCGCCACGGCGAAGAAGGATTTGCGGTCTACGCCCTCCACGCGGGCCATCAGATAGAACTTGCCGTCAAGGGCGATGGCGCCCGGGTTGAATATGCCGTTCACGCCGATCCGCTCCATGAAGTAAGGGTTGGTTTCCGCGGAATAATCGTATTTCCAGATCAGCGGCGCGTGGTCCGCGGTCAATACCGGATGAAGATACCTGTCATAAATGCCGTTGCCGTGAGGCGCCTTCCGGTTGGGCCGCGTAATAAGGGCTTCGTACGCCTCCGTCAATTGACGCTTGCGTTCTGCAAATATAGGATTCATGGTTATTTCTCCTCCGATTCGAATGATTGCTGCGGCAGCCGCTCCAGCATTTCCATGCAGGCCCGCCCGTTGTGATAGGGACACTTCCAGGCGCTTACCTTGGGCTCATCCCGGTTTGGCCGCCCTTCCCGGTCCGCATTCCAGAACCATTCCCCGTGTTCATGGTCGATAATGCTTCTCTCTATAAATTGCCAGGAACGGAGGGAGGCGTCGCGGAACTTCCTATCGCCGGTCATCTGATAGGCGTTGTAGAAGCCGACCATCGCTTCCGCCTGCGGCCACCAATCCTTGCGGTCATCGACGATCCCGCCGGCGTCCGCTTCGTTCACCATGCCTCCGTCCGGGTCGACGCCTTCCTTCAGCGCGTGCTCCGCCATGGCGATAGCCGTATGCTTGACCCGCTCCAGCAGCGCGGCATCTCCCAGGACTTCCGCGGCTTCGACGAGAAGCCAGCTGCCCTCAATGTCATGGCCATAGGAGATATGACCGGATTTGGATCTCCATGCTTCATCGAAGAACAACAGGAAGCGGCTTTGATCGGGATGGACGATATGGCTCAGCGTCACTTCGATCAATTCGGCAAGCTGGTGCTTCAGCCGCTCTTCAGGCCATACGCGGAGCAGATTGGTGTAAGCCTCCAACACATGCAGGTGGGTATTCATCGATTTCTTCTCGTTCAAATCCTTATCGCTCAGGCTGAAATCGCCGGTCTGCAGCCATTCCCTGGAGAGGGCTTCGACATATCCCTTATGTACGGGATCATAGCTGTGCTCCTCCAACATACCGAAAAGGGAGACGGCAAGCTCCAAGGCTTCCTCCTGCTGCGTCGCGCGGTAATATTCGGATAATGCATATATGGCGAAGGCCTGCCCGTATACCTGTTTCTTGTCATTCGATACGGTGCCATCCGCATGCAGCATCCAGTACAGCCCGCCGTATTCCTGATCCACGAAGTGACGAAGGATGTACGCATAGGCGCGCTTGGCCGTTACGAGGTACGAATCGTCCCCGTGAAGCCGGTAGGCCGCGGCGAAGGTCCATAAAATACGCGTATTCAGCACAAGGCTTTTGTCTGCATCCGGGATGACGCTAAGATCGGTCGTGATTACCCCGAAAAAGCCTCCATGGTTGTCGTCCGGCGCATGCTTCATCCAGAAGCCGAGGATGTTCCCCTGCAGTTCATCATTCAGCCGGGTCCTCCATGCATCCATCCGTTCCGAAACGTTGTCCATCATGTATGGTCTCCTTCCGGCAGCTTGGTTTTCGCGATGTAATATTCACGAATGACGCGTTCGGCCTTTTTGGCATAAGGGCAGTAATCATCGTTGTTCGCGGCCTCCTCCGGTGCATAGAGCGCAGCCGGCCAATCCCAGAGCATAAAGCCGCCAACCCAGCTTCGCTGCTCGCAGCTTCGGAACATTTCGGCATAGTATTCGGCCTGCTCATCTTCGTTCGGTCCCCCCGCTAGTCCCCAGTCGTTCGGGATGTGGCTTGAACCGGTGCGGCTGGGGCAGCCAGCTTCCATGAAGAAGAAGGGCTTGCCGTGCCGGGTAACAACGGGCTCGATCCGGGCCAGCTGCTCCTCCCAGGTACCGGCAGGATAATATCCGCTCGACGAAATGATATCCACCGTATCCCACCACTTGACCTCATTTTCCTGGTATTTATCGCAGTTATACGTAATCAGCCCGGAGTACACCTCGCGAACCTCGCGGATAAGCTGACGCCACTCCTGTTCCCGGCGGTCCGTCTGCACCATCTCACAGCCGATGCACAGCATTTCGCAGCCGGTTTCTTCGGCGATGGCAGCGTAATGAAGCATGAAACGGGTATAGGACGCAAACCATTCGGACCATTTGGGCTCGCATGGCACGTCGATATCGAAAAAGTTGATATGGGCGCGCCATGTGCCGTCGGCACAGTTCACGACCGGTTTGAGGCAGACGCGGAGGCCAAGCGACTTGGCCTCCCGTATGGCCCAAGTTACTTCTTCGTCCGTTACGGTAGGCTCATTTCCATAATGAATCTCCGTCGACTGCGCCGTATCCTGAAGGGCACCCAGCGCAATGGCGGTCCAGTTTACGCCGAGTGCATCCTTCATCTTCCGCATGGATTGCTCCGCCTCCGGCGTGTCCCAGGTTCCGCGAACGCCGGTCCAGCCCCAGGTCATTCCGGCGACGTAACCGGGCAGCAGTTTGGTTTGCATGTAAAACACCTCTTTCAGATTATTTAGTTAGATAAAATTATTGTTTGTTATCATAACAACTTATCCATTTTATAATATGAATTTGAGAATATTGCAACCTATAAATTTTATAGACCGTTCAAGAATCGTTATTACCGTGAATAACGATATTTTTAACAGAAAATCGCCGTTATTGGGGTCTGTCTATCAGGTTAGATCGTTTTACTAATTTTAGTTAGCATTTTGTTATAAATGACAATTCAAGACTATAAATAAAAATACAAACCATTTTTTAACGGATTTATATCCTCTATAATCTAACTTGTAAACGCTAACAATTAAAGAAATGAGGGGAAAACAGATGAGAAAAATATTTTCGTTATCATTAATTATGTGCTTGATGATAACAGCGTTGGCTGCGTGCGGCGGCAAAGACAATGCTACGACAAGCAGCGGCGGGGCCGAAACGGCCGGATCGGACAAAAAGACGGAAACGACGGATACCGGAAGTGCCAAGGGCGACGGACCGAGCGGGAAGCTGGTCTTTCTCACCAACCGGACGGATATGATCGGCAAGCAGTACGACGACTATAAAAAACGCTTTGAAGAAAAGTACCCGGACGTCGATCTGCAGTTTGAGGCCATTACCGACTACGACAAAAACGTAAAAATCCGCATTTCCTCCGGCGAATATCCGGATGTGGTGTTTATCCCGACCATTCCGAACGCGGACCTTCCCAAATACTTTGAACCGCTCGACGATATTTCGTTCTCGGGTGATCTGTACTTCAAGGATGCAAAGGTACAGGATGGCAAAATGTACGGCATCTCCTCCGGTGCTTCGACGGTCGGCATCGTATATAACAAGAAGGCTTTTGAAAAAGCTGGAATCACGGAAATTCCGAAGACGTATGACGAGTTTCTGGCCATCTGCGAGAAGCTGAAAAGCGCAGGCATCATCCCGCTTGCTTCCAACTTTAAGGACAAATGGCCGCTCGACACGTGGGTGTACGACGTGCCTTCCATTATCAGCGGCAAGACGGATCACGAAATGAAGCGTGCCGAAACGGACACCCCGTATACCATGGATAACGAATACGGCAAATCGTGGAGCATTCTGAGAGAGCTGCAGCAAAAGGGCTATCTGGAAAAAGACGTGAACTCGACGAACTGGGAGCAGTCCAAAAAGGATATCGCCCAAGGCAATATGGCGATGTATCTCCTTGGCAACTGGGTCATCAACCAAGTTATCGAGAACGGTGCCCCTTCGGAGGATGTCGGCTTCTTCCCGTTCCCTGCGGACAACTCCGGGCAGTATAAAGCTCCTTTGAATCCGGATTTCTTCTATGCCGTCAACAAGAACGGCAACGTGAAGGCGGCGAAGGCGTTCGTGCAGTGGATGATGGAGGAGTCGGGTTACGAGGACTTCGCCGGCTTTATCCCTGTCCTGAAGAATAAAGAACCGAAACTTGCACAGTTGGCGGAATTCAACAGCTATAAACCGCAATTCCTGGAGGCTGTCTTTGGAGACGACACGGCAACGGCGATCCAAAACAAGGCTCAGATCGACCAGCAGTCGATGGTGCAGGAGTTTGTGTTAAGCAAAGATCCGCAGAAGGTGCTTGATAAATACGACGCGGCATGGGCAAAAGCGAAGAAGGCTTTAGGAAAATAAGAAGGCTATAAACCCGTAAAGTGAATGTTCAAGAGAGAAGGAAGATTTGATCGCCTGGTGCGATGACGGAACAAGCCGCAGCCGCTTCCCGAGGAGACTTTCGGAAGCGGCGCGGCTGGTCTGCTTGGTTTGCCCGGGCGATTGCCATTTATGTGGGAGGAAGGGATATTATGCTCAGCCATCTTTCGTTTCGCAAGCAGAAGACGGTCATCATCATCCTGTTTACCGTTTTGCCCCTGCTGCTGCTGCTTACCTTTGCGTACTATCCGGCTGTTGAGCTCGTTCGATTAAGCTTTACCAACTGGGATGGACTAAGCCCGGACAAACAATGGATTGGATGGGATAACTACAAGGAGGTCTTTTCCAACTCGGAGATCTTCGGCGTATTCAAGCATAACCTTGCGTATTTTGTGGTAGGAATTGTCCAAAATGTGCTTGCCATCTATTTTGCCATTTTGCTGAACAGCAAGCTGAGGGGCAAATTGTTCTTCCGCCTGCTGCTGTTCCTGCCTTATATTCTGAATGGCGTGGCTGTAGCTTATCTGTTCGGCTACGTGTTCGACACGACGCAGGGCTCGCTGAATACGGTGCTTGGCTTTTTTGGCCTTCCGTCCGGAACCAGCTGGCTCGGCAGCGAATCCTTCGTCAACTATACGCTGGCCTCCATCGGCCTTTGGCGTTTTATGGGCTTTAATATGGTGATATACCTGGCGGCATTGCAGGCGATCCCTAGGGATATTTATGAGGCCGCGGCCATTGACGGCGCGAGCGGCTGGCAGGCCTTTACGCGGATCACGCTGCCCAATATTTATCAGATCATCGAGCTAAACCTGTTCCTGACGGTAACCGGAGCGCTCGAAGTGTTTGATATCCCGTTCGTTCTGACCCACGGCGGACCTGCGGGGGCGAGCGAAACCTTTGTGATGAAAATTCTTGAGACAGCATTCCAGTTCAATAACTACGGCCTGGCTTCGGCCATGAGTGTTGTCTTGTTGTTTATTGTTATCATTGTGCTGGGCATTCAGCGTTATTTCTTGAACAGGGGGAGGGATTAAGTCATGGTGACTCACAAAAGCGGCGCTCACGCAGTCGTTCAGACGCTTAAATATCTTTCGTTAATCATTGCGGTTTTCGTTATTCTGTTTCCTCCCTATATCATTATTGTGAACTCGTTCAAGACGAAAGAGGAATTCCTGGCGAATCCCACCTTATCGCTGCCGAATAATTTCCTGAACTTCAGCAACTTTATCGAGGCGTTCAAGCAGGCGGATATGGGGCTTGCCTTCGGGAATACCCTCATCATTATCGCATTGACGCTCGTGCTGAATATTTTTCTGGGTTCGGCGTTTTGCTATGCGGTGGGCCGGTTTGAGTTTCGGGGGAAGGGGCTGCTCGTGGGCCTGTTTCTGTTCGCAACCATCATTCCGCAGATCACAACCCAGGTCGTCAACTTCAAAACGATTCAAGGCATCGGCCTGACGAACAATCTGATGGGCCCTGTGCTGCTGTACATCGGAGCCGACATCATGCAGATTTACATTTATCTTCAATTCATTCGGAACATTCCCGGCGAGCTGGACGAAAGCGCGATGCTGGAGGGAGCGTCCCTGTTCCGGATTTACCGCTCGATTATTTTTCCGCTGCTCGCGCCAGCCACAGCAACAATCATTATCTTGAAGACGATCGCCATCTATAATGATATGTTCACACCATATCTGTATCTCCCAAGACAGGAGCATGTTGTCGTCTCCACCTCGCTGATGCGCTTCTTCGGTGTGAACAGCGGGGACTGGCAAATGGTCTCGTCCGCGATTATGATTATCATGATCCCGACGGCGATTTTGTACCTGTTCCTGCAGCGGTATATCTTTGCCGGGGTGACGAGCGGCGCCGTGAAGTAGGCAGAGCTGAGGCGGAAACCACTCCGGTTCTCCGATGATATTGCCCGCACATCATGCGTTAGGCCGGGCGGACGCTCTCCGCCCGGGTGCAGGTGAGAGAACAGCGGAAGGGGTGAAGAGTCTATGAATATCATGATCGTGGATGACGAGGAAGTCATCCGGCTGGGCCTGGAGAAAATCATGTCCAGGATGGATTTGGATATAAAGGTTGTCGGCTCCTATGGCAATGGGCTCGAGGCGCTGAACCAGCTCCTGAAAACCGAACCCGGTGAAGTGGACTGCCTCATTACGGATATTAAAATGCCGATGATGGACGGGCTCCGGCTGATTGAACACGTGAGGGAAAAGATGGAGCGGATCACGATCATCGTGCTGAGCGGATTCAGTGAGTTCGAATACGCGCGTCAGGCGCTTCGTTTCGGCGTCATTGATTATTTGCTGAAGCCGATCGATAAAATGCAGCTTTACGAGCTGCTCAAGCGTTTAAACCACAAAATCTCGAACGAACCGGATGAAGCCCCGCCTCCGGAGGCGCCGGAGCATAGCGGCAACGGGCTTGAATATGAGGCAGGAGAGCATTACGTGGTAGATCAGATCAAGAGCTATCTGGACAAGGAGTACGACAAGAACTTCGAGCTGGAGCGCCTTGCCGAGAATACCGGCATGAGTCCGAGCTATATCAGCCGCCTGTTCAAGACGAAAACCGGCCATACCATTACCGATTATCTGATCGAGGTGCGGATCGAAAAGGCGAAGCAGTTTCTGATTGACCATCCCGATCTCAAAAATTATCAGATATCGCAGCTGGTCGGCTACAGCGACCCGGTGTATTTCAACAAGCTGTTCAAACGGATGGTCCAGATGACGCCGAAGGATTACAAGAAGAACGGCAGACGGTGAAGAGGCGGCTGAGGCTGCCTTTTTTGCATGCCTGCCGGGGCTTGATAACCGGTACACTTTAGGCTGCCTTGGCGTAGGCTTGGTACAAACCAGGTTCTCCATGCATGTCATTTTAGGGGGAGCCCCTCCAGGGGGGGCGTGGTCATTTGGAGGTTGATGCAAAGAACCCGCGGCGTCTGCATGTGGAAGCATGCAAACGCCGCGGGTTCTTTCATGTCTTATTTTATTTCAATTAGGGTATCCCTTATGGCATCTCATATGTGTTTCTAGCTCATTTCTTCGGCTGCTGGTTCACGTAGCTGTCAGACAGATTCAGCAGCTTCAATGCACGGTTGTATTCGTCTGCGGTTGTGCCTTTGCCGACGGAGTTTTGGCCGCTAAGCGGGTATTGGGTTCCATCCGCGTAGCCGCTGCCCGACATGAACATGGCATTGTCATTCAGGAAGGAGCCGGACGGCAGATAATAACGCTCAGGAATCAGATTGTATGTCTGGTTGAGCAGGTCCTGGCCGAAATGGATATGGTCCTTCATGGAAACGCCGAGCAGGTTGGCCACGGTCGGCATGATGTCCGATTGCGCGCCGATCTCCTTGCGGATTTCCTCATGCGGGACGCCGCTGCCTGTAATGATGAGCGGGATGTTCAGCATATCGGTATAAGAATATTCTTGGCCGTAAATTTCCTCCATCAGCGTCTTGTCGTCGCGGTCCAGGGAGTAAATCGGCAGACCCATATGGTCTCCGTATACGACGATCAGGCTGTCGTCCCACAGGCCCTTTTGCTTCAGCTCGTCGACCAGCTGGCCGAAAGCATAGTCGGCATAGTTCTGTGCCCGGATATAATCGCCAACGAAGGTGCCTTGATACCTTTCCGGCAGCTCCATTTTATATTTGTTCGACGGGATGGTGAACGGGTGATGCGCCGACATGGAGATGATCTGGGCGTAAAAGGGCTTATCCTCTTGATCCAGCTCCTGCAGCTTATCGGTGGTTTTGGCATACAGCACCTCATCGGAGGAGCCGAAGAACACCATGTCATCCGTGCCGAAGAACGATTGGTCGTAGTAATGCTGGAACCCTAGAGACGTGTAAAGCTCCTCCCGGTTCCAGAACTGGACGTTGTTGGTATGGAGCGTCAGCGTGTTGTAACCGTTCTGTTCCAGCAGCCGCGGCAGGCTCGGGAGCTTCTTGTCGACATACTTCTGGGTAGCCGCACCGTCGGGCGGGATATAGAAGGACGTATTCACGACGAATTCGGCATCCGAGGTGTTGCCTTGGCCGACCTGCTGGTTGAAATTCGAAAAATACAGGTTTTCGTTGGCAAGCTTGTTCAGGTTCGGTGTAATTTCCTTGCCGTCGATTTTCAGGTTGATCAGGAAATTCTGGAATGACTCGAGCTGAACGATAATCAGGTTTTTGCCTTTGGCATTGCCAAAATATTTCGGGTTCTCCGGCACGGTGATGCCCTTCAGCTTGTCGATGGAAGCCTGGTTAATGTCCTTCAGCGGGACGAGCGCTTCCTTTTTCAGCGAGAAAATGGTGAAAGCTTCGTAATTCAAAATTCCCATCTGCTGTGCCTTCTTGATTTCGTTCATGCTGGCCCGGTTCGGCAGGATGTTAAACAGGCAGATGATAAGACAAAGCATAAAGACGACCGAAACGATGCTCTTGCGTGTTTTTTGCTTGATGCTGATGCGCCAGTCCTTGACCCTGCGGCTTATGAACAGGAGTACGATCAGCAGGATGATGTCGGCAAAGACGAGCAGATAATAGGGGTCCATTAGCGAAAATACGCTGCTTTTCACTTCCGTTACCTGACCGACCTGCGCCAGGGCATGATAATTTACGATAACGCCGTAGTACTTGAAGTACATAATCACCGCAAAAAAGACTCCGGTAAGGATCAGGTTGACGATGGTGTAATTCAGTAATTTCCGTTTGGAGGAAAACCATTCGATCAGGCAAAACAACAGCCAAATAAAAGGCAGCTCGGTGATGAGCACCTTCCACGGCAGCCAGTCCCCGAATGTAACGGCCCAGGCCAAATATCCCTTAAACAGCAAAATAATCGTAAAAAGAACGAACGGTTTCTTGAAAAAATGAGCAATGGATTCACGTGACACGATACAACTTCCCTCCACTTGTGAAAAACAGCTGCTCAACCGGCAGATTGGCAGCGATTCATTAAATAGCTTAGTTCATATTATATCCTTAGCCATTATAGTACACGGGCTAAACGAATAAAACGGCAAATGTAGTGAAATCAAACGAATGTAAGAGGTATCTAACACGCGATCGACCGATTTATGGTAATAAAGACATTATGCCCCGGCGAAGTGAAGAAGTCAAAGTAAGATAATTACCCCTGGGCGGGCGGGTCAAGAAATTGTGTGAGGGAAATTAACATTGTTTTTGGTTTATTTACTATTTTTGCATTGTGTTGAGTCTGCTATTTATGTAAAATAGCAAAAATACATAAAATGGAAAAATAAATTACATTCAATGTAATGTATGCGGAAGGGCTGAGCGGGATGTTTGATTGGCTGGGATTCAGAAAAGGTTTACCGCTATGGTGGTCCTGTCGCTTGAATCGAAGCAGCATGGAAGACACCGGACATGTATTTGAAGGGATTGCTCAAAACCGGATGCAGATCCTGCAGGATTGGGCAGAAGCGTATTGGGAGCATATGCGCAAACTGCAGAGCCAGCTGCTCGAAGGGATTGTGGGGCCGGAGGTGTTGGCTGATCTCGATTCGGCGCGTTGGACCGAGGCTTGTGCGGCTGTGCTCAAGCGGGGCCGTGATTTCTCCGAATTGTTCGTGGTGGACCGGCAGATGCGGGTCGTATGTTCGACGTACCCGAAGCAGGACGGCAGGGTCATCGCAGCAAGCGATGCTCTCTACCCCGGACTCCAGGCCGTTAGAACAGGGGAGCCGTGCCTGTTTGGTCCTTATGCCGATCCGTTGACGGAAGCCATTGGACCGAGCACCTCCGAATTCCATGATGCCATGACGATGATGTTCATTCTTCCGGTCGCTTCCGAAGGAGGATGGGCCGGGGCCTTGTGCGGACGTGTTCCGAATGACGTGCTCGGTGATTTGATCCAGCGGGAATCAGGCCATGTGTACCCGGATTCCGGCGATAACTATGTCTTTATGGCGCGGCCGGGCTTGAACCTGCATATCGCGCCGGGAACGGCGCTCTCGCGCAGCCGGTTCGAGGATGTCACGTTTACGCATGGAGACAACCTGAAGGACGGGGTCCGGACGGATTACGGGACGGTCCGGGTCAAGCATCATACCGAGCTGGAGCTCGTATTCAAAGATCCGGCGACCGGCGAGCTGCATCCGGGGGTGAGGAACACTATCGCGAACGGAGAGAACCTGTTCGTCGGATTTCCTGGCTATCCGGATTACCGCCATGTGCCGGTTATAGGGAAGGGGGTTACCTTTCGGATGCCCCATTGCCCGGATGTCTGGGGCATGATGTGCGAGGGCGACCTGGAAGAGGTGTACCGGACCCGCAGCATCGGCTGGAAATTGAAGCGAATGCATCTGGCCGCTTTGGCGGCGGGGACAGTGCTGAATGTGTTGTTGTTCGGTTTCCTCTCCCGGGGACTGCCGCTTTGGATCGGCATCCTCAGCGTGCTGCTCGGCAACCTGCTGCTGGGCGCCGCAGCCGTTAACAGGCTCGAGCGTAAAGGGACAAGGCCTGCGGCCGCGCATTTGCTGCATCTCAACCGTTTCATCCGGATCAATGCGGAGGGGAAAGGAGATTTGACGCAAAGGCTGGATCTTGCGCCCTTCGCAGACGATGAAGTGAAAACCATCGGCAGATGGGTAAATAATATGATCGATTCGCTGGAAGCCATCATGCTGCAGGTGAAGCAGGCGGCAGAGGATGTGCAGAGCAGCCAGCGGGTTCAGGACGAGGGGGCGAGAACGACGGGGGGATCCGCCGAGCGTGTGGGGAACAGCATCCATCTGATGATGCAGGGGCTGCGTACACAGCTGAAGGATATCGACGTAGCCAAGGAGGTGTCCGCCGAGATGAGCTCAACGCTTCGCGAGCTGGAGGAGGCTGCTTCACGGCAGATCGCCGTGGCTCAGAGCGAGGTCATGCAGATCGGTGAGAAAATGATGGAGATCGAGGCCAAAATCGGACAGAGCCATGAAACGATTCGTGCCTTCATGGATACGACCCGCAGCGTGGGCAGCCTGCTGCAATCCATTGAGAACATCTCCAACCAAACGAACCTGCTGTCGCTGAACGCCTCTATCGAGGCCGCGCATGCGGGTGAGCATGGCCTTGGCTTTGCCGTCGTGGCCGGCGAAATCCGGAAGCTGGCGGAGCTGACCCGGCAGTCGGCGTTGCAAATTCAGAGTACGCTGCAGCTGATCGGCGGACAGGTGGAGGCCTCGTTCCAATCCATGAACGAGGGTTCCCAGGTCATCGCGGAAGGGACGGAGATGGTGGCCACGGCGGCCGCGATGCTCGGACAAGCGGGGGCGAATGAGACCCTGAAGCAGCAAATGGCCGTCGAGGTGGCCACGCTGATGGAGAAGGTCGCAGCCGTCAGCGTGGAGAACCGCCAGATCTCCCTGGATGTGGAGAGCACGCTGCGGGAGCTGCAGGAGGATATCGGACGCGTGCGAAGCGCATCGGGCCACGCGGAGTCGATTACCGGCTCGCTGCTGAAGCGGGTGAACCAGTTCCGGCTGACCGAGCGGTAAACGGATAGCTAGAGATTATAAAACCCAGGCCGCTGATGCATAAAGCGGCGGCTTGGAAAAGCTTACTATATATTATAGAAGAAAAGCGTGGAGGCAGGCGCTTGGTTGGTCAAAAAGTGTAAGGCAATACAAAAAAAGCATCCGGTTGCCCGAATGCTTTTCTCGTGTATAGATACTATAAATTAAATCACGCCTTGAGCGATCATCGCGTCAGCCACTTTTACGAAGCCGGCGATGTTGGCGCCTACGACCAGGTTGCCCGGATAGCCGTACTGCTCAGCCGCTTGGGCGCTGTTGTTGTAGATGTTGATCATGATCTGATGCAGCTTCTCGTCAACCTCTTCGAAAGTCCAGGAGGTACGGATGCTGTTCTGGGACATTTCCAGCGCGGATACCGCTACGCCGCCTGCGTTGGCTGCCTTGGCCGGTCCGAAGAGCACGCCGTTTTCCAGGAATACGTCGATGGCTGCGAGCGTCGAAGGCATGTTGGCGCCTTCCGCAACGGCTTTACAGCCGTTCGCTACAAGCAGCTTCGCGGCTTCAGCGTCGATCTCGTTTTGCGTCGCGCAAGGGAGCGCGATGTCGCAAGGGATCGTCCAGATGTTCGAGCAGCCTTCGAAATACTGCGCGTTCGGATGCTCTTTTACATACTCGCTGATCCGTTTTCTTTCCACTTCCTTCAGCTGCTTCACGGTTTCG
Source organism: Paenibacillus sp. SAFN-054 (assembly GCF_051966755.1). Classification (NCBI taxonomy): domain Bacteria; kingdom Bacillati; phylum Bacillota; class Bacilli; order Caryophanales; family Paenibacillaceae; genus Paenibacillus; species Paenibacillus sp. SAFN-054. The sequence continues at coordinate 389,208 of NZ_JBQCKS010000003.1, forward strand.
AAGTCGATGCCTTCGGGATCATACACGTAACCTGCGGAATCACTGCATGCCACGACTTTAGCGCCGAACTGGTTGGCCTTTTGGATCGCGTAGATAGCCACGTTGCCGGAACCGGAAACGACGACCGTTTTGCCCTCAAGGCTGTCTCCTTTATCCTTGAGCATCTCGTTCACGAAATACACCGTGCCGTATCCGGTCGCTTCCGGACGCGCCAGGCTGCCGCCGTAACCGATGCCTTTGCCTGTCAGGACGCCGGCCTCGTTGCCGCTGCGGATGCGTTTGTATTGTCCGAACATGAATCCGATCTCGCGTGCGCCTACGCCGATGTCTCCGGCCGGAACGTCGGTGTCAGGTCCGATGTGTCTGTACAGTTCGGTCATGAAGCTTTGCGTAAAGCGCATAACCTCAGCGTCCGATTTGCCTTTCGGATCGAAGTCCGAGCCGCCTTTACCGCCGCCGATCGGCTGGCCTGTCAGGGAGTTCTTCAAAATTTGTTCAAAACCGAGAAATTTGATGATGCTGGAGTTTACAGAGGGATGAAAGCGAAGTCCGCCCTTGTACGGGCCGATGGCACTGTTGAATTGAACGCGGAAGCCGCGGTTGACCTGCACGGTTCCTTGATCGTCGACCCAAGGTACCCGGAAGGTAATCAGTCTTTCAGGCTCAACCAGTCTTTCCAGAATGCCGTTATCCATATACTTCGGTTCTTTGGCAAGAACAGGGACGAGCGAGTCAAGGATTTCCTTTACGGCCTGATGAAACTCACTTTCATTCGGGTTCCTTTGGCATACCGTTTCGAAGACTTCATTGACGTACGCTTTTGCTTTCTTTTCAGCGGGCAACTCTACATGCAAAAATGTCATTGACTTCTCTCCTTATTCCTAGATTCAAGATTACAGAATGCTGAAGCATTTAGGTGACTAAAGGCTTACGCATTATGTAAGCATGAATCTGTATTTAAACAAGAATTATACACGAGTACTCCAGGAATCTTCAACCCTTTAATACTTTAAATAGGCATTGGACGTTGATTTATTTATTTTATAAATCATATTAGATATCTTTATCGGGTAATGGATTCTGATACCTGCAGAAGGTAGGTTCTTCTTCAAGGGTATGGTATGATGGGGGAAAGTAAAAGGGGAACGGGTGATCTTATTGTCTGCTGACAACCAGGAAGCGAACACCGTCCGCATCTCTGTTAGACCGCTCGTGGAATATGTATTCAGCAGCGGCAGCATCGATTCCGGTTTCCGCACGGCAGGCGCCATGCACGAGGGAACGAGAATACATCAGCAGGTGCAGCGGACATACCGGGAGGGCGATCAGAAAGAAGTCTTCCTTAAAGCGGAAATCGTGCATGATGGCATCATGTACCGGATCGAGGGCCGGTGTGACGGGCTCATCCAGACGGACGAGGGCTGGATGGTCGATGAGATTAAATCGACCTCGGCCGGGCTCGATACGCTGGAGGGCGGCCGGACTGTACACTGGGCGCAGGCACAGGTATATGCCTATATCGTGGCAAAGGAGCAGAAGCTAGGCCGCATCGGCGTGCAGCTGACGTACGTGGATACGTCCACGGGAGAGGAACGGCGCTTCAAGCGTGTATGCACATCTGCCGAACTTGAACAGTTCGTGCATGGCGTCGTGGAGGCGTATGCTCCTTATGCTGCGCTGCGGCTGTCGAATGCCGTGAAAAGGGATGAGAGCATCCGCTCCCTGCCCTTTCCCTTCGCATCCTACCGCGAAGGCCAGCGCAAGCTTGCCGGCGCCGTCTACGGCGCAGTCAAGGAGAAAAGAAAGCTGTTCGCGAAAGCGCCCACCGGGATCGGCAAAACGATGTCGACTCTGTTCCCTACGGTCAAGGCGATCGGGGAGGGGCTGGTGCAGCAAATGTTCTATTTGACGGCCAAAACGATTACGCGCACGGCCGCGGAGCAGGCGCTTGGGTTGATGGAAAGCCGGGGCCTCCGTTTGCAGGCGCTCACGATTACGGCGAAGGACAAGGTCTGCTTTCAGGAGGAAACCTTGTGCAGCAAGGAAGCTTGTCCGTACGCCGACGGGTATTACGACCGGATTAACGGCGCCGTGCTGGACATTTTGGCGAACGAAACCCTCATGACCCGGCAGGTGCTGGAGCAGTATGCACGCAAGCACATGGTATGCCCCTTCGAATTTTCACTTGATACGGCCTATGCCGTTGATGCCGTCATCTGCGACTACAATTACATTTTCGATCCGCGGGTATCCCTGAAGCGGCTGATCGAGGAGCAGAAGAAGCGGACGGTCCTGCTGGTCGATGAGGCGCATAATTTGGTGGACCGGGGCCGGGAGATGTTCTCCGCGGCCATCGGCAAGGCTGATTTCCTGCAGCTGAAGCGGGATTACAAGACAGCGAACAAGGCTGTAGCAGGCGCGGCGGATGCCGTGAACAAGTATTTTATCGAGCTGAAAAAGGCCTGTGGCGACGCCCGCCAGCAGTTGACTAAGGAAGCGCCGGAAGAGCTGGTGGTGCTGCTGGAAAGATTCGTTTCCGAGGCCGAACGCCTACTGGCCGCAGGCGGCGAGGATCGACAGTTGCTGCTGGATACGTATTTTGCAGCGCAGAACTTCATTCGCACCGCGAAGCTGTATGACAGCCGTTATATCACATATGCGGAGGTTCAGCGCAGCGATGTGACCATCAAAATGTTCTGTCTCGACCCGTCCTACCTGCTCTCCCAGGCGGATAAAGGATTTCGCTCGGCGGTGTTCTTCTCGGCGACCCTGTCTCCCTTATCCTATTACAGGGACATGCTGGGCGCGGATGCCGACGATTACAGTATTTCGGTGGCCTCGCCGTTCCGGCGCGAGCAGCTGGATGTGCGCATCAAGCCCGTGTCCACGAGGTATCGCGATAGGGAACGGACGCGCGAGGAGCTGGCGGATTCGCTATACGGGCTGGTTTCGGAGCGTCGAGGCAACTATATGATCTTTTTTCCTTCCTATCAGTATTTGCAAAGCGTATACGAGGTGTTTGCCGATAAGTACCCCGGCGTCCGTACGATCGTACAGGGCTCGGGCATGGGAGAAGAGGAGCGCGAACGGTTCCTGGACGCTTTTGATGCCGATAATCCGGAGACATTGGCGGGATTCGCGGTGCTTGGCGGCATATTCTCCGAAGGCATTGATCTGCAAGGAGACCGTCTGATCGGCGTGGCCGTGGTTGGAGTCGGGCTGCCGCAGCTGGGACTGGAGCGGAATCTGATCAAGGAGTATTTCAACGGCGAAGGCAAAAACGGCTATGATTACGCCTACGTGCTGCCGGGTATGAACAAGGTGCTGCAGGCCGGAGGCCGCCTGATCCGTTCGGAACAGGACGAAGGCGTGCTGCTGCTCCTCGACGACCGTTTCCTGCAGCCGCACTACCGGGAGCTGATGCCGGAGGAGTGGAAGGACTGAGGGAGACCGAGGGAAGGCGTCCGGGCTGCCGCAAAGAACAATGGCCGCCATCTACAGCGTTAGGTATAATGGACGTTAAATACGCGTAAAGGTGGGGTTGTCATGACGCTTCAGATCGGAATCATCGGAACGGGCTGGTTCAGCCAGGTACATGCCGATATCCTGGCAGCGACCGAAGGAGTAAGGGTGCAGGCGTTTCTGGGGACGAGCAGGGAAAAGGCAGAGCTAAAAGCGCGCAAATATGCGGCAGCAGGCTATGGCGACCTGCATGAAATGCTGGATGCCGAGCGTTTGGATGCCGTATATATCTGCGTTCCGCCGATGTCGCATGGAGCCATCGAGGAAGAATTGATCCGGCGCGGCATTCCGTTCCTGGTGGAAAAGCCGCTTGGACTGGATACGGCGCTTCCTGCACGCATTCGCGCCGGGGTGGAAGGCGCGGGACTGTTGACCTCGGTCGGGTATCATTTCCGCTATCAGTCCAATATGGACAGGCTGAAGGAGCTGCTGCAGCATCAGCAAACAGGCATTGCGCTTGGGCGCTGGATGGGCAGCATGCCGGGCGTATCCTGGTGGAGACGGCAGGACGGCTCGGGAGGACAGTTTATTGAGCAGACAACCCATGTGGTGGACCTGCTGCGTTATCTGGCGGGCGAAGTGGATGAGGTGTATGCGGTTTACGGAAACCGTGTCAAGCAGGGTCAGGTTGACGGGGTGGAAGTGGCCGACGTAGGCACGGTGACGCTCAAGATGTCCAGCGGCCTGGTGGCGAACATATCGAATACATGTGTGCTGCCGGAAGGCGCGGGACTTAGCGAAACGGGCCTGACCTTCTATACGGATCAGGGTGTGCTGGACTGGAATCCGCAGCGCCTTCGTGCGGCCCGGGCCGGGGAACAAACGGAATACCTTGAATCCTCGAACCCTTATGCAAAAGAAACGGAAGCCTTCATCCATGCGCTGCGCACAGGTGACGACTCCCGTATCAGATCGAGCTATGCAGATGCTTTCCGGACGCAGGCAGTCACCTGCGCCGCGCTGGAGTCGGCGGCTTCAGGCCGGCCGGTACGCATTCTACCTTAGAAGTAAAGCGGCTTAATGCATAAAGAAGGACATCATAAGTGGCGCGGCCCCAAGCGTGAACAGGGCGGCCAGAATCATCGAAATGCTGGAGATGGTTCCGGACAGCGAGCTCAGCTCAAATGCTTTCGATGTACCCGTACCATGTGAGCTGGTGCCGAACAAAATGCCGCGCGCGATATCGTTGTCGATTTTGAACAAACGCAGGACGAGCGGTCCGATCATGGAGCCGAGCAGTCCTGTAATGATCACGAACACCGCCGTGATATTCGGCACGCCGCCGATGACCTGGGATACGTTCATGGCGATCGGCGTTGTGATGGAGCGCGGAATCAGGCTGGTCACAAGCGATGAGCTCAAGTGCAGCCATTTGGCTAGGAAGGCCGACGAGATCATGGCTACGCAGGAGCCGGTGAGCACGCTGACGATAATTTCGACGGCGTGCTTTTTGAGTACTTTGAAATTTTTGTACAAGGGAACCGCAAAAGCCACCGTAGCCGGCTGCAGCAGGCTGCTGAGCCATTTCCCTCCGGAATTGTAGGATTCATAAGGAATCTGCGTCCAGATCAAAATAAAGATCATGATGATGGGCGTAATGAGCAGCGGCGACAAGTACACCTTGGGGCGCTTTGCGTATATGCGTTTGGATGCGGCATAAATGCCGAGGGTAGCTAACAGGCAGATCAAGCCAATCATCGGGAAGCCCTCCGTTCTTTTTGTTTGGCGATCCGGGATGCGAGCAGACCGGAGCTGGCCATGACGATAAAGGTGCTGAAAAGGACCACAATCAGAATGCGGACGCCGTCGCTTTCAAGCATAGGAATATATTTCATGACACCGACCGCCGCGGGAATGAAGAAGAGCAGAAGCTCGGCAAGCAGCCAATTCGCACCGAGTTCGATCCATTCCAAGCGGAGAATACCGGTCTCAAGCAGTATAAACACCACGATGATCCCCAGAATGCTGCCGGGCACCGGCAGATGCAAAAGTCCGGCCAGCTTGTTCATCAGCAGCGAGAAGACCATAAGCGCCGCTACTTGCACCGTACCTTTGACGATATTGTTCACAGGGATTCTCTCCTTTCATTTATATGAAAATTTTACAACGGTTGTTTTCATGAGTAAAATGAATAAAAAGAATGATTATCATTCCATTTTTCTATAGTTATGGCCGATGGTGTGCCAATCTCATGTAAAGAGAGGGAAAGCCGCAAATGGATATCCGGCATCTGCAGTATTTTATGGAAGTAGCCAGACTGGAGAGCTTCACGAAAGCCGCCGAATCGCTGTATATTACGCAGCCGACGATCAGCAAGACGATCCGGAACATCGAGGACGAGCTGGGCGTGACGCTATTCGACCGTTCGAATAAAAGAATTGAGCTGACCGACGCGGGCAGAATCATCTATGAGCAGGCGCAGCCGATCGTGAAATCTTTTCAGAGCTTGTCCGCCGAGCTGGGAGATTTGAAAAATCTGCAAAAAGGACACATTCGCCTCGGGCTGCCGCCGATGGTCGGATCGAGCTTTTTTCCGGAGGTGATCGGCCAGTTTCACAAAAAATATCCGCAGGTTACGATGCAGGTATTCGAGGATGGCGCCAAGAAGGTAGAGAAGGACGTCGAGAGCGGACTGCTCGACATTGGGGTGGCGGTGCTGCCGACAGAAGAGGAGCTGTTCCACTATTTCTCGTTCGCCCGGGAAAATCTGATGCTGCTCGTGCATCCCTCCCACCGTTTATCGGGTCACGGAGCCGTGCCGCTTGCAGAGCTGGCGGATGAGAGCTTTGTGCTGTTCCGGGAGGATTTCGCGCTGCATGACCGGATCATTACGGAATGCGTCCGTGTCGGCTTTCAGCCGCGCATTGTGTATGAAAGCTCGCAGTGGGACCTGATCAGCGGGATGGTGGCCGCCAACCTGGGGATCGCGCTGCTCCCGGAAACGATCTGCCGCGAAGTCGATCAGGAGCGAATCCGAATATTACCGCTCATCAAGCCGTCCATTCCCTGGCAGCTCGGCATGATTTGGCGCAAGGACCGTTACCTGTCGTTTGCCGCGCGCGAGTGGATTTCGTTCGCCAAGAGTATTCTAAAGGTGGAAAAGCCGGAGAACTGACGCCGCTGTGGCGGCGATGGTATACGAAATGTTCGGCGATATATGTATACATTGACACCGATTTTTGGGAAGGGATATAATTAGGTACCCTAATATTTAGGGAATGCAATTTAGTTTCTTAGTTATTGTCCTCATCAGAATACAGAAGGCCTCGAATCAATCAAATGAAGGGAGATGCTACCTGAATGAATGATTATTCTTCGGTCGACAACCCATCGGCACTCAAGCTGATGCAAGCCACCATGCGCTTTAACAAGGCGGAGTTCCGGCAGCGGAAAATCGTAGGAGTCAAAATGAGCGAGCTAGGGCTGTTGTTTTGCATAAAAAAGAATGTGAAACCAGGCACAAATGGTCTGATGGTATCGGAGCTCAGCCATCTTCTGCGCGTCACATCGCCGACCGTTACACAGCTCATCAAAACGATGGAGAAGAAGGGCTGGATTGAACGCATGATGGATGAACAGGACCGCCGTGCCGTTCGAATCAGTCTGACGGAAGAAGGGGAAGCGATGGTTCAGAAGGCGATCGATTCCACGATGGAGTCCTTTACCGGACTCATTGAATATTTGGGCGAACAGGAGGGCAACCAACTGGCCGAATTGCTCACCAAAGCGTACACCTACTATGAAGCGAAAGCGGATCCTCCTGGGGAAGGGGAGATCGAACCGTGCTGAAGCTGTTTCGGACGTTAAAGCCATACCGGCTGCCGATTCTGTTCGTGTTTTTGCTCGTCTTTTTGCAATCCATGTCCGATCTGTATCTGCCTACGCTGATGGCGGACATCGTGGATGAAGGCATTATTAACGGGGATATCCCTTATATTTGGAAGATTGGCGGATTCATGCTGGCCGTTGCTCTTGTCGGGGCCATTTGCTCCATCGGGGCCAGTTACTTGTCGGCTAAAGTGGCCGGCGGCTTCGGCAAAAATCTGCGCAGCCGCGTGTTCCAGCACGTGCAGCATTTCTCGCTGCAGGAGTTTGATAAGCTGGGGACCGCCTCGCTGATTACCCGGACAACGAACGATATTACGCAGATGCAGCAGGTGCTGACGATGATCCTGCGGATGATGATCAGCGCGCCGATGATGTGCATCGGGGGGATTATCATGGCGGTATCAAAGGACGCGAAGCTGTCACTGATTATCGTCGTCGTGGTTCCGGTGCTGGCCGGCGCCATCGCCATCATTGCCGGCAAAGGCATGCCGCTGTTCAAGGCCATGCAGGTTAGGCTCGATAAGCTGAACCGCGTGCTGCGGGAAAATCTGACGGGCATTCGCGTCATCCGCTCGTTTAATCGCATTGAGCATGAACAGAAGCGCTTCAACGAAGCGAACTTCGATCTCACGCAGACGGCGATCAAGGTGAACAAGATTATGGCCGCAATGATGCCGATCATGATGCTGGTCATGAATTTTTCGACGATTGCCATCGTATGGTTCGGCGGCATCCGGATCAAGAACGGGTACATGGAGGTCGGGGATCTCATGGCTTTCATCCAGTACGCGATGCAGATCATGTTCTCGCTGATTATGGTGTCGGTCATCTTCGTTATGGTGCCGCGCGCTTCCGCATCGGCTACCCGTATTAATGAAGTGCTCGATATGGAGCCTCAAATCGTCGATCCGGCTCGTGCCGTTTCATCGGCGAAGGCAGGGCGGCAGCGCGGTTACCTGGAGTTCCGTGATGTCACGTTCAGCTATCCGGGGGCTGAGCAGCCAGCGATTCATCATATTTCGTTCAGCGCCGCCCCGGGGGAGACCACCGCGATTATCGGCGGCACCGGTTCCGGTAAATCGACGCTCCTCAGCCTGATTCCGCGTTTCTATGACGTGGACAGCGGCAGCGTGCTGGTAGACGGTCAGGATGTGAAGGCATTAACCCAGGAGGAGCTGCGCGCGAAGATCGGTTTCGTGCCCCAGAAGGCCGTTCTCTTCACCGGGACGATTGCCGACAACCTCCGGTACGGCAAAACGGATGCGACCGACGAGGAACTCCGCCAGGCAGCCGATATCGCCCAGGCAACCGAGTTCATCCTTAAGATGAAGGATGGCTTCGAGTCCGAGATTTCGCAGGGAGGCAGCAACGTATCGGGAGGCCAGAAGCAGCGGCTGTCCATCGCACGCGCGCTCGTCCGAAAGCCCGAGATTTATGTGTTTGACGACAGCTTCTCGGCGCTGGATTTCAAGACGGACGCGAAGCTCCGGTCCGCGCTGAAGGACGTAACGGGGGATGCAACCGTGCTTTTGGTGGCGCAGCGGGCCAGCACCGTCATGGATGCGGACCGCATCATTGTGCTGGACGAAGGAAGAATCGCCGGTATCGGTAAGCATCGCGAGCTGATGGAAACCTGCGATGTCTATCGCGAGATTGTATCCTCGCAGCTGTCAGAGGAGGAGATCGCATGAGTGAGGAAAGAAAACGCCATGGAAGCCGGCCTGCGGGCCCGCGCCACCCGGGCGGACATCCCGGTCAGATGATGCCTGCCGAGAAGGCGAAGGATTTCAAAGGCTCGCTCAAGCGGCTGCTTGGCTATTTGCGCCCGCGCCGGGTGACACTCGCCGTCATTGTCCTGATGGCGATTCTCAGTACGGTGTTCAGCATCGTGAGCCCGAAAATTTTGGGCAAAGCGACCACGAAACTGTTTGAAGGCATCGTTGCTATAAGCAAAGACGTACCGGGCGCAGCCATCGACTTCCATTATATTTCGGAAATACTGCTGATTCTGCTCGGCTTGTACCTGTTCAGCTCCGTCTTCGGCTACTTTCAGCAGTATTTGATGGCGGGCGTGGCGCAGCGGGTCGTGTACGACATGCGCGAGCAGATCAACCGCAAGCTGTCGCGGCTTCCTCTGAAATATTTCGATTCGAAAACCCACGGCGAGATTCTCAGCCGCGCGACCAACGACGTCGACAACATCAGCACCACGCTGCAGCAGAGCTTGACCCAGCTGATCACCTCCATCGTAACGCTGGTGGGCGTCATCGTGATGATGCTGACGATCAGCCCTTGGCTGACGCTCATCCTGATCGTGACGCTGCCGCTCAGCTTCATTGCGATCAAGATGATCGCCTCGCGCTCGCAGAAGCATTTTATGGGGCAGCAGCGCTCGCTGGGACAGCTGAACGGGCATGTCGAGGAAATGTATACCGGCCATAAGATCGTCAAGGCTTTCGGCCGTGAAGACGAGTCGATGGCTGCGTTCAACGAAATTAACGAGAAGCTTTACCATTCAGGCTGGAGGGCGCAGTTTATCTCCGGCATCATCATGCCGATGATGTCCTTCATCGGGAATATCGGCTATGTGCTGGTGTGCGTGGTCGGCGGCATTTTCGTGACGCATAAGACGATCACCATCGGGGACGTGCAGGCATTCATCCAGTATGCCAGACAGTTCACGCAGCCGATCATGCAGACGGCGAACATCGCGAACATCATTCAGTCCACGATTGCTTCCGCCGAGCGCGTCTTCGAGCTGCTGGACGAGAAGGAAGAAGTGCCGGAAGCATCTCAGCCGGTAGTGCTTGAAGACCCGAAAGGCGCCGTGGCTTTCGAGCATGTGCAGTTCGGCTACAAAGAAGATGAGCCGCTGATCGAAGACATGAACATTAACGTGCTTCCCGGCCAGACGATTGCGATTGTCGGTCCGACGGGCGCCGGCAAAACGACGCTCATCAACCTGCTCATGCGCTTCTATGAGCTGAGCGACGGAGCCATCACGATCGACGGCGTGAACATCACCGAGATGAAGCGGAGCGATTTGCGCAGCATTTTCGGCATGGTGCTTCAGGATACATGGCTGTTCAACGGCACGATCAAGGAGAATATCGCTTACGGACGCAGCGGCGCTACGGAGGAAGAAGTCGTGGAAGCTGCGAAGGCCGCGCATGCGGATCATTTCATCCGCACCCTGCCGGACGGCTATGAAACCGTGCTGAACGAGGAAGCGTCCAACATCTCGCAGGGTCAGAAGCAGCTGCTGACGATTGCGCGCGCCATTCTGGCCGACCCGTCGATCCTCATTCTCGATGAAGCGACGAGCAGCGTCGACACGCGGACCGAGGTATACATCCAGAAAGCGATGAACGACCTCATGAAGGGCAGAACGAGCTTTGTCATCGCCCACCGTTTGTCCACCATCCGCGACGCCGACCTGATCCTGGTCATGAATAACGGCAGCGTCATCGAAAAGGGCACCCATGAGGAGCTGCTGGCGAAGAACGGATTCTACGCCGATCTGTATAACAGCCAGTTTACGGGCGGGGGAACCCAGGAAGCGGGTTAATCCTTACCTTGCCCCGAAGCAACGAGAGCGCGAATTCCAACTTGATTTCTTGGGGGCTTGAGCTTGAGGGCTTTAGCTATAACGATACGAAAAACTATGCAGAACGGAAAATCGGCCTCTTCGCGAAACATGCGGAGCAGGCCGATTCTTTTTATTCATAGATGTGCAGGAATTGACCAATGGAAATATCATCGCACTCAATCCCGGGCGCATATTGCCCGTGATACTTATGGTTTACGGATGGTATAAATTAGATTACAATTAGCCTTTGGAAAGAAAGTGTTAGCGTTATCATTTTCCAGAAATTTGATTTAATTACGCTTAAAAGGGGAACGGGACTACATGATGAAAATGAAGGGCAGCTTCAAAAAGCTGACTGGACTGGCTCTCGCCGCCGCATTGACGGTATCCGGAGCGTTAACCTTCCAGCCAGCAAGCGCCAAAGCCGCAGACGATCAGGAAACGCATATCACGCTGCTGGCGACCTCCGATGTTCACGGCCGCTTTATGCCATGGGATTATGCCATGGATACGGCCAACACGAACGGAAGCTTTACCCAGCTCTACACGCTGATCAAACAGGTACGCGCCGAGAATCCGAACACGATTCTGCTTGATGCGGGCGACGTCATACAGGACAACTCTGCGGAGCTGTTCAATGACCAGCCGAAATCGCCGATGATGGTCGCGATGAACGAAATGGGATACGACGCTTGGGCCATGGGCAATCACGAATTCAATTTCGGCATCGATACGTTCAATAAAGTGACGGGACAGTTCAACTCCACCAAGCTGGCGGGCAATGTCTACAAAGAGAACGGCGAACGTTTTCTTCCTGCCACCAAAGTTGTGGAAAAGGGCGGCATCAAGGTCGGCATCATCGGGATGACAACGCCGCTGATCACCGATTTCGAGAAGGACACCGATCACCTGGAAGGCCTGGTTGTCAAAAACCCGGTTGACGAAACGAAGAAAGCTGTTAAAGAGCTTGAAGGCAAAGCCGACGTGATGATCGGCCTGATGCATATGGGTCTGGACAACGAGAACTCGCTTCCGGGCACGGGCGTTTCCGACATCGCCAAGGAAGTACCGCAGCTGACCGCAATTTTCGCCGGCCATATGCATAAGCTCGTGAAGAGCGAGACGGTGAACGGTGTACTGATCGGGGAACCGGACAAGTACGGCACGCATGTATCGCGCATTGACCTGACGTTCGTGAAGCAGGACGGCAAAATGGTCCTCAAGGACAAGGTTGCCACGGCCATCCCGGTCAAAGGTGCAGACGGCACCCCTGCGGTTTCCGATCCGGAGCTGGAAAAGGAACTGCAGCCGTACCATGAATTTGCCCGTCAAGACGCCAACATCGTCGTCGGCGAGCTGACTGGCAAAAACAATCTGGTGCCGGCGAACGAAATCAAAGGCATTCCGGCTGTGCAGATCCAGGAAACGCTTCTTTCCGATTTCTTCAGCGAAGTCATGCTGCATTACAGCAAGGCCGACGTGGTCGCGCATCAGATCGATAATGACAAGGCCAAGCTGGACGTAGGCCCGATCCGCAAGAAGGACATCGCCTACAATTACCAGTTCGCGCTCGGCGAAATTACTAACTATAAAGTGACAGGCAAAGACCTGAAGGACTACATGGAATGGTCTGCGGGTTACTTTAACAGTACCCGTCCGGGCGACGTTACGGTCAGCTTTGACCCAAAACGCAGATCTTCCAAATACAGCACCGACGACTTCTTCGGCGGCGTGAAATATGAAATCGATCTGTCCAAGCCATACGGCAGCCGCATCACGAACCTGCGCCATATGGACGGCACGCCGATTCAAATGAATGAAACGCTGACCCTGGGCATGAACGCTTACCGCATGGACGCTCTGGTCGCCAAGGGCGGCGCGCTGGAAGGCCGCAAGTTCGAGAAGCTGTGGACATCCAAGGCGGAGAGCGCCTTCGGCGAAACGGGCGGAACGATCCGCAACCGCGCGATCGCTTACTTGAAAGACGTTATGAAGGGCAAATACGAGCCGAAAATCCAGGATAACTGGAAAATTATCGGCGTGGATACGACGTCCAAGGAACGTGCGGACGTGGTAGACCTGATGAACGCGGGCATTCTGACCGTACCGACGACAGAAGACGGCAAATACACCAATATCGCTTCTATTAACATTCTGGATCCGGTCAAAGCCGAGGACGCAGCCAAGCTGGCCGAAAAAGCGGGCGTGGACGCGTCGCTTCTAGCTGGAGCGAAAACAACCGGCGAGCTGTACCACAAGCTGAACGCGGCGGTCAAAGCAGCTGCCAACCCGGCGCCAGTCACGCCTGCAAAGCCTGAACCAGGAAAGCCTGCTCCGACCAAGCCGGTCAAACCAGCACCAGCCAAACCGGCACCAGCGAAGCCGGCTGTGAAACAGGCAAAGGTTACGGCTGAATACCTGAACGTGCGCACAGGCGCTTCCGCCAAATCCAAAGTGCTTGCTGCCGCTCCGAAAGGAACGGTTCTGGAAGTCAAGGGAGCGGCGCCTTACGGCTGGTTGAAGGTCGTTTACCAAGGCAAAACGGCATTCGTATACGGTAAATACGTCACGATGCTTCCATAAACCTAAACTTAGAAACAAAGACAAGGACCCGATCAATTGCTGATCAGGTCCTTGTTCTGCTTGAGCCGGAGAAAGGGAAAGCGAGACTAAACAGTACATGACATAGAGTTGAACAAGGGAATACATGTAGGATAAAATACTAAATAAGAACGAATGTTCCTCGTGTTCAAATGGTAATAAGGAGTACGCTTGCCCTGCTGCAAAGCTGCTAAACCCGGATAAGCAGGACGGAAGCTTAGCGGTGGCTCATCAGGTACAGAAACCAGACGGCATGGTTCTGTTCATCCATGGCGATGCGGCGGAGCTGGTTTTTCAGGTAAGGATCCTGCGCAAGGTCGGACAGACTCAAGTAGAAATCGACGGTTTCCTGTTCATCTTTGAACGAGGCATCCAGGCCGGCTTTATACTCCTTGGGGCAGGTTTCGCTCTGGACCGGCTGGTGGGTTCGCCCCGTCAGATGCGTGTACGCGTTGGAGAAGAACTGCAGGTGCTTCTGCTCATCTTCGCGGATTTCCAGAATGCGCTTTTTGGACTGTTCGGTGGGAGCGAGCTTCGCAAGCTGCTCGTAGCAAAGAACCGCGCTGTACTCTCCGTTGATGGATTTGATCAGGTCTTCGGCCAAGGCCGCATCGGGATCGGCTGCGGGACGGTAGTAAAATCCGTAAGGATTCAAGGGATAACCTCCTAAAGTGATAATGGGCTGATATACCCTATGCTTAGGCGGGAGGAAATGTGAAATATCAGAGGGATCAAGCGGTGTAAATATGGTGGCATTGAAGCTCATTTACCATGAGGTAGGCGAATTTCGGTGTCAGGGAAGCGGAGGTAAGGAGATATGACAAGACGCATAATGCTGCAGGAGCCATTTAACACAGAGCTGATGATGAGGTCCGTGAGAAACCAGAACCCGATGCTCGTTCTGGCTGATCCGGAGCAGTCTGTATTTACGAAGGTGGTGCCGGCGGGGACGCGTAAAATTCCTGTCACGGTCACGCTCACACAGAACGGTGGGGGCCCATCGGCTGAGTTGGACTTCCTGGAGGAATGCACAGACATGGAGCAGGAGGCCGCTGCCGGGTTTATCGGACGCATGCTCTCGAATCATGTGGACCTGCTGCCGTTCTATAAGCAGCTCTCGGAAGAACCGGTGATCGGGGCCATCCTGCCGGATCTGCACGGCATGAGGATTCTGCTAGAACCGAATCTGTATCAAAATCTGGTGCGCACCATTATCGGGCAGCAGATGAACTTGAGCTTTGCGGCCGCGCTCGTCAGCCGGATTACGGAACGCTATGGAACGCGGTTTGATGCTGCAGGACAAACGCTTTACAGCTTCCCAGAGCCCGCAGCGCTGGCCAGGCTGGAGCCGGAGGAGCTGATGGAGCTGCAGTTCAGCCGCCGTAAGGCCGAATATGTCATCGGCCTCTCGCGTCTGATCGATGAAGGGGCGCTGGATCTGTACGCGCTGCCAGGCCTCGAAGATACGGCCATCTTCGAGAAGCTGCTCCCGGTGCGCGGCATCGGTAAATGGACCGTCGAATGCTTCCTGCTGTTTGGCGTCGGCCGGACCGACTTCTTCCCGGCGGACGACATCGGCCTCAAGAATGCCATGAAGCTGCTGTGGGGCTATGAGAGCCAGCCTTCCTCACCGGAAATGCTGGCGATCAGCGCCAGCTGGTCGCCTTGGCGCAGCTATGCGGCATACTACTTATGGGCATGGCTGGATGAATGGAAGCTGCAGAAAAAGGCCGCATCCGCAGCCCAAAAGAAGTGATCGATATTCAGTTACCCCTGTTCAATTGATTCCATGAGGGAGATCCGAAGACTCGCCCGCGCGCGACTCATGGGTCATCCCCACCCCGTTCCAGAACATGTGAATGATGTCATGGGCCAGCTCCTCCGGAGCCGGCGCGAATTCCTTGGATACCTCCCGGTTGCCCAGCATCAGCATCGATGCCAGCGTATGCGCCATCAGCAGCGGATGCAGCGGCCGGACCTCCCCCTTCTCGATGGCTTCCGTGAAGCTGACGGTCAGCACGTCATGAATGCTTTCCTCACTCCGGCGGATGCTCTCGAGCTGCTCCTTGGACAGGGAACCCGCAGCTTCACGCAAAATCGTCTCGAAATCGCCATGAGGAAACCGCAGCTTGCGCTCGGCAAGCATGACCAGCCGGTCGTACAAAGGCATGTCCAGCTGATGCATGATCTGCTGTGAGGAGGTCTGCGCTTTTTCCATCATGGCGGTGATGGCTGCAGTGAACAGCTGCGCCTTATTTTCAAAATGATAATATATGGAAGCCTTGGTCACGCCGCAGACCTTGGCAATTTGCTGAAGAGACACCGGTTCGTAGCCGAACTCCATGAACAGACCGGAGGCGGTTTTCAAAATGTATTGGTGGGTGGAGCCATCCTGTTCCTGCCGTTTAGGTCTGCCTGGAGGGCGCTTTTCCTTGGGTCCCTGCTGCTCTAAATTCATAGGTACACCTCCAATTGTAAGAATCGACAAAAAACTTGTTTGATAATTAACCTTCCGGTATATATAATTATTATAAACCGCCTTTCGGCATATTACACCCTCTGTTTTTAGGCTTGAAGGCAATATATATACTATACCATGTACACCTGAAGAAGGGTGAGGAGGAGAATCATGCAGCAGGAATCGGGATTTGGGAAATGGGTCGCAGGCAAGCGGAGCAAATGGGTTACGCTTGCCGTCTGGATTATCATCGTGGGGGTTCTCAGCGCCATGTGGCCGATGGTCAACAAGGAAGTGCAGAACAACGCGGCCAACCTGAAGGATGACACGCTCTCTGTTCAGGCGGAGAAAGTAGCGTCCGAGCAGTTCAGCGGCGGTTCGAGCGTACCGGCCCTTCTGGTCTGGCACCGTGAGGGCGGACTAAAGGATGAAGATCTGCAGCATGTGCAGAAGCTCTACGCGGAGTGGGGCAAAAATCCCGTGCCTTATCAGGACAGCGTACCGCCGTTTGACAAGATGCCCGCCCAGGCGCTTAAAGCGCAGCTGTCCGAGGACCAGAGCACATTCGTGACGCCGGTTCTGTTCAAGGATGAAGCGGACAGCGATCAGCTCAAGGAAGGCGTAGAACAGCTGAAGGCGCAGGCTGCGAAGGAGTTCGGCTCGGATCCGTTTACGGTCAAGCAGAATTCCGCGAGCGAATTGAGCGCCCGGGTAACGGGACCTGTCGGCATCTCCATTGATGCGGTAGGGCTTTTCAAAAATGCGGATTTCAAGCTGTTAATGGGTACCGTTATTTTGGTTCTGGTCATTCTGCTGTTAATCTACCGCTCACCGATTCTTGCGTTTATCCCGCTGATTGCCGTCGGCTTCGCTTATGGCGCGATCAGCCCGCTGCTCGGACTGATGGCCAGCAAAGGCTGGATTACGGTGGACTCGCAGGCGGTATCCATCATGACGGTGCTGCTGTTCGGCGCAGGTACGGACTACTGCCTGTTCCTTATTTCCCATTTCCGCCATCTCCTGAAGGAAGAAGAGAGCAAGGGCAAAGCGCTGCTGCGCGCCATTACCGAAACCTCCGGCGCCATTGCCATGAGCGGATTTACGGTCGTGCTGTCGCTGCTTGCGCTCATGCTCGCCAAATACGGGGCATATCACCGCTTTGCCATTCCGTTCAGCGTCTCGATTCTCGTCATGGTGATCGCGAGCCTGACGCTGGTTCCGGCATTGCTGGCGATTTTCGGCCGCGTCTCCTTCTTCCCGTTCGTTCCCCGGACCCCGGAGATGGAAGAGGAACGCGCACGCAAGAAAGGCAAGCCAGCACCTAAGCCGCATCGCCAAAAGGAAAGCTTTGTCGGCAGATGGGTCGTGAGCAAGCCGTGGCTGATCGTGATCGTTACCCTGGTCGTACTCGGAGGACTCGCTTCGTTCTCGAGCCAGGTCAAATTCACCTATGACATCATGTCCTCTTTCCCGAAAGATATGGAATCCCGCGAGGGCTACGATATGATCGGCAAGCAGTTTTCGCCGGGTGAGCTGGCACCTGTCAAGCTGATGGTCGATTCGGGCGGGCAGGATGTGCTGGGCGCGAAGCTGGCGGAGCTTCCTTACGTCAGCGAAGTCGCCAAGCCGCAAAAGGGAGAGAAGAACGCCGATATCCTTGCTTACGATATAGAACTGAGCATGAATCCGTATTCGAGCGAGGCAATCGACCTCATACCGGAGCTGCGGACAACTGCGGAACAGTCGCTGCAGGAAGCAGGAGCCGCATCGCCTGCCGATAAGGTATGGATCAGCGGACAGACGGCTACGCAGTACGATACGAGAGAAACCGGAGACCGGGATACGATGGTGATTATTCCGGTGGTCATCGGGATGATCACGCTGCTGCTTCTCGTTTATTTGCGCTCGATTACCGCCACCGTCTACCTGGTGCTGACCGTCATCCTATCCTACTTCTCGGCTCTGGGACTGGGCTGGATCATCATCCATTACGGTCTCGGCGCAGATGCCATTCAAGGCGCGATTCCGCTGTACTCGTTCGTGTTCCTGGTGGCCTTGGGAGAAGACTACAACATCTTCATGATTTCGAGCATCTGGAAAAAGAGAAAGGTCATGCCGCTGAAGCAGGCGATCAAAGATGGCGTCGGCGAAACGAGCTCCGTGATCACGTCGGCGGGCCTGATCCTTGCCGGTACCTTCGCGGTGCTGGCGTCGCTGCCGATTCAGGTTCTCGTGCAGTTCGGCATTATTACGGCCGTGGGCGTGCTCCTCGACACCTTCATCGTCCGTCCGTTCCTCGTGCCGGCGATCACAACGCTGCTTGGACGGTTTGCTTTCTGGCCGGCAAGACATGTCGAGGTTCAAGAGAAGGCTGTCGGCAAGGAAGCCTGATCGATGGGCAAGGGTTCACGAAGATATCAAGTTTGAAACGGCCCGTCACCTCTTTTTATGGCTATAATATGAGCATACGGCACTGGTTATAAGCTTCTTTAGCATAGATGAGGTGATGGATATGATAGAACACAGTAACCTTTTGCTTCAGCAGGAAGCGGAGGACTATATAAAAAATTGCTATGCAGAGCTCGGAAAGCCTGAGGCGGAGCTGCTTGACCGGCTGGCGGAAATCCGCCAGGAAATCAACTTGACCGGAACATATGAGCACACGTTCGAGGAGCTGGAGCATGGGGCCAAAATGGCCTGGCGCAACAGCAACCGCTGCATCGGAAGACTGTTCTGGGATTCCATGGCGGTGCGCGATCTGAGGCATCTGGAGCATCCGGAGGATATCTTCGAGGCGCTTCTGGATCATATCGGGAAGGCGACCAACGGCGGCAAAATCATTCCGACCATTTCGGTATTCAAGCCGGCAGGTCCGAGCTCCGAGGGGGTGCGTATTCTTAACCACCAGCTGATCCGGTATGCGGGATACGAGACGGACGGCGGAGTCATCGGCGACCCCGCTTCCGTGACGTTTACGAAGGCATGCATGGATCTGGGCTGGAGGGGAGAAGGAACGCATTTCGACGTGCTTCCGCTGGTTGTTCAGTCGGGGGGCGGTGAGCCGCTGCTGCGGTCCATTCCGCCTGAGCTGGTTCTCGAAGTGCCGCTTACCCATCCGGATTATCCGGCTTTTGGGCATCTGGGCCTGCGCTGGTACGCGGTGCCGATTATTTCCGATATGGATATGGTCATCGGCGGCATCCGGTATATGGCGGCTCCGTTTAACGGGTGGTACATGGCAACGGAGATTGGCGCTCGCAATTTTGCGGACATAAACCGCTATAACGCCCTTCCGAGGGTCGCCGAGCTGATGGGCCTGTCAACGGCAAGCGAAACAACGCTGTGGCGGGATCGCGCGCTCGTCGAAATGAATGTTGCCGTCCTGCATTCCTATAAGCAGGCAGGCGTAAGCATGGTGGATCATCATACGGCAGCGGCGCAGTTCCAGTTGTTCGAGCAAAAGGAAGCGAGTAGCGGACGCCAGCTTACCGGATATTGGAACTGGCTCATTCCGCCGGTGTCTCCGGCAACGACGCATATTTTTCACCATTCCTACGATAATACGGTTGTATATCCGAACTTTTTCAGAAGAGGAGAGGGCTAACGTCCCGACATGTTAGAGTGCAGGACGGCAATGGAATTTGCTTGCTTTCTTGTTGCATTTTTGTAAATCCCTCGTATAATTTATTAAATGAAATAGAGCCGTTTCGGATCGAATTTGGATTGTAGAGGAGACAAAGAAATAGCGTTGGAGAAATGGAATGTGGATCAAATCGTTGATCAGCTGCTGCGTCGTTCGGGGCTTCAGGTTGTCGTCCGGTTGGAATCGCGTTTTGAAGACGGCCGTTTAATCGGCGGAAAATACGGCATGATCTCCAAATCGGTGACGATGTATACAGAGGTCATCCGTGAGCAGTGCTTGCAAATGTTCGGATCGCTTGCAAGGGTGGAGGATTACTTTAAGGTTGTGCTGGCACATGAGCTTGGCCATGCGGCGGATGCCGCATTGCCCCGCCTCTGTGAAGAACTGGAGGATGCTGCAACGGGCCAGGAGCGCCGTACGAGAGTGGCGCTGCAGATTGAAGAGAATGCCTGGAACTACGCGCTTGCTCTCGTGCCGGAAGTGGATGCCGTGTTTTTCAGCACGGTGATTGATGAATCACTGCTTGCTTACCGCATGCAGGTGGAAGAAGCTTCAGCATTCACGGCGTAACATGGAGCTGTATGAATAAAAGGATAGCTTGGCAGGCTCGTAAGGAGCAGGCCGGGCTATCCTTTTTTGCTGCGTTGTTACAGGGGCTAATGGAGCGGCATCGGGCGGGTCTGCAGGTACAATTCCGCGTCCTTGCTCCTCCCCGTCGTGATCATCTCCCCGAGAATATCCGCCAGCACCATGCTGTACACCATGCCGTTATCGCCATACCCCATCAGAAAGTAGCAGCCGGGGAACTCCTCGTACATGCCGATCATCGGCAGCCCGTCGTGAGTACCGCCGTAGAAAGCTCCCAGGTAATATTCGGCCTCTGCCCGGATATCGGGGAACAGCTTGCCGAACTCGCCGAGCAGCTTGTCTTTGTTATGAAGTATTTTGGCATCCCGCGTATCGGCATATTCCGTATCTTTATCGAGACCGCCGATGATGATGCGGTTGTCGGCCGTCGTGCGCATATAAATGTATGGCCTTGCCGTCTCCCAGATCAGGGTGCGTTTGTACCAGGAGCTCAGATCATCGATCGGCCGGGTGACGACGGCATAGGAGGAGGAGAGGACGGCATTTTTGTCTCTTTTGACCTCGAGGTTTTCATAACCCCCGGCAAAAATAACATGCTTCGCTTCGATCCGGTGGCGGTTCTGTGTATAGAAAACGGCTTTGCCGTTTTCGAACGTTTTGCCCGTGATTTCGGTGTCTGCATGGATTCGTGCGCCCTGACTGCGTGCCTTCTCCAACATTCCCACCGTGAATCGGACGGGATTGATCTCAGCATCATTGTAGTAGTAGATGGCTGCCTTTTTGCGGAACGGATAGCGGGCTGCGATATGCTCTTCGTCCAGCAGCAGGGCCTGGAAGCCGTGCTTGTTCAGCAAGGCGATTTCCTGCTTCAGCTTGGTGACGTCCTCCGGCTCGCTCGCGTAATAGAGGCTGTCCCGGCGCGTGAATTCCGGATCAGCCGAAAGCGTTCGGCTGACGGACTCCATCTTGTTGATTGCCGACTCGCAGAGCTTGAGATGACGCACAGTCCGCTCCTCGCCAAAGGTGTTGACCAGCTGAACGAAGGTCTTGTCGCCCGCGTATTGGATGAGGGCCGTATTGGTCGCCGTGCTGCCGGCAGCCGGCTGTCTCTTGTCGACGACCAGCACGTCTGCTCCCCGCTCCGCAAGAACCGAGGCGCACTGTGCCCCGGAACTGCCGGCCCCCACGATCAGGACGTCGCAGGAAACATCTGCGGACAAGGGAGAATAGACGGGGGCATGTTCCAGCGTCGTGGGCCAGTAAAATTTACCGCTTTGCAAGTCCATATCTATCATGGGCCTCCTTCATGGCGATCAGATCGAACACTATTATGTTCCATGAGAGGGCGGATCATGCAGACAGATGCAGCGGCATAAGAAAAACGCCCCTTCCGCCGTTTGCCGGCGAAATGAGGGGCGTTATTTCCAAGCTGCCTAACGTGCTATTCGGCAGCGTTCAGCGGGCTGACAACCAGCTCATACTGATTCAGGGTCGCGCCAAGAATGGCGTCGTTGCCGCCTTGGCCGCGATGGGATTCACGGAAGGACTCACTGGAGGTCCAATTACGGAAGGATGCTTCATCCTCCCAAACCGTCGATACTTTGAGTTCCTCGCCTTCGGCTTCCTTGCTCTTGCCAAGCCATACTTCCATCCGCACGAATCCGGGCATTTCCTGGACGCCCTTCGCTTTTGCAAAGCGCTCGGACATGGCCTTTCCGGAGCCTTCCTTGACCCGGATCGTATTGGTAATCACGATCATCGATGAATCGCCTCCGCTTCCTGGATTGAATACTTACGAGTACAAGCTTACTTCTCAAGTCTACTCGTGTGCATCCAGTTTCTCAAGCGGCTCGGTTGCCGGCCCTTCGATGACCTCGCCTTCATAATTGAAGCGGGAGCCGTGGCAAGGGCAATCCCAGCTCCGCTCACCTTCATTCCATTCCACTTCGCAGCCCATGTGGGTACAGGTCGTATCCACCAGATACAGGTTGCCTTGAGTATCCTTGTAACCGCCGGCGCGCTTGCCGTCATGCGTGATCACGCCGCCCTCGTCCCGCTGCAGGTCCTCGGCTTTGCGGTGCACCAGCCCAACCTTGCCGGCAACGAAATGCTTGGCGACATCGGCATTTTGGACAACGAAATTTTTGACGGACGGATCGGCCTTGAAGCGGGAAGGGGTGTAGAGCTCGGTGTAAGGATGATCTTTTCCAAGGATCAGATCCGAGAGCATCATTCCCGACAGTGTCCCATGCGTCATCCCCCACTTGTTGAAGCCGGTGGCGACATAAATGCCCTTGTCTCCCGAGGTGATCTGTCCGATGTAAGGCACTTTGTCCAGCGTCACGAGATCCTGCGCGGACCAGCGGAACGGGATTCCCTTGATCCCGAACAGCTTTCCGCCGAACTTCTCGATTTCCTCGTAGTGGCTGTGCGTGCAGATGCTTTGCCCGGTTTTGTGGTTCTCGCCGCCGGCGATGATCAGTTCTTGGCCGTTCCAGTTAGCGGTCCGCAGCGAGCGGCTCGGCTTATCCGCACTGATATAGGTTCCCCGTTCGTACGCGGTTTCGGGCTGGAAAGCCACTGCGTAGGACCGCTCGGCGTGCAGGCGGGTAAAATACAGGCCGCCGCCGTCGAAGAACGGGAAGTGGGAGGCCGAAACGACATGGCTGCAGCGGACTTTATATTTCCCGCGGTCCGTGATCAGTGTGAAGGGACCTTCCTTTTCCAGATCGACAATCGTCGTGTGCTCGAAAATCTGCCCTCCGTTTTTGACGATCTGCTCCACCAGGGGCTTCAGGTAGCGCAGCGGATGATATTGAGCCTGATCCGGCATCTCAATGGCTCCGCTGACGTTCAGGGGAATGGGCAGCTTATCTCTCCATTGCCCGGGAATGCCGAGCTTGATATAGGCATCGAATTCCTTTTGAAGCTTCTGCAGCTGCTCGTCGGTTTCCATATAAACGAAGGCGCTCTCGGTCTGAAGATCGCAATCGATGTTCAGCTCTGAAGCCGTGGTCCGGATGAAATCCAAGGCATCCCGGTTGGCCTGATAATACATTTGGGTCTTTTCTTCGCCGAAGTGGCTGAGGAGCTCATCGTACAGCATGCCGTGCTGGGCGGTGACCTTGGCTGTGGTATGTCCGGTTGTGCCGTTCAGAATGCTTCCGGCCTCCACGATGGCCACCTTGCAGCCTTGGCGCGATAGCAGGTAGGCCGTCGTAATCCCCGCGATTCCTCCCCCCACAATGGCGGCATCAACCTGAATATCCTGGTCAAGACGCGGGAAGGAAGGCAGATCCGTGGTAGCTCTCCATAACGATTCGGGGAACTGCGGCAGGTTCCGGGAAACGGAATCAGATTTTTGCATGGCATATCCTCCTCTAATTATTCATTCTCATTTATTACCACTTGTCTGGAAAAAGAAACGGGTCCTTTTCATGGAAACCGGGGTTGTTTACAATGGTAGAGGAAGAATATTCAAACAAGGAGGCTTTGCCTGTGGCTATGAAATATCGGAGACTTGGCAGAAGCGGGCTTAAGGTAAGCGAGATCAGCCTTGGCAGCTGGTTGACTTACGGAGGCTACGTAGAACAGGACAATGCGGTCAAGGCGATTCAGACGGCTTACGATCAAGGCATCAACTTCTTTGACACGGCCAACGTGTATGAGCGTGGAGCGGCGGAGGAGCTACTCGGCAGGACGCTTCAGGCCTACCCGCGCGAATCGTACGTGCTGGCGACCAAGGTGTTCGGCAAAATGGGAGACGGCCCCAATGACATGGGACTGTCGCGCAAGCATATTATGGAGCAGTGCCATGCCAGTCTGAAGCGGCTTGGACATGATTATATCGATTTGTATTACTGTCACCGCTATCATCCGGACACGCCGATTGACGAAACGCTGCGCGCGCTGGATGACCTGGTGCGTCAGGGCAAAGTGCTCTATGTCGGCGTGAGCATGTGGACGGCGGCCCAGATGGAAGCAGCGCTCGGCACGGCCGACCGTTACCTGCTGGACCGGATCGTCGTGAACCAGCCGGTGTACAATATGTTCAACCGCCACATTGAACAGGAGATCATTCCTCTCGGCGAGGACAAGGGAATCAGTCAAGTCGTCTATTCGCCGCTGGCTCAAGGTCTTCTGACAGGGAAGTACAAGACAGCCGGACAAGCTCCGGAAGGCAGCCGTGCAGCCAAGCTGAACTGGAAGGAAGAGCAGATCAGCGAGGAGAAAATCGCCAAGGTGCAGGAGCTCAGCAGGATTGCGGATGAGCTGGGCATCAAGATGAGTCAGCTGGCGCTGGCATGGATTCTGCGCCAACCGAACGTGGCCAGTGCCCTGGTAGGAGCCAGCCGGCCGGAGCAGGTCGCCGAGAACGTGCATGCTTCGGAAGTCGAGCTGTCGCCCGATGTGCTGGATCGGATCGAACGGATTCTTTCATCAAATACGATTGCTTAGCATGCAAGCCGCCCGCTTCGGGCGGCTTGTCTTACTTGGAATAACAAGGAACCGCATTGGCGTTACGCCGCGGGGAAAGCTATACTTAAGCTATACCTTTATTGTAGGGGGAGAAAAAGGCATGGCATGGCTCAAAATTGATGACGTTGCCAAAGAGACCGGACTAACCAAAAGATCAATCCGGTATTATGAAGAAATTGGTCTCATGAAATCGCCGGAGCGGTCGGACGGGGGCATCCGTTTATACACGGAAGAAGATGTGGAGCAGCTCAAAAATATCGTACTTGCCAAGAGGGTTCTTGGTTTTTCCCTTCAGGAAATCCAAGAGTTTCTGCAAATTCATGATCAGGTCGTGAAGCATCGCAGCAACGCCTCCACTTCTTCGGATGACAAGCTGCGCCAGGCTGAGCTGGAGCGCATGGCTGAAGCGGTGAACAAGCAGCTGGAGCTTGTGGATTATAAAATTTCGGAAATGAAGAAGGTCAGGGAGGAATTGGCCGGCCTCAGCGGTCGAATCAACCAGGCGATGGATTAATAATTCAGCATAAAAAGGACAACTCCGGTTCACTCCGGGGTTGTCCTTTTATTCGATGATGGACAATGGCGCCGCGTCCTTGGCATGGCATGCAGCCGTTATCTTAGCGCTTCGCGAGCTGAGCCGATACCGAATTCAATGCAGAAGCCGCGCATACCCTGTTGCGTCCGCTGTTCTTCGCCTGATACAGCGCCTTGTCGGCCTGTTCTACGATTTCGAGGTCGCTCTCGGCCGTTCCCGTATCTGCAGGATAAGTCGCGACGCCAATCGAGACGGTAATCCGCAGCTTCTTCTGCTGGAGGGTGGGCAGCTTGAACACATGGGCCTGGACGGCTCTCCGAATTTTCTCCGCTGTCGACCCGGCCAAGGCAGCTGAGCAGTTCGGCAGCATTACGGTGAATTCCTCGCCGCCGTTCCGGGAGACGATCCCTAGAGGCGGGGCCTGCTCCAGCAGAATTTTGCCGAGATCGCGCAGCACTTCGTCACCAGCCGCATGCCCGTGCGTATCATTGACAAGCTTGAAATGGTCGATGTCAATGACGAGCAGGGACAGCTCTTCGGCCCGCTGCCGCGCTCCCGTCATTTCGTTCTGCAGGGACCATTCAAATTGGCGCAAATTATTCAGCTGGGTCAGGTGGTCGGTGGAGGCCCTCTTTTCAAGCTGTGCAAACAGCATATTGGAAGAATCAATATGTTCGGTAATCAGGTACAGGAACAGGCTGGCAATCACCGAGATGACCAGCTGCGTGGGATAATAGCGCATCACGGTCGCCAGGTTGCCGAGATTCAGGCTGAGCGTCACGAAAACCACGGCCATGCAGGCCAGGTTCAGCACGTTCATCTTAAGCAGGCGGGACCAAGGAAACCTGCATAGATAGGCGCACACCAGCCCCAGGACCAGCATGCCCAAGCTGGCGTTCAGCGCCGCCTGGGACCACCCGTACAAAGCGATCCGCCCGATGCCCAGCACGACGCTGCACAGAAGCGCAGGAAGCCACCCCATATATACGCCGACCACGACGATCGTAAGATGGCGCATATCGGTGATGACATGCGGGCCGACCGGGAAGCTGTAGTTCATCAGGATGATGCCGTACAAGCCAAACAAGAGGCCGGAGTTGATCTTGACGGGCAGGGACAAGGGACGGGAGCCTATCACATATTTCTTGGATAGAACGCCCGAGAAGAAAAGGAACGTTACAAAGATACAAATATTCACGAAGAGACTGCTGAGCATGTCCTTGAAAAACCCTCCACAAGCCAAATATGTTGCATTCTGCTTCCTATATTAGCGGATTTCATAGAAATATGTCAGCTTTTCAGCTAAATAATCATTGGATTTCGAAGAATATAAATTGAACTAAAGAAAAGAAAAGCATTTCTCCTGTATTCCGGATGGAAGCAAGGAGAAGCAGGGTTAACTTTAGTTCATTTTATATAGAAAGCTGATTTTCAAAGCTTAGGCCTCTATGCCTAAGAAACGGATGATGATAGAATATTTTAAGGGAAATGGATATTAGTTGAAAAAAATATAGTGGGATATTCCGATAATATATGAATAATGACCCAAATAAACTATGTCCAACGTATGAATAATTCGGTAACAAGACCCAGACTACCCATGTATGTAGAAAGGAACATGCCATTGTGAAACGATTGTCTTTCACCATTAAAAGAAAGTTGTTGATTACCTATCTTATCGTTTTGCTCGTTCCAAGCTTCATGATCGGCATTCTGTCTTACCAATCCGCCAAAAAAGCGAATGCGGAGGATATGATGAACAGCGCGCTTGAAAGCACAAAGTCTGCCGACAACATTATCACCCAAAACATTCAGGCGAAAATGGATGATCTGGCATACCTGCTCAAGCAGCCTTATGTAGACCGCGCCACCGAGGACCCGATGGGTAAGGGCGGCGAATTGAAATTGCAGCTGCGGCAGTATATGGAACTTCATAAAGACGTAAAGGATGCGATTCTGGGAGTTGACGGCGGATATTTCGTGCGCGCCTCCGAGGACCCTTTGCCGGAGCAGTATGACGTGACGAAGCAGGATTGGTATATCCGGGCGCTGAAGCAGGGCAAGACGCCGACCATATCCCCGGTATTCAAGGCGGCGAACGGGAAGATGGCAGTATCCATTTCGCAGGCGGTGCCTTCCGGAAAAGGCGTCATTTCGATCGAGCTGAACTTGGATAACATCCGCACCCTTACGAATATGAAGCTCGGCAAGAAAGGATATATCTTTATTACGGATCAGGCCAAAAACTATGTGGTTCACCCGAAATATACCGGTGAGAAGGCGGAGGGCGATTTCCTCAAGCCGATGTATGCAGGCAGCGAGGGACATTTTTCATACATATTCGAAAAGCAAGACAAGAGAATGGCCTTTACGACCAATAAGCTGACGGGCTGGAAAGTAGCCGGTTCCATGTACGAAGACGAGATTGAAGCCTCGGCAGCCGATATTCGGAATTCGGTGATCGTCGTCATGATCATTTCCATTCTGGCGGCGCTGGTCATCATCTTCCTGAACATCCGCTCGATTATCCGTCCGATCACCAAGCTGATCCGGGCGACGGAGCGGATCAGTCAGGGGGATTTAACGGAAAACATCGATACCTCAAGCCGAGACGAAATTGGCGAACTGAGCCGGCATTTTCAGGCGATGGTGGACAGTTTGCGGACCATGATCGTCAACGTTCAGGACATCACCGGCCAAGTCGGTTCGTCCGCCAAGGGCCTCTCAACAGGCGCCGATCAGACGACCCGGGCCATCGAGAGCGTAACCGAGGCCATCCAGGAAGTGGCGGCCGGCAGTGAACAGCAGCTTCGCAGCGTAGGAGAAAGCATGGAAAGCATGGATGTCATGTCGACGCAGTCCGAACGGATCCGCAGTCATATGGACGACGCTTCCGCCAAAATGGCGCGTACATCCGCATCTGCCGAGGAGGGACATGCCGCCGTCGTGGACGTGACGGACAAAATCCAGAGCATCCATGCCACGGTGAGCGATCTGGACGATATCGTATCCCATATGAATGAGCGTACCGGCCGAATTGGCGACATTGTGAGTATGATCGCGGGCATCGCCAAGCAGACCAATCTGCTCGCATTGAACGCCTCCATCGAAGCGGCTCGCGCCGGGGAGCACGGCAAGGGCTTTGCGGTGGTGGCGGTTGAAGTCCGCAAGCTGGCAGAACAATCCAGCCAGTCGGCGCAGCGGATCGATGAGCTGGTGGAAGGCATGCGGTCGGAAATGCAGCGCGTGCTTACCGCCATGGACGAAGCCAAAGGCAGTGTATCCGAAGGGATTCAGGCTGTGGACGTCACCGGCAAATCGTTCAGCCGTATCCGTAAAGCGGTGCAGGGAGCGGCGAGCGGCATCGAAGCCGCTGCCGAAGCTTCGCGGGAACTCGCCCGGAGCGGCGAAAGCGCAGTCGAATCGATCCGCCATATTCAGGGCATATCGGAGGTCGCCGCCGACAATACGCAGTCCGTATCCGCTTCGGCGCAGGAGCAGCTGGCATCCATCGAAGAGATCGCTTCCTCGGCGGAGCATTTGAGCCGTCTTGCCGAGCAACTCGAGGAGCTGGTGGCGAAGTTTAAGATCGCATAAAACGTTTTTTGGATGCAGGGGTGGCAGCAGCGGACGCTTGGCGTCCGAATGATCGAACATCAACCACTTCAGCATCGTTCCCGATGAGAAACAGCAGTGCCGACAAGGCACTGCTGTTTTTTATTTGCCAGAGGGGAATGCATCACATAATTTATCCAATTTTGGCACAAGCTATGGCGTGAACATTCCAGGTATTGGACCGAGGTAATGGAGGTGAACCGCCATGGGCAAACGCAGCCCGAATTCTGACACACCGGCAAAATCCCTGCCGTCCGGCAAGGCGCTAGGACTTCCTTCGCCTTCATGGGAGAAGCTGCCCATCGCAAAAAGCCTGGATCAGAATATCCAGACGATCAAGACAATCTTTGAGGATTGCTCGGACATGATTTACCGAACCGTAGAGATTGCGCCGCATATTAAGGCATACGTCGCCTATTTGGAAGGAATCGTGCTTTCGGAGGAACTGCAGCTTCATGTACTCGAGCCGATCGTGGAAGGGCTTGTCCGCCTGTACAATGCAGGTCCGGAGGGTCAGATCACCGAGGCTTCGCAGCTCGAGCCGCTCGAGAATACGCGGGTTTCGCTGTCCCAGGTCATGTCCGCGGGCAAGTGGATCGATGTCGTTGAAGGTATCCTGAATTCCAGCGTTGCCGTCTTTGTGGATGGGCTGAGCGAAGTGCATCTTTTCAATATCAAAGGCGGCATCCGCCGTCCGGTTCAGGAGCCGGAGACGGAGTCGGTCATCCGCGGCCCGCGCGAGGGCTTCACGGAAATGATCCGCATTAACACCGCGCTCGTCCGCTTCAAGATCAAAACACCCAATCTGAAGATGGCCAGCATGGTGCTCGGCACGAACACCAAGACAGATATCGTAATTTCATATATCGAGGGGCTGGCCGATCCCCAGTTGATTGAAGACGTGAAGAACAGATTGAAGGACATTAAAATCGACGGCATTTTGGAGTCGGGCTACATCGAAGAGCTGATCGAGGACCATCCGTACTCCCCGTTTCCGCAATTGCAGTACACGGAGCGGCCGGATAATGTTGCCGCACAGCTGCTCGAGGGGAGATGCGCCATTTTCGTAGACGGCACCCCGTTCGTGCTGATCGCCCCAACGACCTTTTTTCAGCTGATGCAGGCGACCGAGGATTACTACGAGCGCATGTTTATAACCAATTTCGTTCGCTGGATCCGATATGTTTTCTTGTTTATCGCGTTGTTCCTCCCCGCCCTTTATATCGCGGTGACGACGTACCACCAGGACATGCTCCCTTCGACGCTCGTCCTCAGCATCGCGGCAGCCAGGGAGGCGATTCCTTTTCCGGCGCTTGTCGAAGCTTTGATCATGGAAATCTCCTTTGAGGCGCTGCGCGAGGCTGGCATTCGCCTGCCGAAAACGGTGGGCCAGGCCGTAAGCATACTCGGGGCCCTCGTAATCGGTCAGGCCGCCGTTCAGGCAGGGATCGTATCCGCTCCTATGGTCATCATCGTGTCGATGACGGGCATTGCGTCCTTTACGATTCCCCACTTTAACCTGGCGATCACGATCCGGCTGCTTCGTTTTCCACTGATGATGCTGGCAGGCGTGCTGGGACTATTCGGGATCATCCTTGGCATCACATGGATATTGGTGCATGTGACCCAGCTGACATCTTTCGGAGCCCCCTACATGTCGGGCATCAGTCCGTATCACGCTTCCGACCAAAAGGACATCTTCGTGCGTGCCCCTTGGTGGAAAATGAATAAACGTCCATCGTGGCTGTCGCAAGAGAATCAAAAGCGGGAAAAGAAGGATATCAACGGAAAACCCAAATCTAACAAGGTATGGTGATGCACGGATGAAAAAGGCTGTTATCACAGCGCTGCTGGTCATGACCTCCTTCGGGCTCTCCGGCTGCTGGGACCGCAGGGAAATTAACGACGTCGCGTTCGTGATCGGTTCAGCCGTCGACAAAGACAAGAACATGTACCGCAGTACGCTGCAAATTGCGCTCCCGGGAAATTTGGGCGGATCCGGCAGTGAAGGCGGGGGTGGCGGCAATGGAGGCAGTAAACCCTATTATCTGGAATCCAAGCTTGGCGTTACGCTGCGCAACTCGAACATGGAGGTGCAGGCAGGGAACTCCCGCAACCTGTCTTTTTCCCACCGCAGAACGCTGCTGATCGGCGAAGAGCTTGCGAAGGAAGGAATCGGTCCCATGCTGGACCAGTTCGCGCGCATTCCGGAGAACCGTCTGTCCTCGCTTGTAGCCGTCACGGCAGGACCGGCCTATAAAATCCTGAACGCCGAAGCGCCGATGGAGCAGTTTCCCAGCGAGATGATCCGGGAGCTGATGAACGAATACACCAAAAGGCCGGTTTCCATCAAGCACCTTTCCAATGATCTGTTGTCGGAAGGCGTCGACGTTTCCCTTCCTTACATTACGCTGGAAGAGGTCGTTCCGGAGGACTTGGAGAAGGGCAAAAAAAACATTCAAATCACCGGTCTCGCTTTGTTCAAAGGAGACCAATTCGTCGGTACGCTGCTCGGGCAGGAGTCGCGCATGATGAATATGGCATTGGATCAGGCGCCTTCCCCGGATTTGGTCGTTCCTGGACCGGGTGAGAAGGGATATGTCACCGTCAGGCTCACGGAAAATACCGTCAAGCTTAAACCGATCATCCGAGGCAGCGATATTACGATGAACATCGACATCCTTGCCAAAGGCGCCGTACTCGAGAACAATACCGACTACACGCTTGGAGGCGAGGTGGACATGCGCCGGCTGGAGCATCGTGCAAGCAAGGAAATCATCGACCAGATCCACTCGGGTATGCGCAAGCTTCAGAATCAATACCATTCGGACATTCTCGGGTTCGGGCGCACGATCCAGCAGAAGAAACCGCAGGTTTGGGCCCGCATCAAGGACGATTGGGAGAAAAAATATCCCGAAGTCAAGGTCGTGGTCAATACGAAAATCCACATCGAAAATATCGGTGCAGTGAACAAGCCCTTTGGCAGGAAGGACAAGGTGATCAAAAAATGATAAGGATTTTGATGATATACATCATATCCGCTGCAATCATCCTGCTGGTGGACCGGAAGGTCATTCGGACCCTGCCCGCGATCAACCGCTGGTTCACGTATTTTTTTCTGCTTGGGGGCATGGCCGCTTTCTCTTACAGCCTGCTCGGCAAAAATGTCGTGTACTTGTCGACATGGATAAGCAAATGGCTCAGCCCGCTGGTTCCTTTTTAATATCCCGTGTCCGTTGAAGGAGGACTGTTTAGAGTGCATAAGATCACTCCACGCCAAATCGTGCTGCTCGGCGTCACCTATCTCATCAATATTACGATGATCAACTTGCCCGGACAGATCATCAGTACGGCGAAGCAGCATGCTTATATGCCTTATCTGATTACCGGTGCGATTATTCTGCTCATGCTGTTCGTGCTGACCCGCAGCTCGCAGCGCTTTCCGGACAAGGATTTGTTTCAGTCATTGGTGAGCCGCTTTCCATTCATCGGCAGAGTGATCATCACGCTCTATCTGCTGTTTTTTTTCGAGGTGCTGGTTCGAGACCTTCGCATCATGACGGATTTTACGAATGTTATCCTGCTTCCGCTTACCCCGATACTTATCATCGGCATGTGCATCGTCGCAACCGTCATCTATATTGCCAGAGGCGGGGTAAGAACGGTGATCGGCATGACGGAGCTGTATGGCCCGATCATGATCATTCTCGTGGTCGTCATGCCCATCATTGTTTTTCGCGACTTCAACTTCAGCTTCCTAAAGCCGTCGCTCTATGTGGACTGGAGCGGAGTGGCGCGGGGAGGGTGGTTATCCCTGTCATACCTGGGGCAAATTCTGATCCTGCCGTTTATTATCTCCAGTAAGGACTATAAGTTCAAATACGGATTATACTCGCTGCTGCTCAGCCTCGGTATCCTCGTCCTGCTGATCCTGCAGACGCTCCTGTTGCTCGGCACGCATATTTCCGGCAGGATGATGTATCCATCTTATGAACTGGTGCGCCAGCTGCGGATAACGGACTTTCTCGATCGTTTTGATTTGTTCCTGGTTGCGCTCTGGTATCCGGCCGTGCTGCTGAACCTGGCCATCAGCCTGTACGTGATCTGCTACGGGATGAAGATCCTGATGCCGTCCCTATCGGGCAAAATGATGGCGGCGCCGATCGGGCTGTTCGCTTACAGCTGCGCCCTCTGGTTCTTCCAGAATTCCATTGAGCTGTTCGATTTCACGACGAACTGGACCGTGGTGACCCTGCTGTTCATTATCGTGCTTCCATTATTCATTTTTGCGATTCACCGGCCGTCAAAAGCCTGATCAGGATAGGACTTTGCGCCGAAGTACCGTTAGAAAAAGGGGCGTGGAAATGGTACAATAGGCTTTAAGGGCGGCCTTGATGGTACGGCTCCCCATGCGGCCTCGCGGCCGTTTTGGGATATGAAGGGTGATTACATGACAATGAAGAGAAAAAAGCATAATCTGTTTCATAAATTTTCCCGCAAGCTGCGGTTTAACATGATCAAGCTTTTCCGTTCGCCCGGAGGGGCGAGAAAGGTGTCCCTGGGCTTTGCCATAGGCTTTGGGCTGGAGATGATTGTCATATCGACCGGTTCGCTGGTATACCTGATCTTCTACCCTACCGTCAGACTTGCGGGTGGATCACTCCCCGCCGCGATTATCGGCAATGTGATCGGTAAGCTGACCTTCCTGCCTATTATACTTCTTCCTTTTGCGAAAAAAATCGGCGAGTGGTTCTTTGCGAAACGGGTCGTGGATATGCCCGTGGAAGAGCATGCATGGCGCAATTTGCTTCACGGCGATTTTACGATATTCAAGCATTTGCTGCAGGGCGGCCTGCATGTGCTGATCGGCATGTCCTTGTTCGGACTGGTGCTTGGCGTCATATCTTACTTCGTTGTTCAATATCTCTATAACCAGCGCAAAAAACACCGCCTGGCCAAAAGAGCGGGCGCAGCCCTCTAAAATTTCTTTCCCTCTCTCCCGTCGTCAAGTATACTGTTCAAAAACAGGGCGAGCAGGAAAGCAGAGGGGGGATCGGTATGGCGGCAAATCGGCTGACAGGCATGACGATCGCGTTAACAGGACCGCGCAAAGCGGATGATATGGTGAAGATCGTGGAGAAAATGGGAGGCAACGCCTTGATCCGTCCGGCACAGGGAACGGTGTTCCTCGATGATTCGAAGGTTCGCAGCGATCTGGCGGACTGGATCGCGGCACCGCCCACGTGGACGATTCTGACGACGGGCATGGGTCTGGATGCGTTGTTCGCGATTTCAGCCGACATGGGCATGGAGAAGGATTATCTGGATGCGCTCCGGAAGTCATCCATTGCTGCACGGGGATATAAGACCGTCAACGCGCTCCGCAAAAGGGAACTTACGCCGCTGGTCCGCGATGATGACGGAAGCACGTCCGGGCTGATCCGCGGGCTGGAATCCCATGATTTCCGGGGGGCGGATGTCGTGCTTCAGCTTCATGGCGATCCTGCGCCGAAGCTGACAGCCTGGCTGGAAGAGCAAGGGGCGCATGTGCGTCAGGTGCTGCCTTACCGGCACGTCCCGCCGGAGCCGGAGCAGCTCGAGCTGCTGCTGAGCGATATTCTGGAGCGACGGATTGATGCGGCGGCTTTTACCAGCGCTCCCCAGATCCGCCATTTGGCAGCATATGCCCGCAGCAGGGACAAGGCAGAGGAAATGGTGTTTGCTTTTCAGGGACCTGTCGTCGCGGCGGCGGTCGGAAAAATTACGGCCCAGGCTCTGCTTGAAGAGGGGATCACAAGAGTGGTGTTCCCGCCCGAGGACGAGCGCATGGGGAGCATGCTGGTCGAGCTGGCGCGGTATTTTCAAACCCGGGATGCTTAACAACCGAATCGAATGGTTATTTGGGTAGTATCAAGAGGGATGCGTAGAGAGCGGCATCCCTTTTTTCAAACCGGAGAACCGCTCTCCAGGATGGGCATTCAGGATTTTCTCATGGATAGACGGATGCCTTTTCTTAAGTGGAATCCTAATTTATAGAGAAATGAGGAATGCTATCCATAACCCCTGCTAAACATGAACGGTGCGCACAAAGGAGGAATTGATCGTGTACAACAAAAAAAGTATTTTGCTGGGTGATTACACCCACCCCAAATTCCATCCCCTCCAGGGGATCGAC
The DNA here is from genome assembly GCF_051966755.1 of Paenibacillus sp. SAFN-054. Classification (NCBI taxonomy): domain Bacteria; kingdom Bacillati; phylum Bacillota; class Bacilli; order Caryophanales; family Paenibacillaceae; genus Paenibacillus; species Paenibacillus sp. SAFN-054. Next base: position 424,241 of record NZ_JBQCKS010000003.1, read on the forward strand.
GCTCAAATCAGCCATATATTAAATGACGTCATATCCGTCCAATGCAGCGAGAACAAAAACCTGCTGCTGCTGGAACACCTGAAGCCGTTTGACCTGTGCATCAGTTACTTGGACCTGTGGGACGTGCCGGTGTCGAGGCAGCAATTATCGGGCCTACTCTCTTACGTGAGCCAGGGAGGGGGCCTGATGGTCATTCACAACGGCCTTTCTCTCGGTAACCGGCGCTACGAGCTGGCTCAGCTGATGGGGGCACGCTTTGACGGGAACGGTCCGATTCAGCCGCTATCCTTCAGGACTAACGGCGAGCACTTTATTACGGAAGGCATCGAGCCCTTCGAACTGGCGGAGGAGCCCTTCCAACTGGAGCTGAGCCCTTTCACGGAAAGAAAGGTATTGCTCGAATACAAGCGGGAAGGCTCCGATACCTGGCATCCTGCCGCCTGGAGGCATAACTACGGGCTTGGAAGGGTCGTATTCTTCATGCCGGGGCATCATGAACCGACGTTCCAGCATCCGCAGATCCGTCAACTCATTTTGCAGGCGGCCCAGTGGGCGGCGCATTTGCCGGGCTAAGACCGGCCGATTTCATATTGGCAAACATTTCAGGGTATAATAAGGGAAATAAAAGCCTTGGGAGGGAATCATCATGAGTGATCTGTTGAAGAAGGCCATCTCGTTAGGATGGGGTCTGACGATGGTCAGCAAGGAGAAAATCGAGAAGACGGTGGAGGATCTGGTCAAACGGGGCGAGGTGGCTCCGGCCGAATCGAAGGATTTGATCGACCGGCTCGTCGAACGCGGCGAGGAAGAGAAATCGCAGTTCAAAGATTTTTTGCGTGAGCAGGTTCAGCGCGTTCTGACAGAACTTCATGTCCCTTCCGAGAACGATGTGGCCAGCCTGGAGCAGCACATCGCATCGCTGGAGAAACGGATTGCCGAGCTCGAAGGGGCGGCAGGCGCGAACAAGGGTCCGGCAACGGACATCGTAACGGATATCCCTTAAATGGCCGTTAAAATCAGGCACACCGGACGCTACCGGGAAATCGCCATGGCGCTGATGCGTCATGGCTTTGGCTACATGGTGGAAGAACTGGGACTGTTCCAGGTACTGTCCCTGCCCCGGCGCTGGGTTACGCAGGAAACGGTCGAAACGAAGACGCTCGGGGAGCGGATCCGGCTGGTGCTGGAGGATCTTGGACCAACCTTCGTTAAGCTGGGCCAGCTGGCCAGCACCCGCTCAGACTTGCTTCCCGAATCGATTATTCAAGAGCTCGTCAAGCTGCAGGATCAGGTGCCCCCTTTTCCGCCCGCGGCCGCCCGTAGCATTCTGGAGGAGGACCTGGGAGAACCTGTCGAAGACATGTTCGAGAGGTTTGACGATATCCCCGTGGCGGCTGCTTCCATCGGGCAGGTCCATTTGGGCAGACTGAAATCAGGCGAGGAAGTGGCTGTCAAAATTCAGCGCCCCGGCGCAATGCAGACCATTACCCGCGATCTTAGCATACTGCGGGACCTGACGATATCGGCCGAGAAGCGCTGGGTTTGGGCCAAACGCTACCAGATGGTAAGGCTTGTGGAGGAATTCTCGAAATCCCTGCTGGCCGAAATGGATTACAGCCGGGAAGGACGCAACACGGAGAAAATCGCCCTTCAATTTCAGAACGATTCGCATATTTTCATCCCGCGCATTTATTGGCAGCAAACCTCTTCCCGTGTTCTGACAATGGAATATGTGGAGGGTGTGGCGCTCAGTCAGCGGGAGCTGCTGCAGAAATTTGATATGAAGCGTATTGCGAAGCGATTCGTGAACGCGATGCTGCATCAGATGTTCATTGAAGGCTTCTTTCACGCGGACCCGCATCCGGGAAACCTGCTGGTCCGAAAGGATGGAAGCCTGGCCTTTCTGGATTTCGGAATGGTTGGCAGGCTCAGCGAAGACATGAAGGATCATCTGTCCGGGCTGATTATCGCATTGATGCGAAAAAATACCGATAGCATGATCCGGGCGATTCTTCATCTGGGGCTGGTGCCGGATGATCATGATATGGAGGAACTGCGCAGAGATCTGGATGCTCTGCGGGAAGAATATTACGATATTCCTTTCGCGGAAATCGGCATCGGCAAGGCGCTGAACGACCTGTTCGGTGTGGCCCAGCGGCATGCCATCGTCATGCCTCCGGATCTGACGCTGCTTGGCAAATCGCTGCTGACGATGGAGGGCGTCATCCAGAAGCTGGACCCCGCCCTGAGCATCATTGACATGGCGGAGCCCTTCGGGCGCAAGCTCGTCAAGGAGCGATTCAGCGCCCGCCGCCTGCGCGGCAAGCTGCTCGGAGGCGCAGCAGGGCTGGCGGAGGCACTGCTCGATCTGCCCGCACAGGCAAGACAGTTGTCCGCGCTCGTCAGCAGGGGCAAGCTGAAGGTGGAGATCAGCGTGCCGGAGATGGAGACCTTGATGCGCAAGCTCGACCAGATCAGCAACAGACTGTCCTTCAGCATCGTGCTGCTGGCGTTCAGCATCATCATGGTCGGGCTGATCATCGGATCGTCGCTGAACCGCCAATCTTCGATTTTATGGCATTTTCCGGTGATCGGAATCGGATTTGGCGTGGCGTTCTTCATGGTGCTATGGCTTCTTTATTCCATTTTCAAGTCGGGGAAATTCTAATAACTTTTTATGCCCTTAGGCCGGACTCCTATGGTAAGATAACTTTTTATGATGCAATCACAGGACATGAATCCTGAAGAAGAAATAGAAATTAATGAGGTGGATGTTTTGCCAAACTTTTTAGAGCTAGGCGTGAAAGAGGCGTGGGTAAAGACGCTGAAGGAGAACGGCATCACCGTGCCGACGCCGGTACAGACGGAGACGATACCGCTGCTCCTGGCGGATCGGGACGTTATTGCCCGCGCACGGACCGGAACGGGGAAGACGCTTGCCTTCCTGCTGCCGATCATGCAGAAGCTGGACCCGGCGCGTCCTTTCCCGCAGGCCCTGATTATCGCGCCGACGCGTGAGCTGGCGCTGCAAATTACGGAGGAAGCGCGGAAGCTGGCGCAGGGTACGGAGATCCGGATTCTTGCTGTATACGGCGGCCAGGATGTGGACAAGCAGCTGCGCAAGCTGGAAGGCGGCCGGCATCTGATTATCGGGACGCCGGGACGCCTGAACGACCATTTGCGCCGCGGCACGCTCGAGCTTGGCGGCGTGAAGACGCTGGTGCTGGATGAAGCGGACCAAATGCTGCATATGGGCTTCCTGGACGAGGTGGAGACCTTGATCCAAGCGCTGCCTTACAAGCGGCAGACGCTGCTGTTCTCTGCGACCATGCCGGCCGAAGTGAAGCAGCTTGCTTCCTTTTATACACGGGACGCCGTTGACGTAACCATCAAGGTGGAGAACTCGCCGGTGCCGCTGAAGCATATCCGCCAGCTTGTGGTGGAGGTCTCGGACCGCAACAAGCAGCAGGCGCTCGTATCGATGATCGAACAGCACAAGCCTTATCTGGCGATCATTTTCTGCCGCACGAAGCGGCGGGCGTCCACGCTGAATACCGCGCTGCTGGAACTCGGGTATGCCTCGGATGAGCTTCATGGCGATTTATCGCAGGCGAAGCGCGAACAGGTCATGAAGCGGTTCCGCGAGGCCAAGCTCCAGCTGCTTGTGGCGACGGATGTCGCGGCAAGGGGCCTGGACGTGGAAGGCGTCACCCATGTGTACAATTACGACATTCCGCATGAGGTCGACAGTTATATCCACCGAATCGGCCGTACGGGGCGCGCCGGTGAGAAGGGGATGGCCATTACGTTCGCTTCGCCAAGGGACAAGGGCGAACTGCAGCGCATTGAGCAGGGCATCGCATTTAAGATCGAGCGCAGCCATTATGAGAAATCCGGCGCGATCGTGGAGGACCGGAGACCTTCCCGTTCGTCCGCGGGCAGTGCCGGGCGCAAGGATAAAGAAGGCCAGGGCAGAACAGGACGTCCAGCCGGAGGGCGCCGCGGTGAAGGGCGCGTATCCACGGGCGGACGCCGCGGCGAAGGCCGCTCTACGGAAGGCCGGGGCGGCCAGGGCCGCTCTCGCCGCGAGGACAGACCTCAAGCTTCCTCATCCCGTTCAGGTGGAGATGGAAGAGGCGGTTCGGGACGCGGCAGCACGGGCGGCCGCGGTCAGGGACGCAGCGGAGCTCCTGCACCGGGACGGGGCGGACGCGGCTCAGATGCCGGCCGCCGCGGGGGATCCGGCCGCAGATCATAACAATCAGCATGAATACCAGGAGCTGCCTGATCAAGGCGCTCCCGGTATTTTTTGTTTCATATGCACTCGGGTCTTGCTTGCCGGTGAATTCCTTGCGGATGGGCTCATAGACTACATTAGGGGTATCGCCGGTAATTTGGCCCGGGAAGCCGAAAGGTAAACGGTCACCGCTTTGGGTTTCTAAGCATCCGAAAATTTATATATGAAAGGTCTTGGCGCATATGATTAAGCTTAGCATTTTGGATCAATCAACCATATCCGAAGGAAGCTCGCCGGTGGAGGCACTCGCTCAAACGGGCCAAATGGCCCGGGAAGCCGAACGGCTGGGATACCACCGCTTTTGGGTTTCCGAGCATCACTTTTCCCCCAATCTGGCCGGTTCCAGCCCGGAGGTGCTTATCTCGCATCTCGCCGCGGTGACATCCAAGCTTCGCGTCGGCTCCGGCGGCGTCATGCTGCCGCATTACAGCTCCTATAAGGTTGCCGAGAATTTCCGCGTTCTGGAAGGCTTGTATCCGGGACGCATTGATCTCGGGCTCGGCCGTGCGCCGGGCGGCATGCCGCTTGCGACGCGCGCGCTGCAGGAAGGAAAAATGCGGACCGGAGACCGCTATGCCGAGCAAATCGCCGATTTAAGCGCATATTTGACCGATACTTTAAGCCCTTCTCATCCGCTGGCTGGTCTGGTGGCAACGCCCCTGGTCCGAACCGTTCCGGAAATGTGGATGCTCGGCTCCAGCGGCGGCAGTGCCGGCATTGCTGCGCAGCAGGGAACGGGCTTTGCCTTCGCTCAGTTTATCAACGGCTCCGGCGGCGCGGACGTGATGCGCTGGTATCAGGAGAACTTCCGGCCGTCGGCAGTGCTGGATAAGCCGAAATCGCTCCTTGCCATCTTCGCGGTCTGCGCGGAAACCGAAGAAGAGGCTAACCGATTGGCTTCGAGCATGGATTTATCCCTGCTGATGCTAGAGAAGGGAGGCTCTTCCGGCGGCACGCCTTCGGTAGAAAGGGCTATGAATTATCCCTATTCCCCATATGACCGCATGCGCATACAGGAGAACCGCAAGCGGATGATCGTGGGCTCTCCGGGGCAGATCAAACGAACCATCGAAAGACTGTGCGAGGAATACCGGACGGATGAGGTGATGATTGCCAGCATCATCCACCGTTTTGAAGATAAGGTGAAGTCGTTCCGCTTGATGGCCGAAGCATTTGGACTTTCAAACAAGGCGTGAACAAGGGGCCGGAGGCTTGCACTTGCCTGTCTCTGGTGTATGATGGGAAGAAGAACGTAAATGTAAGGGCCGGTGGGTAGTCCGGTGCCGTTATTTTTTCCAAGAAAGCGGGGTAAGAAAATGTCTGTTTATTCATATTCAGCCGCCACGCCGGCGGGCAAGGAAGTATCGCTTCGGGAGTACGAGGGCAAGGTGCTGGTCATCGCCAACACGGCAAGCCAGTGCGGACTCACGCCGCAGTACGGCGATCTGCAAAAGCTGTATGACCGTTACCAGGAACAGGGGCTTGTGATTCTCGGATTTCCGTGCAACCAGTTCGGAGCGCAGGAGCCGGGCAGCAGCGAGGAAGCCGCTTCCTTCTGCCAGCTGAATTACGGGGTGTCATTCCCGGTTTTCGCGAAAGTAGACGTCAACGGGGAGAGTGCCCATCCGCTCTTTGCTTATTTAAAGGAGCAGCAGCCCGGCGAGGGCGGCAGCAGCGATATCCAGTGGAACTTTACGAAGTTTCTGGTGAACAAGAGCGGAGAGGTCGTCGCCCGCTTTGAACCGAAGGAAGCTCCGGAAGCGATGACGGGAGCAATTGAGCAGCTGCTGAAATAGCGCATGACGTTAGCAGGTATAAGAGTCTGCCGGAAGACGGGACAATCCGAAGGCTGATCTCCTGACTTGCCTTTGATTGATCCTGCCGCTTCAATACAGAAATGCAGCAAGCCGCACGCCTGATGGCGTGCGGCTTTATTATTTCTACCCCTGATCAATCTGCTTGCTACTTGCTTGCTATAAATTAATGAACGGCTGCCGGTTGAACCGAATCTTCTGAACAGCCGGATTCTCCCTCTTTCCAAACAACGGCTTCCCCGTAATGTTTGCCCCATTCATACATGGACTTCAGTACAGGCATCAGACTCACACCGTATTCGGTCAATGTGTATTCGACCCGCGGCGGCACCTCAGGATATACTTTTCGGCTGATCAGCTTGTCTTCCTCCAGCTCACGCAGCTGGTTTGTCAGCATTTTTTGTGTAATGTTCGGTATCAGCTTCTTCAGCTCTCCAAACCGTTTTGTTCCTTCAAGACCCAAGTGCCACAGAATAATCAGCTTCCATTTGCCCCCGATTACGGCAAGCGTCAGTTCCTTTTCACAGTTGATCTCTTTGAGGTTAATCCGTTCTTTGAGCTCATTGGCCATCCTCTGACACCTCCTGCTGCTTAGTATATCATTTTCAGTTAGTTTCCTTCCAGACCCTAGAGTCTAAAAGGATACTATTGTGCTGCAGCAGCCATTTTCCGATTATCGGTGACCCCATTAGTTACCTGAAGGTAACTACCTGACGGCAAAGTGCCTACTTTCAAAAATAAATCTACTGGCTATAATTAAGCCTATGCCGGCTGCATGCAAGCTTTTTTCTAAGGGAAAGATACAAATTGTCCTTTTAACTTATTTGAAATTGAGGGAGCGGATTTATTAATGGAACTGCAACTGGCACTTGATTTGGTGGATATTCCAGGCGCAAAAGAAGTCGTAGCAGAAGTTGCGGATTATATTGATATTGTTGAAATCGGTACACCTGTTGTTATTAATGAGGGCCTCCGGGCTGTAAAAGAAATCAAAGAAGCTTTTCCTCAGCTGACTGTTCTTGCGGACCTTAAAATCATGGACGCAGGCGGCTACGAAGTAATGAAAGCTGCAGAAGCAGGCGCAAGCATCGTTACGGTTCTGGGTGTATCCGATGACTTGACGATCAGCGGCGCGGTTGCTGAAGCAAAAAAACAAGGCGCACGGATCCTTGTGGACATGATTAACGTCAAGAACCTGGCTGAACGCGCAAAAGAAGTCGATGCGCTTGGCGTTGACTATATCTGCGTTCACTCCGGTTATGATCATCAAGCTGCAGGCATGAATTCTTTTGAAGATCTGCGCACAATTAAAGGCGTTGTCAAGCAGGCTAAAACGGCAATCGCAGGCGGAATCAAGCTGGATACCGTAGCTGAAGTCATCAGTGCGGGTCCTGACCTTGTGATCGTAGGCGGCGGCATTACCGGCGCCGATGACCGTAAAGCGGCAGCAGCCGAAATCCAAAAACTTGTGAAGCAGGCGTAAGCCGATGAGCGCTTCACCGGATATAGCCAAGCAAATTGTCAGGGAATTGGAGCAGTCCGTCAGGTTGATGGATCCGGCTTCCGTAGGCAAGCTTGCAGGAGCCGTTCAGGGAGCCAAGCGGGTTTTTCTGGCGGGTGCCGGTCGTTCGGGACTTATGGGGCGTGCCTTTGCAATGCGTCTCATGCACTCGGGCATCACGGCTTTTGTGGTCGGTGAAACGATAACTCCTGGAATCGGGGAGGAGGATCTGCTCATTGCGGGGTCCGGCTCAGGTGAAACAGCCAGCCTGATCTCCATGGCGAAAAAAGCCAAAGCAGCCGGGGCCTCCGTTGCTGCCGTGACCATCAACCCTGAGTCCACACTGGGTTCACTCAGTGATCTCATCGTGAAGCTGCCTGGAGCAGTCAAAGACCAGGCACGGCAGGGCGGCGGCAGTCTTACCGTGCAACCTATGGGTTCCTTGTTCGAACAGACGCTGCTGGTTTTTTATGATGCTGTTATTTTGCAAATGATGGCTTCAAGGGGACTGGATTCTTCCGGTATGTATGGTAATCATGCAAATTTGGAATAAATAATTAGTTCTTTCTATACAGCAATATTAACACCGATGCAGCTGCATCGGTGTTTTTTGCCTACGGCATATCGAAGCTTAATCCCCGTGATGAAGTCCCTTGAGTGCCTGGTCCAGCGGATCGGGACCGGCGATCAGATCGAAGGCCAGATTCCGGGTTTCCTCCAAGCCTAGCGCCAGGACGGTCGCAGCAGCCACGTCGTCACGGGAAATGCGGCCTGATTCGGCAAGCGTCTGAGCAGCCTTGACCCTGCCGCCCGCAGGTTCATTCGTCAGCCCTCCCGGCCGGATGATGGTGTAAGTCATGCCGCTTTCTTCGAGCACTTTCTCAGCTTTGCGCTTCGCGATCAGAAACGGTTTAAGAAACGGCGGCATGTCTTCCGGGTTCCTCGTGCCCATGGAACTGATCAGGACGAACCGCGGTATTTTATCCAGCACGCATTGTTCAATGAGCCTTACGGTCCCCACATGGTCCACATGCTCAGGATCGCCCTTGGCTCCGGCGCCGACGGCGCACACCACGATGTCTGCCCCCTTCAGGCCGTCCGAAAAGGACTCGGACAAATCGCCCAGGTAGCCTTCGGCACCCGCCGCTTCCACGTCACGCCGATGCTCCTCCGTCCGTACGAGACCGCGGACGTGATAGCCCGCATGAACCAGTTCCCTGACGATGCGCCCGCCGGTTTGACCGTGAGCGCCAGCAACAAATACGGTTGTCATCGTTCAACACCTCCATTCTTCTTTTTACCCATTCTATGAGGATATTAAAGTGGAAATTAAAGTAGAAATGAAAGGCGCATCTCCGTCCAAATACTAGGGTACTAAAAAGTACCTGCTTTCCGAAACGGTACCCTAGCGTTATACTATTTCCTCATGGCGGAATATAACGTATGCCCATGAGTGAATATTATGCGGAAGTACTTTTTTAAGGAGATGAAACCGTTGAAAGCTTGGTTAATTAAACAGCCCGGCAGCAGCATCGAACAGCTTGTGTGGGAAGACGTACCAGATGTCCATGCCGGTGAAGGTCAACTCGTGGTGAAGGTTATCAGCACGGCGCTTAATCCCGTTGATTATAAAATGATTCATTCCGGTCGTCCGAATTGGACCTATCCGCATTATACCGGGGTCGACCTGGCCGGAGAGATTGTAGAAGTCGGGCAGCATGCTGCCGGATTCCGCGTTGGAGACCGTGTGGCTTGTCACACCGATTTGAACCAAAAGGGTTCATTTGCAGAGTACACCGTGATCGATGCGGCTGCTGCCGCAAAAATTCCGGAAGAGGTTTCCTTTGATGAGGCCGCGGCCATCCTTTGTGCAGGAATGACTGCTTATAAAGCCATGATTCTAAAGTTGAACTCTGTACAAAAGCAGACGATATTAATTCATGGCGGAGCCGGGGGAGTGGGAGGCTTTGCGATTCAATTGGCAAAAGAGCTAGGTCTCAAGGTGTTCACGACCGCTTCATCTGCCAATCATTCATGGGTTAAATCGCTTGGTGCAGACGTTGCGATCGATTATAGAACCGAAGACGTGACCCAGCGGATTTTAGAGGAGACGAATCAAGAGGGTGTTGATCTGATCTTTAATACCATCAGTGCAGCTGAAGCTACAGAGGATTTGAAACGGTTGGCATTTTCCGGTCAATTGGCCTATATAGCGGGAAGACCTGACCTATCCAACATGAAATCCTTTTCTCTCTCTCCGTCCATACATGAGGTGGATTTAGGTGCAGCCCACGGTAGCGGTTCCGTCCGTGCAAGGAAGAACCTAAGCTTCATGGCGGAAGAATTAATGCGAAGAGTGAAGGAAGGATCGCTGAGTCCGATGATCAACGAAGTTCTTCCTCGGGAAGAGCTGCCTTCTGGTTTGGAAAAGCTAAAAGGCCGCCACGTTCGCGGTAAAATCATGGTTAGAATGCAGCCCTAGTCATCAAGGGTAAGGAATAGATCCCAAGTGATGGAAAAGCAAAGCCGAATGTCCGGATTCGGGAAAAAGCGGGCAGCCTGGTTGCGTCTGAACGACGTGCAGCTGCTCGCTTCTGTTTCTGCCGGGGATGAAAACATGAATAACCTCAAACATTGTGATTGTTTTCACATTATAGTCATCTCCAATCATTTACAATGGAATTAATCAGAGATCAGGCAAAGGAATTCAAAATATCTGATTCGTTCAAAACTGGACAGATTAATTTTTACATATGGTGATCCTTCCCATAGAGCATTGCAAAGGAGAGGACATAATGGCTACCTACAAACCTCAGCAGATTGCTGAACTTACCGTTGAAACAGGGATCAAGAAGGCGCATAACCCGCTGCCGACGGTCCTGGTGCTTGGATTTTTGGCTGGGGCGTTCATCGCGCTCGGATTCTTGCTGGATATTCGCGTCATTGCGAGCGCTCCGAAGGAATGGGGCTCTTTCGCCGGATTCATCGGAGCTGCCGTCTTTCCGACAGGTCTGATTCTGGTGCTGCTGGCGGGCGGGGAATTGCTGACAGGCAATATGATGGTCGTCTCGCTGGCCCGGATGGCCAAGAAAGTCACGACGCTTGAACTTATGAAAAATTGGGTGTTGGTGCTAGTGGCCAACTTTGCCGGTGCGCTGTTCGTCGCCTACTTCTTCGGGCATGTCACCGGGATGACCGAGAGCGGCCCCTATCTGGATAAACTGGTGGATATGGCGGGACATAAGCTGGACGACAGCTTCCTGCAGGCATTCGTTTCGGGCATCGGCTGCAACTGGCTGGTCGCCCTGGCGGTGTGGCTCTGTTACGGCTCGGACAGTCTCGGCGGCAAGATCCTCGGCATCTGGTTTCCGACCATGGCGTTCGTTGCCATCGGGTTCCAACACGTTGTCGCCAACATGTTCCTGATTCCGGCAGCCATTTTCGCGGGACATTTTACATGGGGCGACTACTTCATGAACTTCATTCCCGTCCTGCTCGGCAATCTCGTCGGCGGTGTCGTCTTCGTGGCTGCGGCGTACTGGACTTCATATTTGCGCGATGCCAAGCCGGCAGCCGCAAGGGAAGTTGCCGGCACCAAGCCGGCTGGAATGCGTAAGCACGCATAGTACATGGTTTGTGTATGCATAAGAACCGTTTCACCCCTGCTGGGGGCGAGCCGGTTCTTTTTGTTATTTCGGTGTGAAGATCACGGGCTTCGCAAGCATTTTAAGAAAAGGGACCATCTTTAATGGGTTGCTGATTTTTTAAAAATAGGATTTTGGTACCGTTTACATTTAATAAGATAAAAGATTAATATAAGCATACATAATTTGAATTTAACATAATATTGTATATTTAAAAATTACAAAAGTATACTTATTGGTCGGAGTTCATGCCTGCAATATCATCCGGGAAGAGGACGGACCCGTCAGGCGCGATTCCGGCTAAGAGAAAGGATGTGCTGCCGCTTACTGCGATGGGATGGATGTAACGTATGCGTAACCGATGAAGCAAAACGAATAAGCGGATGAACGCGCAAAGGAGGCTTATGTACGTGAAGAAGCAATTCAGAACCGTAACGGCTGCAGCTCTGATGATGGCGCTGATTTTCAGCCTGATTTCCCTGCCGCCGGCAGCCCATGCCGGAGCTTATGATCCGGACCTGAAAGCATCGGAGGATGTCAGGAGCGGTATTAACGTGTATCCGGCGAAGATCATTAACGATTTTAATACCCCCGAGGATGTAGCGACTTGGCGCAAGGGTGAGAATACGAAGAGTATCAGCTATGTCACGAGCATTCAGAACGGTCCGGGCTCTGTCGCCGAGGGAAGCGGGGCGCTTGAGCAGCAGCCGAATCCGGTCAAGGTGTATGAATGGAGAACCATTTACCGTGATTTCGGCCAACCCCTCGATTTGAGCGGTTACCGTTACCTGGCGTTTAGCGAAAACAACTGGGGCTGGCAGCCTGCGGACTATATGCTGCGCATTCGCCTGCACAGTCCCGAAGGCATCAAGGAATCTTATGCAAAGGTGAAGAACGATGCCTGGAGCCATGTATTCGTTGATATCTCTTCCTGGAAAGGCAGCGCAGCCGTCACGAAGCTTGAAATCTCGTTCATGCATAACTTTGACCTGGAAAAGGTCGAACCGGGAGCGCCCGGCTACGATTCCTGGGGCGGACGATTCCAGATCGACAGGGTCGTGGCGACGAACGTGATGGATATGCAGTTTAATACCGAAGGGGACACGGAGGGATTTACCGCGGCATCGGGCACGGTGAAGGCAGCCGGCGGGCAGCTGCAGTGGCAGCTTGGCGAAGCGGGCGATGCCCTGTCGTCGGGGGAATTCGCCCTTCCGCTCGATCAGCGCAACGCTCTCTCGGTGAAGCTGGCGAATGCCACGCCTGCAGCCGCATTGAAATTGTCCTGGACAACGGCCGAGGACCCGGAATACAGCGAGGAGAAATCCCAAATCTTCGAGGTAGAGCCCGGCAGCCCTCTCACCACTTATGATTTCAACCTGTCCGGACAGCCGGCGTGGAAGGGAACGCTCCGCAGCATCCGACTTGAGCCTGTTCTTCAGGCGGGTGAAGGCGGCGCCGTGCAGATCGACGGAGTGGAGTTCAAGCAGATGCCTGCCCTTCCGCCCGCCTATATCGGCAGCCTGAATTCAGCGTCGATCAGCGCGAACGGCAGCATTAAGCTGGATGGAACGGTGAAGGAGGAATTCCTAACCAAGTATCCGGACGGACAGCTTCAGCTGTACGAAATGCCGACGTATGCCGACCCGGCGAAGCCGGATGCGGAGCGAACGCTGCTGGACTCCCGTCCCCTGCAGGCTTCTTTTGCATTCGAAGCTCCTCTGAAGGATGCGGATCGCAGCCGGCTGTATTCCAAATTCGGCGTCGCGGTGGAAAGCGGGGGCGAGCTGCAGTGGGTGGATGCCCCGCAGTATATCGTGAATCCGGAGCTCATCGCTCCGAACACGTATGATTTTCCGGAAGCGAAGAGCAAGAAGGGCCTGCAGGTCCAGTTCACCGATGATGCCGAGGATCTGGGAATCAGCCATGCCGCGCTCAACGTCGCATACGATCAGATGCTCTATCTGACGAACAGCAAGCCGGACAACACGATTCCGTATGAGTTCCAAGGCAAAACTTATTATTTCAAGAAAAGCACCGTACTGGATCTGGACCGCCGGGTAAAAAGCCTGTCCGACAACGATACGATCGTGTCACTGATCCTGATCATGTACCGCAATCTCGATCCGAATACGCCGAACAGCATCCTGATCCATCCCGATTCGGAGCCGAACGGAACGGTGTATGCCGTAAACACGAAGACGGCCGAAGGCGTCGGGTATTACAGTGCCGTCACGAATTTCCTGGCAGAGCGGTATACACGCGCCGATGAAGCCTATGGAAGAGCCGTGAATTATATCGTGGGCAATGAGGTCGGCGAGAACAAGACCTGGAACAACATGGGACCGAAAACCATCTATGAATACGTTGAAGACTACGCGCGCACACTCCGCCTGACGGATACTATCGTACGCAGCAATTACAGCCAGGGGCGGGTATACGTGTCGCTGGACCATTTCTGGGAAACGAACCTGCCTTCGGACTCTTTATGGAAGTACGACAACAAGGATTTGGTCGAGCTCTTGTCCAAGAATTTGAAGCAGCAGGGGGATATTCCCTGGCATATGGCGTTCCACCCTTATCCGGAGAACCTGATGGAGCCGAGATTCTGGAATGACAAGGCAGCGACCGATTCCTTCGAAACGGAACAGATTACCTTCAAAAACTTGCAGGTTCTGGTCGACTACCTGCGGCAGCACGCCTATCTCTATAACGGGGAGCCGCGCCGGATCATCCTGTCCGAGCAGGGCTTCCACAGTCTCGACAATACCCTTGAATCGCAGCAAATTCAGGCCGCAGCCTATGCGTATGCGTATTATAAAGTCAAATTTCTGGACGGCATCGATTCCTTCATTCTTCATCGCCATGTCGACCACGCACAGGAGGGCGGGCTGAATCTCGGGCTTTGGACCAACCTGAAAGGCGAAATTGCAACGCCGGATCAGAAAAAGGTCTCCTACAATGTCTTCCGTGACATTGATACGGCACAATCGCTTGCAGCCACGGATTTTGCCAAGAAGATTATCGGCATCCAATCTTGGAATGACGTGATTCCGAACTTTGACGCGAAGGCGCTTGCCGATCGTGCCGTTCCGTTCTCTGCGCCTGTGAGCCTGCCTAAGAAGGCAAAGGGCGGAAGTTCGGTAGCGGATTTTGAAAATGGAACGGGCGGCTGGACGCTGGCGGACAACAGCAGCAGCATCCAGCAAACGAATTCCTACGCGTATGAAGGCAACGGTGCTTTGCAGGTCAACTTCGACGAAATTGGCAAAATATGGCGCGGTGCGGATGTAAAGCTTGCTGAAGCCGTGGATGCGGCGAAGTCGCCGGCCCTGAACCTGGCCTTGAAGGTCAATGACGCCGCTGCGCAAAAGCCGTATTACGCCAAGATCAAGGTGTACAGCGGCGCGCAGTCTGCCGAAGGCGTGGTTGCCCTGAATCAGCCTGGAGAATGGGAATATGTATCGATGGACTTGTCCGGCTGGACCGGTGTCCAATCCATTGACCGGGTGAAGGTATGGATGAATACGCCGACGACGGATCGCTGGAGGGGCTCCTTCCTGATCGACAGCGTCTCGTTCGCCAAGCCGGCGAACGGGCAGGAGGGCCAGGTCAACCTGGACATCGCTGCGAAGCTAGGGGTGGATGGACTTCAGGCAGGATCGGCGCTTGAGGTAACCGTCACGAACTATGACGACAAGGATTTGACCGGAAACATCCAGGTGACTTCGGAGGCCGTCCGGTTCTCGTCCGACAAGCTGCATGTGAATAAGATCAAGCCGGGGGAATCGAAGACGTTCACGCTGACGGTGGAAGAGTACACACCGCCTGCACAGGGCAGCGTAAACGTGACTTTTAAATACCGCAACACGGAGATCGTAAAAGCCCTCGCCGCTGTAAAGGACAATGGCGAGGGAACGGTTCCGGCGGGCGAGAAGCTCCTCTACAACTTCGAGAACAGTGCGGAAGGATGGAAGGGCGCATCCCGCGTCGCCTCGGCCGCCCCGGTGCAGAGCTTTCCAAATGCACCCGGGACGCCGAAGCTCGGAAGCTATGTGCTCAATGTCAAAGCGGAGGCGGCTGCGGCTACCGAATGGAAGTCCGTTAAGGTGACGCCTGCAACGCCGATCGATATGTCCCAAGCATCGCGTTTCTTCTATTACATCGATTCGTACGGCGGTGTTCCGAACGCTACGTATGAGACGAGAGCGATTCTGACCGCGAGCGACGGATCGACGAGAACGATTGCCGCGCCTTCCGCTCCCGATTCCTGGAGCCGGATCGAAGGCAGCATTGCGGATTGGGACGGCAGGGGGCAAGTCGCCTCCGTCGAAATCGGATTTCGGGCCGTCGGCAATACGATGGCCTGGCAGCCGGAATTTCAATTGGATTATATCGGCTACGCCAAGTAAACACTGGAGTTAATATAGGAAAGAACCGGCCGCTCTCAAGGAGGCGGCCGGTTCTTCTTATGCATTCTTCTTTCCATGGCATCGACGTGAGGACCTACACCGACACCGATCTATCTCAGTGACATCCAATGATGAATGACAAACAAAGATGAATGACAAAACAAAATTCGCCATGATAAAGTTCGGGGGAACGAAACTTTACATGGCGAATTTTTTTTGGGAGTGGTCCATGATATGGCATAGCTGGCGGAACGAGTAGTCGTCCCAATGCGTTATGCTCTTATTTGTTGTTTACCCGGTCCTCCGGAAAATGAAACAGCCGATTTCGATTTTCTTTTGCGCAATTTAGTTCCGCCGATTAAGATGGAAGAAAGAACGAATCAACATGGGAAACCAGAGGAGAGTGGAGCGGGAATGATCGAACAGCAAAACGGCGTGTTCCCGGCGGTGTGCCCGCTGGACTGCCCGGATACATGCGGCCTGCTGCTGCATAAGGAAGACGGCAAAATCGTGAAGGTTACCGGCAATCCGGAGCATCCCATCACGCAGGGGGCTATCTGCAATAAGGTCCGCAATATGACGGAGCGGATTTATCATAAAGAACGGGTTCTCTATCCTTTGAAACGGACGGGTCCGAAGGGCTCGGGGGAATTTACCCGCATTTCGTGGGAGGAAGCGGTACAGGAAATTGCGGACCGGTATCGCGTGCTGATCGCAGAACATGGACCTGAATCCATTCTGCCCTACAGCTTTTACGGCAATATGGGGATTCTCAGCGTGGATGGCATGGACCGCCGGTTCTTCAATGCGCTCGGCGCAAGCCGGCTGGATCAGGCGATATGCAATTCCGCAGGGAATGCCGGCTGGAAATATACGATGGGCTTCAAGGGCGGAACGTCGCCGGAGGATACGGAGTTTGCGGATCTGATCCTCGTCTGGGGCGGCAATCTGATGAGCACGAACATGCACCAGGTCGTATACGCCGAGAAGGCGCGCAAGCGCGGTGCCAAGGTGATCGTCATCGATGTGCATCAGAACCGTACGGCCCAGTGGGCGGACTGGTTCATTCCGCTGTATCCCGGCACGGATACGGCGCTGGCGCTCGGCGTCATGCATGTCCTGTTCAGGGACGGCTTGACGGATGAAGCCTTTCTGCAGCAGTATGCCGTGGGGCATGAGGAGCTCCGCGAGCATGTGAAGCGCTATACGCCGGACCATGTGGCATCCATTACGGGCGTACCTGCTGAAGATATTGAGAAGCTGGCCCGTATGTACGGAGAAGCGGCCGTATCATACATCGCCATCGGCAACGGGCTTCAGCATCATGACAACGGAGGCATGAACGTGCGCAGCATCGCCTGCCTGCCGGCCCTGACCGGCCAATGGCTGAAGAAGGGCGGCGGCGCGGTCAAGACGAACGGCGGATACAACGCCATGGACAGCGATTATCTCGAACGGCCGGATTTGCGGCCGAATCCGCAGGCGCGCACGATCAACATGAACCGGATCGCGGAAGCGCTCGAGATGAAGGAGCAGCCGATCCGCTCCGTCTTCGTCTACTGCAGCAACCCGCTGGTGGTTGCGCCGGACACGGAGCGGGTACAGGCCGGTTTCGCGCGGGAGGACCTGTTTACGGTCGTGCATGACCTGTTCATGACCGATACGGCCAAATATGCGGATATCGTGCTGCCTGCGGCTTCTTCCTTTGAAACGACCGAGCTGTACAGCTCTTATTGGCATCATTACGTGCAGCTGCAGGAGCCGGTGATCGGCAAGCTGGGCGAAGCGAAGGGCAACGTGGAGCTGTTCGCCATGCTGGGACGGGCGATGGGACTGGATGAGCAGGCCTTCTCCGAATCGGAGGAAGACATGATCGCAGGCGCGTTGAACTACCCGGACAACCCTTATTTGAACGGCGTGACCCTCGAGGCGCTGAAGGAGAAGCGCTTCGTGAAGCTGGACATGACGCCGCAGGCTTCTTATCTGGAGCGCCTGGGCACGCCTTCGGGCAAGATCGAGCTGTATTCCGAGTCCATGCGGGAGGCAGGCTTGCCGCCGCTTCCGGAGTACATGCCGCTGCAGGAGGGTTACGATGGCCTGAGCCGTCCGGGCAAGGATGAGGAGCATCCGCTGATGTTCATCTCGCCGCCGAATCATAACTTTCTCAACTCCACCTTCGCGAACGTGGAGAAGCATCAGCGGCTGGAGAAAGAGCCGCAGCTGCAGATTCATCCGCAGGATGCGGCGGAACGCGGAATTGCCGATGGGGATCGGGTCATTATATTTAACGGGCGGGGTCAGCTGGAATTGAAGGCCAACGTGACCGATAAAATGCTGCCGGGAACGGTCGTCAGCCAAGGTTTGTGGTGGGACGGCCAAGGCAGCAAGCAGCGGGCCAACCGATTGACATCGGAGCGGCTGGCCGACATGGGCGGCGGAGCCACTTTCTTTTCTACCGTTGCCCAGGTAAAGCGGCAGTGAGAAGTATTGCCCGGACTGCCATAATGATGGATACTGGTTCTGGGACATGAAACGGACCTACCCTTAAAAGCCCCTTTGGGGCTTTTCGTGGTTTATGTACCCAAATCATCGTCCATGAAGGCAGAACGCATCACTGCTTATCGTAATTTGCATAAACAGGAGACAAATAAATATGAAATTTTTGCAATCCTATCCGAAGGAAGTCAAAATCTTTCTTGCAGCCAGCTTAATCAATTCCGCCGGAGGATCGCTGATGTGGCCGCTCATCACCATGTATGTCTTTGACGAGCTCGGCCGCAGCATGGCCGATGCAGGCCTGGTCATCATGATTCAGGCCTTCGGCGGCATTATCGGGCAGCTTCTGGGCGGCGCGCTGTACCACCGAGTGGGTGTTAAGCGCCTCATTGTCGGTTCCTTGGGACTGAATGCGCTCGGACTGTTCGCACTGCCCCTGATCAGCTCCCATTGGGTGATATTTATGGTCATGATGGGCTTCATCGGACTGTGCAATGCCGTTTCCATGCCTGCCATTCAGGCGTTTGTCGGTTTTCGCTTTGCGGATCGGCGCGGCGAACTGTTCAACGTCATCTATGTCGCCAACAACATCGGGGTTGCGCTGGGCACGGCGCTGAGCGGCTTCCTTGCCGATGTGTCTTACCATTTGACCTTTGTTCTGAACGGGGTCACCTCCGCCGTGTTCGCCATGTTCTTCCTGAACTACCTGAACCGGCTGGACAAGCAGGAAGGTCCGGTGCATCTGGAGAAGAAAAACAAACCCGAAGCCAGGGAAAGCGTTCCGGCGCTGCTCGGCAACACGCGCATCTATTTGTATCTCGGTCTTGGCTCGCTGTTCCTGTGGTTCGGCAACTCGATCTGGAACACCGGCGTATCGCCGCATATTATATCCGAAGGCATGAACAAAAGCGCCTACGGCTTCCTGTGGACCTTGAACGGGATTCTGATCTTCGTGGCACAGCCGGTAACGACGCTGATCAAGCGGTGGTTCGCCAGAGAATCCTCGGCTCAGATGACAGCGAGCGGCGTCTTTTATTTGGCGGCTTACATCGTCATCCTGCTATTGCCAAGCTACCCGGGCTTGATTCTCGCGATGGTGCTGGCCACGCTGGGAGAAATGCTCATTTCGCCGGCGGTGCCAGCCTTTATATCGGACCATGCCTTTAAGGCGGCTCCGTTCTATATCGGTCTGACAGGCGGCATGACCGCGCTCGGCCGCATGGTAGGGCCTTATTTCATGGGCATACTATACGACCAGGGGGGACTTCAGCCGGTGGCAAGGCTTTCCATCGTCATCGCCGTCGTGGCCGTTGCCTGCTTCATTGTCCACTCGGTGCGCAACCGGGCGGCAGAACGCTCGCTGGCCGAGTCGATCGGCAGCTGATTGAACGATGCAGGCCCATTATATACGATATGTTTCCCTGAAAAAGAGGTGTAAGCCATGAAGCTTCAGCAGCAGACATTAACCATCCGATTCTCACAGATGAAGGACGCCCGGGCTCTAATGGATCTCGATGCCATGGTGTGGACGGACCGCACGGCTCCCGAACCGCTCGAATGGCCGTCGCGTGAGGACTTCCTCCAGCATTGCCCCCCGGCATCCCAGCTGGTAGCCGAAGTGGGCGGCGTTCTGTGTGGATATGTCGGTTTCCGCCATCCGACGAACCTTGCCGGCAACAGCCACGTGTACGAGATCCATATCGCCGTCCATCCGGCGCATCAGCGCGAGGGGATCGGGACCCGGCTGATCGAAGCCGCCAAGGCGCGTGCAGCGCAGGAGGGCAAGCTGAAGCTTCGGCTGCGCGTGCTCTCGACCAATACCGGCGCCATCGCTTTTTACCGCAAATGCGGATTCGTGGAGGAAGGGCGGCTTATGGACGAATATTGGATCGATGGAATGTATGTCGATGAAGTCTGGATGAGCTTTTTTTTGAAAGGCGCAACAAACAAGCCGCTGTTAGGATAGACGATTCGCTGTTAGGATAGACGGACTAAGGTCTATTTAACCGTTTAGGGACCAGCATTTGATATTTTGCCGTGGCGGACTTATGCTTAACTGAATACAGTGAATGCAGGACTTTCACCAAGTGAAGGTCCTTTTTCATAAGAGAGAAGATATAACCATCCGGGGCTGGACATCCGTATCCCGCTAGGAGAAATAACCTGAAGCGCGGTCTGGTTACTTGGAAATATGCCGATAGACGATTGCAGGATACACAGCCGGCATTTAGTATATTTTTCCTGTTTGTCCCGGTTCTGAATGGTGTAATGTAGGTTATCTGTGTCTTTTTATTCAGGGAACATCGCAGCATTTCAATTACAAATAAAAGATTTATAATTTATATATTCAAGAAAAGGGGTTGTCATAATGGATTTGCATCTTCAAGGCAAAAAGGCGCTGGTCATCGCCTCCAGCCAGGGTCTCGGCAAAGCGATTGCCGCAGAGCTCGTGAAGGAGGGCGCAGACGTCATGATCAGCAGCCGCAGCGACGACAAGCTTGAGGCTGTGCAGCAGGAGCTGCAGAAGCTGGGCTCCGGAACGGTCGAGTACTACGCAGCGGATATCACGATACCGCATGAAGTGGAAGGGCTGATCCGGTATACGGCCGAAACATTCGGCAGAATTGATATTCTGGTCAATAATGCAGGAGGCCCGCCGGCGGGCACTTTCGAATCGTTTACGGACGAGGACTGGGAGAAGGCGTTTCAGCTGAATCTGCTCAGCTACGTGCGGACAATCCGCTGCGCGCTGCCGCATATGAAGGAGAAGGGCGGCCACATCGTTAACCTGACCTCAAGCTCAATCAAGCAGCCGATTCCCGGCCTGATCCTTTCCAACACGTTCCGGACGGGTGTCGCAGGCATGAGCAAGACGCTGTCGCAGGAGCTGGCTCAGTACGGCATTCTGGTGAATACCGTTGCGCCGGGCCGCATTGCTACGGACCGCATCAAGCAGCTGGATGCGAGCAAAGCGGAGGCGAAGGGTATTTCCGCAGAGGAGATGAAAGAACAGTCGCAGCGCGAGATTCCGCTTGGCAGATACGGTGAGCCTGAAGAGTTCGCCAAGGCCGTCGTATTCCTGCTCTCCGGCGTGAACAGCTATATTACCGGCAGCACGCTGGTCATCGACGGCGGTCTGGTCGAGGCCTTATATTAACTTAAATCAGGGATGCGTGTGCGCATGCCCTTTTTAAAATTTCCTTTGAGAGGATCAGCCCCCTTTTGATATGATGGAATGAAAAATACATACAAGGGACTGATTCAGGATGGAGGAAACGCTCGGGTACGGCATCGTGTCCGTAAATACGGGTAAGCCCGTTACGGTCGAGTATATGGGCAAGCCGCTGACAACGGGCATCTATAAGCATCCCGTTGAAGGGGATGTCTTTGTTGGCAGCACGCAAATGGAAGGTGACGGGCAGGCAGACCTAAGGAATCACGGCGGCCCCGACAAGGCGGTTTGCGTGTATCCCTACGAGCATTATGCTTACTGGGAGCAGGAGCTTGACCGGCAGCTTGATCTTTCCGCATTCGGCGAAAACTTGACGGTAACGGGATTGCTCGAGACAGAGGTGTGCATCGGAGACATCTTCGAAATCGGAGACGTAGTGGTTCAGGTGAGCCAGCCGCGCTTTCCCTGCTTCAAAATATCGAGCAAGCACGCGGTCAAGGATTTTCCGGCGCGCGTGCTGGACACGGGATACAGCGGTTTCTACCTGCGGGTGCTCCAAGAGGGGCATTTAAGCAAGGAATCCGCCATTGTGAAGCGTTCTTCCCACCCGGCGCAGGTGACGGTAGCTTCTGTATTGAAGCAGCAGGCACTGGGGCGTGCTCAGGCGGACCGGGAGACGCTGAAACGGATGCTGGAAGTCGACGCCCTTGCGCCGAACGTGAAGGCTTCCTTCACAGAATGGCTGGGGGCATCGGAGCCGCAGATGTAATAGCCTTCGAATCGACCTCCATAACAGCCGCAAAAGACCGCTCTTGCTTCGGTGATTACACCGGACAGCAGCGGTCTTTTTCACATAGGGCGAAGACTTAACGAAGGAGCTTCCATTCGCTTTGGATCATGCCGTAGATCGCGTGGTTCACGTAGCCCTGCGGCAGCTGCTCCGCCTCGCGGACGATTCCTTCCAGCACGAAGCCCAGTCTTTCCGGTATGGCCCGGCTGCGCAGGTTGCCCGTGGCGCAGCGGATTTCGACACGGTTCAGATCGAGATCCATCAGCGCGTAATCTACGAAAGCACGGCAGGCGCTGCTCATGATGCCCTGACCGACATATTCCTGCCCGAGCCAGTATCCGATGCTGACCGAGCGGTTATGCCAGTTGATCTCATGGAAGCTGATCAGGCCCGCGAGCTCGCCGTCCGCCCAGATGCCAGCCGAAATGGCGCCGGTCTCGGCGCCCTGCTTGATCGCGTTTTTCACGAAATTCGCCGTATGCTCCACTTCCGTAATCGCATCGACCCAAGGAAGCCATTCGCGCAGCGTCTCGCGCGAGCGGTTGGTCAGGATGAACAGCGGGCGGGCATGCTGCAGCGCCAGCGGCTGCAGTACAATATGATCGTCCAGAGGATATGTAAACATATAATTTCAAACCTTCTTTCTGCGGAGGATGGGAGAGGCGGTTTGCCGCGCTTTTTGGTTATCGTTACCATGCTACCTTATTCCCGGGCCTGCCGTCAAAGCGCAAAAAGTCCGAATCATTGAACTATCGGGTCATTACAGGTATATTTAAATGAAACGCTTATACAGAATAGATATAGAGTGGAGCAGGAGACTGCGATCGATTCATTCTATGAACGGGCGGACATAATTCAGGATGAAAGGTTGATTACTGTGGAGAAACCAAGCACCCCCTCCAATTTTATCAAAAACGTAATTACGGATGACCTGGAGTCCGGCAAAGTCCAGAAAGTGATCACGCGCTTTCCGCCGGAACCTAACGGTTATTTGCATATCGGACATGCCAAAGCCATTTGGATTAACTTTACGCTTGCCCAGGAATTCGGCGGTATGACGAACCTCCGCTTTGACGATACGAATCCGATGAAGGAAGATGTCGAATACGTCAAATCGATCGAGGAAGACGTGAAGTGGCTGGGCTATGACTGGGCGGAAAAACGCTTCGCATCGGATTATTTCGAAGAAATGTACAAGCGCGCCGAGCTCCTGATCCAAAAGGGCAAAGCTTATGTAGACGACCAAAGCGCTGATCAAATCCGCGAAACGCGCGGCACGCTGACCGAACCGGGCCAGAACAGCCCTTACCGTGACCGCAGCGTGGAAGAGAACCTGGAGCTGTTCCGCAAGATGCGCGCAGGCGAATTCAAGGACGGCGAAAAGGTGCTCAGAGCCAAAATCAACATGAGCTCGCCGAACATCAACCTGCGTGATCCCGTCATTTACCGGATTGCCCATGTCGCTCACCATAATACGGGGGACAAGTGGTGCATTTATCCGATGTATGCCTTTGCCCATCCGCTGGAGGATGCGATCGAGGGCGTCACGCACTCCCTCTGCTCCCTGGAGTTCGAGGATCAGCGTCCGTTCTATGACTGGGTGATCGCGGAAAGCGAAATGCAGTGCACCCCGCATCAATATGAGTTCGGACGGCTCAATGTGGCGCAGACGCTCACCAG
Organism: Paenibacillus sp. SAFN-054; assembly: GCF_051966755.1. Classification (NCBI taxonomy): domain Bacteria; kingdom Bacillati; phylum Bacillota; class Bacilli; order Caryophanales; family Paenibacillaceae; genus Paenibacillus; species Paenibacillus sp. SAFN-054. The sequence goes on from NZ_JBQCKS010000003.1 coordinate 448,044, forward strand.
CAAGCGCAAGCTGAAGCTGCTCGTGGACGAGAAGATCGTGGATGGCTGGGACGACCCGCGCATGCCGACGATTTCCGGGCTTCGCCGCCGCGGCTACACGCCGGAAGCGATCCGCAGCTTCGTGTACGAAACGGGCATTTCCAAAAGCCAGGGACTGATCGATCTGCAAATGCTGGAGCATTTCGTACGCGAAGACCTGAAGCTGAAGGCGCCGCGCACGATGGCCGTGCTGAAGCCGCTCAAAGTGGTGATCACGAACTACCCTGAAGGCCAGGTCGAATGGCTTGAGGCCGAGAACAACACGGAGAATCCGGACATGGGCAGCCGCCAAATTCCGTTCTCGCGCGAGATCTACATCGAGCAGGACGATTTCATGGAGAATCCGCCGAACAAATATTTCCGTTTGTTCCCGGGCAACGAAGTCCGTTTGAAAAACGCCTATTTCATCAAGTGCAACGACTTTATCAAAGATGCGGACGGCAACGTCACCGAGATTCACTGCACCTATGATCCCGAAACGAAGAGCGGTACCGGATTTACCGGCCGGAAGGTGAAAGGGACGATTCACTGGGTGGAGGCTTCCCATGCGGTGCCGGCGGAGTTCCGCTTGTACGAGCCGCTGATTAAGCCGAAGGAAGACGAGGCCGTCGAAGCAGAGGAAGGCGTGGAGGAAACCGAGAAGGTTGAGAAGACCTTCCTGGATGAAATCAATCCGAACTCCTTGGAGATTCTGCATGGATTCGTGGAGCCGGAGATGAAGGAAGCGAAGCCGCAGGATAAGTTCCAATTCTTCCGCCATGGATATTTTAACGTTGATCCGAAGCATTCCGAACCTGGAAAGCCGGTCTTCAACCTGATCGTATCCATGAAGAGCTCCTTCCAGCTCCCTAAATAATACGCATCTCCTTGTCCTGATCGGGAGAACAACGACAAAAAGCCAGTGCTCTCTATAGCGCACTGGCTTTTTCGTTTAACGATATTCTTCAAACAACTCTTCAACTTCCTCCTCAGGGGAGCCTTGCTTGGGATGATGTCCCTGAACCCGAAGCCAGTACCACATGATGCCGAAGCCGGCCGCTCCGAACATCGCCAGCATAAAGCCGGTGTTATACATGGCCGCACCGCCGAAGTTCTGGAACAGCCACCCGCCGGCCAGGCTTCCGATCATGCCGGAAATGCCGCCCCAGGTCAAGGTGAACAGCGACTGGGCCGAGGCGCGGTGCAGCGGAGGGACCAGCTGGCTGATGAACTGGGTGCCGACGAAGAAGTACCCCCCGAAGGTAATGCAGTGCATGATCTGGATGATCGCCACCTCAAGCGGGTGCGTAGCGCCTGCCATGAGCAGCCATCGTACGCAGAAGAGCACGCTCACGATGGCAAGACAGCCGATCAGCGTCGAAAGGGAGCGCTTGAGATAACGATGAAACAGCATAAGCACGGCGACTTCAAGGAAGGATGACAGGAACATGGCGAGTCCCACCATCGTCTTGGAGCCCCCAAGCTCTGTAATATATAGCGACATAAACGTATTGTTCATGACATTGGGCACCGAGACCAGGATGCCGAGCAGAATGAAAGCGACAAAATAACGATTGACGGCAATTTTTCCGAAGCCTCTGAGGCGTATGGGCGGCGTTTCCGAGGCAGCCTTCAACTTGGGGAGCACCAGAACCATGCCGATGGCAAGCAGCAGGATGCCCGTGACCAGAAAAGACAGGCGGGAAATGCCGATCCGGTCAAGGAGCAGCCCCGCGGATACGGCAATAACGGCCCAGCCGATGGAGCCCCAGTTGCGATAGGAACCGAAATGCTGCGGCTTGTCTGCGATATATCCGAGAATCAGCGTATTGCTTTGGGCGAAGAGCGGGCTCTGGAAAAAGAAGAACAAGATCATCGCCAGGTAGATCATATTGTACGTCCCCGCATGAAATACGAACTGAATGAGCAGCAGGGTTCCGATCATCATGAGCAGCAGAATGCGCCTCGTATTTTGCAGCCGGTCACTCCAGAATGTCCAGAAAGGATTCGCGATCAGAGACACAAAGGGACCCAGCGCCATCAAGCTGCCGATTTCGAGTTTGTTCATACCCGCGTCCTGCAGGTATAATTGAAAAAAGCTGGTGAAGATCACCATCGTGCCGTAGATTAAAAAGTTAAACGCCTTAAGCGGCAGCAGCTTGGACTGTTTATTTACGGGATCCTGCACGTTGCACATTCCTTTCCGACCGAATGAAAATCGAAAGTGGCTTTTTACAAGCTACCAACCTCACTTTATCATTTGTTGAAAAGGGATACAAACCAATAATTGTTAAAGTATCCAGTTGCGTTTTTTTTAAACGGATTATGGTGGATGCCCGTGAACCAACCAAGGTGCATCCGGACGAAGCTGCAAAGGAAGTGATCTTATGAATCAGACGAAAGTAACGGGCGTTGTATTGGCTGGCGGCAGATCGAGCCGGATGGGCACGAATAAAGCGCTGCTTACCGTCGGCTCAAGGAAAGTCATGGAGACGTTGATCTCCGCCATGTCCGGGGTGGCCGAGGATGTATGGATCGCGGCGAACGACCGTGAAGCCTACCAAGATTTTGGCCGGACGATCGTGCCGGACCTGTTGCCGGGCCAGGGACCCTTATCTGGCATACATGCGGCGCTGCAAGCGACGAAGACGCCTTGGATTCTCGTGGCGGCCTGCGACATGCCCTTCGTACCTCGGGAGCTGTTCGGCTTCCTGCGGGATGCGGCAAACGAGGCAGAGACCTTCCATACGGGAGTGCAGGGCTGCCAAGCCGTAATTCCTGTGGAGCAGGGCAGGGTTCAGCCTCTGCTTGCCGCGTACCACGTAAGTGCCCTTCCCGCGCTCGAGGAGTCACTTCAAAGCGGAAAATTGCGGATGACGGACTGGCTTGAACAGCTGGAGGTCCGGTACGTTTCCGAGGAGGACGTGGCCCGGGCTACCGGACGGGACGCTGGCCATGTGTTCTTCAATATGAACAGCCCGGAGGATTATGAGCTGGCAGTTCGCAAGCAGGAGCATGAAGAGGAGGAGGGCTGAGGGCCTCCTCTTTTTTTGCCGGATATGTCAAAAAAGCGAAACTCAATTATGAACATTCCATTAAAATTTGAAATATCTATTGTGGTTCCGGCAAAAGATGTGAATAATATCACATATAGGGCATCCATTTTCAGTTAAGGTTAGATCAGGAAGAAGAAAGCGTTATCTATATAAAATGAACTAAAGTTTATCTGCTTTCCCTTTCTTTAGTTCAATTTATCTTGTCTTGACTTACGATCGAATTAGGCTTAGCTTTAATTCCCTCAGCAGGAACGGAGACAATTTATGATATGGACTTTGATTAAGGAGGAATCGGTGATGACGACGACTGTGGAATCGATGCTGAACACCGTAGAGGCAGACCGCTGGCTTCAGGGAAGGGGCTGGATATACCAGCTTTTGATTGATTTTCTGGAAAATCCGCCGGCCTTGTCGCAGATCGCTCCATGGCAGCGGCAGGCGGCGATGCGCGAGGAGATGGCGCTGACGGGAGGGGGCCGGAGGCTGCAGCAGTACTTAAGTCAACTGAAGCCCTGCGAGCTGACGGAGGCATGCCAAGCTGAAACGATAGAGTACGAGCGGCTCTTTGCCGGACCTGATGCGCTCCTCCCTTGCATCTGCGAAAGCGTGTACCGTGCGCAGGACCCGCGCAGCGGGCAGCGGTGTCTGCAGCAAACTCGGGAGGCTTACGCAGGCTGTGGCATCGTATTTAACAAGCTGCGGAGCGAGAAGGATGATCATCTGGCGATCGAACTTGAATTCATCGCTGTGGCCGGCGAGCATATGGATGATGCGCAGGGCTTGCCGGAATGCCAGCTGATGTGGCTTGATACACAGATTGATTTCCTGGAGAATCATCTGCTGCAATGGACGCCTCAGCTGTCGGAAGAGCTGACGTCGCTTGCCCGGACGCCGCTGTATCGCGAGATCGGGCATATCGTAGGCGAGTTTATTCCCTATGATCTGAAGATGCTTCGTTTGCTGCGCGAGGAGCTGGCTTAGAAGAATGAAGCGTGTGCCTGTTTACAGGCACGCGCTTTTTGGTGTGTCCGGATTAATCACGTGGCAAACCGGAACGCTCAAGGGGGAAAGTTATGCCCATATGGGCTGAATGTTTCAAAGGCTGTATCAAGTCTGCAGTTAGGCATGTAAAAAAGGACGCGTTCCTTCCCGTGAGGGAAAGAACGCGTCCTTGCTCTTTAAACCTGAAACATTAGTGATATTTATTCTTCCACTTTGCGCTTGCGGAATTTCATCAGGAATTCATACACGACTGGCACGATGACAAGCGTCAGCAGCGTGGAGCTGATCAGACCGCCGATAACCGTTATACCGAGACCGCGGGAAATGATACCTGCGCTTCCCTCCAGTCCGGACACCAGCGGGAGCAGGGCTCCGATGGTAGCCAGGGCCGTCATCAGAATCGGACGAAGACGGGTCGCACCCGCTTCGAGCAGGGCTTCACGCGTGGACAATCCTTCGCGTTCCTTGTGAATGACGCGGTCGATCAGAACGATCGCATTCGTGACGACGATACCGATCAGCATGAGCGCACCCATGAGGGACGATACGTTCAGCGTTTCGCCGCCGATCCACAGGCCGACAAGCGCGCCAATGATCGTGAACGGCAGGGAGAACAGGATTGCGAACGGCGCGAGTCCGCCGCCGAAGGTGACGACGAGCACGAAGTAGACGATTGCGATGGCTGCCGCCATGGCGAGGCCGAGCTGCGTGAAGGTGTCGTTGATCTGTTCCGTTGTGCCGCCGAACTTGATCTCGACGCCGTCCGGCTTCTCGATTTTGTCGATTTGCTTTTGCAGGTCCGAAGAGGCCTGACCGACATTCGAAGATAAGATGTTGGCCGTCACGTTAACGACCATCTTGCCGTCGGTGCGCGTAATCGTATCCGGCGATGTGCCTTTTTCGACTTTGGCAACATCTTTGATCGGCACATTCATGCCGAGCGGTGACGTCACGGTTTCGTTCGATATATCGTCAATGCTCTTATATTCCTTGCTGTCCGCCTCAATATAGACCTTGTATTCCTTGTTATCGACCTCGATCTCGGTCAGGACAGGGCGTTCCCGCACCGGACTGAGCTTCATGGCGATCTGACCTGCGGTAAGCCCCATGGAGCTGAGCTTCTGCTGATCCGCGATCAGGGTGTACTGGTCATAGGCTTTGGACAGGCTCGTTTTTGCTTTTTCGAAGTTTTTGGTATCTTTTTCAACCAGCTTCAGAATCTGATCGGATACCGGCTTGATGTCCTCCAGGCTGTTGCCGAACACGCTGACGCTGAGCGAGCTTCCGCCCATGCCGCCGGTCATGTCCATGGTTGACCATTCACCTTTGGTAACCTGCTTCTTCAAGCCTTCGACGAGGTTCTTCTTCACGTTCTCGAAGTCTTTGGTGTCCTTCTTGTATTCGATATAGAACAATCCCGAGTTCGAAGAGCCGCCTCCGAGAGGGTTGCCGCTGCCGCCGATGGAATACTGCATCTTATCGACATTCGGCTGGTCCAGAATGTACTTTTCTGCGTCAAGCGCGCGTTTTTCTACGGCTTCAAGCTGGGCACCAGGCTCCGGAGCGTAGGTAATCATGACGTATTTGTCTTCCTGATCCGGCATGAAGCTGGTACCGATGAGCGGTGTCAGGAACATGCTCGCTACGAGCAGGATGACGGCCATGCCGAAGGTGATCAGCTTATGGGATAGGGACCAATTCAGAATGCGCTGATAACCGCGGGCCATTTTGCCCGGCTTGTCGTGGTCGTGCTTCTTCGATGTCTTGATGCCTTTCTTGAACAGGGAATGCGCGAGCATTGGCACGAGCGTAATCGCGACGAGCAGCGATGCCAGAAGCGCGAATACCATCGTAAGCGCGAACGGCATGAACAGCTCGCCGACCATGCCGCTGACGAAGGCAAGCGGCAGGAACACGGCAATCGTTACGATCGTTGAAGACATGATCGGCACGAACATTTCGCGGGTCGCTTCGCGAACCAGCTCACGGCCGCGCAGCTTCTCGCCGCCGCTGGTCATGCGCCGGTAAATATTCTCGATGACGACGATCGAGTCATCGACGACACGGCCGATGGCCACGGTCATCGCGCCCAAGGTCATCATGTTCAAGGTAATGTCCATTCTCCACAGGATCAGGAGGGCGATCAGCAGGGAGAGCGGAATGGACAGAATCGAAATAATGGTGGAACGGATGTTTCTCAGGAAGATCAGAATGATGAGGACGGCGAACAAAGCGCCGAATACGGCTTTACTCATCATCGTCGATACGGCATCTTCGATCGGTTTGCCTTGATCAAGCAGAATGGTCAGGTTCATGCCCTTGAACTCGCCTTCGAGTTCCTTGGCTTTGTCCTTCACCGCATTGACGACATCGACGGTGTTGGCATCGTTGTCTTTGACGATCTGCAGGCCGATGGATGCCTTCCCGTTCGTACGGGATACGGATTCCGCTTTGCCGATGGTCTGGATGTCGGCAATATCGCTGAGCTTCACGGTCGGGATGCCGGCAGGCATGCCTTGAGGCGCTTGGCCTTGCACGGCCGCGCCGCCAGCAGCACCCGCATTGGAGCCTTGGGCAGCATTCGCACCTTGAGCGGGTGCTCCCTGGCCGCCTGTTCCCTGGGCCGCAGCACCTTGGCCTGCCGCACCTTGACCCGCAGCGCCAGAGGCTGCTCCGCCAGAGCTAGGGACCACGGGGATGGTCAGTTTTTTCAAATCGTCCAGCGTAATAATATTGCCGTCCACAACAACGGCCTTCGAGGACTGATCCAGTGTGAACAGGCCGAGAGGTACGCGGATGGACGAGCCTTGGACGATTCCTTTCACTGTATCTTCGGAAAGCCCGAGCTGGGCCATTTTTTCCTTATTGAACTTCAGCTGCACTTCCTTGACGTACTGACCCGAGATGGAGATGGAAGCGACGCCCGGAATTTTCTCGAGCACGGGCTCCACTTGATTCTCGATGTTCTTGGTCAGCTTCTCAAGATCGTTGGCATCATCGGATGCACTGATGGAAACGACGGGGAAGGAGCTCATGCTGAATTTGGAAATCGTAGGCTTCTGTACCCCCTCGGGCAGCGTTACCTCATTCAGTGCTTCGCGGACAGCCGCGGTCGCCTGATCCAAATCGGTGCCATAGTCGAATTCCATGGCGATGTTGGAGGCATTCTCCATGGAGGTCGATTGGACGGTCTTCACGCCGTCGACATTGCGCAGGCGCTGCTCGAGCGGCTGGGTCACATCCTGAACGACGCCTTCAGGCGCTGCGCCCGGATACACGGCAGTCACGCTCAGGAACGGAATGTTGATGTTCGGAATCGTCTCCTGCTTCATCGCAAGGCCGCTGTAAAGACCAGCCGCGGCGACGATGATGGTCAGAATCCAGATTGCGAATTTATTGTTGAGGGAAAAATTAATAATACCTTTCATTGTGCAGGTTCCTACTCCTCTCTATATACCTTTCGATTAACGTTCGGGAACGGCCAACCTTGAGTTCACGTACAGCTGGTAAATGTCCTTCAGTTCCCGGCTCAGCGGCGAGAGCTCCGGAATTTGCTCCAGGTTGCTCATCATGCCGGTGAGGATGGCTTTGCGCGGGTCGATATCCAGCAGCTCTTTTTCAATGATCTGAATCGATTCAAGGGCGAATTCCTGCTGTTCCTTGTCCATGCCGATCTCCTTCAGCTTATCCTTCATCTGCTTGGTGACCATGAGCGGATGGCGCGGGTTGCCCGCGTCGACCATGTACTTATCCAGCCATTCCGACCACACTTGCGTGGCAATAAGCGGTTCCCTGCCCCCGCGAACGGTGCTTGCGACCACATCATCCAGCAGCATGATCAAATGCTCGGCCATCCTGCGGATGTTCAGGGGCAGTCCGGGAATCATCAGCATGCGTATGTACCCGCCGAGCATGCCGCTGACGAACAGGGTCAGATCTATCCCGTAAGGCTGCACTTCGGGTCCGTAAATGGTCGCCAGCTTGTTCAGGAACCAGTTGAGCGCCGTGATATGCTTCTCGCGGAGGCAATCGTCCGGTTGAAGCTTTTTGCCGCTCGTATGCTGGTCGCGCAGCTGCATGATGGCGAATTCCCGCAGCTCTACCAAACGGTTCAGAAGAACTTCGACCTGCTTGTGAAGCTGTTCCTTGGGAGTCAGAAGATGCTCCTGCTCCACCTGCATGACGCTGTCGCGGACCATCCCCTCGCAGTAGAGGTATATGCTCTGTTCAAGCTCTTCCTTGGACTTGAAATGCAAGTACAGGCTCCCCTTGGACATCCCGCAGTATTCGGCGATCTCCTGCATGGAGGTGGATGAAATCCCTTGGGTGGAGAACAGCTGCAGGGCAGTCTTCAGAATCTGTTTCTTTTTGTCCGCTAATTTCTCAGACAAATGAACATTCACTCCTTTCTGAACGCTTGAGTTCTCAATTTGACCGTGTAGTCAGGATGATTATAATACAAAAGCTGGGATGGATTCAAATATGGGGAGCAAGCTTGCGGGAGCCCCTTGATTGGGAAGGAATGAGGCGTGGATTCAAGATATGTATGCACCGGCTTAAGGTAAGCCGCGAACGATGCCTTTTGACGCAGGGGAACGACTGGCAGCGGCTCCGGGACGCCGGTTTCGCATCATTAAAAAAACCGCCGGGAAGCTGGCGGCTGACCTATCCATCTTATACGGACCAAGCACGGGTTGGTCGCGAAAAAATCATCGGAATCCCGGCGAGGTTTGATCATAATAAGCTTGCATCGCTCGCAGCTTCGCGGGATTCTTGATCATATATACGTGCTGCAGACGCTTGCCGTCGGTTGTCAGGCGGAAGCAGCATACGGCTTGGATTTCCCCGTCAAGGATGTACACAAGCCCCGCCTCGCCGTTCATATCCGCCATCTGCACCTTCCAGGTACGCAAATCTCTGTACGCTTTGGGCGAGGTCAGAAGCCTCAGGAGACGCTCGCGGCTGAAGATAGGCCGGATCGTCGTACGCACTGCACCCCCTCCGTCGGAGATCAGTACCGCATCTTCTGCCAGAAGACCGAGCAGCGCCTCGGTGTCATAATGAAGAAACGCGTCCGCGAAGCGTTCTACCAAAGCTTTCCGCTGCGCCTCCGCGATGGGAGAAGAAGGCCGTTCACTGTCTTTCAGCTGCAGCTTCGCCCGGCTGAGAATTTTGCGGCAGTTGGCCGCCGTCTTGCCTGTCATGTCTGCCACCTGTTCATAATCGTATTCGAACACCTCCCGCAGCAGGAAGACGGCCCGCTCCACCGGACTGAGCCGCTCCAGCATCAGCAGATAGGCGAAGGACAGCGTATCCTTTTGCTCGGCTGCCAGCTCCGGAAGCTCCGCCGAACTGGCCACAGGCTCGGGCAGCCACTCCCCGATATATTCCTCGCGCTTTTTCCTCGCCGAGTTCAGCAGATTCAGGCAGCGGTTCGTCACGGATTTGGCGATATAGGCTTTGGTATTCCGAACATCCGGCCAATGCTTTACCGCAAGCTCCGCGAACAGATCCTGAACGATGTCCTCGGCATCGCCGTAGGTGCCCAGCATGCGGTAGGCAATCGATAGGGCGTAGGAGCGGTATGTGCGGTAAAGCGATTCGATTTCGGTATTTTGCATGATCCGCGAGCCTCCCGAGTGTCTAAGTAATCCTATACTTGCAATGGTGTTTAATTTCATATTCATCGAAAGCATGCCTTTTCATATGCACTACGGTTCTATGGAATATTTCACCATTTTTAGTCCTGGTACGTCAAGAAACCCTGTGCCTTTATACCAGGACAGGGTTTCCGTTATAAGTTTGTGATGACATAGGGTTATGATCTTGCGTAACATCCCGGGAACATGCCCGTGGAGATCGCGATCCGGTTCCAGCAGTTGATCGTGTTGATCGCCAGGATGATGTCCATGAATTCTTTCTCGTCAAAATATTCCCTCGCCTGCTTATATACCGCTTCCGGTACGCCATTCTCGGAAATCTTCGTTACCGCCTCGGCCAATGCCAGCGCTGCACGCTCCTTCTCTGTGAATACCGGTGCCTCGCGCCAGACGCTCAGCAGCAGGATATGCTCCTGATAGTCTCCGAGCTTCAGCAGATCCTTGGCATGCATATCGAGGCAAAACGCGCATCCGTTGATTTGGGACACCCGGATTTTGAGCAGCTCATGAAGTACAGGATCGACCGATGAAGCCGAATCGCATTTTTGCAGAGACAGCATCGCCTGCAGCACCTCCGGATTGGCGGTGCGGTAATTTAAACGCATTTGCATGAGATTTCTCCTCCTTGTTTCTCGCTTCCGCAGGATGCTCTTACATCCTTGCATTAGAGAAGACAAAAGAGGCTTCGGATTTGTGACATCCGTTAAGAAATGATTTTCAACCCGACGGCCGAGCCGAGAATCATCGCGATGAACAGCACCCGCCGCCATTCCTTCGGCTCGCCGAACAGAAACATGCCGACGATCGTGCTGCCTACGGTGCCGATGCCGGTCCATACCGCATAGGCGGTACCCATAGGGAGCGTGTTCATGGCGTAGGAGAGAAGCAGGAAGCTTCCTGCAAAGGACGCAAGCATGAGTACATAGGTCCCGAAGCCTTTCTTTTGGGACACGCCCTTGATTCCAATGACGCCGAAAATCTCGCAGAAGCCTGCGAGCACGATGGCTGCCCATGCCATTACGCATCCGCTCCTTTCTTGCTGCTTCCTTCTTCACCCGTGATGAGCTTCAGACCTACCACACCCGCCAGGAGCACGAGGATGAGCAGGGTTTTCGACCAGCGAAAGGGCTCGCCGAAGACGAGCATTTCCGTCACCACGGTGCCTGCCGTACCAAGGCCGGTAAAGACGGCATAGACGGTGCCTACCGGCAGATGCTTCGACGCTTCAATGATCAGAAAAAAGCTTATGATAATGGCGACTGCCGTTAAGAGCCATTCCCAGACGTTGCTCGAATGCTTGAGGCCTGACACCCAGAGCACCTCGACAACCCCGCCCAAAATAACGAATAACCAATGCCGGTTCATGATGTTCTTCTCCTCCTTTAGGATTCCTTCCGGGATTCAGCGGCTTGAATGCCTGCCCAGTAGATCGGCCAAGCTGCCTTCAATCTGCGCTTCGCACCCGCGGCCCCGCCGTATACCATCTCCACCAGAATGCCGTCCGTCAGCGTCATGTAGGCCACAGCGGCATCCTCCGGACGCGCGATGTTCAGCGACCCGCCCGATTTCGCCTGCTCCATCAGGCGTACGACCCGTCCTTCCATCGAATCGAGGAATGGATAGATCAGCTCCATCACCTCGTCATAGAGGATCGAAGGCGGAAAAAACGCCATGCGAAGCACGAACTTGCTCTCACTGCTGCGGTCATACTCCTCCTGCAGAAACTCCAGAAGATCATGCAGGCGAGTCTCCAGCGGCTGGTCTTTGCGGCTGATAAAATAGCGCGTAATCCGGCGTTTTTCCGCCTTCAGGGCATCCTTCAGCGTGCTGAGGAACAAATGGTCCTTTCCCTTGAAATGCGCATATATGGAAGGCTTCTTGATGCCGACGGCTTCGGCTATTTTTTGCAGGGAAGCTCCTTCGTAGCCCTCCTGGGCAAAATGGGCCAGCGCGGTATCGAGCAGCGTGCGTTTTGCGTTCATTGTTATTGCCTCCACTCAAACTAACTAACGATCGTTAGGTTGTATCTTTTCACGAAATCGGTCTCCTGTCAAGCGGAGAGCCTGCGACTTTTTACGGAGCAAGCGTTTTTTTCTCGAAGCATATAGGAAGATGGGCCCTATTCATGTAAAATATAGCTTGCTATATAAATTGACAGTTCATTTTATATAAATAACTTTTGTTATTTGATATGTACAAGGTCAAGCCTTGCTTGATTGTTAAAGTGAATATATAAGTGAGGGAAGACATGAGAAAGGGAATACAGGCAGTTCTGGTAGCCGGGTTATTATTTGCTTTTTATTATTTCGGCTTCGGCTTTTTCGGTAAAACGGCGGGTACCATCGTCAGTATTTTCTCCACCCTGACGGTCGTATCGCTCGGATTCATGATTTTCATGGAAAATAGAAACCCTTCCTCCACCATGGCCTGGATTTTGCTGCTGGCGCTCGTGCCGGTCGTAGGCTTGCTTTTTTATTTCCTGTTCGGGCAAAACTACTTCAAACGCCGCAAGTTCGACAAAAAGGCGGAGCAGGATCTGAAAACCTACGAGCGGCTGGAGGAGGGGCAGGTGCGCATGCACCAGGACCTGTCGGCATTCAGCCCGATGCAGCAGCAGCTCCTGCGGTTGTCGCAAAGACTGGCGCGTACGCCGATTTCCTTCTCGAGCGAAACCAAAATTCTGACCAACGGCAAAGAAACCTTCTCGACGCTGCTGCAGGAGCTGCAGAAGGCCAAGCATCATATCCATATGGAATACTACATTTACCGCGCGGATGATATCGGGACCCGGATTCAGCGCATTCTGATCGAGAAGGCCAAGGCCGGCGTCCATGTCCGCTTTATGTATGACGCTTGGGGCAGCATGCAGCTGCCCAAATCCTTTTTGCAGGAAATGTCGAACGCGGGCGTGCAGGTGGTGGCTTACGGCAGTTCGAAGGTCTTCTTCCTGTCGCGGGTCAACTACCGCAATCACCGCAAAATCGTCGTCGTCGACGGCAATGTCGGCTTCATCGGCGGCCTGAACGTGGGGGATGAGTACCTGAGCCGAAGCTCCGCCTACGGATTCTGGCGCGATACCCACATGTCCGTGAAAGGCGAGGCGGTAAGAACGCTGCAAATCATTTTTCTGCAGGACTGGCACTACATGACCGGGGAAAAGGTGCTGGAGGCCGAATATCTGTCGCCGCTGCTCTCCGAGCAGAGCACCGGCGCGGTGCAGATTATCCCGAGCGGGCCGGACAATGACCGGCGCACGCTCAAAAACATTTTTTTCTCCATGATCACGTCCGCGCAAAAATCAGTGTGGCTTGCGACGCCGTATTTCATACCGGATGACGACATTTTGACGTCCCTGCGCGTGGCAGCGATGTCGGGCCTGGACGTCCGCATCCTGTTCCCCGCGAAGCCGGATAAGTGGCTGCCGTTCCTGGCTTCCCATTCCTATTTTCCGTCGCTGCTCGACGTTGGCGTCCAGATTTACGAATACGAGAAGGGCTTTCTGCATTCGAAGCTGCTCATTATCGACGGCGAAGTGGCAACGATCGGTACGGCCAACATGGATATGCGGAGCTTCCACTTGAATTTCGAGGTCAATGCACTGTTGGTGCAGACAGACAGCGTACAGCGCATCGTCTCGGATTTTGAACGCGACCTGAAGTCCACCAAGCAAATCATTCCCGATGCATTCATGAAAAAAAGACTATCCGAACGCTTCATGGAGTCGCTCGCCCGCCTGATGTCCCCGCTGTTATAGCGGGGATGGAAGCCGGTTGTTAGTTGACAGCAGGGGCGTAACCTTTTATATTGGTGATAATGATTATCATTCCTCATATAAATAGGGGAACCGTTCGCACATTCGTACGCGGGTGGATATTTTCATGAAAAAGACAAATATTTGACCGGATTGCCGTGTCAAAACACATATACTTAGAGCTGTAAAAATGATCTGTCGTGTAGGATGACGTCTGATAAGAAGAACAGAGAATGGGGAGGTAACCGGCGATGACCCTTTTGCAAACGGAAGCGCTGACGCTCAGTTACGGAGATACGGAGATTATTAAGGACCTGAGCCTGCATGTGCCTGAAGGCAAAGTGACCGTGCTGATCGGCAGCAACGGCTGTGGCAAGTCCACGCTGCTGCGCTCGCTGGCGCGCCTGCTCAGACCGAAAAGCGGTTCTGTGCTTCTGGATGGCAAAGAAATACACCGCACATCGACGAAGGAAGTAGCCCGCAACATGGCGATCCTGCCGCAGGGGCCGACTGCGCCGGAGGGCCTGACAGTACTCCAGCTTGTCAAGCAGGGACGTTACCCTCACCAATCCTGGCTGAAGCAGTGGAGCGAGGAAGATGAACGACTCGTTCACGAAGCGCTGGCGATGACGAACTTGTCCAGTCTTGCGGATCGTACGGTGGACTCCCTTTCGGGCGGACAACGGCAGCGCGCGTGGATTGCGATGACGCTGGCCCAGAATACGGATCTGATTCTGCTTGACGAGCCGACGACCTATCTCGACTTAAGCCATCAGATCGAAGTGCTGGATCTATTGTATGAGCTGAACCGCGAACAAGGCCGTACCATCGTCATGGTGCTGCATGATCTGAACCTGGCATGCCGCTACGCGGATCATATGATCGCGGTGAAGGATCAAGGCGTATACTGTGCCGGAGCCCCCGAAGACGTCCTGACGCCTCAAATGGTCAAGGAAGTGTTCTGCATGGACTGCCTGATCGCCGAGGACCCGATCTTTGGCACGCCGATGTGCGTACCGCACGGTAAAGGACGGATTTGCGGCGAACGCTGTCAGCTGAAGGCTGTCTGCGAGAAATAGCGTGATATATATCAAAGGTGTTCCGCCAGAAGGCGGAACACCTTTTTTGCGTTTGCAGCGGAGGCTCGTCTAGCGGTTTCTAGAAGGTCGTAAATCCCAGCGCCTTCTGGATGCGGAACAGCACGTCCTTGAACCAGGTCGACTGTTCCTGGTAGGCGCTCAGATCCAGGCTGAAGGAGCCCCCCTTGTTGTTCCACAGCCGGTCGAAGTACTCCGTCATCTGGCGATCCAGCGGGTCTCCCGCCGGTACGGATACCCACAAATCATTCTCCAGGTTGTAATTGTCAAGGTTGCGCGGGGTCATGTTGGTGGAGCCCCCGAGGATAATGGACTCGCCTTGAGGCTTGCGGATATACATCATCTTCGTATGGAACTGCTCCTGCGTGGTATGGTACCAACGGATCGCGATGCGCTCCTTCGAACGTTTCCTTAGTTCCGCGGCCACCGGACGGTTCGGAATACCGATTTTCTCCTGCCCGAAGGCGTTCTCGTTCGGGTCGAGCAGCAGGCGGACGTCCACCCCGCGGTCGGCAGCGGCCAGCAAGGCCGTCAGCACTTTTTCGTCGGCAATATAGAACATGCCCATCCAGAGGGTATCGCCTTTTTGGGCAGCGTCAATTTCCTGGAGTACATACTTGTATACTTTGCCTTCGGTCAAATACCGTACGCCGAGCGGACCTTCTTCGGTCCCCGCATTTCTGTCCGGAGCGTATACGGGAAGCTTGCCGCCGTTCGATAAATCAGCGGCCGCCTGTTCGGAAGCGAGAATATCCTTGATAATCGGTCCCTGAACCTCAAAGGCCACGTTGGAATGATACGCACTGGCATCATGGACGTTGCCGGAGGAGACCAGGGCCGTATTCTCGCTGACGATGACCTTGCGATGGTTGGCTTTCACATTGACCAGCTTCAGGTATGAGCGGATTGTCATCTTGGGACCGCCGTTCGCCATCAAATTCGGCAGCCAGCCCTTGCCGGATTGCCCGAACCACTGAAAAAAGGTGCGCCATACCGCGGAATAGATCGGATTGGAATCGCGAAGCGGGTCCACGTCGGTCACGATGACGCGAATTCTGGCGGCTTTCAGCTGCTCCAGCAGCGGATTGGGGGCCGAGCCGTAATTCGTGTTCACGTCATCCGTGATCAGCACGATATCCATATCGGGATAATCCCGCTTATGCCGAACCAGCTTGTCCGTAAGCTCTTGGCTGATTTTCGGGAATTGCTGGTCCTTATGCGTATAGTCATTAAACAGAAACAGGTCGATGACCAGAAACTTTCGCGAATCATCCACGATTTCATGAATCCGCTGAAGAATCTGCTGATCGCTGACGACTTTGCCGGTCGGGTCCGGATAGGTTAAATCCCGGAGAAAGCGGACCTGCTTCACGTGGTAAAGCGGACTTTCATAGGAAATGCCGGGAGGGAGGGGCTTGTTGGTCTGATAAACCATGACGCCAGCGAGCCAGAGCACCAGCAGGGCAAGAATCAAGAAGGCCCAGCGGCGTTTGCGATGCTTATGCGGTTGTGATTTGCCCGCAGGCTCGATGTCCGCTGCGGTCCCGGCTGGAAGAGAGCCCTTATCCTGCACCGTGTGTTGTCCCATCGTAATCCTCCTTATGTATGATGCGATACATCTGTTTTCCTGGCTGGAGCTTGTCCGGCCATCCGACTGTTTATTAACGTCAAAGCCTCCCTTTTGAAGCAGCACGGTTCTAAATGGCCCGATAAGGAAAAGCTGCACGGCGGTTAGAAAAAGGTGCCGTACAGCAGATAAATATTTAATGCGGCGATGATGACCGCGACAATTCTGGCGAGAATCCGAACCCAGCGAGGCGCAACGAGCGGACCCATTTTGACGGGATCGGAGGTGAATTTGACGAGCGGGAAGACTGCAAAGCTCAGCTGGAGGGATAGAATGACCTGGCTGAAGATCAGCAGCTGGCCGGTGGACCCTTCGCCGTATAATCCAATCACGAGCACCGCCGGAATGATGGCAATCATCCGCGTCAGCAGCCGGCGTATCCATGGCTTCAGCCTGAGATTAAGGAATCCCTCCATCACGATTTGCCCAGCGAGTGTACCGGTCAACGTGGAGTTCTGGCCTGAAGCGAGCAGCGCCACCGCAAACAGGATGCTGGCCATACCCGTGCCGAGAAGCGGGGTGAGCAAATGGTAGGCGTCCTGAATCTCCGCTACTTCAGTATGCCCCGTAGAATAAAAGGCGGATGCAGCCAAAATGAGAATCGCGGCATTCACGAACAGCGCGATCGTCAAAGCGACGGTGGAGTCGATCGTAGCGAAGCGGATTGCCGATCTTTTGCCAGCCAGGCTTTGATCGATTTGGCGGGTCTGGACGATAGAGGAATGAAGGTACAAATTATGCGGCATGACGGTCGCTCCGAGCATAGCGAGAGCGATATAGAGCATTTCGGGGTTGGTCACGATATCCGTCGTCGGAATGAAGCCGTGCATCACGCCCGCAATGTCGGGCTTGGAGAGGAAGAGCTCTACCCCGAAACACATGATAATGATGGCGATGAAGGAAATGACCATGACCTCGATATGCCGAAATCCTTTATTCTGCAGCATCAGCACCAGTATGACATCGACTGCGGTTATCAGTACGCCGTACACGAGCGGTATTCCGAATAACAGCTGGAGCGCGATGGCTGTGCCGATGACCTCCGCCAAGTCGCAGGCGGCAATGGCGAGCTCGCAGAGCACCCAGAGTCCCATGCTCACAGGCTTGCTGTAATGATCGCGGCAGGCCTGGGCCAAGTCGCGGCCGGTAGCGATGCCGAGGCGGGCGGAAAGGGACTGCAGCAGAATCGCCATCAAATTGGAGATCATGATGACGGACAGGAGCGAGTAATTGAACATGGCGCCCCCGGCCAGGTCAGATGCCCAGTTCCCGGGATCCATGTAACCCACCGCAACGAGATAACCGGGGCCGGCAAAGGCCAGCAGTTTCCGCAGGAAGCCGGCCTTCAGCGGGACCTTCATGGAATGATGGACCTCCGGCAGGCTCGGGTTACCGTTTTGCTTCCGCCATCCGCGGTTCGCAGCGGCTAATCTGCTTTCTTCGCTGGCATTCATAGGCAGCACACACCTTTCCACAGTTAGAGTCTTCTTTGATTTCCTCAGGAGGATCGAACGAAAGCGGCATCAAACATGGCGTAGACCTTTTGGACGGGGCCTTCGCTTTGCTACCTCATCATATGGAATGGGCAGCCCGGAATTGCATGTACGTCAAAAATTTTCCTGAGGGAAACATTGAGACAGCGTGTTCTTAGAGTGACAGTATGAGGTGCATCATGTATAATCGGTGTATTGAATTTGTAGAATGTTAACCATGAATGTCCAACGATGGGGAAGCGATGATTAAAGGTTAAAGTGAGCGTGAGCAATGTGTATTCCATTAAACAGGTTTCCGAAATGCTGGATATTCCGACCGTTACCCTGAGAGCATGGGAGAACCGTTATGAGGCGGTTAATCCTACGCGTACGGATTCAGGATACCGGGTGTACAGCGATGAAAATATCGAAGACCTCCGCTGGCTGAAGGAGCAGGTGGAGGAGAAGCATATGAGCATATCGCAGGCCGTGCTGCTCCTGAAGGAGTACAAGCGGGAGAAGCGGCAGATTCATGCCTTTACCGAGCCTCCTGTGGGGAATTCCCATGATGCATTTGCGAAAATGTCCGAGCAGATCTATACAACGCTGTTCCAGTTTCAGGCAGAGCGTGCCAACGGTCTGATCGATTTCGGCTTCTCGATGTACGGCTATGATGCGATGTTTTACCATGTGCTCGTCCCGGTGCTGATCCGGGTAGGAGACGCATGGGAAGCAGGGAGGGCGACGGTCGCCCAGGAGCATTTTATGACGTCGCTCATATCCCAGCGGTTCTATCAATTTTTCCATCTGTTCCCGATCTATCCGAAGCTTCCGAAGGTGCTTTCCTTTTGTCCCGAGGGGGAGCACCACCAGGTCGGGTTAATGCTGTTCTCGCTGTTCCTGCGCAAGAACGGGGCCGAGGTGCTGTACCTTGGCGCGAATACGCCGCTGGATGGCGTGCTGGAGTTGATCGGGGGGCAGCATGTCCGGCTGGTGTGCATTTCCGTCATGGATGAGGCGCTGGTGCCGAAGACGGACGAGCTGATTTCGATTATTGCGGAGCGCTGCTCCGACGTGAACTTTGTCCTTGGCGGGCAAGGATATGCGAGGGCCGAACGATCGAAATTCCCGCAATGGGTCATGAACGAGCCGGCCGACCAGTGGCAGGCTTGGTTTGAAAGAAGTGCCTATTTCCGCTGAACCGCTCCGCAGGGTCGCTCCAAGGCCTTGCACCCCTATAACGAAAATGACAAGAAGCCTGTTGAACCTATGGTTCTTCAGGCTTCTTTGTGCATAGGTATAGGCACCGGCAGCGGATGCAGAGGCACAAAGGGTTTACAAGTGCGTATAATATTTGTATTATATTTGTATCGAATTTGTATAATGTTTGTGCATGATAAAAAAGCCCGGATTTATACGTTTCCGGGTGCTGGAAGGGTGATCGTCAATGGCGCGCATAACAGAACGGAGAAGGGTAGCCGTGATCGGCGCCGGGCCTGGGGGACTGGCCGCAGCCATGCTGCTTGCCGCCCGCGGGTACGATGTCCAGGTATTTGAGAAGCAAGGAGTTGTCGGCGGCAGATCCGGGCTGCTTCAGTTGGGGGATTACCGGTTTGACCGGGGAGCGACGTTTCTGATGATGCCTCAAGTTCTGGAAGAGCTGTTCGCTGCTGCCGGAAGATCGTTAGCGGAGGAAATCGAGATGAAAGAGCTGTCCTCCCTGTATTCGCTTCACTTCGGAGATACCGTCTTCAGCCCCTCGCGGGACATGGAGGCGACGGCTGCGCAGATCGCCGAGCTATTCCCTGGTGATGAGGGCGGATACCGGCGCTTTATGAGGGAGGAGGAGGTGAAGTTTGAGCGCGTGATGCCGCTGCTTCGCCGTCCTTTCGCTTCCTGGACGGATTATTTGAAAAAGGATGTACTGCGCGCCGTGCCCGTGCTTCACGCCCACCAGTCGGTATACGACAGGTTGTCCCGCTATTTCAAGGATGAACGGCTCCGGTTGTCGTTTACTTTTCAGGCGAAATATTTGGGCATGTCCCCTTGGGAGTGTCCGGGCACCTTTACCATGCTCTCGTATATCGAGCACAAATACGGGCTGTACCATCCAATCGGCGGCGTGAACCGCATTTTTGCGGCAATGGCCCGCATTATCGGCGAGCTTGGCGGACAGATACATACTTCATGTGCAGTCAAACAAGTCCTAACCAGAAACAAAACCGCAGTCGGCGTGCTGCTGGAGAACGGCGAGCGGATTGAAGCCGATCACGTGGTCATCAATGCCGACTTTGCCACCGCTATGCACCGGTTGTTCGAGCCTGGGCTGCTCCGCAAGTATGCGCCGCGAAAACTTGGACGGAAGCGGTATTCGTTGTCGACGGCGATGCTGTATCTCGGCGTGAACGGTTCCGTGGAGCTGCCGCATCACGGTGTTTATTTTGCAGAGGATTACCGCCGTAACGTCGAGGAAATGACGAGGCTGAAAATCGTCTCCGAGGATCCGTCCATCTATGTGCATAACCCGTCGGCAATCGATCCGACCCTTGCCCCGGCGGGGAAATCCTCGCTCTATACGCTGATGCCAGTTCCGAATTTAACGGGCTCGATCGATTGGGAACGGGACAGGGAGCGAATGCAGGAGAAGATGATGCAGAGGCTGGAGCGTATTCCCGAATTGTCGGGCTTATCCTCCCGCGTCGAGGAATCGCTGTTCTTTACCCCGCTGGACTGGCAGAATCAGCTGGATGTGCATCAAGGCGCAACCTTCAACCTGGCGCATAACCTTGGCCAGATGATGGCGCTTCGGCCGCACAACCGCTTCGAGGAAGTTGACCGCGTCTGGCTGGTCGGGGGCGGCACCCATCCGGGCAGCGGCCTGCCGACGATCTTCGAATCGGCGCAGATCAGCGTGCGCCTGCTGGAGGAGGAAGACCGGGTGACACGCCGCAGGCTGCACCGCGCCGCTTCTCCTGTGGAAGCAGGGAGGACGATATGAAGCGTGTAGCGGTGATCGGCGGCGGCATCGGCGGTCTGACGGCCGCGCTGCTCCTGCAGCGGAGAGGCCTGAAGGTAACGCTGTTTGAACGCGGTCCCCGTCTGGGCGGACGGATCGCCTTCGAGGAGGAAGGGCCCTACCGGATCGATCAGGGACCGACGATTGTCCTTCTGCCTGATATGCTCCACGGCATCCTTGAAGAAGCTGGCATCGCCAGAAGCAGGCTTCCGCTGCTGGCCTGCGATCCGCTGTACCGCATTCACTATGCCGGCGGCAAAGTGCTGACGAAGCATGCCGGCCGCAAGGAGCAGGCTGCCGAAATCGAAGCGATGTTTCCCGGTGAGGGAGCCGGCTTTGAGCGTTTCATGGGGGATATGGACCGGCTGTTCCTTCCCGGCCGGGCAGGCTTTCTGGAGCAGCCCTTTCAGCGGCAGCGGGATTTCTGGAAGCCGGGGCTGATGTCCCTGATGGCCAGGATGCGCGCATACCGCAGCATGCGCGCCCAGATCGGGCGATACTTCAGGAGCGAGGAGCTGACGGATGCCTATTCGCTCCAAAGCCTCTACATCGGAGGTACGCCGTTCGGCACGCCCGGCATATACAGCCTGCTCCCCTACGCGGAGCATGAGTACGGCGTATGGATGCTGAAGGGCGGATACGGGATGCTGCCGCGCTTGCTCGGAGAGGAACTGGAACGGCGCGGAGTATCCGTCAGGCTGAACGCGGAAGTAACGTCGATCGGCATCCGCGGGGGGAGAGCGACCGATGTCGGAACTGCTGCAGGCAAAGAAGCGTTTGACGCCGTGCTCTACAACGGCGATTTCCCGTCACTCGGTCCCCTGCTCGAAGGTGGAGGATCGAGAAACCGAAGCCGGCGGTTTACGCCCTCGACGGGATGCGTGCTCGTGTATTTGGGAGTGAGCAGGCGGTGGGAGGGGATGCTGACACATCAGTTTTTCCTGCCTGAGAGCCTTCACGGGAGCCTGAAGGAAACCTTCGGACGTCACGGCGGCAGGCTGCCGGGCAATCCCGCTTTTTATGTTTTTAATCCGGCTGCCTTGGACGATGAAGCGGCTCCTCCCGGGGAAAGCGTCCTCTATTTCCTGATCCCGGTGCCGCCTGCGGCCGCCGTGAACTGGGAGGAAGAGGCATCCCGGCTGGCGGAGCGTGTCATCCTGCAAGCCGAGCAGCGGGGGTTCCCGGGACTCCGCGAGCATATCCGCTGGAAAAAGGTGCGTACGCCGGCGGATGCCCTGCACGACGGTCTGTATGGAGGCGGAAGCTTCGGTATCGCTCCACTGTTATCCCAATCGGGCGTGTTCCGGCCGCAGGCAAAGCCGTACCCCTCGATTGCAGGCCTGTATGCAGCGGGAGCCTCCGTGCATCCCGGAGGCGGCGTGCCGATTGTCATGCAGGGGGCCAAGATGGCGGCAGATCAGTTGATAAAGGAGATGAGTGTATGATGGAAGCCATGTTTCAGCAATGCGAGGACATGATCCGCAAGGGGTCATCTTCGTTTTATCATGCTTTTCGGGGGCTGCCGAGTCCGCGCCGGGAAGCTGTTTATGTGATTTATGCCTTCTGCCGCCTGATTGACGACAGCGTCGACGAACCGGGGCATGCTCCCTATTCAATTTTCGAACTGCGCAGCCGGTTTGAATCGCTGGAACAGGCGGAGGGACATTTCATCTGGCCGGCTCTGCGCTGGCTGTTCGAGACCTTTCCCCAGCTTGACCAAGGTCCGTTCCTGCGCCAGATGGAAGGACAGCTTTCCGATCTGGTGCTCACCCGCTACACCACGATGCCGGAGCTGGAAAGTTACTGCTACCTGGTCGCGGGCACCGTCGGAGAAATGCTGCTGCCGGTGCTGCGGGAGGATGCGGATTTGTCATCTACCGCTTCCGGCATAGCGCTTGGGAAAGGGATGCAGATCGTTAACGTCATGCGTGATGTCGGGGAGGATAAGCGGCGTGGGCGGCGCTATATTCCGCTCGAGCTGATGGCGCGCCACGGTTACACGGAAGACGACTTTGAGCATGAGCGGGTCAATGCAGCCTTTATCTCCATGATGAAGGAGCTGAAGGAAAGGGCGCTTACTTTTTTTCGGCAGGGTCTGGCGTTTCTGGACTCGTATCCACGCGAGAGCGGCCTGGCGGTGGAGCTGTCCGCGATCTTTTATTTTTCGATCATCCAGGCCATTGAGGAGAATGAATACGATGTCTTTCGCAAGCGCGCTTACGTGAGTGACGAGAGCAAGTTGAGGCTCTACTTTTCCGTCGCCGCGCGATATGCCCAGGATAGCCGGGTCACGGAAGCCGCGGTTTTATGATCGCCCATCTTCTGTTCTGGAGCTGGTATTCGGTCGGGGCCGTGCTGCTGATTTTTTTTCGCGTGCCGGATGTATTGAAGTTTTCCAATGGTCTTTTCCTCGTGTTTTACGGACTGTACGCCCTCTACTTGCTATCCAAGGGATCGGCTGATGCCGGGCTGAATCGCGAAACGGCGGCCCGGAAACGGGTAAGCCTGGCACTCTCGGCCGCAGGTATCTGGCTCGGAGGAATGGCGGTCGAATGGCTGGGAGTACATACGGGGTGGCCGTTCGGGGTATATGAATACACCGACATATTAGGTGTCCCCGTGTTCGGGGTGCCGGTCACCATGGGGTTCGCCTGGATGGCCGTCGTTTGCAGCGGTGCACTGCTCGGCAAGTATGATCCCGGCGTGCAGGGGCGCTTGAGGCGGGCACTGGCAACCGGGTGCTGGACTGTCCTGCTCGATTTATGTCTTGACCCGGTGGCATTCGAACGCAAATTCTGGTTCTGGCAATCCTCGGGAGGATTTTACGGCGTCCCCGTGAACAACTATTTCAGCTGGTTTGTCATCGGGGGGCTGCTTTCGGTGCTGCTGCCGGATCTATCTTTTGACAGGAAGGCAGCGCGCCAGGGTACATTTTTATATCAAATGATTTTGCTGCTGTTCGGCATATTGGCCCTTAAGGCCGGGTTGACAGGCAGCTTTGCCGCGGCGCTGCTCGGCATCATTATGGCAGAAGGAAGCTTACGATATGCTAACCGCAACCAAGTCCAAACCGTTTGAACGATGGTTTACGATTTATAATCGTTATTATTTGATCGGCCGGCGTTTCCGGTCCTTTGGCATGACGGGAAACGTGGATCCCCCGGATGCCGGGGATAGACCCGTCCTCTATATGATGAATCACAGCACATGGTGGGATGGGCTGCTGGTCTGCCTGGCCGTGCGACAACGGTCTGCAAGGGAGCATTATATGATGATGGAGGAGCGGCAGCTGCGGAAGTACGGTTTTTTCCGCAAACTTGGCGCTTATTCCATAGACCGGGAACGGCCGGCGGACATTCGGGCTTCGCTGCGGTATACCGCGTCTCTTTTGCGGCAGGGAGCAGGTGCATGGATATTTCCCCAAGGCGAAATCCGCCATGTGGAGGAGAGGCCGCTCCGCTTCAAGCCGGGCATCGGATTGATTCTGAAGCTGGTACCGCAAACCGTCGTGGTCCCCGTGACGCTGTACCACGGATTCGGCCGGCATGAGAAGCCTGAAGCATCCATCCGGTTCGGGGACCCATTGCTGCTGCCCTGGCGGGAGCTGACCAGCCGCTCCATCGCAGACACGCTTGAAATGGGCTTGACGGAGCAGCTGGATCAGCATAAGGGGTGGCTGGTCAACTCCCCATCCGGGTCGCCCCGTGGCTTGGAGCCGCTGATCCGGACGGGAAAATCCGTTAATGAGCGGTTTGAGGCATGGAAAGATTTCGGAGCGGGCCTATGGCGGTAACGATGGGTTTGAAAGGGGGGAGGAGATGCTGATTCTTTTCCAAGTCATCACCGTTATTTTGTTCATTCAGCTTAGCTTTGCATTGTGGAACGCCGAGCTGCTTCCCCGTCTGGGACAAGTGGACCAAAACTGCAGGACCCGCCATCCCGGCTGCCTTCTTACCGAAGCCATGACTGAGGCTGAGGGGCAGCCGCTCGTGTCCGTCTGCATTCCGGCCCGCAATGAGGCCGGAAATATCGAAGCTTGCCTGCGTTCCGTCCAGGCCAATGTCCCGGAGCGCTTTGCCGTGGAAATTCTCGTCCTTGACGATCATTCCGACGATGGGACGGCAGAGCTTGTCCGTTTGATGTCCGCTGCGGATCAGCGGATCCGGCTTCTATCCGGAACCGAGCTTCCGCATGGATGGATGGGGAAATCGTATGCATGCCATCAGCTGGCTCAGGCGGCACAGGGCCGCTGGCTGCTGTTCCTGGATGCCGATGTCCGGATGGGCCGGGACGCCATCGAGTCTGCCATGGCTACGGCGCTGCAGCAAGGAACGGGGCTTGTCACAGGCTTTCCCTACCAGCAAACGGGGACATGGATGGAACGGCTGGTTGTACCTATGATGATGTTCACGATCATCTGCCACCTTCCCGTTCTGCTGGTGCGGCGGAGCGGCGATCCCCGGTTCGTGGCGGCTCACGGAGCGTTTATGCTGATCGACAGGGATACCTATGACTTATGCGGAGGCCATGAGGCGATCAGGTCTGGTCTTGTGGATGACATGGCGCTTGCGCGGCGGGTTAAGGAAGCCGGAAAACCGGTTACTCTTGCGGATGCCAGGCATCATTTGAAGATGCGGATGTATTCGAGCGGACGGGAGGTTTGGCATGGTTACCAAAAAAATATATACGAAGGCGTCGGACGCAGCGGCTTCATTCTCGGCGGGATGCTGATCCTTTATTTCTTTTTGTATTTGCTGCCCCTACTTTCTGTTGGTATGATTTGGGTAATAGGTTATAACGAGTCAGCATGGTGGGCTTTCGCAGCCATCCTGGCCGGCATGGCCGTCAAGTGGACGGCGGACCGGGCCGGGGGCCAGCCATCGTGGCTGTTTCTGCTGCTGCCCGTCAGCATATGCTGCTTGTCCGCCATTGCGTTAAGCTCCTGGAGGGCGGGAAGGACCGGAAGAGGTTACATATGGAAAGGCAGGCGTTACGAATGACCAACAAAGCCATTGTTATAGGCGCGGGAATCGGGGGACTTTCCTGTGCGATCACGCTTGCCTCCAGGGGCTGGAATGTGACCATTCTGGAACGGCAGCAGGAGGCCGGCGGCAAGCTGCAGCGGGTTTGCAAGGATGGGTATACCTTCGACCGCGGGCCGAGCACCATTACGATGCCCCATGTTTTCCGCAGCGTCTTCCGTGGCGCAGGGGCCGACATGGACGATTATGTGGGAATGTATGAACTGGAGCCGCGCGCGCGGAATATATTCGCTGACGGTTCCGTCATCGATTTGACACGAGATGTGGAGAAGATGAAGGACCAAATTTCGACGTTCAGCCCTTCCGACGCACTGCAGTACGAAAGCTTCCTTCGGGAATCGGCAGAGCTATTTCACTTATCGGAGGAGTATTTCCTGAACAAGCTGCTGCTTAAATGGCGGGACAAGGCGAGTCCGGCTATGCTGCGCAGCCTGCTGCGGGTAAGGCCGGCCACCTCGCTGCAGTCGCTGCTTCAACGCTATTTCAAGCATCCCAACACCCTGGCGATGATGAGCAGATATTCGACCTATGTAGGCTCGTCCCCTCATCAAGCCCCCTCCATCTTTGCCATGCTCGGTCACGTGGAGGCGGAAATGGGCATTTATGGCGTCCGCGGCGGAACTTATGCGCTGGTAGAGGGGATGGCCAGGCTCGCCAAGGAGCTGGGCGTAGAGCTCATCACCGGGACGGAAGTCAAGCACATTGCCGTGCGGAGCGGCAAAACGGAAGGCGTAGATACCGATCGGGGCTTTTATCCGGCTGAGACGGTCGTGGCGAACGGCGATATGCTGAGCGTGAACCGGATGCTGCTTGATGAGGATGACCGCCCCTCCATGAATAATGAAAAGATCAGAAGCTACGAGCCTTCGTTGTCCGGCTTTGTCACGCTGGCGGGGGTTCCTCGCCAATACAGCAAGCTGCTGCATCACACCGTGTTTTTTCCCGAGCATTACGGACGCGAATTTCAGGAGATTTTCGGGGACAAGATTCCTGCCGAACATCCAGCGCTTTATATCTGCTATTCGGGGTACTCGGAAAAGAGCATGGCACCGGACGGATGCAGCAACCTTTTTATCCTGGCCAACGCGCCGTATCTCAGCCCGCTGACCAACTGGAACACGGAGACGGAGGCTTACGGGGCAAAGGTTATGAGCGATCTCAAGGCATACGGCTTGGCGGATATCGACCGAAATGATGTGCTGATGCATTACACCCCGCAGGACATCGCCAAAGACACCTTGGCTTACAAGGGGGCGATCTACGGCATATCCTCGAACTCATTCAGGCAGACGTTCTTCCGTCCGGGCAACCGGAGCAAGGACGTAGACGGACTATGGTTCGTGGGAGGTGCCACGCATCCGGGCGGCGGAACGCCGATCGTCACATTGTCCGGCAGGCTTGTAGGTGAATATATCGATGCACATAAGGTATAATATATTTTTCTGCATCCGTTGAACCAGAGAATGGGAAGGCGCTTCGCAGGGGATTTCGGATGGAGCCAAGCAGGAGAATGGTTAAACTTTAGTTCATTTGATATAGACGATCACGATCGGACAACGTTAACAGCGCGAGAAAGGAGCCCGCCATGAACGAAAAACACACAGATTCGCTGCTGCCTGAGGTGCCCACGGGTGAACGGAAAATAGAGCATGTCCGCCTCTGCTTGAACGAAGAGGTGGGGAGCGTAGGTGTGACTTCGGGTCTTGAAAACTACCGTTTCCGTCATAACGCCCTGCCGGAAACGGATTTTAACGAGATTTCCCTGGAGACAAGCTTTGTGGGCATGGCCTTGCGGACGCCGCTGCTTATCAGCTCCATGACAGGCGGTAGCCGGGCGACCGGAGCCATCAATGAACGGCTTGCAGCCGCGGCCGAGGACAGGGGCTGGGCACTTGGGGTCGGCTCGGTCCGCGCGGCGCTGGAGAAGGAAGAGCTGGCTTCAACCTTCCATGTCCGCAGGCATGCCCCGAGCATCCCGGTCATTGCCAATCTCGGCGCGGTGCAGCTGAACTACGGTTTTGGCGCTGAGGAATGCCGCCGTGCCGTGGATATTGCCGGCGCGGACATGCTGGTGCTGCATCTGAACGGGCTGCAGGAGGTGTTCCAGCCGGAGGGCAACACGAACTTCAGCGGCCTTCTGCTGCGGATCGAACAGGTGTGCAGACAGCTGCATGTCCCGGTAGGCGTCAAAGAAGTCGGCTGGGGCATCGACGGCGAAACCGCATCACAGCTGCTGAACGCGGGTGTTGAGTTCGTGGATGTAGCCGGGGCCGGAGGCACCTCCTGGAGCCAAGTGGAGAAGTTCCGCAACAAGGACGCGGTACGGCGTGCCGCCGCGGAGGCGTTCGCCGGATGGGGGACCCCTACGGCAGAATGCATTACGGAGATCCGGAAAGTGTCCCAGGAGGCAGGATTGATCGGGAGCGGCGGCTTGAGGAGCGGCGTCGACGCGGCCAAAGCGCTAGCGCTCGGGGCCAATCTGGCAGGCTACGGACGGAGCTTGCTGGGAGCGGCGGTGGAGTCGGAGGACTCGCTGCACGCGGCCCTCGAGCAGGTAGAGTTTGAACTGCGCACGGCCATGTTCGGCATCGGAGCCGCGGACGTCGCGGCGCTCCGTGCCACCAAGAGATTGGTAAGAATAGCATGATCAGCAAGCCTTCAGCCCGGCGTGCACGGGATTTGGAGGCTTTTTTGCAGGCTTGGCCGCCGGGGTCTTTATCTTGATGCCCCCAGGGTTCTAATATATAATGGTTAGGACCTGAGAGGGTCTGCCCTCTCGCGTGTAAATGGATTTTATGAAGGCTTTATAGCCCATTCCAATATGAAAATAGGAGTTGTCATATCCATGGCTTTGAAAGCAGGTATCGTGGGACTGCCGAACGTAGGCAAATCCACTTTGTTTAATGCGATTACCCAGGCGGGCGCAGAATCCGCCAACTATCCTTTTTGCACCATCGATCCGAACGTAGGCGTCGTTGAGGTGCCGGACGAGCGACTGGACAAGTTGACTGAGCTCGTACAGCCGAACAAGACGGTTCCTACTGCATTTGAATTCGTGGACATTGCCGGTCTGGTTCGCGGCGCAAGCAAAGGCGAGGGACTCGGCAACAAGTTCCTGGCCCATATCCGCGAGGTTGACGCGATCGTGCATGTCGTCCGCTGCTTCGAAGACGAGAATATCACGCACGTCGACGGCAAGGTGAATCCGGTAAGCGATATCCAGACGATCAACCTGGAGCTGATTCTCGCCGACCTGGAAAGCGTGGATAAGCGCATCGAGCGTTCCCGCAAAAACATGAAGGGCGGCAACAAGCAGTATGAGCAGGAAGTGGCCGTGCTTGAACGCGTGAAGGAAGCATTGTACAACGATCAGCCTGCGCGCAGCATCGAGCTGTCCGACGACGAGAAGGCGATCGTCCGCGATCTGCATCTATTGACCCTGAAGCCGGTCCTCTATGCAGCCAATGTCAGCGAAGATGAAGTCTCCGATGCCGACAACAACCCGTACGTACAGCAGGTCAAAGATTTCGCAAAGGCCGAGAACGCCGAAGTGGTACCGATCAGCGCCAAGGTCGAGGCGGAAATCGCCGAGCTCGAAGGCGACGACAAGGCGATGTTCCTGGAGGAGCTGGGCCTTGAGGAATCCGGTCTGAACCGCCTGATCAAAGCGGCGTACCGCCTGCTGGGCCTGTACACTTACTTTACAGCCGGCGTGCAGGAAGTCCGTGCATGGACCATCCGCAAGGGAATGAAAGCACCGCAGGCGGCAGGCGTCATCCACACCGACTTCGAACGCGGATTCATCCGTGCCGAGGTGGTGTCCTACGATGACCTGGTGGCAGCGGGCACGATGAACGTGGCCAAAGAACGCGGCCAGCTGCGCCTTGAGGGCAAGGAGTACGTCGTTGCGGACGGCGACGTGATGCATTTCCGTTTTAACGTATAAATGTTAACCGATGGAGAAGACGGGGCTGTCCGTGTGCAGCCCGTCTTCTTCACAGGACCGTCCCTGATTGCCGAAGTGCGGCAAACGGGACGGTTTTTTGTAACATCCATCAAGCAATACATCGTGGTGAAACAAAAAAGAACCTTGAGCAGGCGTAAGCCCTTCAAGGTTCTTTTTTGTTTAAGAAAGCAGAAAGTATAAAGATCGTAGCCAAGCCCTTCAATGATATCGCAAGAAAAAAACAACAACTTCATGCGGTCTGTTCTCTTTGAAGGTACGTTGATTGACGTTTACTCACCGTAATTCACTTTGATGCTGCCGTTGGATGTCGTCAGCTCCACCTTGTTCGAACCGTCGCCAAGCGTGGCAGCCCCTTTGTTATCGCCGCTTTCCTCGCTCCAGGGAATGTCGCCCTTGACGGAGGAGTTGGAGGTTTTCGCCTTGACTGCGGCGTTCGTGTTCTTCGGCACGTTCAAGGAGATGCTGCCGTTCGAGCTGGTGCAGGTCCAGTCTCCGCCAATGGCTGATGTCCCTTTGATGGAGCTGTTGCTCGTTTTGGCCGTGACCGTACCTGCGATCCGATCCAGCGTCAGGCTGCCGTTTGACGATTTGACCTGTGCCGCTCCGCCGATGTCGGACAAATGGACCGAGCTGTTGGACGTTGTCGCGGAGACGCTGCCTTTTACGTTGTTTAACGTAATCGAAGCGTTCGACGTTGAGGCGGAAGCCTTGCCGTTAATGTTCTTGAGCTTGATCGAAGCGTTCTTCGTGACGGCGGTGACGTTCGAATCCAGCTGATCGCCGGTAATCGAGTAGTCTTTCGTGTGTACCTCGACTTCAAGCGCTTTGGGAAGCTCGACGTTCAAGTATTCATCGTCAAGGCTGTTAAAGCCGATATGAATGGACAGCTCATGCTGCGGCTCGAGAGAGAGGACCAGCGTATCGCCGGATTGGTTGACCTTCCAGTCCTCTTTTACGATACGGTCTGCAGCTTCCTGGCTGGAAGCATTCCGGAGACGGAATCTTCCTTCGTAAGAGAGACTGGCCTTCTCCGAACCATGGACGTTAACGTTACCCTTATCCACAATAATCTCTACCCGCTTGATGCCTGCGGCAATTTCGGTAGAACCTTGGACCTTGCTCACATACCCTTTGTTGAAGATGCTGCTCCAATTCGGAATGGCGACCTGCGCAGCGCTGACAAGCATCAGCAGGATGAGTATCGTGACGCTGCCGCCGCCGAGGCGGATGCGCTTCTCGGAATGAATCACGTTGGCGAGCACGACTTCCAGGCCGAGAAGGATCAGCAGCACGGGCCACACGTATTTGAGCGCCTCGAAAGAGATCACGTGGTTAAACTGCAGCAAAATCATGACCCCAATGCCGATGAGCCCGATGGCGGTGGTCCACCTGCCTACTTTAACGGTGGGCGGGGCAGTATTGATGGGAGTGTTCATAGAGACTCGCTTCCTTTACGTTCAGGTCTTTTGAATAAAAGCCACAGGCCGTAGCCGATCAGCGCGACAGCGAGCAGAACGCTTGCCACGTTTTGCTGGAGCAGCCAGTGCCAGAGATCGGGGAATATGGTCATGAGCAGCACCATCGCACCGACCAGAACGCAGGCTCCACCCGTCCACACGGGATTCATGGAGGTTTCCTTCTGATATCCTCCGAGCGTCATCCAGTCCTGCGCCGTCCACGGGTACCCGAAGGTCTCCTGACCCATCATCATGCGCTCATGCTCCGCGGCTGCGGCCTTCATCCAGGTAGCTTTTTGCAGGGCGTCAAACATCTGGTAGAACCATAGAATCGCAAGTGCGAACGAGAAGATCAGCGGAATCGATGGAATTAAAATGATGCAGGCGCAGGTGCCCATCATAATCTGCAATCCCTGCTTGGTGAAATTGAGGTACAAGTGGCCGAGGCCCGGAACCAAAGCGAGCAGGAATGTGGCCCATTTACTTTTTCTAATCATCGTTTACCCTCCTTCATGATATGGTCCACGGAATTGGAGAAGATCTCCGTCGCTTGCGTAATGCCCGTCTGCAAGTGCTCGAATACCCCGAACTGGAACAAGCAGAAGGCGATACAAGCGGCAAGCCCGAAATGGGCGATCATCGTTTTCCGTGAATCCTTTGGCTTCGTGCGGGAAGCCTGACGTTTATACAGGGGCGGCATCTGCCGGATTTCATTCATCACATCTAACGTCAAATCCGGTATTTCAAGCTCCGTATCGGGCTGCTGCCAGATGCTGGCCATCTCCTCGACCTCTTTCAGCCACTCTTGGCAGGAGGGACAGGTACGCAGATGCCTTTCAATATAAAGGGAGGATTCGGGCGGCAGTTCACCTGCGGCGTAAGCCCCCAGCTGATATTGTATAAATTCGCATTTCATCGTAATTCCTCTCCTTTCTTTCGCATCATGGCCCGGGCGCGGTACAGCTGCGACTCAACCGTCTTCGGCGTTATGCCGCGCCTTTCGGCAATTTCCTGATATGAGCAATGTTCAAAATAGTACATCCGGACGGCTGACTGGTAGGGCTCAGCCAGCTCGTCGACAATCCTTCGGAGATTGCGGCTCCGCTCTTGCGACAATACGATCTGCTCGGGTGTTTCGTCCGTTACCCAGTCGTTTTCGGTTACTTCCCCAGGACTCCGCCGTGCCTGCTCGCGCTGATGCGCGCGTTTCCAGTCGAGACATTTACGGACGGCAATCTGGTACAGCCAAGTGGAGAAGGAGGAATCCTCGCGGAAGGCCGGCAGCGCCGAGTAAGCCTTCATAAAGATGTCCTGGGACAAATCTTTGGCCGATACGTCATCGGCCGTTATTTTGAGGCACACATGGTACACCATATTCTGATAACGCTGCACCAAAAATTTATAGGCTTCCGGGTGGCCTGCCTTGACGGCCCGGACCCACTGCAACTCTTCCAGTCTTCTCCCCCCTGTCGCTTTCGATTTAGTTTGACGATGCATCTTCAGGTATCCCTGCAGCATTTTCGAGAAAAAATTAAAGGCAAGACATATCCATTATTTTCCGCTACGTTACAGTGGCAAGCACTTTTATGGGAAAGCGGATGCCGCAGGGCAAATCCGGGCAAATTTCTTATGAATTAAGCTTTTCCCGCGGTTTTATAGCTGGCGAAATTGTATAATGCATGATATAATAAAAAGTCGTCTGATCCTATATGTGTATAAAGAAACCCGGGTAACGGGAAGTCTTTTCGCATCATTTTGTATTCAATAACGGGATAAACGGCGCTTTTCTTTATATGCAACAACCGAAAGCATTTTGAACAGGAGAGGTGAACCCCCTTGTTGGACCGATTACAAGCTTTGGCGGACCGCTACGAAAAGCTGAGCGAGCTGCTATGTGATCCTGATGTTGTGAATGACAGCAAGCGACTTCGGGAATATTCCAAAGAACAATCCGACTTACAGCCTGCATTCGAGGCGTATACTGAATATAAAACTGTAACCGAAGAACTGGATGCGGCGAAAGTCATGCAGGGCGAGAAGCTCGACGACGACATGCGCGAAATGGTGAAAATGGAAATCGAAGAGCTGACGGCCCGCCAGACCGAGCTCGACGAGAAAATCCGTGTGCTGCTGCTTCCGAAAGATCCGAACGACGAAAAGAACGTTATTGTGGAAATCCGCGGCGCGGCCGGCGGGGACGAAGCGGCGCTGTTTGCTTCCGATTTGTACCGCATGTACACCCGTTATGCTGATAACCAAGGCTGGCGCGTGGAGCTGATGGATGCCAATACGAACGACCTCGGCGGCTTCAAAGAGGTTATATTCATGATTAACGGGCGCGGCGCGTACAGTAAGATGAAGTACGAAAGCGGCGCGCACCGCGTGCAGCGCATTCCTGCGACCGAATCGGGCGGACGTATCCATACGTCGACGTCGACGGTGGCCGTGATGCCTGAGGTCGAGGATTTCGATATTGAAATCCATGACAAGGATATCCGCGTGGATACGTTCTGTTCCAGCGGCGCGGGCGGACAGTCCGTTAATACGACCAAATCCGCCGTACGCGTCACGCACATCCCGACAGGGATCGTCGCGACGTGCCAGGACGGCAAATCGCAGAATTCGAACAAGGAGAAGGCACTGCAGGTGCTTCGCGCCCGGATCTTCGATATGAAGCGCCAGGAAGAAGAAGCCAAGTATGCCGGCGAGCGCAAGAGCAAGGTCGGTACCGGCGACCGCAGTGAACGGATCCGCACTTACAACTTCCCGCAAAGCCGTGTGACGGATCACCGCATCGGTCTGACGCTGCACAAGCTCGACCAGGTGATGAACGGCGAAATCGAAGAGATCATCTCCGCGCTGAACATTGCCGAGCAGGCGGACATGATGGAAAAAGGGGAATAACGCTTTGCAGGAAACCACTTTTGTGATGACGCCAAAGCAAACGATACGGGAAGCCTTTATAGAGGCTTCCTCTTTTTTAACGGCATGCGGCGTGACGGAGCCGCAGCGCAGCGCCCAGCTGCTGCTTGAGCATGTGCTGGGGCTGGAAGGGGCCGCCTATTACATGGCGCTGCCCGAGATGTTTCCCGCTGAGCGCACGGAGCTGTGGGAGCGGGCGGTATCGCGGCGCGGTGCAGGAGAACCGGCGCAGTACATTACGGGAGAGCAGGAGTTCTACGGCATCCCCTTTGAAGTTACGCCGGCCGTGCTGATTCCGCGGCCGGAGACGGAGCTGCTCGTGGAGGCCGTGCTGGAGCAGGCCGGACGGCTGTGGCCGCAGGGCGCGAAGCCTGCGGGCGGCGTCTCTGAGGGCGGCGCGATTGCATGCGCCGACATCGGAACCGGCAGCGGCGCCATCGCGGTCACGCTGGCGCTGCAGGCCCCAAGCTGGCGGGTGCACGCCAGCGACATCTCGGCGGACGCGCTGCGGGTCGCCGCGCGCAACGCCGCCGCAAACGGCGCTAAGGTTGCCTTCCGGGAAGGCAACCTGCTCGAACCGTTTGCGGGCTGCGGGCTGGACATCCTCGTGTCCAACCCGCCGTACATCCCTGCGGCCGACATCGCCGGCCTGCAGCGGGAGGTGCGCGACCATGAGCCGCGCACCGCGCTGGATGGCGGCGCGGACGGCCTTGCGCCGTACCGCATCCTGATGGAGCAGCTGCCGCTGCTCCAGGCCCCGCCCCGGCTCATCGGATTCGAGCTCGGGCAGGGGCAGGCGCAGGACGTCGCAGAGCTCCTGCGCGCCGCGGGCCATTGGGACGAGATCATCATCGTCCCGGACCTTGCCGGCATTGAACGCCATGTGCTTGGCGTAGCGAATCAGCCGCGTTAATTTTGTATTGCATCCGGGTTAAACTACAATAGAGATAAGGAAGCCAGATTTTTCCGATTCCTAACACATATTGGAGGATGCCGCATGCTGCAGAAATTCAAACGAATGGATATGTCCATCATCCTGATCCTGCTGGCGCTGATGGTCTTCAGCCTGTTCTCGATATACAGCGTCACCGTTGGCCGGCCGAAGGTCGGGCATTACGCGGAGCGCATGGCTATTTATTACGTCCTTGGCTTCGCGGCCTTTTTGGGTTTCTCGCTGGTCAGCTACAAGCTGCTGATCAAGTATGCGTTATATATCTATCTCTTCGGTCTCATGCTGCTTGTCCTCGTTTTCTTTATCGGCAATGAATATTATGGCGCCAAAGGCTGGATCACGCTTCCGGGCGGTCTCAGCCTGCAGCCGGCAGAACTGTTCAAGCTGTTTCTGGTCATATTCATTTCCTTTGTGCTGGTAAGAAAGCGGAAGAACAAACTTTCCTTCTGGAGCGATGTCGTACCCCTCGGACTCATCACGCTCGTGCCATGGGCTCTGGTCATGCTGCAGAACGATCTCGGCAACGCGCTCAGCTACATGATGATTTTGGCCGGGCTGCTGTGGATTGGCGGTATCAAATATACGCATGCATTCATCGCTTTGGCCATCGGATTCGCCGCGGTATTCAGCGGCATTCAGGCCTACATCCATTATCACGATAAAGCCGTTAAGCTAATTAGCGAGGATCTGGGGAAGACACACTGGATCGCGCGCTTTGACCCTTGGCTCGTGCCGGATCAGGCATCCCGCGACGTCAGCTGGCAGACCTACAACGCGAAGCTGGCCATCGGGTCGGGCGGCATTGAAGGCAAGGGCTATATGAAGGGGACGACGGTGCAGTCTGAACGGGTACCGCTGGCTTATGCCGATTCCATCTTCGTGCAGATCGCCGAGGAGTACGGATTCATCGGTTCGTCGGTCCTGCTTCTGCTGTATTTCATTTTGATTCATCGCATGGTTCTCATCGCGGCAGACTGCCGCGACCGGGCAGGGCCTTACCTGATTACCGGGATTATAACCATGTTCGTGTATCAGATTTTCGTGAACATCGGTGCCTTTATCGGTCTGATGCCGCTCACAGGCATTACCCTTCCCTTTATCAGTCACGGGGGCACCTCGCTGCTGATCAACATGATCAGTGTCGGCATCGTCATGAGCATCCGCATTTACGGACAGGAAGAGGAAGAACCGTTTCCGCTGCCGGAAGGTCCGCCGGAGGGAGGCTGGCTCAGCCGGACGGTACAGCATATCCGCAATGGATTTATCAGGAATTGAATCTAGCATGGCTATTCCTTTACAATAGACAAGTGAGATTTCGATCAGCATCACGGCAGGAGGGGCATAAAGAGCCCCGCACAGGAGGATAGCAAATGCTTCAAAAACTGAAAAAAGTGGATTACGTCGTCGTATTCATCCTTTTCATATTCATGGGTATCAGTCTGATGGCCATCTACAGCGTAACAGCCGGAACGAAGTTTGAAGGTTCCCACATCAAAATGCTGGAGTATTACATATTGGCCTTTATCGTATTGTTTGGGCTCATTTTACTCGACTATAAGCTGCTCGTTAAGTATGCGCTGTATGTGTATTTATTCGGTATCTTGCTGCTGATTGCCGTCAATTTTCTCGGATCGGACGTCAACGGCGCACAGGGCTGGTTCAAAATCGGAGGCTTCAGCTTGCAGCCGGCCGAGCTGTTCAAGCTGATTCTGATCATATTCTTGACCTATTTGCTGATGAAGCGGCCCAAAGCAAGGCTGTCCCTCTGGCGGGACGTACTGCCGATCGGGGGACTGACCTTTATCCCGTTCGCGCTCGTCATGCTCCAGAATGACCTGGGGAACGCGCTCAGTTACGTGCTTATCCTGCTCGGGCTATTATGGATCGGCAATATCAAGTTTCTGCATGCGTTTCTTGCGCTCGTCATCTTAGCGGCGGTGGCCATCGGCGGTATTTTCTCATACATCCATTTTCACGATAATATCGAGAAGTTTCTGAACGGTATCGGGCGGAATCACTGGACCGAACGTATCGACCCTTGGCTCGTACCGGACAAGGCTACGGCGAAAGCCTCGTACCATACCAAGAACGCGAAGCTAGCCATCGCATCCGGAGGCATGCTGGGCGAAGGTTATATGAAGGGCACCTCGGTGCAGTCGGGCCGCGTTCCGTATACGTATTCCGACTCCATTTTCGTGGAAATCGCCGAAGAATTCGGCTTTGTCGGATCCTCGGTCGTGCTGCTCCTGTACTTCATTCTGATTCACCGGATGATCCTGATCTGCCTGGAATGCCGGGATCGCGCCGGTCCGCTGCTGATCGTCGGGGTCGTCTCGATGATGCTGTATCAGATATTCGAGAATATCGGCGCCTTCATCGGTATCATGCCGCTGACCGGGATTACGCTGCCGTTTATCAGCTACGGCGGTACCTCGCTGCTGATCAACATGGCGAGTATCGGCATCGTGATGAGCGTACGCGTGCATGGCCAGGAGATTAACGAAGACATTGTCATGCAGTCCCAGAAGCTTGCGTCAACCAAACATGCATGAAGCAGAGGCCGCTCGCCAGGGTCCCATATGGGGCAAGGTGCAGCGGTCTTTTTTATAGATATCAGAAGTATAAAATTCGAAGCAAGACCATCCTGATATCGCAAGAAAAACATCCCCAAAGCGCGGTCTGTCTACTTTGAAATTGCGACGATAGGCGTTTTTCTTAAGATTATAGAATTTATAAGTTTTCAGCGAAGCTGAACAATTCTATAATCGCAAGAAAAACAACATCTTAAATGCGGTCTGTCTACCTTTGAAAGTACGTCGATAGGCGTTTTTCTTATAGATTCATAGATTGCGGGGTTTAAACTCTATCAAATCCGGACACAATGATCAGTATCATAAGGATTTGATAGAGGGGGAACGAATCATGTATACGAACCGTTATGAAAAAGAAGACCGTCTCCGGTCTCTCGTTAAGAATACCGCCATTATTTTTTGTATCCTGTTTATGCTTGCGATGACCTGGGAAGCTCAAAAAACCGACGCCGCCGTCGCAGGTGGCCCGATCCCGCAGGAATCCATACGCCTGCGCATACTCGCCAACTCGGATAATCCGGATGATCAGCTGGTCAAACGCGAAATCCGCGACGCGGTCGTGGCTGAGATGGACGGCTGGGTGCAGGAGCTGGAGGACCCGCAAAGCCTGAAGCAGGCGCGGGAGACGATCCTGCAGCACCTGCCGGAGCTGAACGAGCTGGTCGGCAGGGAGCTGGATAAGAAGGGGATCGCATACGATTACAACGTCGAGCTTGGCGTCGTACCGTTTCCGACGAAGCTATACGGCGGCACCGTCTACCCGGCGGGCGAGTATGAAGCGCTGCGGATTACGCTCGGCGAGGGCAGAGGCCAGAACTGGTGGTGCGTATTGTTCCCGCCTTTATGCTTTATCGATGCCGGCAGCGGCGATGCGGCCGCGCAGCCGGCAGCAAAGGCTGAAGCAGGCAAGGATCAGGGAGCCAAAGTAAAGAAAACGTCGTATACTCCGTCCGAGAAGGATGATCAAGCAGTTCAAGACGCGGATGCGGCGCCTGCGCCGGTCACTGCGTCCAAGACGGAAGTCCGCTTTTTCCTCTGGGATCTGCTTGATGGCATCGCAAGCTGGTTCAAATCGCTGTTCTAGGCCGCAGAGACGGGGATGGGCTCCGGGATGTACGCCGCGGAAAAAACTGTGCTAATATATTAAGAAAACGTCCCGGCTTACTCTCAAAGGAGACAGGGCCGCATCGAGTTGTTGTTTTGAGAAAAGCATTTTCGATACCAAAAGACAGGCCGCTGCGGATGCAGCTTATTATAAAGTGCTGAACAGCAAAAGGGCGCCTGCAAGGCGCTTTTTTGCGGGTTGATCATAGAAAAGAAAGACGGGATGGAAATGACGCATACAGAAAAAGAAACCGGGGCGGGTACCAAGGCTACCCCTCCGTATTGGCATGTTGATCCGAAAGCCATGAAGGAACGCTCAAAGCTACAGGAGCTCCTCAAGGAAGCAGCTGCACTGCTGCGGGATGGCCGGGTTGTCGCTTTTCCGACGGAGACCGTATACGGGCTGGGCGCGGATGCCCGCTCGACTTCGGCGGTTGAAGCCGTGTTCACCGCCAAAGGGAGACCATCGGATAATCCGCTGATCGTGCATATCTCGAAGGAGGAGCAGCTGGATGGCCTGGTTCAGGAAGTCAGCGAGCCAGCTCGCAAGCTGATGGATGCCTTTTGGCCGGGGCCGCTGACGGTCGTGCTGCCGGTCAAGCCGAATGTGTTGTCGCCGCGGGTGACAGCCGGGCTGGGCACAGTAGGGATCCGCATGCCGGATCATCCGGTAGCGCTCGCCCTGATCGAGGAGTCCGGCTGCCCGGTTGCCGCACCGAGCGCGAACCGCTCCGGCCGGCCGAGTCCGACCCTTGCCAGCCACGTTCTCGAGGATCTTGGCGGCTCGATTGACGGGATCGTCGACGGCGGGGCCACGGGCGTCGGCGTGGAATCCACCGTCGTGCAGGTGCTTGCGGATGGAAGTATTGCCATCCTGCGTCCTGGCGGCGTTACCTTGGAGCAGCTCGCGCAGGCTGCCGGCGTTCCGGTGCAGCTCGATCCCGCATTGGTCTCGGAAACGGGAAGCGAGCAGGCGCCGCGGGCACCAGGGATGAAATACACCCATTATGCCCCTAAAGGAGAGCTCAGCATCGTGACCGGGGAATCGCCGTCTGCGGTGTCCGATTGGATCAATGCCCGCCTGCGGGAAGCTGCTGGGCGCGGCGAACGGACGGGCGTCCTGGCATTTGAAGAGCATGCGGCGGATTATCAGGCTGATTGCGTGCTGTCGCTGGGCAGCCTTTCCGATCTGGACACGGCTGCACATCGTCTATACGCCCATCTCCGCCGCATGGATGAGGAGAACGTCGGGTTTATTCTATCCGAGGCTTGTCCGGAGGAGGGGCTCGGGGCGGCGATCATGAACCGGCTGCGCAAGGCCGCGGGCCAATCCGTCATCCGGCTTGGTCATACAGAATGAACTGAAGTTCCACCTTGCTGATCCTTGATTTTCATTTAGAACAGGCGTAGGGCCTTTCTTTCGTTCAATGTATACAGGGCAGTGCGCTTCCCATGTATAAGTCATGATTGTCCACTTGTCCGCATATGGTTGTACAAGAACCTAACGGACATGGGGGAGTTATGAATGTGGGAGACGTCTGCAGGCCTGGGGCAGCTGATTACGATACTGATTATGGCCGCGGCACTGGGAATGGACGCATTTTCTTTGGGGATTGGCATCGGCATGAAAGGAATCCGGCTGCTGCATGTGCTTAAAATCAGCGTGCTCATCGGTTTTTTTCATATCCTGATGCCGCTTTTGGGCATATTCACCGGGCAGTATGTAAGCTCGCTGCTGGGACAGGTTACTACCTATGCCGCAGGAGGACTGCTGATCTTGCTTGGCGTCCATATGGTATTCAATTCTTTCCGAAGCGGCGAAACGCGGATTATTGATCATCGGTCCCTGCTGGGCATGATCCTGTTTGCTCTAAGCGTGAGCGTTGATTCTTTCTCCGTCGGCGTTTCGCTCGGCATGTTCCAGAGCAACCTGATTTTGACTGTACTGGCGTTCGGCATCTGCGGAGGTGCGATGTCCGTCATGGGACTGCTCTTAGGAAGGCGGGTAAGCCGCAATCTGGGGGATTTCGGAGAGGCGCTGGGCGGCGTGATTCTTCTTGGATTTGGCCTTGCCTTTATTTTTTGAGCTTTTCTTAAAATAAGCCTGATTTGTTGTGAAAGTATACCGATAGCCGTTTTTCATATACAATAACGTAAACAAACCAGGAGGTGCGATAGACGTGAAGCATATATTGTTTGTTTGTACGGGTAACACGTGCCGCAGCCCGATGGCGGAAGCTCTCTTGCGCAAAATGGCGAAGGACCGCGGCATAGCGGTCGAAGCCCGCTCGGCCGGCGTGGCTGCCATGGACGGAATTTCCATGTCCCGGCACGCGGAGGCGGTTTTGCGCGATCATGATATCGATGACCGGTTGACGTCCAAGCCGCTTCGGCTGGATGCGGTACTGTGGTCCGATTTGATACTTACCCTGACGCAGGGGCACAAGCAGCATGTGATCCGCAGCTTCCCGCAGGCGGTGGGCAAAGTGTTCACGCTGAAGGAATACGCGGAGAGCGATGAGGCGGTGCTGAACGATCTTGCGGAGCTGGACAGCCTGTATGCGACATGGGAGGTCAAGCGCTCCCTCGGGCAGGAGCTGAGCGACGAGGAACGCCAGCGCCTGATCGAGATTCAGCAGCGGGTGCCGAGCTTCGACATTTCCGATCCGTTCGGAGGCTCGCGGGAAGATTATGATCTGGCGGCAGCCGAAATCCGCACGGCGATCGAGCAGCTGCTTGATAAGCTGGAGTGATTCGTTTACGCCTAAAGGAATAATATTACGGATTGATTTTCGCAGTTGA
The DNA here is from genome assembly GCF_051966755.1 of Paenibacillus sp. SAFN-054. Lineage (NCBI taxonomy): Bacteria > Bacillati > Bacillota > Bacilli > Caryophanales > Paenibacillaceae > Paenibacillus > Paenibacillus sp. SAFN-054. Next base: position 489,580 of record NZ_JBQCKS010000003.1, read on the forward strand.
ATGTTTTATGATGGTTGTGAAAAAGTGAAGTTCCGGTGTAACTGGCGACAAATGTGGATCAACCACGATGGAGCACCGGGGTATACGGCCGGTCGCCTGGGCAAAAGAGCAATTCTGCGGTTAACCGCGGACTGCTCTTTTTTGTATTCATGTACCTAATAGAATAGAAAAACCATCCAAAAGGCATCCGAGCAGCGGATTTGCTGTGCCGGGTATTTTCATCTAGCGGCTCTGAAATAGGGTATAATGGTACAAGAAGTCACAAAAGCACGAATTTCAGGGAGGTTTTACGAAAGATGAAAATTGCTGTAGGTACAGACCATGCGGGAGTGCGTTTGAAGGAAGACATCATTGCTGTCATTCAGGATATGGGTCATGAAGTGGTGGACGTGGGGTGCAGCTGCGCTGACTCTGTGGACTACCCGGACTATGCCCTGCCTGTTTGCGAGCAGGTGACCTCGGGTGAGGCTGATCGCGGCATTTTGATCTGCGGCACGGGAATCGGCATGAGCATCGCGGCGAATAAAGTTCCAGGCATCCGCTGCGCGCTTGTGCATGACGTATTCTCCGCCAAGGCAACTAGAGAGCATAACGACTCCAATGTCCTGGCCATGGGCGAGCGCGTCATTGGACCGGGACTTGCGCAGGAGATCGTGAAGATCTGGGTTGGCACGCCGTTCAGCGAAGGTGAGCGGCATGTCGGACGCGTGAACAAAATCAAAGCGATTGAGGACCGTTATCTGCAGCATTAGGGAGGTGTTCGTATGGAAAGTGCCGCATCAGGCATTCCATCGGAAGTTTCACTAAAAGAGCAAGTGTCGTCCATATTACACGAGCTGGCGATTGCTGCGGGACTTGGACCCGGCAAGATCGTCGTGGTCGGGACCAGCACAAGCGAGGTGGCGGGCCAACGGATTGGCACCTCGGGAGCCCTGGATGTGGCAAACGAGCTGCTCGAAGGCATTGAGAAGGTCAGAGGGGAATTCGGCTTTGACGTCGTGTTCCAATGCTGCGAGCATTTGAACCGTGCACTCGTCATGGAACGGTCCCTTCTTGAGAGACTGCGCCTGACGGAGGTCGCCGCCGTGCCGGTGCCGAAGGCAGGAGGCTCCATGGCTAGCGCGGCTTACCGCTCCATGCAGAATCCTTGCCTGGCGGAAACGATCGAGGCGGATGCCGGCATCGACATCGGCGAAACGCTGATCGGCATGCACCTTCGGCGGGTAGCCGTTCCTTATCGCACGAAGCTTCGCTATGTGGGCAGTGCACGCGTGAATGCAGCGTACACCCGTCCCAAGCTCATTGGCGGGGAGCGGGCGGTATATAAGCTCGCTGACGGGCCGGATGGCGGCGCACATCTTTGCGATTAACGAAAGCGAGTATTTCGGTAATTCTGAACCAAAAATAGAGAGCTGAATTCAAGGGAGGAACTAGGAATTATGGATCAATTGCGTAAGAAGGACCCGGCTGTGCTGGAAGCAATGAATTTGGAGCTGAAGCGTCAACGCAGCAACATCGAGCTGATTGCCTCGGAGAACATTGTCAGTGAAGCAGTGATGGAAGCCATGGGCTCCGTCCTCACCAATAAGTATGCGGAAGGTTATCCGGGCAAACGGTACTACGGCGGCTGCGAGCGCGTCGATATCGTTGAGGATATCGCCCGCGACCGCGCCAAGGAATTGTTCGGTGCAGAGCATGCCAACGTGCAGCCGCACTCCGGCGCTCAGGCGAACATGGCCGTTTACCTCGCCGCCCTTAATCCTGGCGACACCGTGCTCGGCATGAACCTTGCCCATGGCGGTCACTTGACTCACGGCAGTCCGGTCAACGCATCCGGACTTCTCTATAACTTCGCAGCTTACGGCGTGCAGGAAGACAGCTTCCTGATCGATTATGATGAAGTCCGCAAAGCGGCCTTCAAGCACCGCCCTCGTCTGATCGTAGCCGGTGCCAGCGCTTATCCGCGCACGATCGACTTTGAAGCTTTCGCTTCCATCGCGAACGATGTGGGCGCCCTCTTTATGGTGGATATGGCCCATATTGCCGGTCTGGTAGCAGCCGGCGTGCATCCGAGCCCTGTGCCTCATGCCCATTTCGTGACGACGACCACGCACAAAACGCTGCGCGGACCTCGCGGCGGCATGATTCTGTGCAGAAAGCCATGGGCTCAGGCGATTGATAAAGCCGTATTCCCGGGCTCCCAAGGCGGACCGCTGATGCACGTGATCGCATCCAAGGCTGTGGCTCTGGGCGAAGCTCTGGACCCTTCGTTCAAGACTTATGCCGAGAATGTTGTGAAGAACGCCAAGGTATTGGCAGAAACATTGGTAAGCCAGGGCCTCAACATCGTATCCGGCGGCACGGATAACCACCTGATGCTGGTGGATACCCGCAGCGTGGACATCACGGGTAAAGATGCGGAAAAGGTGCTGGATTCGGTCGGCATCACGGTGAACAAGAATGCTATTCCGTTTGACCCGACCAGCCCGTTCGTCACGAGCGGCATCCGGATCGGTACGCCGGCCGCAACTTCGCGCGGCATGGACGAAGCTGCGATGGTGAAGATCGGAGAGATTATCGCCATGACTTTGAAGAATCCTAAAGACGATACGGTTCTGACCAAGGCTGCCGCCCTGGTGAAGGAACTGACGGATCAGTATCCGCTGTATCCTGAACTGAACTACTAATATTTGCTGATTTCATATAAGGGCTGGAAGCTTGTCTTCCGGCCCTTTTTTTGAAGCCGTATATTCATGCTTTAAAGCGCTGCAAGGCATTCGTCCCCCGGAATCTGCTGAACCTCAAGGTTTAGGCCTTGGCATAGTATGGCAAAAATAAACGTGCAGATAATAAAATGAACCAACGATAGGAAAAGCACTTCTCTTAGGGAATGCAATCTGGGAGAGCAAGGTTTCCCATTCGTTCATTTTTATGTGGGTGCAAAATCTTTTAAGGGAATGATATAATAAACAAGATTTGTGTACCTGCACGTATTTGCACATGCAAAACCGGCACTGGCAGCACTAAGACTTACAATTACCGGAGGGACAAAAACAATGGGAAAACTGGTGATTTGTGATCACCCTTTGATTCAACACAAGCTGACATTTATCCGTGATGTGCGGACGAACACAAAGGATTTTCGCGAACTTGTTGATGAGGTTGCATCTTTAATGGCTTATGAGATTACACGTGAGGTTCCGCTGGAAACGGTGAAGGTACAGACCCCTGTAGCCGAAATGGACGGCAAGGTGCTTGCCGGACGCATGCTCGGCCTGATTCCGATCCTGCGCGCCGGACTTGGCATGCTGGATGGCATGCTGAAGCTGATTCCTGCGGCCAAGGTGGGCCATGTCGGCCTGTTCCGCGATCCTGAAACGCTGCAGCCCGTCGAATACTATACGAAGCTGCCGACGGACGTGACGGAGCGTGAACTGATCGTGATCGACCCGATGCTGGCAACGGGCGGCTCGGCCATCGCCGCCATCGACGTATTGAAGAAACGCGGCTGCACCCAGATCAAGATGATGAATCTGATCGCGGCTCCGGAAGGCGTCAAGGCCGTGCAGGAAGCGCATCCTGACGTGGATATTTACGTTGCCGCGCTCGATGAAAAATTGGACGACCACGGATATATCGTACCGGGTCTTGGCGATGCGGGAGACCGCCTTTACGGAACCAAGTGAATCGAAAAGAGGGTATAGCTCATGTCTAAAATAAAAGTGATGACCATCTTCGGCGTGCGGCCGGAAGCCATCAAGATGGCTCCGCTCATTCTGGAGCTGGAAAAGCATCCCGAGCATATTGAATCGGTGGTCTGCGTTACCGCGCAGCACCGCCAAATGCTGGATCAGGTGCTGGAGGTATTCAACATCACGCCGGATTACGACCTGGATGTCATGAAGGACCGCCAAACGCTGAACGAGATCACGATCCGCGTTCTCGAGGGCCTGGAGCCTGTTCTGCGCGAAGCCAAGCCGGACATCGTCCTGGTGCATGGGGACACGCTGACGACCTTCCTGGCCAGCTACGCGTCGTTCCTGCAGCAGATTCAGGTGGGCCATGTGGAAGCCGGCCTTCGGACCTGGAACAAGCTCTCTCCCTATCCGGAAGAGATGAACCGCCAGCTGACGGGCGTTTTGGCCGATCTTCATTTTGCGCCAACCGACTGGTCTGCGGGCAATTTGCTGAAAGAGAACAAGAATGAATCAAGAATATATGTCACAGGCAACACCGTTACGGATGTGTTTCAATATACGGTACAGCCTGATTACAAGCACCCGGTGCTGGAATGGGCAGCCGGCAAAAAGCTCATTCTCATGACGGCCCACCGCCGCGAATCTCAGGGAGAACCGCACATGAACATTTTCCGGGCCGTCAAACGGATCGCGGACGAATTCGAGGATATCGCCATCGTTTATCCGGTTCATCCAAGCCCGGCGGTGAAAGAGCCAGCGCACGCCGTTCTCGGCGGACACCCGCGCATTAAGCTGATCGAGCCGCTTGACGTGGTGGATCTTCATAATTTTTATCCGCATACCCATCTGATTCTGACGGATTCGGGCGGCCTGCAGGAGGAAGCTCCTTCGTTCGGCGTACCGGTTCTCGTGCTTCGCGATACGACCGAGCGTCCGGAAGGCATCGAAGCCGGCACGCTTGAACTGGTCGGCACGGATGAGGAGATGGTTTATGAACGTACCAAAGCATTACTCAGCGATCAGGCGCTTTACGATTCGATGAGCGATGCGGCCAATCCTTACGGAGACGGCAAGGCTTCCGAAAGGATTGTTCAGGCGATTTTGCATCATTTTGGCATCCAAAACGAGCGTCCTGAACAATTTCACAGAAAGTTCACAAAGGAAAGTTAACCCATATTCTCAAGGCTAACAATACAGCATACAGTTAAACTGTACGGTTTACACGGTTTTGGAGCGTTTTGCTGTGATTATTTTCATAGTTTCAGGCCTGAATCGCATCAAAACGCTCAATTGACAAACTCTTGTGACATTCAGTGAAATGAACTGGGATTATGAGGGTGGACTGAAAATGAGTAAACCTGAAAAGCCTCAAAAAACCGATAAAAACAATGCGAGCCCTATGAAATATATGGGACTTGTAAGCGCAATCGGCATCGACCTGGCAGCATGCACTTTAGGAGGCTTTTATCTGGGCTCCTGGCTGGACAAGGTTCTGGGGGGACCCGGCTTATGGATCGCCTTCGGCGTTCTGCTCGGGCTCTTCATCGGCGGCGTAAGCGTTTTTATAATCACCAAGGCAGTCATGGGGGAAAGTGATGAATGAATTATGGAAATACCGCAGGGTATTGACCAGAACCACACTTTATTTCCTGGCCCTTTGCTTTTTGGGTGCTGCTGTCTTTCCGCAATACCGGAGCATTGCGCTAGGTATGGTGCTTGGCTCCAGCGTTAGTCTGCTTAACAGTTTTTATCTGGGGTACAAGGTGCAGAAAGTGTTGGATACTGTCGCCAGCGGAGAAGGTAAGAAGGTGAATATGGGTTTTATGACCCGTGCAGCCGTGAGCGTGCTGGCTATCGTCGTTGCATATCAGAAGCCGGAGACATTCAATCTGTACGCTGTTGCTGCTACCCTGATCTTATCGCAGTTCCTTCTCTTATTCATAGGAATTCGATTGTCTCGTAAACAAGAGTAGATTGCTCAACTGAGAAAGGGGTGAGAAAAATATGCATGAATCACCGATTATTGAATTGGGCGGCATTGAATTTGACCTTTCCATTATCCTGATGCTCATCGTAACGTGTGTTGTGGTGTTCGTGATTGCCAAGCTGGCGACTCGAAATTTGTCAGTGGATAATCCGGGCAAGCTGCAAAACTTCATGGAATGGGCGGTTGAATTCGTTCAAAACCTGATTTCAAGCACGATGGACTGGAAAAAGGGAAAGCACTTCTTGTCTCTTGGACTCACGTTCATCATGTTCATCTTCGTAGCGAATCTGCTGGGCTTGCCGTTTGGTATCGTCACCGACTACCATGACGCGGGCCATGCGCACATTTTCAACCAGGAGATCGTCTCCGTTAAAGATGCCTTCGCGAAGAATCCGGAGCTGGAGGAAGTCGGGGTGGCTTGGTGGAAATCACCGACCGCAGACGCTTCCGTAACGATGGCATTGGCACTGATTGTCTTCCTGCTGTCGCATTTCCTCGGAATCACGAAGAATACGAAGAATTATTTCAAGCACTATTTCCAGCCATACTGGTTCTTCTTCCCGATCAACGTCATCGAACAGTTCGCCAAACTGCTCACGCAGGGCATGCGTCTATTCGGTAACATTTTCGCGGGCGAGGTTCTGATCTCCGTATTGCTGAAATTGACGGCGCTGGGCGCTGTGGGCTGGGTTGCTTCCGCACTCGGACTCGTCGTTTGGCAGGGCTTCAGTATTTTCGTCGGCGCCATTCAGGCCTTCGTCTTTACGATCCTGACCATGGTGTACATCTCGCAAATGATCGAAACGCACGACGAACACGAACATTAGCTTCAACAGTTAAGCTGAAGCAACGCTTCACTCTTAACTAAACCATAAATTCTAACAAATACACATCTCTAAGGAGGATTTTACAAATGGGAGTTTGGGCATTTTTGGCAGCTGCTATCGCAGTAGGTTTGGGCGCACTTGGCGCAGGTATCGGTAACGGTTTGATCGTAAGTAAGACAGTTGAAGGTATCGCTCGTCAACCAGAAGCGAAATCCACGCTTCAAACAACAATGTTTATCGGTGTAGGTCTGGTCGAAGCCCTTCCAATCATCGGTGTAGTACTCGCGTTCTTGTTCTACGCAGGAGCATAATTTAAAACGAGCAAGGTTTGGCGGGGAAGGCCACGGCCATCCGCGCCTTCTTTTTAGCCGTCAGAATGATTCTTTCGGAAGCAAGAGTGAACGGCAGTGTACGTGCACCGGAAAGGAGTGACTAGATTTGAGTATTAACTACGCGTCTTTTATTCTCGCGTTAATCGCATTTGTGATCTTGTATCTGCTTCTTAATAAGTATGCCTTCGGACCGTTGTTCTCTATCATGGAGAAACGCCGCGAGCTGGTGCTTCAGCAAATGAACGAAGCTTCGCAAACCCGCGATCAGGCAGTCGCTTATGTAGAGGAGCAAAAACAAGCTCTCGAGGCGGCGCGCAAAGAGGCTTACGAAATTATCGAGCAGTCCAAGCAAACCAGCAACAAACAGGCTGATCAGTTGATGGCACAGGCGAAGGAAGAAGCGGCACGCATCAAAGAAGAAGCTGTACGCGACATCGCCAGTGAAAAGAACAAGGCGGTTCAGGAACTGCGCAACGAGGTTGGCGCCGTATCTGTGAAGATCGCTTCCAAGCTGCTTGAGAAAGAAGTCAGCAGCGACAGTGCACAGGAAGAGCTCGTGGACCAATACCTTAAAGAGGTAGGGGGCAGACCATGAGCCGGGAAACAATAGCAGCCAAGCGTTACGCAAAGGCGCTGTTTGAAGTGGCTGCACAGCAGCAGAAGACGCTGGAAGTGGAACAGGAACTGAAGGCTGTCGTGGAGGCCATTGCGGCTGATCATGATGTGCAGAAGTTCATCTCCACACCCAACATTGCCGCATCAGTGAAACTGGATGTGCTGAAGAAGGCCCTTCAAGAGAAAGTATCCCAGCCGGTCATCAATACCATTGAACTGCTCATTGAGCGGGGCAGAGCTGATATCCTCACGGATCTTCTGGATAGCTATATCCGGATCGAAGGCGAAAGCCTCGGAATTGCGGATGCTACAGTGTACTCCACTTATCCGCTGAGTGAGCAGGAACGGGAGGCCGTTGCTGCACAATTCGGAGCTTTGGCTAACAAAAAAATTCGCGTGAATAACGTGATTGATAAAAGTCTGCTCGGCGGCGTGAAAGTCATGATCGGCGATAAGCTGTATGACGGCAGTCTGGCAGGGAAGCTTGAACGGCTTGAAAAGTCTTTTAACAGACAAGCACAGTAGATAGGGGTGAAGACACTTGAGTATCAGACCTGAAGAAATCAGTACGCTGATTAAAAGTCAAATTGAACAATATAAATCAGATATCGAGGTATCCGAAGTCGGTACCGTTATTCAAGTAAGCGACGGTATTGCTCGTGTTCACGGTATTGACAACGTAATGGCCGGCGAGCTCGTAGAATTCGCCAATGGTGTCGTAGGCCTTGCGCTGAACTTGGAAGAAAGCAACGTAGGTGTCGTTATCCTCGGCCCTTACACCGAAATCAAAGAAGGCGACCAGGTGAAACGTACCGGCCGGATCATGCAGGTTCCCGTAGGGGAAGCTTTGCTTGGACGCGTCGTGAACCCGCTGGGTCAACCTTTGGACGGCAAAGGCCCGATCGAGGCTGCTGCATTCCGTCCGGTCGAGAATAACGCACCGGGCGTTATCGACCGTAAATCCGTTCATGAGCCAATGCAAACCGGTATCAAAGCGATCGACGCCATGGTGCCAATCGGCCGCGGCCAGCGCGAGCTCATCATCGGTGACCGTCAAACCGGTAAAACGCAAATCGCAATCGACACGATCATTAACCAAAAAGGCAATGGCGTGAAATGTATTTATGTTGCGATCGGCCAAAAGCAATCCACCGTTGCGCATGTCGTAGAAAACCTTCGCCGTCACGGCGCTTTGGACTACACGATCATCGTTACGGCATCGGCTTCCGAGCCATCCCCGCTCCTGTACATCGCTCCTTACGCGGGCTGTGCAATGGGCGAATACTTTATGTACAAAGGCGAGCATGCCCTGATCATCTATGATGACTTGTCCAAACAAGCAGCGGCATACCGCGAACTTTCCTTGCTGCTCAAGCGTCCTCCAGGCCGTGAAGCATATCCTGGTGACGTATTCTATCTGCATTCCCGTTTGCTGGAACGCGCAGCGAAGCTGAGTGACGCTCTGGGTGGAGGTTCATTAACCGCGCTGCCATTCATTGAAACACAGGCTTCCGACGTATCTGCGTACATTCCGACGAACGTAATCTCCATTACAGACGGTCAGATCTTCCTTGAATCTGAACTGTTCTATGCGGGCCAGCGTCCGGCGATCAACGTGGGTATTTCCGTATCCCGTGTCGGCAGCTCCGCGCAAATTAAAGCTATGAAAAAAGTAGCCGGCGGTATGAAGCTTGACCTTGCCCAATACCGTGAGCTTCAGGCGTTCTCCCAGTTCGGTTCCGATTTGGATAAATCCACGCTTGCCCGCCTCAACCGCGGTGCGAGACTGATGGAAATTCTGAAGCAAGGTGTTAACCAGCCGCTTAAAGTTGAGCAGCAGGTTGCGAGCTTGTACACGGCAGTCAGAGGCCATCTGGATGACATTCCAGTGGGCGATATCCGCCGCTTCGAGAAAGAATTCCTCGGATTCCTGGAAAGCAATCATCCGGAAATTCTGGCTTCCATTCGTGATACCAAAGATCTGGTTGCCGACAATGAAACGGCTCTGAAAGATGCGATCGCGAAATTTAAAAGAAGCTTTGCTGTGATGGCCTAAGCCATTAACATGAACCGGGCCGCAAGGCTCGGATTCATCTTTTTCAGATATACGGGCGCCTGGTACGGATCTGGTGTTCTGGCAGACAGCTTTGGCCCAGCCAAAGCTTAAGCCTATGCTTACGAAGTTAGCTTTGGCACAGCCAAAGTTTAAGTTTACGCTTACGAAGTTAGCTTTGACCTTCAGTCAAAGCTTGGTTTACGCTTACGAAGTTACTTTGGCTTCGCCAAAGTTTGGGTTTACGCTTACGAAGTTAGCTTTGACCTTCAGTCAAAGCTTGAAGGTGGTGAAAACATGGCAAGAGGATTGCGTGATATAAAACGTCAGATCAAAAGTATTCAAGGCACGAAGCAAATCACGAAAGCGATGGAAATGGTCGCTGCCTCCAAGCTGAGAAGAGCCCAGGAGATGGCGCAGCATGCCCGTCCTTACTCGGATAAGCTGAAAGAAGTGGTGTCCAGCATTGCCTCTGGCACGAAAGGCATCAAGCATCCGATGTTTGAGAAGCGTACCGTGAAAAAGACCGGATATCTGGTTATCACCTCTGACCGTGGTCTTGCCGGTGGATACAACGCCAACATTTTGAAAAAAGTGATGACGACGATCAAAGAGAAGCACAAGTCTGCTGACGAGTACGTAATTTTCGTGATTGGACGCAAAGGGCGCGATTATTTCCGCCGCCGTGAAATGCCGATTGCAGAGGAAGTTACGGATCTCTCCGATACGCCTTCCTTCTCGGATATCAAGTCGATCGCTTATGCAGCGGTTCGCCAGTTTGAGGATTCGCAAATCGATGAACTGCATATCTGCTACAACCGTTTCGTGAACGCACTGACTCAAATTCCTGAAGTGGATCAGCTTCTGCCTATGGAAAACATGGGGACGGAGTCGACCGGTGTAACGGCCAGCTACGAGTACGAGCCGTCTCCGGAAGCCGTGCTTGAAGCGCTGCTGCCTAGATACGCTGAAACATTGATTTTCAGCGCACTTCTGGATGGCAAAGCGAGTGAGCTCGGAGCGAAAATGACAGCGATGGGCGCAGCAACGAAGAACGCGACCAAGCTGATCGGCGAATTGACTCTTACGTACAACCGTGCACGTCAGGCTGCCATTACTCAGGAGATTTCCGAGATCGTGGCCGGAGCGAACGCTCAGGCGTAAGAGGATTGTTTAAGCAAGAAGTGACAGACCATGAACGGAATATAACGTTAAGCATTGCAGCTTACGATGTAGGTTTGCATATAAGCAGACTTGTAGGAGGGAACAAAAAAGATGAACAAAGGACGCGTAGTCAGCATTATGGGTGCGGTTGTCGACATCGAGTTCGAAAGAGGTCAACTTCCGGAAATCTACAATGCGATTAAAATTGAGGGCACGGTCGCTGGCGGACGCCAAATCGACTTGACCCTGGAAGCTTCAAACCATCTCGGCGACAACTTGGTACGCTGCATCGCCATGTCGTCTACAGACGGACTGGTACGCGGCATGGAAGCCGTCGATCAAGGCGCTCCAATTACCGTGCCGGTAGGTCCAACGACTCTTGGACGCGTATTTAACGTACTCGGCAAGCCGATCGACGAAGCAGGCGACGTGACGACTGAAGTCAGCAGCCCGATTCACCGTGAAGCTCCAAAATACGATGAGCTGTCTACTCAGGCTGAAATGCTGGAGACAGGCATCAAAGTTATCGACCTTTTGGCTCCTTACCAAAAAGGTGGTAAAATCGGTCTCTTCGGTGGCGCGGGTGTAGGTAAAACCGTTGCGATCCAGGAACTGATCAACAACATCGCGCAGGAACACGGCGGTATCTCCGTATTCGCAGGTGTTGGTGAACGTACCCGTGAAGGTAACGACTTGTACCATGAAATGAGCGACTCCGGCGTTATCAAGAAAACCGCGATGGTATTCGGACAAATGAACGAGCCGCCAGGCGCGCGTCTTCGCGTCGCATTGACGGGTCTGACGATGGCGGAATACTTCCGTGATCAAGAAGGCAAAGACGTTCTGCTCTTCATCGACAACATTTTCCGTTTCACACAAGCCGGTTCCGAAGTATCCGCCTTGCTCGGCCGCATGCCGTCCGCGGTAGGTTACCAGCCTACGCTGGCAACGGAGATGGGTCAGCTGCAAGAGCGTATTACTTCCACGAAAAAAGGTTCCGTAACGTCCATCCAGGCCATCTACGTGCCTGCCGATGACTATACTGACCCGGCTCCTGCAACGACATTTGCCCACTTGGATGCAACAACCAACCTGGAGCGTAAAATCTCCGAAATGGGTATCTACCCGGCGGTGGATCCACTCGCTTCGAGTTCCCGTATCCTGGCACCTGAAATTGTAGGCGAAGAGCATTACAATGTCGCTCAAGGCGTTAAGCAGCTGCTTGCACGCTATAACGAGCTTCAAGATATTATCGCGATCCTCGGTATGGATGAGCTGAGCGAGGACGACAAACTGATCGTAGCGCGTGCACGTAAAGTACAGCGTTTCTTGTCCCAACCGTTCCACGTTGCGGAAGCATTTAACGGCATGCCGGGTACGTATGTACCTGTCAAAGAAACGATCCGCAGCTTCAAGGAAATCCTCGATGGCAAACACGATGATCTTCCGGAAGCAGCATTCCTCTTCGTAGGAACGATCGACGAAGCCGTAGAAAAAGCAAAAACGCTGGAATAGGTCCTGCAAGGGAAGCTATAGCTTGCCGATGCGAGCTGTTCAGGAGGGATGAACGTGAGTACCTTTTTATTGGAAATTGTGACGCCGGATCACTTGGCATATTCCGGAGAGGTAGAAAGCCTGACGGTTCGGGGAGTGGAAGGCGATCTCGGTATCTTGCCGGGACACATTCCTATGGTTACCCCGCTTCAAGTCGCTCCTCTTATCGTCAAAACTGGCAAGAAAACGAGCCAGATCGCGGTGAATGGCGGCTTTGTGGAAATCCGTAAGGACAAGGTGGTTGTTTTGGCGGAGAGCGCCGAGACAGCGGAAGAGATCGATCTGCAGCGTGCTGAAGCGGCCAAGGAACGCGCTGAGCGTCGACTGGCAGTCAGCAGCAAGCAGGATGAAATTGATTTCCGCCGCGCCGAACTGGCGCTGCAAAAAGCCATTAACCGGATCAACGTATTCGGTGGTAAGAAGTAAATAAGCAGTCAAGCCCGTCTCGTCCATCTGAGACGGGCTGTTTTTTTGTTGAAATGGTGCCTTAAGGCTCGTCATAAAATGTAGAATGATAGGCAATTCAAGAGAATATTTCCGAGGAAATGTCTTGTAATATCGAACAAAATAGGAAAGTTCACACAAGTAAACGCTTTATTTAAAAAGAATTTGGTAATTACGTAATTGTTGCTGGATTCTTTGTGCTGTGCCCAGTATTATATAATAGTCCCTTTGATTGCTGTTATAAAATGAACGAAAGCTGAAGTCTTCTTTTGTTCAATTTATAAAGCTACAAACGAATGGAAGAAATGCATACTGTGTTTTCTTAGAGAGGTCTCCTCGCTAGGATGACAGAGCAAGCGGCGTTTGATTCGTTTGGATGGATTAACCTGAATGGATGGGGGTGTCATAATGGATTCAAACATCACGAACGACCTGGTGGGCAGTATGGGGGTCAGCGGGCTGATCTCGATTGTCATCTCTCTGATCTGTATTGGTCTGTCTTGGTGGGCTTTGCAGAACCTGAAGCTGGATCTGTTCATCCGCTTTCCCAAGAGCGCGCAGGGCAAGCTTCTGCATCTGCTGCTGTCCATCATTTTGGGACATTTCGTTGCTAAATTCCTTCTCGATTATTTGAGTTGGAGCCAAATGATTAAGTACATGTTTTAAGGAAGCGGTCTTTGGTTATATCTCTGTTAGGCTGTTGTCATGCCGAATGTCGGACGGACAACGAATGTGTCGAATAATAACATTTTTTTATGTCAACAATGAATACAACGGTATAAAATAGACTAAAGCTCTTATGTTACTTCTGAGCTCCTGGTTGTTACGCAGGAGAAACGGCTTTCATCTATCTTTGGTTCTATTTTATGCATGGATGCCTGGTAAACCTCTAGGCGCGACACGGCTGCTGCGGGGCTTGCAAGGCAGATTCGGTGTGTGCAAAAATCCCTCTGTTTTCATTTATGGATCCGGTTTTGCTTGTGCATAGGCCATAAGCCCCAGGATCAGCCGTGTTTTGGGCTCATTCGCCAAAAAACGCTTGTATCCATGAAAAGATCGGTGTTATGATGGAAGTTAGGGAATTAGCTATGTAATTTCTTATGACTACAGATATTTGTGGAAAAAAATGGACGCGGAGGGAATCATGATGAGCAAATTTATCGTCCGCGGTGGCAATAAACTGACCGGAAGCGTGAAAGTCAGCGGAGCAAAAAATTCAGTTCTTCCGATCATCGCTGCCTCTCTTCTTGGGGAAGAAGGAGTAAGTGTCATTTACGACGCACCTCCTCTTGACGATGTAATTACAATCAGCAAAGTATTGGAATCGATAGGTGCAGGCATTACATATGAAAATGATGTAATGAGGGTTGATGCCCAAGCTATTTCCTCTTGCGAAGCGCCTTACGAATGGGTGCGTAAAATGCGTGCGTCTTTTTTGGTAATGGGTCCGCTGCTCGCAAGAATGGGGCATACACGGATTTCACTGCCTGGAGGTTGCGCCATTGGAACAAGGCCGATTGATCAGCACTTGAAAGGCTTTGAGGCTTTGGGTGCCGAGATCAGTCTTGGACAAGGTTATATTGAGGCGAAAATGAATGGCAGATTGCGCGGGGCTAAAATCTATCTGGATGTGGCCAGCGTAGGTGCTACTGAAAATATTATGATGGCTGCCACTCTTGCAGAAGGCGTGACCGTAATCGAAAATGCGGCGAAAGAGCCGGAAATTGTCGATTTGGCCAACTACCTGAACGGAATGGGCGCAAAAGTTCGCGGTGCGGGCACAGGCGTGATCCGGATCGAGGGCGTGGAGAAAATGCACGGCACAGAACATACGGTCATTCCTGACCGGATTGAAGCAGGTACTTACATGGTGGCTGCAGCGATTACGGGCGGCGATGTGTATGTCGAAGGCGCGATTGTCGATCATTTGGGTCCGGTCATTTCCAAGCTGGAAGAGATGGGCGTTACCATCAAACCGGATGAGAACGGCGTGCGCGTTACGGCAAATCATCCCCTGAAGGCTGTGGACATCAAGACACTTCCTTACCCGGGCTTCCCGACGGATATGCAGTCGCAAATGATGGCGCTGCTTCTCAAATCCGAAGGTACGAGCGTGGTTACCGAGACTGTATTTGAAAACCGCTTTATGCATGTGGATGAATTCCAGCTCATGAATGCGGAGATCAAAGTGGAAGGGCGTACAGCCATCGTGACGGGCGGAGCCAACCTGAAAGGCGCGAAGGTGTGCGCAACTGATTTGCGTGCAGGTGCGGCGCTGATTCTGGCGGGACTGATTTCCGAAGGAACGACGGAAGTAAGCGGAACACATCACATTGACCGCGGTTATGTGAACTTGGCCGAGAAGTTGACAGGTCTTGGCGCCAACATTTGGCGCTTGGAAGAGCCTGTGCTGGATCAGCCGGCTCCGGCGAAGAAAAAGGTGGAGCTGGAAGAAGAGGTTCCTTTGTTCAATGTCCAGCCAACTTGGGTATAAGCGATTCTGTTTCTCATGTAAAAGAACGCGAATAACATTGTACTGGAAATAGGCAAGAACCTGGACTGTAAATGAAAATGTGAATTGATAAGGACCGTATCCCTGGTGGGATGCGGTCCTTTTTGTTGATGTCGGAAAGCAGAATATTCGCAGCCGGGCCAGTCTGAATTGCAAGAACACATCTAAATACGGGCTGTAATAACTGAAAATACGTCGATGGACGTTTTTTCTTTTATAGAACTTATATACCGGGGGTCCTCGCAATGTACCTGACTGGACTTCGGAGCAAAGCCTCACTTTGCTGGGTTGTGATCATATGAATCTTTCGATTCTCTTAAAAAGGGTTCTATCAGTCCTGCGCAGTTCATAACTATACATATCGGGATTAAGAGAGGCGCGAAAGATTGAGATAATGACAGGACAAACCTTTGTCTCATATCGCTGCTTCATGGGAGAGATCAGCAGACCATTATCGACAAAATGGAGGTAGGAACCTATGAAGGACCCACGGACACAAATCAAGGTAGCGGTTGGAGGGCGAGGCGAAGCTTCCGGGCCGGACATGCTTATAGATCAGCCGCGCGCGCAGGCTGGATCCGGGAGCGGCCGGGAGCCACGCCCGGCCGCCGGAGAGGCAGCGCCGGGCACGGGGCACCAGCCCGGCGCAGGCAGGCCCAGGCAGCACCTGCGGGTGCTGCCTGACGCCCTCGCGCAGCCGCCGCAGGCCGCTGCGCCAGAGCTGCCGGAGCCGCGCGAAGCGCTCCGGCCGGGGGAGCCGGGCGCGCCCGCAGGCGCCCGGCAGGACCCTGGGCGGCGGCCATGGGCCACGCCGCCTGCCGCGCGCGGCCGCGGCCCAGCCTGGCGGCCGCACCGCCCGGGCAGCGCCCGCAGGCTGCCTCCCGCACTGTGGGCGGCGGGAGGGCTGCTCGCGCTGGCGCTGCTGATCCCGGCGCTTGTGGTGGCGACGCACCACAAGCCGGATCCTGCACCGGCGCCCATGCCCGCGCCGGTGGCACCTGCGGCTGCTCCGCAGGCGCAAGCGCCACAGCCGCAGGTGTCCGTCTATCTGACGAAGACGGACAAGGTCGAGACGCTGCCGCTCGAGGATTACGTCGTAGGCGTGATCGCCGCCGAGATGCCCGCCGAGTTCGATCTCGATGCGCTGAAGGCACAGGCTGTCGCGGCGCGCACCTTTATCACGCGCAGGCTGGCAGACGGCGATAAGAGCGGCGTGCCGGGGGGCAAGGCCCAAGTGACCGATACGGTCCTGCACCAGGCGTATATATCGAAGGAACAGCTGGAGACACAGTGGAATGGTAAGCCGGAGCAGCTGGCCAAGCTGAAGCGGGCGGTGGAAGAATCCAGGAATACGATCATGACTTTTAACGGCAAACCGATCACGGCCTCTTTCTTCTCCAGCGGCAACGGCTATACGGAGAATTCGGAAGAGTATTGGAGCCAGAGTATCCCTTATTTGCGCAGCGTCGCCAGTCCCTGGGACAAGCAGGCTCCGGGGTACGAGGAGACGGTGAAGATGAGCCGGGAGGATTTTCTGACGAAGCTCGGTCTTACAGGCAAGACCGTTCCGGCCTTAGCCATGGAGGAGGGGCAGCCTTTTATTCACATTCTCTCATCGACCACCGGGCACCGGATCAAGGAAATATCCATTGGAGGCGTCACGTTCACCGGCCGTGAAGTCCGCGAGAAGCTGGGGCTGCGCTCCAGCCAGTTCAGCTGGAAGACCTCCGGAAGCGACGTGCTGATCACGACGTACGGGTACGGGCACGGTGTCGGCATGAGCCAATGGGGAGCGGAAGGAATGGCCAAGGAGGGCTATTCCGCGACCGATATTCTGAAACACTACTATACCGGCGTACAGTTCGCGAAAGCGTCGGATTATATAAAGGTAAGCGACAAGAAGGATTAAGAGAGACGGCTGATTTTACAGGGATGCTATAAAGTGAGGAGAATAACAGAATTCCCCGCCGGAGAATGTACTTATAGAGAAGAAGGGAGGCGGATAAACGAAGCTTCACCCCAAGGCTTCTCCGGGGGGAGCTTGCATCGAAGGCATACGCGGTCCTTGGATTTCAACGATGTCTATCTTCTATATAATGGAGTAAGAGGAACAGCACATCTCCTGCACTCGAGTGGAATGAAGGAGAAAACAGGATGATGCGGTATATAAGTTGAATGAAGAGAAGGTAAAGGCACCTCGCCTGTGTATAAGATGAAATCAAGGAAACGAAGGGTCAGACTCTATTTTGATTCATAGTTGGTTCATACAAGGATAAGAGATCCGGCACAGCTGAGATCGTAAGCATCATCCGGATTCGAAATAGATGATAGGCTCGATGCCCCGCTCATCTTATACACCTTTACGAGCTTCTGAGCTTTTAGAGCTTTTAGAGCTTCTAGAGCTTATGGAGCTTGTATAGCTTGGATAAGGCCTCTATCCTTTTTTAAAAAAATAATATAAGAGATACGTATAAAAGGTTTGGCCCCGGTAACAATGATTACTGAGGTGATAACCATATGAATGAACAAAACAAAAGTAACCAAAACCATGGAGAAACTCCTAAAAAAGCACAGGGAGAGCTGGTAAGCCAGCCGTCTGCATGGAAAAAGCTGTTGTCCAAACGGTGGGTATACCCGGCAGCTTACGTGGCCGCAGCAGCAATTATACTAACCTTAGTTTGGGTCTACCAGGATGCCAGCCAGAACAAACTCGCACAAGACCCTGCTAAAGTTTCAGAGACTGCTGCTACATCGAACACGAAAGAAGCCGGCAAGGAAGCCGGTAAGGACGAAAAAGCCGTTGAAGTCACTGCTGCTGTCGTAGACATGGCATGGCCTGTAGCCGATGCCAAGGAAGTCAAAGTCGTGAAGCCTTTCTTTGAAAAAGATGGAACCGCCGAGAATAACCAGGCGGCCATGGTGCAGTACAACGATACGTTCAGCCCGAATGTCGGCATCGACCTGGGACGCGAAGATGACAAGACGTTTGAAGTTACTGCAGCCCTGGACGGCAAAGTAACCCGCGTTGAAGTGAATCCGCCGCTGACCGGTACGGTAATCGAGATTATGCATGAGAATGACGTGAAGACGGTATACCAAGCCCTTTCCGACGCCAAAGTTAAAGTGGGCGATACCGTGAAGCAGGGCGATAAGATCGGTACGGCTGGCCGCAGCGAAATCGAAAAGGATCTCGGAAACCACGTGCATTTCGAAGTGCATGAAAAAGGCACGCCGGTGAATCCGGAAGATCTGCTTCCAAAACAATAATCAAGCAGCAGGCAAAAGGCAGGGGAGAGCTCCCCTGTCTTTTCTCTTTTTGGTTGCTTGGCAAGAAATCCCTCTAAGCATAGAGCGCGCTTGGATAAGCCGCAAAAAACAGGCCCTGCTTGGCAGGGTTATTTTGCGCGTTTTGAAAATAAATGGGCCTTGCGTAGCTTGTCAGGTCCTGAAAGCGCGAATATATAGGCACGCCCCTCATATAATGTACCAAACTATCCACAGTAGGGAGGCGGGAGCGTGCACGATTACATCAAGGAACGGACGATTAAAATTGGACGTTGTATCGTGGAGACGAAGCACACGGTCCGGACAATAGCCAAAGAATTTGGCGTATCAAAAAGCACAGTGCATAAGGACTTGACCGAACGTTTGCCGGAGATCAATCCTGATTTGGCAGACCAGGTTAAGCACATTCTCGAATATCACAAATCGATCCGTCATCTCCGCGGAGGGGAAGCCACCAAAATCAAGTACAAAAAGACGAAAAAACGCGAAGCCGTGGCCTCCGCCAAATCATAATTTTTGCGCATGGCAAGCCGCTTTAAACATTGAATCCGTCCCCTGAAGTATGATATGTTAAAAGATGGTATAAGGTCGAAAATTGTGATCCCGGCTTCCCTATGTACATACATCTTGCCGCATCTTGTCGAAAAGGGACTTTCAAAAGGCTCAGGGACTCTTTTACCATAAAATATGACTTTGGGGGCTCTTTTCATGATGTTTAGCAAGGATATTGGGATTGATCTGGGCACGGCAAACGTGCTCATACATGTCAAAGGGAAGGGGGTTGTTCTTGACGAACCTTCTGTCGTGACGATCGAAAGCGACACCAAGAGAGTCCTTGCCGTCGGGGAAGATGCCCGCCGCATGGTCGGGCGTACGCCGGGAAATATCGTGGCTATTCGTCCGCTGCGGGATGGCGTCATTGCCGATTTTGCCATTACGGAAGCGATGCTTAAATATTTTATTGACCGCGTGGGAGGCCGGAGCTGGAGCAGCCGTCCGCGCATTCTCATTTGCGCGCCGACCAACATCACGTCGGTCGAGCAGAAGGCCATTCGCGAAGCGGCCGAGCGCAGTGGGGCCAAAGACGTATTTTTGGAAGAGGAACCGAAGGCGGCGGCCATTGGCGCGGGCATGGACATTTTCCAGCCGAGCGGCAACATGGTCGTCGATATCGGCGGCGGAACCACGGATGTAGCAGTGCTTTCCATGGGCGACATCGTGACCGCCTCTTCTATTAAAATGGCGGGGGACAAGTTCGACGAGTCCATCGTCAAATATATCAAGAACAAATATAAACTGCTGATCGGCGAGCGTACCTCCGAGGATATCAAGATCAAAATCGGAACGGTACGTCCTGGAGGACGCCAGGATGAGATGGATATCCGCGGACGCGACATGGTGTCCGGACTTCCGCTTACGGTCACCATTTCTTCGAGCGAGATTCAGGAAGCATTGTGGGAACCTGTCTACTCTATCGTAACAGCTGCCAAGTCGGTGCTGGAGCGGACGCCGCCGGAGCTGTCGGCGGATATTATCGACCGCGGTGTGATTCTGACGGGCGGAGGGGCGATGCTGAACGGACTGGACGAGCTCCTCGCCGAGGAGCTGCGCGTACCGGTGCTGATCGCCGAGGATCCGATGCACTGCGTCGTGAAGGGCACGGGCATTATGCTGGATAATTTGGATAAAGTGGTTAAGAAATCGTTCTGAACCGCCGATATATTAAATATCAATGACGGGCTGACGGCCCATTCATCATAGCATTGGAGTACGAATTTATATTGAAATAGATTGCAGGACCATGAAAGGGGTGCCCCCACTCACATGATCAGAGGATTTTATACGGCAGCTGCCGGCATGCTGACACAGGAGAACCGCCACGATACGGCGGTACAGAATTTAGCCAATATCAATACGCCCGGATATAAGCAGGTGAACAGCGTAGCCCGCTCCTTTCCGGAAATGCTCATTACGATGATGGGCGGGACAAGCGATGCTCCGGTGTCGACCATCGGCAAGCTGAACACGGGCGTGTTTGCCGAGGAAGCCTTGTCCATGTACCAGCAGGGCCTGATCAAAGCGAGCAGCAAGCCGACAGATTTTGCGCTTGTGTCCGATATGGAAGTGACGGATCCGGCAACCAATCAGAATATTGCCTTTGACGGATCGGGCAAATTCATCAGCGATAACGGCGATGTCATTTATAAGCCGGAGGCCTTCTTTACGGTAGCGGATCAGAACGGAGATCCCCGGTATACCAAAGACGGCAATTTCAAGGTCGGAAACGACGGCAGATTGCTGACTTCGGCCGGTTACCAGGTATTGGATGCCAATAATCAACCGATCGTATTGACAGGCCCGGTGGACAGCTTTAAAGTGGACGAGCAGGGGTATGTACTCGATCCCGCTACCGGTGCGCGCGGACAACGAATCGGCGTGTCCGTGGTTGGGCAGCCTTATCAGATGGTCCGTGAAGGCGAGGGCGTGTACCGCCTCGATGACCCGCAGGGTGCTGAAGTTCGGGCCCTTGGTCCAAATGATCGCGTAGAAGTGCGTCAGAACTACATTGAGGCATCGAACGTGAACGCGTCCGAAGTCGTGGTGGACATGAATACGGCGCTCCGCGCTTATGAAGCCAATCAGAAGGTCATTCAAATTTACGATAAAAGCTTGGATAAGGCCGTGAACGAAGTAGGAAGAGTATAGGCCGGCCGGACTTTTCATAACAATAGTATTTATACGTATACATGCCGGGGTTCTGCCAAGCTCCTGAACTGACCCCGGAGCAAAGCCCCACGATGTGGGGCTATTTAAGGGAGGTTTATGATGAATAACTCCATGATCACCGCGCTTGTGTCGATGAACGGCATTCAGCGCAAGCTGGATACCATCGCCGACAACATCGCGAACCTGGATACCGTGGGATACAAGCAGAAGGATCTCTCCTTTGAGGATACGCTGACGTCCGTGATGCAGCAGCCGAAGGATTTCCGGCAGCAGGGACGATTCTCCCCGCTCGGTTATACGACCGGCTATGGCGTCCGGACGGGCGACGTGACCCGCGATATGACAGGGGGGCCGCTCGAACAGACGAATAATCCGCTCGATCTCGCCATTGAAGGCAGCGGGATGTTCGCCGTCGAGGTCGGGGGCAAGCGCGCCTATACCCGTGAAGGGGGCTTTCATTTTGCACCGGACCCGAGTGATCCGGACTCGATGGTCCTGCTGAACAACCAGGGGTATTACGTATTAAATGAGAAGAATCAGCATATCAAAGCCCCGGATGATGCCAAGGTTGCGATTGATCCTCATGGCAAGGTGCTGGTGGATCAGGCAGGTGTCATTACCGAAGCAGGCAAGCTGAAAGTGCTGAAGCCGCTCCGCGAGGATGCGCTCCAGCAGATGGACGGCAACCTGTTCGTCGTGCCGGGCAGCATGACCGAAGCGCAGGTGTTTGAAGTGCCGGCGAATGGTGGACTTCCAGAAGATACCTCGATCCGCTCCGGTTATCTCGAGAAATCCAACGTGGATTACATGGGCCAAATTACGGAAATGATGCAAATGCAGCGTGCCTACCAGCTGGCTGCGAGAGCGATCGCCTCCAGCGACACCTTGATGAACCTGGCCAACAATATGCGGGGTTAAGGTGATTGCAGCGATGAGTGAACCTAATAAGCCTGCCGATAAGCTGACGAGAGTCCAGAACCAGAACCGCCAAGCATCGCCGGATAAGCCGGGGTCAGATCCGGAGAACGGGCAGCCGGCCAGAAGAAAGACGGCGCGCTGGAGAATCGTCATCCGCTGGATGATTCCGCTGTTTCTGGTGCTCGCTTTGATCGGAGGCATGACCGTCGGATATGTCGTATTTGGCAAGCAAAGCCTGTCGGACGTGTTTGAGTGGAAGACATGGCAGCATGTCATTGACCTGGTCTTTGCCCCATGATGGGATGCGCCCATCTTAGATTGACACAAACTCCTCCGCTTCCCGGCGGAGTTTTCTTTTTTTGCTCGGAAAATGTATAATGATGGGGGACTTAAGGGACAACAAAAGGACCCTGTCGGTGCCGCTATCACTGAAGACCGCGGCTGGCCGGCAGAGCCCCTTATCTGAACCTTCACGTCTGCAGTCGGTGAAGGATAACTATAGTTTTTCCGTAAATACGAGTTTTTATGCAAAATAGCAGTAAAATAAGGATCATAATGCGAATGTCGGAAGGAGATTTGAAGATGGTGCTAAATGTCAAAGAAATTCAGGAAATCATCCCGCATCGTCCCCCGTTCTTGCTGGTGGACCGGATCTTGGAGATGGAGGTAGGCAAGCGTGCGGTCGGCATTAAGAACGTGACGATCAACGAGCCGTTTTTCATCGGCCATTTTCCCGAATATCCGGTGATGCCGGGGGTGTTAATCACTGAAGCTCTGGCTCAAGTGGGAGCTGCCGCAATTTTACAGGAAGAGAGCAACAAGGGCAAAATCGGCTTCCTGGCAGGGCTTGACGGCTTCCGGTTCAGAGGACAGGTGGTGCCGGGCGACACGCTTCGTTTGGAAGTGGAGATAACTCGGTTAAAAGGTAGTATAGGCAAGGGACATGCGATTGCCAAGGTCGAGGATAAGATCGTCGCTGAAGGCGAGATTATGTTCGCCCTGTCCGATCCGACCAAAGCCTAAATACGAATACCTAACCGTAAGCGGTGAAAGGGGAAGCTAGGAATGACTCAGTTAAGCAAATTGGCAGAAGAGAATGTACAGCGGTGGCTGTCGGATCCTTCGATCGACGAAGAGACCAAACAGGAGCTTCAGGGACTGCAGGCACAAACGCAGGAGCTGGAGGACCGTTTCTATAAAGATCTGGAATTCGGAACAGGCGGTCTGCGCGGCGTCATCGGCGCCGGAAGCAACCGGATGAACCGTTATACCGTCGGTAAAGCGACGCAGGGCTTTGCACGCTACATATTGGAGCAGCACGGCCAGGCGGAAGGCAAGCCTTCGGTGGTGATTGCTCATGATTCCCGCCATTATTCCCCGGAATTTGCGCTTGAGGCTGCGCTGGTGCTTGCAGGCAACGGCATTACAGCCAAGCTTTTTCCATCCCTTCGCTCCACGCCGCAGCTTTCGTTCAGCGTACGCCATCTCGGCGCGACGGGAGGCATCGTGGTTACGGCCAGCCATAACCCGCCGGAATACAACGGATATAAGGTTTACAACGCCGAAGGCGGCCAGCTCGTGCCGGATCAGGCGGAGAAGGTCATCAGCTATATCCAGGAGATTGATTCTTTTGCGTCGGTGAAGCGTCTTGAACAGGCTGAAGCGGAAGAACAGGGACTTCTGGTATGGCTCGGAGAGGCGGATGACGAGGCTTTTGTAGATACGGTTGCCGGACTCAGCGTCAATCGGAAGCTGATCGCCGAGAAGCTTGGCAAGGACTTCAACATCGTGTATACGCCGCTGCACGGCACAGGCAACGTTCCAGTCCGCCGCGCGCTTGAGAAGGTCGGCTTCACGAATGTTCACGTGGTCGCCGAGCAGGAGCAGCCGGATGCTGAATTCTCCACCGTGAAATCCCCGAATCCCGAAGAACGCGAAGCGTTCACGCTGGCCATGAAGCTGGGCAAAGAGGTGGGGGCGGACATTCTGGTCGGTACCGATCCGGACTGCGACCGTATGGGCGCGGTCGTGCTGAATGATGCAGGCGAGTATGAAGTCCTTTCCGGCAACCAGTCCGGCGCCATCATGATTCATTATTTGCTGAGCCAGCTGAAGGAGCAGGGCAAGCTCCCGTCAAACGGAGCGGTCATCAAGACGATCGTGACGAGCGAAATGGGCGCAGCCATCGCCAGCCATTACGGAGCGGAGGTCTTCAACACGCTGACCGGCTTCAAGTATATCGGCGAGAAAATGACCGAGTTCGAACAAACCGGCAGCCATACGTATCTGTTCGGATACGAAGAGAGCTATGGATATCTCGCAGGCACCTATGCCCGGGATAAGGATGCCGTCCTCGCATCGCTGCTCATCTGTGAAGCGGGTGCTTACTATAAAGCACAAGGCAAGACGCTTTACGACGTGCTGCAGGAACTGTACGAGCAGTTCGGATTTTTCCGCGAGAAATTGGAATCCCGCACGCTGAAGGGCAAAGACGGCCTGGCCCAAATCCAGGCGAAAATGGCCGACTGGCGCGAGCATGCGCCGAAGACGGTTGCCGGAGCATCCGTAACGGAGGTTCTGGATTACTCCAAAGGCCTGAACGGCCTGCCGAAAGAAAACGTGCTGAAATATATGCTGGACGACGGTTCCTGGTTCTGCCTGCGCCCGTCCGGTACGGAACCGAAGATCAAAGTCTACTTCGCTGTGCGCGGGTCTTCGCTGAAGGATGCGGAAGAGCGGATCCAGAAGCTGGCGGATGAAGTCATGGCGCGGGTAGACGCCTAACCAATCAAGATATGGATAGTCCGTGAGGGCCGCTGCCTATGGCCGCGGCTTTGCGGAGTTATAACGAGGAGGTACTTTTGGTGCATCAAAAATGGCAGCATTGGAACACGGCATCGCGCAAATGGCTGTGGATCCTGGTCGTTCTGGGCATACTTGCCGCTCTGCCGGTCGCGTATGACCGGTATCAGACAGAATCATCATCGAACAAGGTGGAGCTGGTATTCAATTACCGAGGGCTGGCCGAGGTAGCTTCCTACCAGGCACATCCCGAGCAGTTCATCTCGGAGCAGCTCGACAAGCTGAAAGCCGCTGGTATCACCAGCATGGCGATGTTTGAGAGCACGCTGGATGATTTCAAGAAAACCCGGCGGCTGATGGTATATAACGCCCAGGATGTTGCGCAAATGACGCAAAGCGTCGTTCCCACGGATGAGAATTTCACGTACATTCTGTTTACCAATGAAGAGAATGCGGGCCGGTTATCGCCTCTCATTGAAGATACCTTCACAAGTCTCGGCATTAACGTGAAGCCATGGGAGTTTCATAACCAGAAGGGCCTGATTGTGGAAACCTCGCCGGAGGATGCTGGACTGAAGCCAATGCAGCCAGACCCGATTGCATTCGAACTCCTGCGCAGCAAGGGCTTCCATATCGTTCCGCGCATGTCGGACAGCCTTCCTTACGATCAGGATGCCATGGAGAAGCTGCTCGCGTATTATGAAGCGAATGATGTGAACCGTATTCTGTTCGAAGGCGATTCGGTCAAAGGCTTTAACGACAATCAGGACAAGCACAGCCTGCAGAGCTTTGCCAGCCTGCTGAACCAGCATGGCATCGGCATTGCCGCGATCGAGAACACGAAGAAGCCGCAGGCAGGCATGGCGAAACTGTCGTATGACATCCATTATAATGTCGTCCGTCTGTATTCCTTGAGTGACAAGGATGCCCAGGCACTGGAAGAGAAGACGATTGCGGACCGGTTTGCCCTGGCTACGAAAGACCGGAATATCCGCATGCTGTATATCAACACCGCACCAAGCAAGAGCGTGACCAAAGCAGCGGTGACGGATTCGATCGACAACATCATCAAGAGTCTGAATGAGCCGGGCGGAGCCATCAAAGCGATGGAAAACAACGGCTTCACCATGGGCCGCGCCGAAGCGTTCCATGTGACGGACTCCTCGGCGCAGCGGTACTTTAAGCTGGTTGCCGTCCTGGGTGCTGTCGCCTTTATTTCACTCATGATTTCTTATTTCCTGCCGGCGCTCACGCTGCCTGCCTTCGTGCTGGGCATGATCGGAAGCGCAGGCTTGTATGTACTGAAGCCGACGCTGTTTGAACAGGCGCTGGCACTGCTAGTGGCAATCAGTGCACCGACGGTCGCCGTTGTGCTGGCGATCCGCAAGGTGAACGCATTGAACGCTGCGGATTCGGATCTTGCACCTGGCAAGCGGTTAGCGCATGCCATCGTGCTGTTCATCAAGACATCGATTATTTCCATGGCAGCCATTCCGTTCGTGATTGCGCTGCTGAACAATATTACGTACAGCCTGGTCATCAGCCAATTCCGTGGCGTAAGCCTGCTGCATGCCGCTCCGATCCTGCTCATCGCGGTCTTCGTCGTGCTGTACCGCGGCGGACGCCCCGTACAGCAAATCGGCAAGCTGTTCAGAACTCCGATCACGCTTGTATGGGTTGTTGCAGCTGTCGTCATCGCAGCAGCCGGATTCTACTATTTGAGCCGTACGGGCAACAGCGGCAAGGTCAGCTCGATCGAGATGGTCATCCGTCCGTTCCTGGAGAACACGTTCCATGTGCGGCCGCGTAACAAGGAGATCATCGCGCATCCGCTCTTCCTGCTCGGCATGTTCTTGTCCATCCGGCACCGGAATGCGATCTTCATCATGATCTTCGCGGTCATTGGCCAGCTGTCCATGGTGGATACCTTCGCCCATATCCACTCGCCGATGAAAATTTCGTTAGCCCGTGACCTGCTCGGTCTGGGAATCGGCTTCGTCCTCGGTCTGATCGCCATTGGTGTATGGCAAATTCTAGAAGGGTGTTGGAAAAAATGGTCACCTCGCCTCAAACAATAGTCATCTCGGGATACTATGGCTTTAAGAACAGCGGCGATGAGGCGGTGCTGCAGTCCATATTGACGGCTCTGGAAGAGAAGGGGCGGCAGGCTGGGGTTCAGCTGAACCCCGTCGTGCTCTCCATCGATCCGGAATGGACCTCCTCCACTTACGGCGTGCAGGCGGTTCACCGCATGAAACTGGGCGAAGTGAGACAAGCTTTGAAGAACAGCAGCGGACTCATCAGCGGCGGCGGCAGCCTGCTGCAGGATGCGACCAGCCCGAAGACGATTCCCTACTATATAGGCGTCATTAAGCTGGCTCAGTGGCTGCACAAGCCGGTATTCATCTATTCGCAGGGCATCGGCCCGGTGAACCGGAAGCTGTTTAATCCGCTGATCAAAAATACGTTTAAAAAATGCGAATTCATTTCGGTGCGCGACGTGCAGTCCTCTGAGCTGCTTCAGAGCATGGGACTTCCGGGCGGCCGCATTCAGGTGGTGCCGGACCCGGTTATGGGATTGATCCCTGAACCGGGAGATGCCGGAGCCGTTCCTTCTTCCACCGAGCCGAAGCTGCCGGTCATCGGCATATCGGTCCGGTACTGGGATGCGGAGCGCAGGGAGCTGAAGGGCATTGCAGAAGGGCTTCGGGCCCTATGCAAGAAGCAGGCGGTGCATCTGAGATTTCTGCCGTTCTACTACCCGAACGATGAGAAGGCATCGCAGGAAATCATCGAGCAGCTGGGAGATGTGGAGGCGGGGGGAAGCAAGGTATCCATCTGCCGGGAGGCGGTCGATCCGCGCCAGATGCTGGCAGAAGTCGGACGCTGCGATCTCGTGATCGGCATGAGGCTTCACAGCCTCATCTATGCGGCCAACCAGGTCGTACCGCTGATCGGCATTTCATATGATCCGAAGATCGATCATTTCCTGAAGCGGCTGGACATCGCTCCGGTCGGAACGAGCAGCGCGGTGGAGCCCGGCAAGCTCGAGGCGGAAATTTCCCGATTATTAGCTGGTGCTAGTACCTGGAAAGAAGCCAACAAACCGCGCATCGACAAGCTGAAGCAGGAAGCCCAGGCACCTGCGCAGCACATTATTGATTTTTTGAAGAGATCAGGTGATTGAACGGTGAACCCATTACAACAAGTGCCTACGGTTTCCATCTACGGCCTGCAGGTCAGCAGGCTCGGGATGGAAGACACTGTGAAATATTTGACCCAGCACCTGCAATCTGCCGAGCGCCGGCCTCATCAGGTCATTACGGCCAACCCGATCATGATCATGAAGGCTTTGGAAGAACCGGACTATATGCAGGTCATGAAAAACGCCGAACTGCTCGTGCCGGACGGTACGGGCGTCGTATGGGCAGCTTCGAGAACGGACAAGCCCGTACAGGAACGCGTCGCGGGCTTCGACCTTCTGCATGAGCTCATGCGGGTTGGAGAAGACTACCACTGGAAGGTGTATCTGCTCGGCTCCACGCCGGAAGTGATTCAGGCCACGGCAGAAAGGTTACATTTGCAATATCCGGGCGTAGAAATCTCGGGAGTTCGTGATGGGTTTTTCAAGGCAGATCAGGATGCGGAGGTCATTGCCGACATTCGGGCCAAGGCGCCGGATATTCTGTTCGTAGCCCGCGGAGCGGATACGCAGGAACCGTGGATCGCGCGCTACAAGGAGCAGCTCGGCGTTCCCCTGATGATGGGGGTCGGCGGAAGCTTTGACGTGATTTCGGGCAAGTCCAAGCGGGCACCGAAATTGTTCCAGAAACTTCGTGCAGAGTGGCTTTATCGTCTGTTAAGGGAGCCGACGAGGGCTTCCAGAATGCTTGCGCTGCCGAAATTCGCAGTTAAAGTGATGCGGGATAAAGAAAACATGACAAAACCGTGATAAATGACTCAAATGAGCTGCAAAAACCCGATTTTTTGCTGAAAAACAGGATTGGTTTTATTTTTTTGATGAGAGTATAATTCAATCCGGTAAAGAAAATGGGGGTTGAACAAAACATGTTAATGATAGCCATCATCGGATGTATTGTGTCATTAGCTTTGGCACTGCTGTTAACGCCGCTGGTGAAAAAATTTGCGATTAAAATTGGCGCAGTCGATGTCCCGAACGCCCGAAAAGTGCATACGAGAATCATGCCTCGGCTTGGCGGATTGGCGATATACCTGGCATTTATGCTGTCCATGTTTGCCATCCTTCCATTCGTCGCAGATCATTTTTCCATTCGGGATACGAATTTTATCAAGGCCTTTCTGATCGGCGGCTCGCTGATCGTTATCACCGGCGCCCTGGATGACCGTTTCGAACTGTCCGCCAAGGTAAAGCTGCTTGGACAGATCATTGCTGCATCCGTCGTCGTATTCGGATTTGACATCAAAGTTGATTTTGTGAATATACCTTTTAATGATACGTATTCGTCGCTTGAGAACTGGATCGCGATTCCGCTCACGATTCTCTGGATTGTCGGCGTCACGAACGCCATCAACCTGATTGACGGGCTTGACGGTCTCGCCGCTGGCGTATCCGGCATTGCGATCGGCACGATCCTCGTGATGTCGCTCCTGATGGGCAACCTTACGGTAGCGCTGATCTGCCTGCTGCTCCTCGGAGCGATCGTCGGATTTCTGTTCTTTAACTTTCATCCGGCGCAGATCTTCATGGGCGACACCGGCTCGCTATTCTTGGGCTTCTGCCTGGCGATGCTGTCCATGCTCGGATTTAAGCAGATTGCGATTGTATCCTTTATCACTCCGCTGATTATTATCGGCGTTCCGCTGTCGGACACGTTCTTTGCGATCGTTCGCCGCTGGATCCAGAAAAAACCGATCTTCGCTCCGGACAAAGGTCACCTGCACCACTGCCTGCGGGAAATTGGCTTCAGCCACCGCCAGTCTGTCCTCATCGTGTACGGCATCGCCGCTTTCTTCGGCGTCCTGGCTGTCATTCAGTCTTCCGCCGCGATGTATGAAGCGAATTGGGTCACCTTCGTCGTCATCTGCGTGATGATGTTCTTCCTGCAGATCGGCGCGGAAGTGATCGGCCTTGTCGGCAAGACGAAGCGTCCGATTCTGGATTTGGTAGCAAGGCTTAGAATGAAGGTTGGCGAGGAAAGAGGATCGAAGCTTTAGATAGAAGATTCAGTAACCAGAACTTATATGAATTTCATAATTTATATATATTTCAAACCCATCCAATTTTTGGACGGGTTTTTTTATCGTTTTTTCTAAAAAAATGGGTGCATGGGGCCGATAAAAGGGATATGTGATGAAGTTCAGATGTGAATAGGAGGTAAAGAATTGAAATTCACTGGAAAACGTAAGGGGGAAGCATTGGTGTCTAACCGACTTAGAACCATATTGAGCATAATGTTGACAGCGGTATTGATTGTGTCGTTCTTTCCACCGGGGATTGTTAAAGCAGCCGATTCTTCCGGTCAATATTTTCAATTTAAAAAGTTTAGTACGGATCAATCCTCGCCAACCATGGTGAATACAGGAACGGTTGAACTGGAAGGCAGCTTCAACGGTGTATCTGCGGATAGCATCTCCTTTCAGGTCGATTCCATCATTGGAGACAAAGTCATTCCGGGGATGAACGGTGCGGATGTGAAGCCGATCGTGGAAAATGAAAAGGATTTTCGCTTTCCAGGCGTGAAGCTCGCGCAAGGTTTGAACCGCATTACCGTTTATGGTTTAACGGCAAACGGCAGCAAAGCTAGCGGAGAGGCATATGTCAGTTTCTCCAACGTTCCGGCGATCTATAATATCAAACTCCCGGACGGCACGTCATTAACAGAAGAATCACAGACCATTGTGCATACACAGTCGATTACGCTGATGCTGGAAGCGCCTAATGCGACCGAAGTCATGGTGAATAACACCAAAATGTATAACGGTGGAAGTTCGACTTTTGTATTGAATGATATCAGGCTGAATCCGGGTCTGAATAAGCTTACCTTCGTAGCTACTACAGACATGGGCACACATACGTACAGCGTTAGCCGCGAAGTCGTATATGCCTCAACAGAAATCGGAACGCCATATAATACGAAAATCGGTTCCACCAAGATCGACAACAATTCAATCGTAAGTGGTGCGACAGTAACTGGAAAGCTTAGCGGTTCGATTATCTACGGCCTTCCAGAAGATCCGGCAATCCCAACACCGACCGACTTCTTTATTACGATTAAGAACACGGAGACTGGTGCAGAGCTTACCCCTGCGCCGATCGCGGCTACGGTACAAGGCAAAGACAATACGGGCTCGGCAATGGTTTTTAACTATACAACGAATACGGACGTTACCTTGCAGGACAACGGCAAATACGCGATTATTTTCTCGGGAATCAGCTACAACTCGATGGGTGTTATGCCTGTCAATTTCACGTACAGGAATGCTAGCACCTCGTATATTACAGGGGTTGATCAGCTTTATAGTGTATCCACTCTGAATGCTAACATGGTAACGTACTCTTCTAGTGCAGAATTTACAGGGAATAACAATTTATTCGAGCTTCCGCTTTGGATTAAAGTTAATACAAATGCAGTTTCTGCTGCTTCAAAAGTGAAGATTTCAACGTTGCAAAAAGGAGCAGCGGTGGGTTCGCCTACGTTTACAGCTAAACCGTACGTGGATCAATCCGGCTACAGAGTTTATCAAATTACCGGTTTGCCTGCGGGAGAGCAGGTTCTCAAAATCGAACTGGTCGGTGCCAGTGGCAACGTAGAGGACTCCAAGCAGTTTGCGATTAATTATATTTCTGCACCGTTTGTGGAATTAACCAATATTTATAATAACCAGGTATTCACAAGCAATGACAGTTTCAAAGAGATCTCCGGCCGCTTGGTGAATTTCCTTAGCAGTGATATCAATTCATTAAAAATATCAATTAACGGGAACAGCGCTAGTCTCGAATCTGTTATTCAAGATATGAAATTTGTATACACCGTTCCTGCCGAAATGAAGCTGGTCAGCGGACCTAACAAAATCAGCATCACAGGTACGGCGAACGGCATTCCAGTGTCCACCAATCTGACCGTCTATCTGTTCCCGGACAAGCTGCCTCAGATCTCCGGATTCATTCCTCTCCCCGTAGGACAATCTACGGACAAAGAAGAGGTTTTCAAGCCAAACGGGAATTTGCAGTATACGACCTATCAAACATTTGCAGACATTCAGTTTGTAGCAACTAACGCCGATGAGATCGTGATTTCGGTAGATGGCAAACAGCTGGTGCTTTCGAACAAGAATACAGATAATACATGGACCAGCAAAGACTCTGCTGGCGGCACCTATACAGGGCTGACAGCTGTGCCGACCTCTGATTTGGGGAATGCGTTCCAGTTTACGCTTAGTAAAATTGCCTTGCCGAAAACAGGCGTAAAATCAATCGTTGTTCAAGCGAGATTGGGCGCAGCCTCGATCTCTCAAACGCTGCAAATCACGCGTGAACTGATGCCTTATGTAATTTTGTCACCAAAACTGCCCAATGAGAGCGTCATTAAGCAGAACTTCCTGGAAGTAAGTATTCAAGCGGATGGCGCGGATCAGGTGTTAATCGGAAAAACACCGATGGTGAAAGGCGATCAGGATATCTTCCGCCAGGAAGTGAACAACCTGAAAAAGGGTAAGAACACCATTAAATTTACGGTCGTACAAGGAACTCAAAAACTGAACGGTCAGTTTGACGTTACCTATTCGGATCAGGTGCTGCAGGGTGCCCAGTACAAGACAACCTTGACCTCTTCGGGAAAACTGACAGCCTTCCAGGGCAATGTGCAGATTACCTTCCCGAAAGGAACGATGCTGCGCGATGCAAGTCCGGACCCGGGCTCCACGAATACGCAGACCATCAACCTGTTCGACGGCCAGAACATCTTGCTGGGGATTGCCGATCCGCAGGATGGACGTACCGTGAAGCTGTATAATCCGGTAGGTGAAAAAGTGGACGGCGTGTATCAGGATGGCAAGCTGATGAATATACAAGCGAATAGTCTTGCAGCGGCTCTGTTGATGCCAAAATCCCATTTCGGTTATGCATCCAATCTGTATTGGATCGATCCGGGCTACTTCAAGCAGCCGCTGAGTCAGAATGATTTCGAGACGATCACAGCAAGTCATCCATATAAGAAGAATAATGAATTCTTCGGGAACCATATGGGGAAATGGCTGGAGCCGACTCAACAAGGCACGATTACCTTGAGTTACGATCCCAAAATGGTGAATGCAGCAACCGAGGGAATCTCGGTATGGAAGAACAACGGTGGCACATGGGTCAACATGGGCGGTAAAGTAAACACGAGTAAGAAAACGATCACCGCTACGTTTGACGGTTTCGGTTATTATACCGTTATGAGTCTTCGTTACAGTTATGACGATATCGTGGCCCATCCTAATGCCCGTCCTGACCTGGAGCTAATGCTGGCCAGAGGTATCATGAATCCGAAGGATAATAATCAGTTTAGCGTCTATGAGAACTTGACACGTGGCGAATTTGCCACAATGATCGTGAAGATGCTTGATATTCCTCTGGATTATGATCCAAACAACCTGACCTTCGCTGACGTGGTGAAATACGGGGATTACAGATGGGATTACAGATACATCGAGACTGCTGTTCGAAAAGGCATTATTCGGGGTACAGCTCCAAGAGTATTCTCGCCTAACGGATCGCTGACCCGCGAAGAAGCGGCGAACATGATCGCGAGAGCGATGAATCTAAAGCTGGGGGATCAACAGAAGGATCTGGCTGCACTGCAGAAGTCCTTTACGGATGCGAATACGATCTCTTCGCCATATTCCATTACGTCCATTCAGGCCGTAACGAAAGCAGGGATTATTACCGGCATTCCAAACAAACTGCTTCAAGGACAAAAGAAATTAACGTACCGTTTTGACCCGCAAGCATATCTGACTCGGGCAGATGCTGCCGTCATTTCCAAACGGATTATGACGAAAATGAAGAAGCTCTAAATTGCAGGGAATACAGTGGACGAATCTCTATCTTCCTGAGCTATTCAGGCGGGTAGAGATTCGTTTTATATGCGTGCATATACTGCATGAACTCTATTTCCAATTACAACTCTTTGTAATTTGTAAGAGTTTAGGATACAATGTCGTAGAACGACAATTTATATTTAAAGGGTGAAGGCTATCTTATGAAACCGATCTATTCCAAGGCTCAGCTCGAATACCTGAGAGCAAAAACCAAATTTGAAAATAAGGCCAGCACGTTGGAGAAAAAGATTGAGATGACTCGCAAGACCAGAGAGATTACTCAAGAAGTTATGGAAGGCCTTGTAATGGAAACGGGCTTTCATGATGCCTATAACGAATTGATGCAATCCGAGAATGAACTGATTGAATGGTCCCATTCCACCATTAAGCATGAGAAGACCTACCGCGAGAACAAGCAGCCGATCGAGCAGATGTATCAGAATATCAATACAAACCCGGAGATGCGCGCGCAGATCATCGAGCTTGCGATGAAGATCCGTTAATATTTTGTTACCTTTCTAATCACTTCTATTATAAAGAACGCCATTCGGCGTTCTTTTTTTGTGCAAGCTGTTTAACTTGCGATAGTCGCGGGTATTTGATTACCAGATATTTCTTGTACAAACCTACGTGTTTCGCTATAATTTTCTCGAGAGGTAACAATTTTGAAATTTTTTTTAAAACGGTGCAACTTTTTAAAACCTCACGCGTCTAAGATGTAGAGTCAATTACGGTGGGTAAATCCAAGTATGACCTGTAGATGAAATATGTCTATATTTTAGAAAAATGTTCTTTACGGCATCTTGACCCCATTGTATAATACTTAGGTAGGATTAGGAATCTACTCTTTTTTTGTCGTATTGCATGTTTACCAGTTTCTGTGATTTCGTCACAGACATCATTTATATGAAAATTTGCTCCAACTCGGGAAAGGGGGTGCACGACGATATGAGTAACAAGAGCTACCCAATTAAAGAAAACTCTAATGTGATGAAAGTTCAAGGAGGAGAACAAAAGGTTATGAAGAAAATTTTAACAGTAGCACTGTCTACAGCAATGGCATTCTCCATGTTTGCATCTGTAGCATTCGGTGATTCCGCAACAGCAGTAACTCCACAAGAGAAGTTTGACGCTCTGGCAGCTAAAGGTATCTTCAACGGCTACCCAGACAAGCAAGCTCACCTTGAGAAAGACATGACTCGCGCTGAGTTCGCGAAAGTCATCACTAAACTTCTTGGACTGAAAGAAGTAACTGGCACATTGTCTTACAAAGACAAAGGCTACGACGCTAAGAACTGGGCTGTACCTTACATCGAAGCAGTAACAGCTGCTGGCATCATGGAAGGTCAAGACACAGTTAAGAAAATCTTCAACTACAACGGTAAAGTAACTGTTCAAGAAATGGCTACTGTACTGACTCGTGCGTTGAAACTTGAAGTTCCTGCAACTGCTGACAACAGCGCGTCTGCATGGGCTAAAGGTTATGTGCAAGCAGCAATCGACAAAGGTCTGATCGCGAAAGACCTGAACTTCCAAGCTAACGCTTCCCGTTCGCAACTGGTAGAGGCTGCTTATGCAATCGACCAAATGCAAAACGTGACTGTAGCTTCTTACAAAGTTGTTGATCCTAGCAACGTTGAGTTCACTTTGAACACTGGCGAAGTGGTTAAAGTGAAACTTGAAAAAGCTCTGGAAGCTAACAAAGAAACAGAAGTTAAATTCAAAAACGCTGCTGGCCAAGAAATCACTGCAAAAGTGACTTATGTGGTAACTACAGCAACTAAAGTCGAAAAAGTATCCGCGTCCAATTTGAAAGAAGTTTTGGTTGCGTTTGACGGAGATGTGAATAAAGCATCTGCTGAAAATGTTGCGACTTACACTTTGAAAGATGACGCTGGTAATTCTGTTGCAATTAAATCTGCTGCTCTTCAAGAAGGTGGAAAGTCTGTCATTCTTACATTGACGAATAGCCTTTCCAACCAAGAGGATTACAAGCTGTCTGTGAATTCTTTGAAGGGTTCTGACACCACTAAACTGGTTACCCAAAAAGACATTGAGTTTAAACCAGTTGACTCTGCTCTTCCAACGGTAGAAAGCGTAGAAGGCCTGGGTAACAAAGCTATTAAGATTACCTTCTCTGAGCCTGTCGTAAGTACTAGCTCCGTTGCTGCTACGTTTAAACTGGATGGCACTGCAATTTCCGGTGTGATCTCTGGATCCGGTAGCCGTGAATTGATTGTTGAAGTATTTAACACATTGAGTGTTGGTAAACACACTCTGACAATTAATGATAAAGTTCAAGATTATGTTCCTTATAAATTAATTGAAACTTCTAAAGAGTTTGACGTTGTTGAAGACAAAACAGCTCCTACAATCGCAGAAGTTAAGGATGTTACTCTTGAAGGTGCTACAGTAGTGTTCAGTGAAGATGTAAAAGACACTGAAGCTGTAAAAGGTGGTAACTACTACTGGATGAGCGGATCCACTAAACATTACGCAAATAACCCAGTAGAAAAGATCAACTCCAAAACATTTAAACTTACCTTTAGTGGAAATGATAAACTTCCGGCTGTTGCAACGGATCTGTATGTACAAAATGTAGTTGATTACAGCGGAAATGGAATTGCAGCTGATACTAAAGTATCCATTAATCCTGTAGTTGATCAAACTCGTCCTGAAGTTGTAAGTGCAATTTTCGATGACAGCTCGTACGACAGAGTGAAATTTACTTTCACTAAACCAGTAGATCTTTCTACTTTCAAAACATCGAACGTGGTTTTGAAAAATAAAGATGGTAAAGTAGTAACTGATTATGGTGTTTCTGTTCTTGGTGGAGCAACTGGGGTAACTAAAGAGTTTACTCTTGTATTCTCTAGTGCCCTTGATTCTGGAAATTATACCCTAGAACTTTCTGGACTCCAAGATACTACTACACTTAAAAACACAATGCTTCCATACACTGTTTCTCTTGAAGCTAAGGATGCTGCAGCACCAAGTGTAGCTGATGTGTCTGGTAACCGCAATGTGTACTATGTAACTTATAATAAAGCGATGGATACTACAACAACAGCATCTATCCTTAACCCAGATAACTACTTTGTGAAGTACTTCAAGCAAAACAATCCAACTGCAATCACTGGTAAATTGCCAGCAGGTACTAACATTAGTCCTGTAAATGATAATAAAGGTGTAATTATCACTTTGCCATCTAATGTAACTAGTGTGAGTGAAATTACAATTCAAGGCGTTAAGAGTGAAGCTGGTGTCTACCTGAGTGGTTATTCTGTAACGTTTGGCCCTGCAGGAAATCCGATCAATGCAGATTTCAAAGTAGTGCGCGCTAATGCAACAGCAAAAGACACTGTATTGGTTAAGTTTAACCAACCAGTATCCTCTGTAGATAAGGATTTGTTCACAACATCTGGTGGCAAAACAGTAACGAATGCTGTAGTTGATTCCAGTGATAACACTGTGGTTAAGTTGACTTTGAGTAGCAAGCTTCCTGCAAACGCTGGAGAAACATTGAACTTCTCGAGTAATGCTGCGAAGAACCTTGTGAACGCTCCGTTGACTGGAACAAGTGCTACAATTCTAGATACCGTTGCTCCTTCTGTAGCAAAAACAAACAATGGTAAAATTGATTTGGGTACTGACATTTCCTTTAACCCTGCTGCACTTGAACTGACAATTAATCTTGACGAAGATGTAAAAGCTAAAAACACTGCGAACTTTAAAGATAATTTCAAAGTTTACAAAGCTGATGGAACTTCGATTGGCTATGGCAGCGCAGGTGAGACTTACGAAGTTAAAAATGTAAGTAGCCTTACTAGTGCAGGAACTGATGAAATCGTTCTGGATTTCTCCCGTGTTTCTTATGTTGGAGGAATTAACGTAGTGTTTAATAACGATAATGGGAATTTTGTTGACGCATCAGCAAAAGGAACAGACGGAGCAGACAAAACTGATCTGAAAGTTGAAGGTTTTGACACTACTGATTCCTCTACTGTAACTGGTAGTCTGTCTGTTTCGAGAGTTGCAACAACTGCCCCTGCAGTTGGTAACATTACTGTTAACAACAACTATAATAGCGACGATACTGTAGCTGTTACAGGTTTGACTCCTGGTGATGTAGTTAAGGTTTACACTTCTGCCGCTAAAACGACTCTTCTCGGTTCTGCTACTGTAGCTGCAGGTCAAACCAATGCAACTGTAACTGTTAATCAGTTGGGTGCTTCTGCAGGAAATGTTTATGTAACTGTAACTAGTACTGGTAAAGGTGAGTCTGTAGCAACTGTAAAACCTTATGCTGCTGAAGTAGTTCAATCTACAGCGCCTGCAGCTTCGAGTATTACGGTTACTAATAACCCTGTTGGAACACCGGATACTGTAGAAGTTACTGGACTTGTTGCTGGTGACGTGGTAAAAGTTTATGCTACATCCTCTGCAACTACTGCTCTGGGTCAAGCAACTGTAGCGAGTGGAGATACTTCTGCTACAGTGTCTATTGCACAACTAGGAACAGCGGATGGTGATGTGTGGGTGAGTGTAACTAAAGTTGATCAAGCTGAATCTACACGCACTGTAAAAGCATACTCTGCTGAATAAAAAAACAGGAATCACTAAGGGGCCTACCATTTATTTGGTTGGCCCCTTTCTAATTTATGGATAGCAGTTCAAAAGATGATCCTAGCTAGGAGGTTATAATGAGTAAAAAGTACAGAGTTCCTTTAGCAATTGCTTTCATTGGCTCAGGCATAGCCCTCGGCTCCATCTTCAACATCACCGCCCAAGGCGCAGGTGCAACAAACCAAGCTGGAACAGTCGACGATCCCGTCGTAACCAAGAGTTACGTTGACCAACAAATACAAAAAGCGCTCGGTGGTGGCGTAAGCACAACTCCAACAACGCCTACGGCCCCTACAACACCAACCACACCACCAGCTACTACACAGCCATCCGATGGCAAAGAAACAACAACAGTAGAGAACACGGTATCTGTCGTTACCCTGAAGCCAGGAGAGAAGCTGATCGCCAAAGCTGGAGCAGAATTCATCATCCGCAGCGGTAAAGGCGTGATCTATAGCGCGGACGCTAATGGTGTTGCCGATCTGACGGACGGTAAAGATATTGCTAATGGACAACCTGCCGGAAACAATCATCTGTTGTCTTTTCCAAGAGACGGCCGTGGCATTATGGTCCAGGAAGGCAATACATATAGTTTGATTGTCATGGTGCGCGGCGGGTATACGATTCAATAAAATCTTCATTATAATGGCTAAGGCTTCTTAAGCTTATTTTTGCCATAAGTAACAATCATTTATACGTCTAGTGCCAAACAAAATACAAATACTACTCTTGCAGGACCAATACGCAGGAGGTGTTTGGATTATGGCCAGAAACAGCAATCGTAAAGTCGTACCGGAATCCCGCAACATGCTCAATCAAATGAAATATGAAATTGCTGCTGAATTCGGTCTTGGAGCGGCATATGGCTCTGGTCACGGGAGTGCTGATACCGAGTTTGCCGGTGAATTAGGCGAAGTCGGAGGCGGGTTTGGCGGCGGCAGCTCGTATGGAGGTCATCTGACTTCCCGTGAGAACGGATCCGTGGGCGGAGAAATGACCAAACGGCTGATCCGTCAGGCGCAGCAAAGCTTGCTGTAACGGGAATCATCGATCTACTTGAATTGACATGGGTTGACAAATACGTTAATATGTCCATTGAGGATTGTCATGCAGCCTTTTCCTATTCA
The DNA here is from genome assembly GCF_051966755.1 of Paenibacillus sp. SAFN-054. Taxonomy (NCBI): domain Bacteria; kingdom Bacillati; phylum Bacillota; class Bacilli; order Caryophanales; family Paenibacillaceae; genus Paenibacillus; species Paenibacillus sp. SAFN-054. The sequence goes on from NZ_JBQCKS010000003.1 coordinate 529,314, forward strand.
GGGAAAGGTTCATTTTTTGTATAGGGCAACCTTACGCCGTTGTTTATTATCCTTATAGGAGGTTGATACTATGTCTGTAAAAGGACGTCATCTGTTTACATCAGAGTCCGTTACGGAAGGACATCCGGATAAGATTTGTGACCAAATCTCCGATGCGGTGCTTGACGCTTTTCTGGAAAATGATCCAAATGCACGCGTGGCCTGCGAAGTTTCAGTTGCAACTGGACTTGTGCTTGTCATCGGTGAAATCAGTACGAAATCCGAGTATGTTGATATCCCATCTATTGTTAGAAATACGGTAAAGGAAATTGGGTATACTCGTGCCAAGTATGGCTTTGACTATAATACATGTGCAGTGTTAACATCCCTGAACGAGCAGTCCGCTGACATCGCGCAGGGTGTAAACGCTGCGCTGGAAAACCGCGACCCTGCCCAAATGGACAAGGAAACGGAAAATATCGGTGCAGGCGACCAGGGCTTGATGTTTGGTTTTGCAACCAACGACACTCCTGAACTGATGCCGCTTCCGATCGCACTGTCTCACCGCATTGCACGCCGCTTGTCTGAGGTTCGTAAGGACGGTACGCTCGAGTACCTTCGTCCGGACGGCAAAACCCAGGTAACCATCGAGTACATGGATGACAAGCCGGTACGCGTGGACACGATCGTCGTATCGACGCAGCATTCCGAAGATATTACGCTGGAGCAAATCCAGGCGGACATCAAAGAGAAAGTAATTCTCCCTGTCGTTCCTGAGGAACTGCTGGACGAGAATACGAAATATTACATCAATCCTACCGGACGTTTTGTCATCGGCGGACCGCAAGGCGACGCTGGTTTGACAGGTCGTAAGATCATCGTGGACACTTACGGTGGTTACGCTCGCCATGGCGGTGGTGCATTCTCCGGTAAGGATCCAACGAAGGTAGACCGCTCCGCAGCTTATGCGGCTCGTTACGTGGCGAAGAACCTCGTGGCAGCCGGTCTGGCTGACAAATGCGAGATCCAGTTGGCTTATGCGATCGGTGTCGCTACACCGGTATCGATCAACGTGGATACGTACGGCACAGGCAAAGTCGCCGACGATACGCTCGTTGAGCTGATCCGCAGCAACTTTGACCTCCGTCCTGCAGGCATCATTCGCATGCTGGATCTGCGTCGTCCGATTTACAAGCAAACCGCAGCTTATGGTCACTTCGGCCGTACCGATGTGGATTTGCCTTGGGAGCGCGTAGACAAAGCCGAAGAGCTGAAAGCTCAAGCCGGCCTGTAAGACAACCTATACTTAAAAATGAACCTCAGTTTGGCATAGGCCAGGCTGAGGTTTTTTGTGCGTCAATCCGTCCCTCAAGCCCCCGTTCGGCTAAACTTCCCTCGTCTTCTGACCGAAATAGAAGTATAAGGTTGTGTTTGATGTGGGGCTCATGAAACATGTCAGGAGAACGAAAGCCCGGAAAGGAAGGATGAATCGAATGAGAAAAAGGCTATCGATGATGTTGGCCTTCATCTTGACGATCGGAGTCATAGGAGGAAACTTGGGGGCTGCCAGAGCATCTGCCGCGGAAGCAATACCCAACCCGGATCCTGTTATCTCTGTTTCGGCAAATGAGTGCAGTATAAATGAAGTAAGCCGAACACCGGTGTTCACGCTAACCTTCAGTCAGCCTATGAAGCTGGTGGATGAAAGCGGCAATGCGGCGATTAAGCTTATTGATGAAACCAGTCAAAGCTCGGACAATATCGTGATCCCGATGACAGCAGGTAACCCGGGGCAAAAGGTGTATCAGATTCCGGTGGATTACAAGAAGCCACTGGAATACAACCATAGCTATATTGTGAGGGTAGACCAGGGTGCCTTTGAGGTTGAAGCAGACCCTTCTGTTCAAAACTCCTTAAAGGAGCTGTCTTTTAAGACAATCAAGCAAGGCGTTCAATCCTATGAACCAGCTGCTCATTCGACTTCCATCAATCCGAATCTGAAACAGCTTGAAATTACGTTTAACGAAAAAATGAAGACTGGCACGGGTGAAGTGAAGGTTGTCCTTCAATCGAATACCAATACCGTTATTGAAATAATTCCTGCAGGCAGCATCACCATCAATAACTGTCAGGCCACGATACCGCTGACGAAGCCGCTTGCCATGGGGACCTCGTATGCGGTCATCATTGACGGAGCAGTGTTCGTAACGGAAACGGGAGCCAGCTTTAAAGGAATTCAAGCGGCGGAATGGAACTTTACGACATATGGCAGCACAGCGATTCAAACTACATATCCTGCGAATAATGGCATCTTGTCAGGGAGCCAAGTGATCCTATATTATAACCAACCTGTCCGTGCCGGTTCAGGCACGATTGATCTGTACAGATCGAACGGGACCAACATAACGAGACTTGATGCAGCTAGCAGTTTGGTCAAAGGCAGTGGTACCGCGCAAATAACCGTTGATTTTAGCGCTTATCTGCAGGCTAATACGGATTATTATGTGCTTGTCAACTCGAATGCTTTTAAAGACCAGTGGGGTAACCCTGTCCAAGGTATTACGTCGAACAATGGTCTTCGTTTTTCAACGGCCATGGATAGTTCTTCATTGTTGACTATAAGCAATTTGTATCCTTCTAACCAGCAAACGGGAGTGGCGATCGATAGCGATCTGTACATTAGCTTTAACCGTGCGGTAGAGCGGGGCAATGGAGAGGTATCAGTTCGCAAATCCGGCAGCAGCTATAACGTGCCTGTAACCGTGACGCCAAGCGGCAGAGAGGTACGGATTCGGCTGGATTCCGGATACACGTACGATTATGATTCCACCTATTATGTGACGATCGGGCGGAACGCCTTTTATGACGCGCAGAACTATAATATCCAGTATGCGGGACTATCAGGAAGCTGGTCGTTCCAGACACCAGTCACGGACAAACAGCCGCCTGTAATCCAGAGCAGTGATATGTACAACAATACAACGATCCGGTTAGCTTACAATAAACAGCTTTACTCTGATTATTGGCTACAGACGAGCAGTTTCAGCGTAACCGTCAATGAAGAGGCTCGGCGGATCTCGAATGTATATACATCGGGTGACAGCGTCTATGTCGTTTTGGATACGGGAGTGGCCGTGGGTCAAAACGTGAAAATCAGCTATACCGCTGGTACGCGGCCGATTCAAGACCTATACCGGAATTCAGCTGCAAGCTTCTCACAGCGCGAGGTGCTGAACGGGATCGACACTGCATTGCCCAAGCCCAGCAGCGGGACGGCATCTTACAGTAATATCACGCTTTACTACAATCAGCCGTTAAAAGGCGTGTCCTCCAGCGCCTATGAGCAGTTCACGGTCAAGGGGGATGGCACGACGTATGGCATCAAGTCGATCAGTCAAAGCGGACAAACGATTTATTTGACGCTGAGCAGTCCGATATCGGATGGCCAAGTGGTAAAGCTGAGCTATAAACCTGGCAAAGAACCCATTCAGGACAGCAGGGGGCAAAACATCAGTGCCTTTACGGATTTTATCCTCCGCAACCTCCAGGACTCAAAGGCGCCCATATTCCAGTCGGCCACAGGAACAGGCAGCAAAGTGACGCTGACCTACAATGAACTGCTGAGCACGAGCAATATTCCGATGAAAAGTCAGTTCTCGGTTCTGGTGAACGGCGTTCCTAACTATGTGAATACCGTGGAAGTGAAGGATACTCAGGTCAACCTGACGTTGGCTTCACCTCTTAACAATATTGGGAATTCCAAAGTAACGGTATCTTATGTCCCGGGCACCACCCGTCTGACGGATCTAAACGGCAACGCCGCAGGGTACGTCAATCTGGAGCCTGTGAAAATTACGGAAAGCAACGTGAACAGTGAAATCAAGTCAATTACGATTCAAGGGGACACCCTGCAAATTACGTACAACAAAACGCTCATGGCTCAGTCTTATCTCTCAACAGAGCAGTTTCAGGTGTACGTGGACAGCGTTCAGCGAGGTGTGCTGCAGGCATTCATAGGCGGCGATATGGTGACGTTGAAGCTGACCAGCGCTGTTACCAGCGGCCAGAAGGTAGATGTATCCTATCTGCCAGGTGTATATGGTATTAGCGATACGTATGGAACGAAAATGACGTACTTCAGCCGGCTATCCGCAAGCGAAGGGGCGGCAGGAAGCAAGGACCTGAACCTTCCCGAATATTTGTCCCTGACGGATTTGAAGGATTTTGGCATTTCGACGTTTATGCTGAACGAGAAGGCAGTTTCCTCTTCTCTAAGTATTAATTCCCGGAATAACCAGACGATGAAGCAACTGTTCATTGATTCGGACAAGCTGAGAGATGCGTTCGGTTATATCGTAAACTCTAAACAGTCCACGCATATGCTGCTGATCAATGCACCTGCAGACAATAGTTCCGTGACCGCCAGCATTTCGCTTAGCACACTGGAGAATGTCTATGCCAAGGACAAGCAGGCGTCCATTGCGGTGAAAGCCGGAGAGGCTATGATCGTGCTCCCTCTCAGCCAGATCAACATCGCGGAGATATCCAGAACGCTGCAGACCGGATCGGGCAATATTAAGTTGAATTTGGCCGTGGACAAGCTGTCGGCGGAATCCTTCGCTCTACTGAACGACAAGCTGAACGCTGCGGCTATTCAAAAGCTTACGGACCCGTATGATTTTTATGTCTCGGCGGTGGACAGCAACGCTGTTTCGCGAACAACGGAGCTAAAGGTGAACAACCAATACCTGATTCTCAACCACTCGACGATGACCGCGGATCGAATGGGAATGTACCGCTGGGATGTCGGCGCCGATAAAATGACGTTCGTCCCGGGTACGGTTGATAGCAATGGTGACATTCAGGTGATCCGGGGGAAAGCGAAAGGCAACCACCTGGTCATTGGCGGCATGGCGTATAAATACTATAACGATACGAACAACCACTGGGCTAAGGTTCCCATTATTAACTTGGCTAGCAGGTTCATTGTGGATGGAAGAACAACCAATACCTTCGCACCGAACAAAAACATCACTCGTGCGGAATTTGCGGAGTACGTGGCAAGAGGGCTCGGTCTCCCCGGAGACGTGCAGACCTCACAGCGCTTTTACGATGTTACGAATATCAAGGAAAATGCCTTTATCGGTGCAGCCGTGAAGGCCGGGATCATTGCCGGGAACACCGACGGTTCGTTTAAGCCGGACAGCCCGATTACTAGGGAGCAAATGGCGATCATTATGGCACGGGCCATGAACTACACCGGATTCAAGACGGATTTGAACTATTCGGCGGCAACCTACCTGAAGAAATTCAAGGATTATAAGCAGATTCAATCGCCGGATTCGGCTGCGCGGCTGCTGAAGGAAGGCATCATCCAGGGCGTCACCCCGACCACCTTCCAACCGAAAGGCTATGCGACCCGCGCGCAGGCGGCGGTCATGCTGGAACGTCTGCTGAAAAAAGTGGGATACCTGTAATTCTGAATCTAGCGTTTCTATTGAATAACTTTTACTATGAAGCCTTCTCTCATCCAACCGATGAGGGAGGGCTTTTTTTCGCCAAATCTATGAAAATCGCTGAAAATGCAGGTTTTGCCGTAACTTTTCAGGCTTAAAACAGTCTATTACATGTATGGAGGTTACAGGATAGTAATCTCTTCGTCTGTTTTTTATGCTAAAAGGACGGGTTATGCAGTGCAAGTCAGGAACATTTTGGAAGAGTGGAACGTCAGTAGTTTTGTAGAATGGTACACATGGCAGAAATAGCAGAATTGGTAGACCTGGGGACAGAAGTTGTTTTAAAAAGATGGGAGAGTCGCTTTTCATGAAATGGAATAACAGGCAGAATGAGAATAAAAGCAAAATGAATGCAGGCAAGAAATGGATGGTCGTATCCTTGGCAGGCCTGCTCTTTGTTGCGCCGGTCGTCGGCAGCGGCATTCCGCTGAACGGGCATTCGATCTCGTCGGTGGCGAGCGCTGCGTCGTCTAAGGTCACGAAGCTGGGGGAAAATCCGGTCACGTCCGGAGCGATTTTGACGAAATACAGATTTACGACGACGCGTTCCGGTAAGCAGGTCAACGCGCTGGCAGATGTCATCCGGATTGATCTGCAGAATCCGTACGTCAAGATGGACGTGATGAACGGCAAGGACGGACAGTTCACGACCAAGCAGAGCACGGGCGGCATGGCGAAGGAAACCGGCGCCGTAGCTGCGGTGAACGGGGATTATTTTAATACGGGCGCAGAGGGAGCTCCGATCGGCGGACAGGTCACCAATGGCGAGCTGCTGTCGACGCCTTCGGATATTAAAGGCATGTATTCTTTTGCGGTGACAACGTCCGGCAAGCCGATCATTGACGATTTTGCGTTTGAAGGCTCCGTTACGGCCGAGGACGGCTCCTCCTTCCCGCTGGCAGGCATGAATAAAACGTCTTACAGCCCGGCGAGCACAGGCGCTACATACAGCCACGTGGACGCTATGTTCATTTACACGAGTGCCTGGAAATCCACTGTACGTCCGAAAAACAGCGCCACAACACCGGTTGAAGTGCTGGTGCAGAATGGCGTGATTACGCAGATTTCGGGCCAGGGCGGCTTTGCCGATATGGCAGTGCCGGCGGACGGTTACATTTTGCGGACCCATGGCAAGGCGGCCAAATTCGTGACGGAGCACCTGGCAGTAGGCCAGAAGCTGAACACCAGCTACATGCTGAAATCCAAGACGATGGGGCAATCCGTAGATCCGGCCGACCTGCAGATGATGATCGGCGGCCACACGATTCTGGTGAATAACGGACAGGCCTCGGCATTTTCGCGCGATGTGTCCAGCATTGGAGGCTACCGGGCCAGAACGGCACTGGGTTACTCCAAGGACCAGCGTTATGCTTATATTATTGCGGTAGAGAAGAATGACAACAGTGCCGGCATGTCGCTCGGCGAACTGCAGTCGTTTATGGTGAATATCGGGGTCTGGAAGGGCCTGAACCTCGACGGGGGCGGTTCCACGACCATGGTCAGCCGTCCGCTCGCTGAAGATACCGCTGTGCTGACGTTCAACACCGAGTACGGTACAGAGCAGCGCAGCGTTGTTAACGCCGTAGGCGTGTATACGAGCGCTCCTAAAGGCGAGCTGAAAGGTCTGAAGATCAGCGGCAGCACCGCGATCCTGATCGGCCAGCAGGCTTCATTCAAGCTGAAGGGCTATGATAACTACTATAATCCGGTCGATACATCGAACCTGACGCCGACCTGGAAATCCAGCAACGGCAACATCAAGGTTGCAGGACAGACGGTCACGGGCGTAACGCCGGGTACGTCCAAAATTACGGCTGTCAGCGGAGGCGCCAGCACCAGCATGGACGTCAAGGTGCTCGGCGGCGACGATTTGAACGCGCTGAGCGTGGCTTCGGCAACCGCACCGCTTCAGGCGGGAAGCACGGTATCCGTACCGGTCAAAGCGACGACGAAGGACGGCCATTCGATCGACGTGCCGGACAGCGCGCTGAAATGGGAATTCATCGGCTTCAAGGGCAGCGTGCAGAACGGCAAGCTGACGGTCAGCTCCGTGAACGCGGATGCCAAGGTCGGCTACGCCATTGCCCGTTACAACGGCTTCAGCACGGCAGTCGTGCTGTCCGCTGCGGGTGAGGACCTATGGGAGAACTTCGAGAACGTAAGCTATACGATCCAATTTACGAGCAACAACCCGCAGGTGAGCGGTACGGCTGCCGTCGCGCAGGGCAGCGGGGACCATGCCAATTCCAAAGTGCTTCAGCTGACATACGACATGACGGCTGGAACCGGCAAAATGTATGCTTACGCCGAACTGAACGGCTCTACAGGCAAAGCAATTTCGGCTCCGGCGACCTCGATGTCGATTGACGTGATGGGCGACCACAGTTTAAACTGGGCGCGTGCGGAGCTGAAAGACAAGAACGGCAATACCGTTTACGTCGACCTCGCCAAAAATATCGATTGGGACGGCTGGAAGACGCTGAATATCGATCTGAGCGACAAAGGCATCGCCTTCCCGGCGCAGCTTAAGCGGGTATATGTGGTGAACGTGGAAGAGGGTCAGGACGAACGGGCGAAGACCGGCACGGTGGCTTTTGATAATATCAAATTCACGATGCCTAGCTTGTCCAGCGAAGCGGGTCTGCCGACAGGCAAAGTCATCATGGCGATCGGCCAAAAATCCTTAATGACCAATGGACAGAAGAAAACGATGGAAACCGCTCCGGTCATGAAAAACAACAGTACGTACATTCCGATCAAATATGTACTTGATACCTTTGGCGGTCAGGCCAAGTGGGATCCAGCCAATCAGCGCATCACGGTTATCCGCGGCGGAAAAGTCCTGGATTTGAAAGTAGGAAATAAGGACTTTATACTGAATGGCAAGCGTAAAGGTGCAGAAGTTGCGCCTTATATCAGTCAAGGTCGTACTTTAGTCCCACTTCGGCTCGTATCCGAGCAATTAGGATTAAATGTAAAATGGGAACAAAACACGAAGACCGTCACTATCGAATCATGATATGGTATGATATGTATAGAAATGAACTAGTAAACATGGATATCAGCTCATTCTGTATAGAACAGTAGTGGTAAGAAATGGAGTAGAAATGGATTTTCAAGCCGATGCGATAGACCGCGTCATTAAGAACGCCATCCAGGTGGTGGAGAACAGCAAATATCAGATGTTTGAGATTCTTGAGGCTGCCCGTGACGAACTCGCCTCTTTGAATCAGGAACTGCAGTATGTGATGAAGGAAACGATCGAAACGCTGCAAAAGGTGGATCAGCTCGAGCTGAACTACCGGCGTTCACGCGTCCGGCTGACGGAAGTCAGCCGGGACTTCGTCCGTTACAAGGAGGATGACATCAGGCAGGCCTATGAAAAGGCGACGCAGCTTCAGCTTGATGTCATGATTTATCGTGAGAAGGAAATGTATCTCAAGGCCAGACGCGATGAATTGCAAAAGAGAGTGCGAAATGTCGAGAACTCTGTTGAACGTGCTGAATCCATCGGATCACAAATGGGTGTGGTAATGGAGTACTTGTCAGGCGAACTGGGACAGGTGACACGGATTATCGAAACGGCGAAGAATCGGCAGCTAATCGGTCTGAAAATCATACTGGCTCAGGAAGAGGAACGGAAACGTATTGCCCGCGAAATCCATGACGGCCCTGCGCAGCTGCTTGCCAACCTCGTTCTCCGCACGGAAATTGTGGAAAGAATGATGATGAAGCAGGAATTTAAGATGGTGCAGGACGAAATACTAGATTTGAAGGGACAAGTGCGCTCCAGCCTTGAGGAAATGCGGAAGGTGATATTCAATCTTCGCCCGATGGCACTCGACGATTTGGGACTGATTCCCACGATGCGGAAATACGTGCATGATTTCGAGGAGAAAACGAAAATCCGCACGATTTTTGAAACGCGGGGCAAGGAACATCGTCTCTCTTCAGCGATGGAGGCTGCCATATACCGTTTGGTGCAGGAAGCCCTCAGCAACGCAGCCAAGCATGCCTACCCGACCTATGTGTTAGTGGAAATTACATACCAGGCGCAAATGGTGAAAATCGTGGTTCAGGACAATGGATTAGGCTTTAAGGTGGAGCTTCTGGAACAGAAGTCAAAGGATCATTTCGGGCTGATCGGCATGCGCGAAAGAGTGGAACTGCTCGAAGGAAGAATGGAACTGGAATCCGCGGAGAACCAGGGTACGAAGATCGTAATCCATATCCCAACGAACGTGGAGAAGGGAAAGGAGTAACAGGATGGAAAACAGGGATTCTGGCAAAACAAACATTAAAGTCCTCTTGGCTGACGATCATCAATTGTTTCGCGAGGGTCTGAAGCGCATTTTGAATATGGAGGATGACATCGAAGTCATCGGCGAATGCGGGGACGGCATTCAAGTATTGGAATTTTGCAATGAAATCAAGCCTGACATTGTGCTCATGGACATCAATATGCCTGTGGAGAACGGCGTAGAGGCCACCGAGAAGCTGCGCGAGCTCTTCCCGGATGTGAAGGTCATTATTCTATCCATTCATGATGATGAAAGCTACGTGTTCGAAACGCTGCGCAAAGGCGCGAACGGTTACCTGCTGAAGGATATGGAGGCCGAGTCGCTCATTAACGCGATCCGCTCCGTGCAGGAGGGCTATGCCTTTATTCATCCGAAAGTAACAGGCAAACTGATTCAGCAGCTGCGCCGCATGACATTCCTCAACGAGACGGGTGCCATGACGGAGAGCGGCGTGCGTGAAGCCGGCGTCAAATTCGTTGCAGGCGAGAACAATCCGTTGACCCGCCGCGAAGCCGAAGTGCTGCGTCTGATGGCCGAAGGCAAGAGCAACAAAATGATCGGCGAGTTTCTCTTTATCAGTGAGAAGACGGTCAAGAACCATGTCAGCAGCATTCTGCAAAAGATGGAGGTTGACGATCGCACGCAAGCGGTTATCAACTCGATTAAATACGGATGGGTAACCCTTTAATTGCATGTAAATGGAATTAAAGGATTCACCTGTCATTGCTTGTGAAAATTACCACGGGATAGGCGGGGGCCGCGACATTCGAAAAGGGTGCGGGCTAATGATGCGCTTACATTCACCGACCTGATCTTACCGGCATATAGTGTTGGTATACAGGGAGGTGAGTCTGCATGTTGACCCCGCTATTATGGATTCTGACGGTGTATGCATTGGCTGTTGCGGCGGTACATGTCTATCATGCCTGGCAAAAGCGCAAGCATACGCGCCGGATTCACTATATTCTGGTGACATCCAACCACGAGCGTCAGATCGAATGGTATATCCGGGCTTTGGGCTTGTATGCTCTGGTTACGGGCACAAGACTTCGGCTAACGGTGCTGGACGCCAATTCGGATGATGACACGCTAGGCATTGTAGAGCGCCTGGAAGGACTTGCGGGTATTGAGCTGTCGGTGTCTACGGACTTTTCGGTGTTGAATGGCGCTATGAATCCGGATATCAAAACGATTGATCTGCGAAATCCGCAGGAAGCGGGGCATATTCCTTATGTATAAAAGGAAGCCCGCGGCTGAGCGCGGCATATCGAGCATGAACATGTGAAGCACACTTTGTACGGGGAACCGTGGAGGTGTGCTTTTTTGCTGTCCGGAAATAGCAGCAGGCGTTTTGATTGGCCTGTGGATGAAATCTACGGAAAAGGAGTTCCTTGCAAGTAAAATAACGGGTTACCCACAGGCCGAAACGGCCTAAAAGCGAAAAAATGGTCGGATCAAGGACAAAATTCACAAACGCCTGTGAATCATGGGGATGAATCTGTGAATTTGTGGATGGATTTTTGAAGTGATAAGAATGTATAAACATCCGAGGCAAACCAACCTTAGCTGACAAGAAAAACATCTCCTAAGCGCGGTCTGTCTACTGTGAAAGTACGTTGATATATAAATTGAACTATAGATATACCATAGCATAGCGAGAGAGGGCGAGTGATTCTGAAGAAGCGGGGCGTTCACCTTTGTCTCCGAAATGCCACATCAAATATACATTCCAAGCATTTTGGAGACCACAGCGATCGTAAGAACACTCGACTTCAAAGCGTCCTGGGAATGTAACTCTTTTAAGGTTCATTTTATATATACGTTTTTCTTATAGGGGGTAAGGAGGGAGCGTTATGAGAATTGCGGTGTATGCCTTGTATTGGAACGGGACTTGGGAAATCAAGCGGTCGTTGGATATGAAGGTGGATGTATTGTGGTGGCAGCAGCGGGTGGAGCGGGAGCGCCAACCTGGAAGAATGGTGCTTCTGTCCGGAGCTATGGCATTCAGCCTTGCGGTGAAGCTGGAGCAGACTTTCGTGGAGCAGCCGGGTATGAAGGGCTGGGATTTGGCGAATTGGAACCGATTCGTTCATGAACAATGGAGGGAGGCGGGACTAGGAGCAGATGGGACGGGCTTTGGGAAGTCCGGCGGGAAGATACAACAACCTGCTGGAAGGGCCCGGAATGTGGACAATAGGATATTATGGCATCCTGTCCGTGCTCATGAACCGTTTATTTGGGACATGGAAAAGGAGCCTCCGGAAGCTGTGCAGCGGCTGCTCGAGCTTCCGGAGGCAGTCGGGATGGATTCCGTGTTTGATCGGGAGAGTGGAGTGAAGCAACGGGGCATACAATATGCTGCGGCAAGCTCAGCGGAGGGATCAAGGAGGCAAACCGGACTGCATACGAAAGATGCAGTGGAAGAGGCAGGAACGGGCGCAGCGCTGTTAGCGAGAAGATGGATAGAGAAATGGGATGGACAAGCAGCGCTGCTGAGCGATCTGGTGCAGGGCCGCTCACTTCTCGCGGCCGAAGTGGATGCGCTGCTGGAGGAGACGGCGCCGGGCCTCGCTGGCTCCTGGCACAGCGCAGCGCAGCTCGCCAGCCTGCAGGGCCGGCTGGCGCTGGACGCGGGCGTGGCGGCGGATGCCCGCCCGCTTCGGGGACGCGGCCCGCTGCGCTTGGGCCGCGAAAGGCCGCCCCGCTGCCGGCGCTGCGGCAGCGAAGCGAACCGCCGCACGGCATGCGCCGCGTGCGGCCGCGCGGACTGCGCCTACTGCGAGGCGTGCCTCGCGCTCGGGCGCAGCCGCGCCTGTTCGCTGCTGCTCCGCGCAGCAGCGGGAGGTTCCCCGGCCGTGCGCGCAGCGGCCGGGCAGTCCACCGCCGCGGTGCGCGGGCGGTGGGGGCTTAGCGCGGCGCAGGGCGATGCCGCCTGCGCTGCGCTGGGGTTCCTGGCGGAGCCGCCCCGCAGGGGCTCCGCCGGCAAGAGCGGCCGCGCATGGTGGCCGCTGCTTGAGCCGCGCGCCGGGCGGGCGCAGCCCGGCGCCAGTGAGTCGCCCTTGTCCACAGGCAAGGGCGAATATAACGCTGCATCCCTTGTACACGGGGATGCTGCGCCGTCCCGCTTCCTGCTCTGGGCGGTGACGGGCGCGGGCAAAACGGAGATGATCTTCCCGCTGCTCGGCTCGATCCTCGAGAGGGGAGGCCGCGTGCTGGTAGCCACACCCCGCAGGGATGTGGTATTGGAACTGGCTCCGCGGCTCGCCAAAGCCTTCAGCGGGACGCGGATCGTCACGCTCTATGGAGGCAGCACGGAAAGGTGGCAAGCGGGTGAGCTGACACTCGCCACGACGCATCAGCTCATGCGCTTCTATCAAGCATTTGATCTGGTGATCATCGATGAACTGGATGCCTTTCCGTACCATAATGACCCGATGCTGGCGTTTGCCGCACGGAACGCCTGCAAGCCGGATGGGAAGTTCGTGTATCTGTCGGCTACGCCGCCGCGGCTCCTGCAGCGGGAAGCGTCCCGCGGTACGCTTCCTCATGCGAAGGTACCCGTCCGCTTTCACGGACATCCGCTACCTGTGCCGAAGCGGATCACGCTGAAGAGCATCGAGCAGTGCTTGCGCCAGCCGGTGCTGCTCAAGCGTCTGACGGAAGCCCTCCGCCAATCGCTGGAGCGGGACGCCCAGGTATTCCTGTTCGTATCCCGGATTCGCCATATCGATCCGCTCGTCACCATTCTGCGCCGTCTTTTGAAGGGCTATTGCGTAGAGGGGACTTCATCCGAAGATCCGCTCCGCGCTGCGAAGGTCACCGGCTTCCGCCAGCGGGAAATCCGGCTGCTGGTGACCACGACGATCCTCGAGCGGGGCGTCACGGTTCCGCGCAGCGACGTGTTTATCGCGGATGCGGACAGCGGGCTTTTTGACGAGGCCTCCCTTGTCCAGATGGCTGGCCGCGCCGGCCGCTCTTCCGAAGATCCAGCCGGCCGGGTTATTTTTGCCTCCCCGCAGTGGACGTTATCCCAAAAGAGGGCAGTGAAGCAGATAACCGGCATGAACCGAATCGCCAAAAAGAATGGGTATTTGAAGAATTTATAACTTACTGGATTGCCCTTGAAGTTATTTTATCGATATTTCACCCTTTAGGGAGGTGTTACCTTGACCAGATTTTCTTCTGTCATTACGGATTTCATTCGTGATTTACTCGCACCTCCGGGAAATATCTGCCTCACCTGTGGCGGGAAGAGCAGACTGACGAAAGAATGGCCGGGAATCTGCCAGCGCTGCGCCGACTCGATTCCTTGGATCGTGAAACCGCGCTGTGTATGCTGCGGAAGAGCCTTCGGCTGTCCGGACTGCTTGCGGCAGGAGGCGCGGCAGCGCTCTTTTATATGGAATCGCAGTGCCGTTCAGTATAACAAGGCGATGAGGGAGTGGCTGGCCCAGTATAAGTACAGGGGAAATGAAAGATATGCGAAGCTGCTGATCCGGATGTTGAGTCAGGCACTCATTCGCCTGATTCAAGAGGTGAGTATCACTTATTTTAAAGCTGAAATGACAGAGAGCAAGATGCTTTGGAAGCCGGATATGATTACATACGTGCCGGTCAGCGGCAGCCGCTTGAGCGAGCGCGGATTTAACCAGGCGCAGGTGTTGGCGGAGGGGCTGGGAGCGATTCATCGGCTCCCTGTTACGCCGCTTCTCATGCGAAGCCTGCATACCGAGAAGCAGAGTTTTAAAACTAGACAGGAACGCATTGACTCCATGAAGCATGCTTTTGCATGGAATCCAGGGGAAGGGTTATTTTCCTTGAATGCTGATCACTCAAGTAAGCTCGTATTGTCGGATCATCGTATGTCTGGAGGGCTTCGGATTCTGCTGGTGGATGATATTTATACGACGGGCAGCACGATCAACGCCTGCGCAGAAGTGCTGCTGCATTCCTTTCAGCAAAGGCTAGGCATGCGCGCAGAGGTCTATAGTCTCACGTGGGCTCGCTCATAGTCTTTGCGTATTGCGCAAACATGATATAATGGCATTTAAAACCTTCAAACATGAATTCAGGGATGGACGAAGCAAGGGCGAATAAGGTAATCTAACATATATACTAAAGGGTTATTTTTGAACAATGAACAGGAGGCGTCAATAGTGAATCTAGCAAATTGTCCTCGCTGCGGCAGATTGTTTGCGGCTAACTTTAGAGACATGTGCCCAAACTGCATCAAGGATATTGAACATGAGTACGAACTCTGTGTTCAGTATTTGCGTGAGGAGAAGGGGGCAACGATTCAGGAGCTTTCTGAAGCTACCGAGGTCTCGATCAAGCAGATTACCCGGTTTATCCGCGAAGGCCGTATTTCCGTCATGAACGCTCCCAATTTAATGTATCCCTGTGAGGTATGCGGTACGCTGATTCGCGAGGGCCATATGTGTGATTCTTGCCGAGTTCGCCTGACGAAAGAGTTATCCAATGCCGTGCAGGAGGATTCGAACAAGGATCAGGGAACTAGAAGACCGGGAGAAGGAACCTATCGCGCCGTCGATAAATTTCATAAATAACAGACTACTGGACTAAAAACATACAATTCTATTAATAATGTTTCAATAATGACCGATAAACTTAGTAAAGATTATCGGTTTTTTCGTTTTAAGAGTAGAGAGGATAAGCTTTCACCCACGCTGAACAAAGCCGTCTTCGCAAGCGCTAATTTTGGCGAATGCGAAGTCAATCTTCTATGAAAGTACACCGACAGACGTTTTTCTGATCAGGCTGCGTATAAGACCGCCTTAACTAGGAATAAGCAGGTGAAGGCAGAAGCGTCTTTTAAATTAATGGAAGAAGGTGTAGCAATGAAAATCAATGATACCGGACGAATTAATGGAGTGAATCCTTATAAGCGGAATATGGAAACCCAGCGGCAGGAAGCGAATAAGCAGGCTCGCCGCAAGGACGAGGTTTCGATTTCCACGGAGGCGATGGAGATGCTGGAGGCCAAGGAGCGCAGCACCGATCCGGAAAGAGTCAAGAGAATTGCAGATTTGAAACAGCAGGTATCCACCGGTACGTATCATGTGGATACAGGAAAAATTGCCGAGAAGCTCATGCCTTATTTTAAACAGTTTCCGGGGAATTAGGTGAATAAGCATGTCAGTTCAACCATTAATCCATCTGCTGGAGCAGCTGGATCAAGTGCACAGGAATATGCTGGAGCTAGCGCAGCTGAAGAAGAAAGCCATCGTAGATAACAATGTAGATTCGCTCATTCAATTGATGAATCAGGAAACCAAGGGTATGAAGCATATCGAACAGCTGGAGCAGCAGCGGATGAGCGCCGCGTATCAGTTTTTGCAGGAGAGCGGCATTAAATCCCAGCTGAATTTGAATCTGACGGAATTGTCGCGGCTTGTATTCGACATCGAGGACAAGAAGCGGCTGCTGGAAATCCAGAAGCAGTTGTCGGACACGCTGACCCAGCTGAAGCAGGCGAACGACCTGAATCAGAAGCTGATTGAGCAGTCTCTTTCATTTATAGATTTTTCGCTAGACATTATGGTAGGCAGACCGAATCAGGATGTAACCTACCAGCACCCGTCCGAACGGGGCAGCCAGATGGGCCGGCCGGGTCTTTTTGATTCAAGGGCTTGAGCGATCAGGCCATGCTGGCCAGCGGGAGTGCGCCATGCAGAACACTGAGGGGGATAACCAATGACATCAACTTTCCATTCTATAGAAACAGCCAAGCGGAGCCTGTTCACTCAGACGGCCGCTTTGAATACGACAGGCCATAACATTGCCAATGCCAACACGGAAGGTTATTCCCGGCAAACGGTGAAAATGCAGGCCTCCCTGCCGATCGAAGCGTATGGCATGATTCGTTCGACCGCACCGGGCCAGCTCGGTACGGGTGTGGAATACCAATCCGTCGAACGCATCCGGGAAGGCTTCCTGGACATACAATACCGCAGTGAATTCAATGCTAACGGCAGCTGGAGCATCAAGTCGGATACACTCGACAAGCTGCAGGGCATTTTCAACGAGCCATCGGAGACAGGGATCAGCAAGGTGCTGAATAACTTCTGGAATTCATGGTCGAACCTTAGTAAGGATCCGGAAAGCGCCTCCGCGCGTAAAGTGGTGAAGGAGAATGCCGCTGCTCTGACGGATGCTATGAATTATATGAGCGGACAGCTGGATAAATTGAGCCAGGATTTGACCGCCAACGTTGGCGTGAAAGCCAGCGAGATCCAGAACTATCTGACCTCAATTGCCAACCTTAATCAGTCCATTACCCGCATTGAGGGGCTGGGGGATAAAGCGAATGATCTGAGGGACCAAAGAGATCTACTGACGGACAAGCTCTCCCAGATTATTAACATCAATGTGGTCGATACCAATCAAGGATATACGATTATGATGGGCGGAACTTCTCTCGTCGAAGGCTCACAAGTGATGGCCGATGTGGACGGCAATGATGCAACGGATCGGGGGAATTTCCTGGAGGATGCCTTTGCTTCCGGCAATCTGACGGGCGGCCAAGTGTACGGTATGATCGCTTCGCGTGAAAGCTACGTCAAAGACTACCAGAAACAACTGAATGACCTGGCGAACACCCTCGCGAACGGCGATATTCAAATCACGCTCCCCAAAGGCACGGTAATACCGGATGGCGTTACGGTGAATGGCGTTACCGGCCGTACGGTTACTGAAGATACGGTGGTGACGGTCAAAGGCCTGAACGGTCTTCATCAGCTGGGCTATACGCTGGATGGAACGACGAAGGGCGGATTGCCGTTCTTCGAATCTTCCAAGGACGGAGAGCCCATTACGGCCGGTAACATTCGTTTGAACTCCAAAATCGCCGAGGACCCGAATCTGATTGCATCCTCGATGCGTACGGAAGGAACGGGTGCGGATGAGAAGGTCATCAAAGGAAATAACACGATGGCGCTTTTGATGGCGAATATGAAGCTTACGGGATTCTTGTCTGTGGATGGGAAGCGGAATACGACCATCGATGGCTACTATAACTCGCTTGTGGGTCAACTGGGGGTACAGGCTCAGGAAGCCGCAAGACAAACTCAAAATTCCGACGTGCTCGTGCAGCAGGTTGAGGCGCAGCGTCAGTCGGTCAGTGGCGTTTCTCTGGATGAGGAGATGTCCAATCTGATCAAGTATCAGCATGCTTACGGCGCTTCGGCCCGTTTTATGACGACCTTCGATCAGCTTCTTGATAAATTGATCAACTCTACAGGTGTAGTCGGAAGATAAGGATATTAAAGGAGGCATAGATCATGCTTAGAGTTACCTCCAACATGATGAGTTCGCAGTTAATGTTGAATTTAAATCGGAATGCACTGCAAATGAATAACACGCAGAACCAGTTAGCCACGGGACGAAAGCTAAATAAACCTTCGGATGACCCGGTGGGCATCACGTATTCTCTTCGCTACCGCGGAGAGCTGGCTTCGAATGAGCAATATACGAAAAACGTGGACAGCGCCTTGTCGTGGCTTGACTATAATGATACCGTGCTGGGTCAAACGGGAGATGTCATACAAAAGCTGCGTGAACTGACCGTGCAGGCATCCACCGGCAGCAATCCGCAATCCGCCCTCGACAGCATCAGGCAGGAGATTGGACAGCTGAAGGAACAGCTCATTGACATTGCCAACAGCACGCTGAACGGCAAATATATTTTCAATGGCGAGTCATTCGATAAAAAGCCTTACGATTTTCTGAAGAATGCAGATGGAACATCGAACACATCAGGAATGGTAAACGGTCAGCTTGTGGGGCCGAGCATCGACACCTTGGTAACGGACAAAGGACTCATTAATTATAGCGTGGGTGACAGCATTCAGCTGCCGATTAACCTTACGGGGAACGCCGTCTTCGGTAACGGAAACGATGCAGATAACATTTTCAAAATCATTGATAATCTGACGGAAGGCTTAAGCAATGGCAACTTTAAGGGCTTATCCTCTCAGCTTAGCCTAATCGACAGCCGTATGGAAACCATTCTAACTACCCGGGCGGAGCTTGGTGCCAAGACGAACCGGATCGAACTGATGCAGGGCAGACTGTCCGATCTCAATATCAATTTGACGGATTTGCAATCGAAGACGGAAGATGCAGATTATACAGACCTGATTATGCAATCTAAAATTCAAGAGAACATCTATAACGCTTCGTTGTCTGCTGGTTCCAAGATCATTCAGCCTACCCTGGTTGATTTTCTGAGGTAGAATAGGAGGCGTCGGAATGCAGCCTATTCTACAAATTCGCCAAACGCCGGCTTTAATAGGAATCGATTCCGATTTAGGGCAGTATTCGATCCGGCAGCCCAAAGCAGACGTGAAGATGATCACAACGCCGTCAGAGCTGGAGATTCACCAATATCAGCCTGAGCTGAATGTCGATCAGACGAGAGCCCGGTCAGCTTTTACTGGGGGTAATTTTATCGACATGAATGCCCGTATTTATTCTGGCATACAGGAGCTTTACCTGCAGGGAATCGCAAGGCGGGTGGAAGAAGGTAACCGGGCGGCGGCCATCCACATTCAAGGGAATACGATCGCGAGCATATACGGAGAGGATTGGCAGCCGGTTCCTTTTCCGGAATTTCGGACGCCGGCATCCATGGACAATGTAGATGTAAGGATCGATACCCGTCCGCCGGATATCCGGTTTCGCGAAGCATCGATAGATATACAGGTAGAAGTGCGAAGACCGGAGATTGAATACAACCGCGGCAAGCTGGATATTTATATGAGGCAATACGCCTCTGTACAGTATATTCCGCCGGAGCTTGATGTGAAGCATTAATACGTACCAAGACTATAGATGCGTCTTGCAGACCGACATCTATAGTCTTATTTATTTCAATTACTTATATAGGGAGTGAATATCCGTGATCATATCAACATCCTCTTGGGGGGAACTGGAAGTGAACGAGAGCCAAGTCTATCATTTTCCCAAAGGAATTCCGGGTTTCGAGGAAGAAACGGAGTTTGCAGTCATCTCTCTGGAACAGGGCAGGTTTCATTACCTGCAATCGACAAAGGAGGCGGAGCTGGCCTTCTTATTGGCGGACCCGTTCGAATATTACCCGCAGTACGAATTCGAGCTGTCTACTGCCGACACAGAGGAATTGGAGATCGATCAGCATGTGGATGTACGCTGCGTGATTTCCTTGAAAGAAAAGCTGGAGGATTCGACCATTAACCTGCTCGCTCCTGTCATATTCAATCCGGACAAGCGTTTAGGTAAACAGATTGTCCTGCATTATTCCCCATATCAGACTCGGCATCCGCTCTGGACCGAGGATGGCGCCGAGTCTTCAGCAAAGGCGGGTGAATAATCATGCTGGTCCTTTCCCGTAAAAAAGGCGAATCCATCGTGATCCAGGATCATATCGAGCTGACTATCTTAAGTGTTGAGGGAGACACAGTCAAAGTCGGTATTTCCGCTCCACCTCATATTGATATCTTCCGGAAGGAAGTCTATCTTTCGATCCAGGAAAGCAACCGCGAATCCGCGGCGCCTGCTCCCGCCAATCTGGAGGCATTGATCCAACGTTTGCGCGGTCCGCAGAATAAATCTTAAAAAATAAAAAAAATAATAAAAAACACTAAAAAGTGCCGGTAACCCTGTCGATATATAATGTAGACGCTGCTTCGGCAGGGCGGCCGACCTTAATGGGGCAGCGTTTACCACATGGATGTGGAACTAATTATATTTCAGGGAGGAAATACCCAATGATTATCAATCACAATATCGCGGCTTTGAACACTCATCGCCAACTGTCTATCAACACTACGAACACAAACAAAAATATCGAGAAACTGTCTTCCGGTCTTCGCATCAACCGTGCTGGTGATGACGCTGCCGGCCTGGCAATCTCCGAAAAAATGCGCGGCCAAATCCGTGGTTTGGATATGGCTTCCAAAAACGCACAAGATGGTATCTCTTTGATCCAAACAGCTGAGGGTGCATTGAACGAAACTCACAGCATCCTGCAGCGTATGCGTGAATTGGCAGTTCAATCCGGAAGTGACACGAACACGAACTCTGACCGTTCCGAGCTTCAGGAAGAAATGAACCAGCTGGTTCAAGAGATTGATAGAATCTCCACTACTACAGAGTTCAATACTCAAAAATTGTTGAATGGTTCTTTCAAAGGAACGTTCCAAATCGGTGCTAACGAAGGCCAAACAATTGATCTGTCTGTATCTGCTATGGGCTCTGCTGCTCTTGGTTTGACAGCTAGCGCAACTGTTGAGTCTGATGTTGCTGTGACAGGCCTTGCAGACGGAACATACAAAGTAGACGGCTCTAACATTAAAGACGCATCCGGTGCAATTGTTGGTACAGTTGACGGAACAAATGCCAACGTTGTTAACGATGCTGCTGGAAATGCAGCTATCACCTTTACAAATGAACCTGCCGCTGGATCAACCATCGTGATCAAGGGCGGTAAAGCTGAGTTGAGACAAGGCTTGGCTGACGATGCTGCGAAGCTTGCTTCCGGCAACTATGAAGTTAAAGGCACGGATTTGCTGAAAGATGGTCAAATCGTAGGTAAATTTGCTGCTGGCAGCATCACTGAGTTGAATGGTAAAGCAGTAACCATCGATAGTGCAGACTTGGGTATCAAAGCTGCACTTGCAGATGGTAGCAAATTTACAATCAATAGTGCTGACATCTCCACGAAGGAAAAAGCACAAGGCACAATTACGACTGTAAATAACGCAATCGAGCAGGTTTCCAAAGAACGTTCCAAACTTGGTGCTGTTCAAAACCGTCTTGAGCATACAATCAACAACCTGAACACATCTTCCGAGAACCTGACAGCAGCTGAATCCCGTGTTCGTGACGTTGATATGGCGAAAGAAATGATGAACCAAACTAAGAACAACATTCTTGCACAAGCTGCACAAGCTATGTTGGCTCAAGCGAACCAACAACCACAAGGCGTTCTGCAATTGCTTCGTTAATATTATTCATTTTCTTCAAAGAGTATCGGGGGCATTCCTCGGTACTCTTTTTCTTTGTCCCACATCTTCTGAACTGTCAAAATCACCGGCCTTGGAAAAACAATAGTAAGTTACATATAACACTTTTTAGCTCAAGCTAATAATTACAGCTAGGAAGCTGCAATATTTAGCCGTATTATTTATGGCCTTTTCTTTTTGGTTCCAACTCTAAACAGAAAATGAAAATGAACCGATATATATAATAAATATAATTGTCGGAGGATTAAGTAGATGAATGTACAATTTTCACTTACGGCAAGTACGTCATCTCAAGTCAGTCAGAATGCAGTTCATAAACAAGCAGCAGAGACTTCCAATGAAATGACTGAATCGAATGGAGTTATCCGGTCCATAGATGATTTACGAAGGCTCGAGAATCAAGGTGGTTCTATTTCCGTCGGTGAGGAACAACTGATTAGAGCTGTTGACCGGGCAGTAAAATCGCTGCAAGGCCCTCAAACTACGTTGGATATAAGCATTCACGATAAGACGCATGAAATCATGGTCAAAGTAATGAATAAGGAGACCGGGGAGGTCATCCGTGAAGTGCCTCCTGAAAGAACATTGGATTTGGTAGCGAAAATGATGGAACTTGCAGGAATATTTGTAGATCAGAAAATTTAAGGGGGGGTCTTAGTGGCACCGATGCGTATAAATGGCTTCTCCGGGATGGATGTTGACAGCATGGTTAAATCCCTGATGACAGCCAGAAGAGAACCGCTTAATAAGCTAAACCAGCAGAAACAAATTCTTGAATGGCAGCGAGACAATTATCGAGAAATGAACAGCAAATTCTTTGGGTTTAATTCCAAATTAAAAACTAGCGGAATGTCCGCAGCCATGAATAGCTACAAATCAGTTGTTTCCGGAAATACGGACGCGGTAAAGGTTGAGGCCACTGCGAATGCTAACGCTGTACCTATGGAGATTAGCGTTAAACAACTTGCAACCCAAGCCGCAATTACCACAAAGGGAACGGGTTATGGAGCGAAATTGACCACAACTTTACAGGAGGCTGCACGATTAGCAGATCCAGCTGCGGTTATTCCAGCTAAATATGAGCTGCATATTAATGGTGTCGATTATGAGTTCGACAAATCCATGTCAATCGCTGAGGTTGTTTCAACGATAAATAAAAATCCAGATGCAAAAGCGATTGCTAAGTTTGATGAAGTCACGGGTCAATTCAATATCTATTCCAAGGAGTATGGTTCTGAGGCCAAACTTGAGATAAATGATGATGCCACTCAGACCAGCACACTTTTTCAAGCTTTTAACGGAATGACCGATCCAGGTAAGAGTTCATTCATAGGATCCAATGCATTAGTCAATTTTAACGGGGCCCAAGAAAACGGAAACCCTATATACAATGAATTCAGCAGCAACAACTTTACGATTAATGGAGTGCAGGTCACGCTCCTGGCTGAATCAGGTTCCAACGGCCCATCCAAAATTACCACTCAAAATGATCCGACGAAAGCTCTGGAAACAATCAAAGCTTTTATTAACGATTATAATGATTTGATTAGTACACTCAATACAAAGGTTAATGAAACCCGCTACCGGGATTTCGTCCCTCTTTCTGATGACCAAAAAAGCGAAATGAAAGAAAATGACATTAAGAACTGGGAAGAAAAAGCCAAGAGCGGAATGCTTAGAAATGATGGCATGCTTAAGACAGCCGTGAGCGAAATGCGAATGTTAACTTCCGAGTTTGCCGGTCAATTGAATGCAAGTGGAATAACGATGGGTGAATATTACGAGGGTGGTAAACTATACTTGGATGAGACCAAGTTGAAAGAAGCGCTCGAAAAAGATCCGCAATCAATCGTGGATATGTTTCAGGGCCCCGTCTCTGCACCTTCAAACGGTCTCTTTGATAAACTCCAAGTCGTTATGGATAAGGCTATGACTAACCTCTCGGATAAAGCGGGTACAAGCAAATTTGATGGCAGCTTAACGAGTCCATTCAAGACCGAGAGCTCGATGGGAAAGCAACTTAAAGATTATAACCAGCGTATCGAGGATTTGCAGAAGCGACTTCAAGATATTGAAACCCGGTATTATAAGCAATTTTCCGCCATGGAAACAGCTATGAACAGGCTACAATCCCAGTCGTCCAGTCTCTTTGGAAACTCGTCACAATAATAATTCCATGAATAAAGGGTGAAGGCTTAATGATTACATCTCCTTATGAAAAATATCGTCAGTCATCCGTCCAAACATCAACACCGGGACAACTGCTCCTCATGCTGTTTGATGGCGCGATCCGGTTCGTTCGAGCTGGAATGAACGGTCTGCAAAAACAGGACTTACAGCAGGCAAACACGAATCTGGGCAAAGCGCAAAGTATCGTTAACGAACTTCTTTCCTCACTGGACAGATCTTACGAGGTATCTGCAGGTTTGGCACCCCTTTATGAATATATTAATTATCTTCTCATCCAGTCGAACATCAAGAAGAACGTACAGCCTGCTGAAGAGGCACTTGGTTATCTGACGGATCTTCGGGAAACCTTCGCTCAAGCGGCTAAGCTAGCCGTCGGAGGCCAAAGCCAGGAGATTATGAATGGATAGTATCATTACCCGACTGGAAGAACTGACGGAGTCCGTCGCAGCCCAGCTTCAATTTATCTCCTCCGACGATCTGTCAGCTTTTGTAGAGGAACGCCAGCACCTGATCGATGAAATCAATCTTTTAAAGCAGCAATCTCCTTATACTCAGGCTCAAGAGGAACGGCTTCGGAAGGTGATTCAGTTCGATGCCGTGATTTTGAATAAAATGTCGTCTTTGAAAGTCGAAGCAGCGGAGTGGCTTCAGAATCGCGGACAGGCCAAAATGCAGCGGAATGCCTACGAAGCTGCTTACACACCGGATAGCTTCTTAATGGATAAAAGAAACTGAATATATACTCCACTTCAAGGCTATGAGTCTATTTCATAGTCTTCTTTTGTTTTAAATCGTTAACAATAGCGATAATTAAAACTAAGAAGTCTGCATAAATAACTGGTCTTCTGTCTGTTTCACCACCATTGTTTTCGTTTAAGTATACTTGTTAGTTAAAAGTTCACTTGCGTTCAAAATCCTAATTCAGCAATTTTAATGTTAAATTATTGAATTAAACCACTTACCTTTCCAATTGACAATGGATAAGCCCGGGTGGTATATTCAGGAATGTAGACGTAAGTCACACTTTATTTGATGACGAAGGGAATGTTTGTGCATGCAAGGAAAAGTTAAATGGTTCAACGCAGAAAAAGGATACGGTTTCATCGAGACTTCTGAGGGTGGCGACGTATTCGTACACTTCTCCGCGATCCAATCCGAAGGCTTCAAGACTTTGGAAGAAGGTCAAGACGTAGAATTCGACATCGTTGAAGGCGCACGTGGACCACAAGCAGCTAACGTAATCAAATTGTAATCATCCGGCATTAAGCCGACCTACATAAACGGTTTGATGGTTAAACAATGAATAACGTAGCTAGAACCCCGGAGGAATCCGGGGTTTTTTTTGTGCCTTTCATCATCCACTTATCCTTCCGAACAATGCACCAACCCTAAAATTCCCCATATGTCTTTCCCCTGTTTCATTTCCCCCACAACGGTTAAAAATTCATACCTCCCCTTCAGCGGGAAGCGAAATAAGTAAAGGCTTTCACTCTTGATACAGTACACAGAAATGCCTTTTTACTTAGGGTTAACAATTGTGATATAATGGAACTGCAAAGGAGGAGTGCCCTATGAATTTTAGTATTCGAGGTCAACAAATCGATGTGACTGATGCTTTGAAAGACTATGTTGACAAGAAACTCAGCAGACTTGAAAAGTATTTTGATGCACCCCCTACCTCAGAAGGATATGTAACACTTGGTGTCGTCCGAGGTTTGCACACCGTGGAGGTGACGATTCCGCTCCCAGGCGTTATGCTTCGGGCAGAGGACCGCAGCGATGATATGTACGCATCGATTGATGCCGTTGTGGACAAGTTGGAACGCCAGATCCGCAAACACAAAACGAAATTGAACCGCAAGTTCCGTCAGGAAGGCAGCCTGAAGACACTCTTCACGGATGAAGCCGCCGCAGGCCTGGTCACGGCTGAGCAGACGGAGGAAGAACATGATGATCTCGAAGTGGTCCGCACCAAACGCTTCACGTTCAAACCGATGGATGTGGAAGAGGCCATTTTGCAGATGAACATGGTAGGACATAATTTCTTTGTATTCTCTAACATTGATACTCAGGAAGTGAGCGTTGTTTACAAACGGAATGACGGCAAGTACGGCTTGATCGAGCAAACAGAAACCGATTCGTATTAAGCAGGCTTCACTCTGAAGGTACAATTTTCATGATTATGTAAAAATTAATGGCTAAATGATCAAAAAAAGAGCTCATATCCTGCAACGGATAGGGCTCTTCTTACGTATATAGAATATAGGGCCAAAAACCGCGTGCGCATTGTCACTCGCACTGTTGCGGCTTCACTTACAAACTGTTACAATTTATGCAAACGCCATTTTCAAGGATTTAATATGTACATTGTTACAAGTTAACTTCAACTATAATGATTTGTCCGGAAAAGGTTCGCCTGGTCCGGCGCATTGTCATTCAACAGATCTCCCACATTTCTGTATGAATCGGTTCTTCGCGAATCCTATCATCCAGCACGTGTCTGTGAGGTTGGATCGCACAGGGACCGTTTTCATTTTGAACATAACCCTTGATTTCTTGAAGTTAAATTAACCATTTGTTTTGCGTGAAAGGGGTTAACCATGCTAGGACTTGTTAAAAAAATATTTGGCGACGTGAATGATCGCGATATCAAGCGTCTGATGAAGACGGTCGATCAAATTAACAAAATAGAACCGGAGTTCACCAAGCTCACCGATGAGCAGTTGAAAGCCAAGACGGATGAATTCCGTGCGCGCATCGAAAAAGGCGAAACTCTCGACGATCTGCTTCCTGAAGCATTTGCGACCGTCCGTGAGGCGTCCAAGCGTGTTCTTGGTAAAAGACACTATGACGTGCAGCTGATCGGCGGTATGGCGCTTCACGAGGGCCGTATTGCAGAGATGAAGACCGGTGAAGGTAAAACCCTCGTCGGTACGCTTCCGGTATACCTGAACGCTCTCCTGGGCCAAGGTGTGCATGTGGTCACGGTCAACGATTACCTTGCACAGCGCGACAGCCAGGAAATGGGCCAAATTTATGAATTCCTGGGCATGACGGTCGGGGTCAACCTGAACGGCATGGACCATGCGGATAAACAAGCAGCTTATGCCTGCGACATTACGTACGGTACGAACAACGAGTTCGGTTTTGACTACCTCCGTGACAACATGGTGCTGTATAAAGAACAGATGGTTCAGCGTCCGCTGTACTTCTGTACGATTGATGAAGTGGACTCCATCCTGGTCGATGAAGCCCGTACGCCGCTGATCATTTCCGGACAAGCCCAGAAGTCGACGCAGCTCTACTACGTGGCAGACCGTTTCGTGAAGACGCTGCAGGCGGAAGAGGATTACACGGTCGATATCAAAGTCAAATCCGTTGCGCTCACCGAAAAGGGCGTGGCCAAAGCGGAACGCGCTTTTGGGATCGAGAACCTGTATGACCATGCGCATGTAACGCTGAACCACCATATCGTTCAGGCTCTGAAGGCTAATGTCATTATGCGCCGGGACGTGGATTACGTCGTTACCGAGGACGAAGTCGTCATCGTTGACGAATTTACGGGCCGCCTGATGGCCGGACGCCGTTACAGCGATGGCTTGCACCAAGCGATTGAGGCGAAGGAAGGCATCGAGGTTCAGAACGAGAGCATGACGCTCGCAACAATTACGTTCCAGAACTACTTCCGGATGTACCGCAAGCTTGCGGGCATGACCGGTACGGCCAAGACCGAGGAAGAAGAATTCAAGAAAATCTACGGACTGGAAGTGCTCCAGGTTCCGACGAATAAACCGAACCAGCGCGTGGATATGCCGGACGTGGTTTACAAGAGCGAGAACGGCAAGTTCAAGGCGGTTGTCGAAGAAATCGTGGAACGCCACAAGAAGAACCAGCCGGTTCTGGTTGGTACAGTATCCATCGAGAACTCCGAGCTGATCTCGGAAATGCTGAAGCGCAAAGGCGTTAAGCACCAGGTACTGAACGCCAAGTACCATGCCGAAGAAGCCGAAATCATCTCCCGTGCCGGTCAGCCGGGCACCGTAACGATCGCCACCAACATGGCGGGCCGCGGTACGGATATTTTGCTGGGCGACGGCGTGTCTGATCTCGGCGGATTGCATATCATCGGTACAGAGCGCCATGAATCGCGCCGGATCGATAACCAGCTTCGCGGTCGTGCGGGACGCCAAGGCGACCCGGGCTCCACGCAGTTCTACCTGTCCCTGGGCGATGAGCTGATGAAACGTTTCGGTGCGGACAACGTGCTGAACATGATGGACCGTCTTGGGTTTGAGGAAGATCAGCCGATCGAGAGCAAAATGATTACCCGCGCGATCGAATCCGCGCAAAAACGCGTTGAAGGCAACAACTTTGATCTACGTAAAGTCGTTCTCCAATATGACGACGTCATGAACCAGCAGCGCGAGATTATCTACAAGCAGCGCCGCGAAATTCTGGAATCCGAGAACATCAAGGATATCGTCATGGAAATGATCAAGCCGGTCATCGACCGCGTGGTCGAAGTGCACTGCTCCGACGAAATTCCGGAGAACTGGGAAGTTCAAGAGGTTGCCGATTACGTCAACAGCAAGCTGCTGGACGAAGGCGCTGTGACACGCGACGATCTCTGGGGCAAAGAAGTTCCGGACATGCAAGAGTACATCTTCGATAAAGTCAAAGCAAAATACGATGAGCGCGAAGAAAAAATCGGCTCCGAGCTCGTGCGCGAGTTCGAGAAGGTTATCGTGCTTCGCTCCGTCGACAGCAAGTGGATGGACCACATTGACGCGATGGATCAGCTTCGTCAAGGTATCCACCTTCGTGCATACGGCGGTACCGATCCGCTTCGTGAATACCAGTTCGAGGGCTTTGAAATGTTCAACGCGATGACGGCCAGCATTCAAGAAGAAGTGGCTACCTACGTGATGAAGGCACATATCGAAGCGAACCAGGAACGCCAAGCGGTGATTGAGGAAAGTAAGGTCACCACGAACGGTGAGCCTACCGAGAAGAAGCCGGTTCACGTCGGCGATCAAATCGGACGCAACGATCCTTGTCCTTGCGGTAGCGGCAAAAAATATAAGCACTGCCACGGTCAGGAATAGCCCTCGCTGAATAGATTGAACCAAAGCGAAGATATAATAAGCCTTGGTCCGTTTGATAAGGAATCCAATGCATAATACAGCATCCGATTGCAATCGGGCAGCTGTAAGAATATAAGCCGTTACCCGTAAGGGGCGGAAGTGAGACTCCCTTGAATTCAAGGCTCTCGGCAGCGAAATGGGCTTCATCCGCCGAGTTCCCTGATTTAAGGGAGTCTATGTCGATAAAGAGGTGAGGGAAAGTTCATGATCGATCCATCCATCAAGCATGATTTGCGAGAAATCGCAACGAAACTAACCAATCTTAGGGGGTCTCTTTGACTTAGATCTCAAGCAGGAAATGATTTCTAACTTTGAAGAGAAAATGTCCGCACCGGACTTTTGGGATGATAACGAGAAGGCGCAGGGCGTGATTGCGGAAATGAACGCGGTGAAGTCTTCCGTGGACAAATACGAGAAACTGCAGCAGGAATATGATGATGCCTCCATGATGGCGGAGTTGGCTGATGAAGAAGGCGACGAGTCGCTTTTTGGTGAAATAGCCGAATCCGTCACAGGACTGAAGAAGAAGCTGGAGGATTTCGAACTCGACCTGCTCCTGAATCAGCCTTACGATAAATTGAACGCCATTCTGGAACTTCATCCGGGCGCTGGCGGCACGGAGTCTCAGGACTGGGGTCAGATGCTGCTTCGGATGTATACCCGCTGGGCCGAGAAACGGGGCTTCAAGGTCGAAGTCCTGGATTACCTGCCTGGGGATGAAGCGGGCATTAAGAGCGTGACGCTTTTGATTAAAGGCTTTAACGCGTACGGTTACCTGAAAGCCGAGAAAGGTGTGCACCGGCTGGTACGGATCTCGCCTTTTGACTCATCAGGGCGGAGACATACTTCATTCGTCTCTTGCGACGTCGTACCGGAGATTACGGAAGATGCCGAGGTGGAAATTCGGACGGAAGATTTGAAGATCGACACCTACCGGGCCAGCGGCGCAGGCGGACAGCACATCAATACGACGGATTCCGCCGTGCGGATTACCCACTTGCCAACCGGCATCGTGGTTACCTGTCAGAACGAACGCTCACAGATCAAAAACCGCGAGCAAGCCATGACGATGCTGCGTTCCAAGCTGTATGAGCGTAAAATTGAAGAGCAGCAAAAAGAACTGGATGAAATCCGAGGGGAACAGTCGGATATTGCATGGGGCAGCCAGATTCGCTCCTACGTGTTCCATCCCTATAGTATGGTAAAGGACCACCGTACCTCAGTGGAAACCGGCAATGTCGGTGCTGTGATGGACGGGGACCTGGATCCTTTCATCGATGGCTATTTGCGCAGCCAAATTAAAGTGGATACCGAATAAAACCCATGAAATTCCTACACGCTATATAGATTGAACGAAAGTTCATTCTGCATCGCGCTGTGGGAATTTTTGGCGTCCGGCACATTTGGGGATACATGAGCATCCAGCCAGAAGCGACAAAACAACATCATGCATATCAAGGAGAGAATAAGAAGTATGTCACAAGCTGCAACGTCAAGCCGCCGCAAGGCCCCTATGATTCCCCCGACAGGGCCACTCCGCCATGTGGTGGATACCGCTCTTATCGTTATAGGTTCCTTAATCATTGCTTTAGGTTTTAATCTGTTCTTTCTGCCTCATGGCATCGCCTCCGGCGGTGTCTCGGGGATTTCGGTGCTGGCTGAGGCCTGGTTTAAGCTGGAGCCAGCGTTTACGCAGTGGGCGCTGAACATCCCGCTCTTTTTCCTGGGCGTGTTCCTGCTCGGTAAAAATTACGGTATACGCTCTTTGCTTGGCAGTGTGATTCTGCCGCTGTTCGTCTATCTCACCAAGGATTGGCCGCTGCCTACGGACAACCCGCTGCTTGCTTCTATTTATGGAGGAATTGCGGTAGGACTTGGCATCGGCATCGTATATCGCGGCAGAGGGTCGACCGGCGGTCTTACGACACTTGCCCAGGTAATCCAGAAGTACAGCGGACTCAGCTTCTCGCTCTGTGTCGTCCTGCTGGACGGAAGCGTCATTCTGCTGGCTGCCACCACCTTATCCTTGGAAAAAGCGCTGTACGCGCTGGTTGGGCTCTACGTCACCGCAAAAGTCATCGACACGGTCGAACTCGGCTTTAACCAATCCAAAGTGGCGTACATCATTTCCAATCATACGGAAGCAATCTCAGCAGCCGTACTGCATGACCTGGATCGGGGACTTACCAAATTGAATGCCGAAGGCGGATATACGGGGGACAACCGGATCGTGCTGATGGTGGTCATCGGCCAAAACGAAACGACGCGCCTGAAGACGCTGGTGCGAACGGTAGACCCGGAAGCTTTTGTTATTATCAGCAATACGCATGAGGTGCTTGGCGAAGGGTTTAAATTAGGAGGATTTTAAGAGGGAATCCGAAAAGAGACATAAACGGCTGTGGTTTGAGAGCCGGGGTGTCTCTTTTTTTTGTTACATATTGGAGTGGTGAACTCTCAGTGAGCGGAAATTCCCTTATAGGACAAGGCACAATTCGTGCGAAACGGTTGTATTTATATAAATACAGTCGTATAATAATACATATTTATTCAGAGAGATGCAAGTCAGGTGATAGAGAGGGGAATGTGGGGATGCCAGGAATACATGGGGAAACGGGTAAGATCAGGATTGCAATTGTCGGCTCGACAGGATACGGTGGGGTGGAATTGATCCGCCTGCTGCAGGCTCATCCGTTTGCGGAGATCACGTCGGTGATTTCGTCCTCAAGCGCGGGAACGCCGATTTCTGCGGGTTTTCCGCATTTAACGGATATTATCGTGCAAAACTTGGACGGCGTCGATGCCGCGGAAATCGCGGGAAAGGCAGATGTTGTCTTCACGGCAACGCCATCGGGCGTGAGCTCGAAGCTGGTGCCGGGACTGCTTGAAGCAGGCCTGAAGGTGATCGATTTGTCGGGAGACTACCGGATCAAGGATGGAAGCACGTACGAGAAGTGGTATAAGCATCCCGCCCCGCAGCAGAGCGATCTTGAAAAAGCCGTATACGGCTTGTGCGAGATTTTTGGCGAGGAAGTTGTGGATGTCGATTTCATCTCCAATCCCGGCTGCTATCCGACGGCGACGCTGCTTGGCCTGATACCGGCCATCAGTGCCGGGTGGATTGACCCGAAAAGCATCATCATTGATGCCAAATCCGGTGTATCCGGCTCGGGCCGGGGCACCAGCCTGACTTCGCATTATTCGGAAATCAACGAGAATTTCAAAGCCTACAAGGTGAATAAGCATCAGCACATCCCGGAAATCGAGCAGGTGCTCGGACAGGTGAGCGGAGAGCCGGTCACGGTAACCTTCACAACGCAGCTCGTTCCGATGACGCGTGGCATTATGAGCACGATGTATGCCCAGATGAACGGCGTCTACAATGACGAGGATTTTGTGGAGCTGTACCGGCAGTATTACAAGGACCGCCAGTTCGTGCGTGTACGGGATAAAGGAATCTGGCCGGCAACCAAAGAGGTCTATGGATCCAATTACTGTGACATCGGCTTTGCGGCGGATGAGCGTACAGGACGCGTGACGATCATTTCGGTCATCGACAATGTTGTCAAAGGCGCGGCAGGTCAAGCGATACAGAACCTGAATCTGATGATGGGATGGGAGGAGAATCTCGGACTTGGCTACACACCGGTGTATCCGTAACGTGCGGGATGAACAACATTATGGGACATGAAAAATACACCGTCGTACAAGGCGGTTCGATTATAACGCCAAAAGGCTTTTCCGCAGGCGGATTGCACTGCGGCCTGAAAAAAACCGAGCGCCATGATATCGGCGCCATTCGATGTGACGTGCCCGCCGTGGCAGCGGCCGTGTACACGACGAACGTGTTTCAAGCGGCTCCGCTCAAGGTAACGCGGGAGAGCCTGCAGAACGGCGTTCTCCAGGCCGTTGTCGTGAACAGCGGCAACGCGAATGCCTGCACGGGCCAGCAGGGCGAAGACGATGCATATGCGATGCGGGCGGAAGCCGCGCAGCAGCTCGGCGTTGCCGTCCAGGACGTGGCTGTGGCATCCACGGGCGTGATCGGAGAGCTGCTCAAGATGGATCGCGTAATGGCTGGCATCGCAGGACTACCGCAGCGTATAACCCCGGAATCCTCCGGTGCGGAGGACTTCTCGCAGGCCATTCTCACCACGGATCTTGTGAAAAAGGAAGCCTGCGTTTCGGTTGCCGTGAACGGCAAGGAAGTGACCATCGCCGGGGCTGCGAAAGGCTCAGGCATGATTCATCCGAACATGGCGACGATGCTCGCTTTTATGACGACCGATGCGGTCATTGAGGCTGACGTGCTGCAGCGGCTTTTACGGCAGACGACGGATAAGACGTTTAATATGATCACCGTAGACGGAGACACCAGTACGAACGATATGCTGATTACGATGGCCAGCGGGCTGGCGGGCAATGAAGCCCTGAACCCGTCCCATCCGGATTGGGAAGCTTTTGCTGAAGGCTTCAACCATGTTTGCCAGGTTTTGGCTCAAGCTATTGCCCGTGACGGGGAAGGGGCAACGAAGCTGGTCGAGGTGAGCGTGAACGGAGCGGTGAGCGACGTATCTGCACAGGCGATTGCCAAGACGGTTATCGGCTCGAGTCTGGTGAAGTCGGCCGTATTCGGCGCAGATGCAAACTGGGGACGGATTATTGCGGCTGTGGGGCGCGCAGGCGAACCGGTAAATCCGGAGACTGTCGATATTCATATCGGCGATATTTCGGTGCTGGAAGGCTCTCGGCCTGTCGCATTTGATGAGGATGAAGCTTTAAAGTATCTGAAAGGCGACACCGTCCGCATCATCGTGGATCTCCATCATGGAGAAGGCAAAGCGACGGCTTGGGGCTGTGACTTGACCTATGATTATGTGCGCATCAATGCGGCATACCGGACGTAAGGAGACGAAACGGGAGAAGGAGAGAACTCTGTGAAAACAGCGGAAGATCAAAAGCAGTACGAGGCTAACGAGACATCCAGCCGGCAAAGCTTTGTCATGAAATGCGGCGGAAGTACGCTGGCGGCTTTGCCGGATTCCTTTTTCGAGGATTTGAAGCAGCTGCAGGCCTCCGGTATTCAGCCCGTCATCGTCCATGGCGGCGGTCCGGCCATCTCAGAGAATTTGGAGAAGCTCGGCATCGAAACGGAATTCGTGAACGGTTTGAGGCGGACGACCGAAGCTGTGCTGGATGTGGTGGAGATGGTGCTGGCGGGCAGCATCAACAAGCAGATCGTCAGACGGATTCAGCAGAGCGGGGGCAAGGCGCTGGGCATCTCCGGCGTGGACGGGGCCCTCATCCAGGCGCAGCCTGTAGCGAATAGCGCTGAGGTAGGCTGGGTCGGCGACGTGACGCATGTGCAGTCGGATATTATTCAGGGCATCAACGACATGGGATATATGCCGGTCATTGCACCGGTAGGCGTGGACGCAAGTGGCCAACGATACAACATCAACGCCGACACGGCAGCGGGCGCGGTAGCTTCACATCTGGGCACGGACCGGATGATCGTCGTAACGGACGTTCCGGGCATCATGAAGGAGATTGAGGGTACTAAGCAGGTTTTGCCTGTGGTGACCGTACAGCAGATCGAGGACATGATCGGGAGCGGCGACATTTACGGCGGCATGATCCCGAAGGTGAAGGCGGCGGTCAGCTGCATCCAGGGCGATGTGCAGGAAGTGGTCATCGTGAACGGCAGCGAGCCGGGAGTGCTGAGCCGCGTGCTGCAAGGTGAGACAATCGGGACGAGGATCGTAAGGTAGAAAACCAAAAAAACGAGATGTTGGGACTTTTCAACATTGATTAATAACGTGTGAGTAGCGTAGGGGGCGTAATCATTCTGAAGAAGCGATAGCGTTCGCCTACGAGCTTTTCGTAGGAAAGCTCGCTTCGAAAGCAAGTGCTTTGACTCCGAATTTTGCCCATGAAGGGATAATTCAAAATTTGGAGGAGGGCAGCAATCGGAAGAATGATCCGTAACTAGAGCGGCCATAGGTTAGTGCGGTAATGAATAATTCGAATGACAGGAGTGATTTTCAATGAGCAACCCGGCAGGGCAGTCCAGCTCGCTGTTTCCTACGTATGCGAGATATCCGATCAGTTTGGTTAAAGGCAAAGGCAGCTGGCTATGGGACGATCAAGGCAACAAATACCTCGATTTCATGAGCGGTATTGCGGTGACTAATCTGGGCCATGCGCCCGAGAAGGTTACGGCAAAGCTCAAAAGTCAGCTCGATGAGCTGTGGCATGTTTCGAATCTGTTCCAGATTCCGAATCAGGAAAAGGCCGCCTCGCTGCTGACGGCGAACAGCTGCGCGGATGCGGTGTTCTTCAGCAACAGCGGCGCCGAAGCCAACGAAGCGGCAATCAAGCTGGCGCGCCGTTATCACCAAAAGATCAAAAACAACGGGCGCTTCGAAATCATCACCTTCGTTCAATCTTTCCATGGACGGACGCTGGCGACACTGACCGCGACAGGTCAGGATAAGGTGAAGGACGGATTCCTGCCGCTGCCTGCGGGCTTCAAGAGCGTGCCGCTCCATGATCTGGAGACGTTAAAAGCATCCATTAACGACAAAACCGCTGCCATCATGATGGAGCTGGTATTGGCTGAAGGCGGCGTGCTGCCGGTCGAGGCTGATTTTGTCCAGGCCGTAAAAGCGCTGTGCGAAGAGCACGGGCTGCTGCTTATCATCGATGAGGTGCAGACTGGCATGGGCCGTACAGGCAAAATGTTCGCGCATGAGCATTACGGCATCGAGCCGGATATTTTCACCTTGGCCAAAGGCATCGCCAGCGGCTTCCCGATGGGAGCCATGCTAGGTAAAGCCTACCTGCGGGAGGCATTCAGCGCGGGCAGCCACGGTTCGACCTTCGGCGGTACGCCGATCGCAACGGCCGCCTTGATCGCAACCGTCGAAACGATGCTGGAGGATCAGCTTCCGCAGCGTGCTGCCGAGATGGGGGCGTACCTGAAGGAACAGCTCACGGACAAACTCAGCGGCAATCCGCATGTGCAAGCGATTCGCAGCTTGGGTCTGCTGGTGGGCATCGAATGCGCCGAGCCGGTCAACGATCTGATCCTTGAAGCTCAGAAGCGCGGCCTGCTCTTCATCAGCGCAGGACCGAACGTGATCCGGCTGCTGCCGAACCTGTACGTAACCAAAGAAGAAATCGATCAAGCGGTGAGCATCATCGCTGACGTGATCCATGAACATACAGCGGTAAAGAAAGACTAAGAGATCAAATAGGGATACAAAAGGAGGAACACCCATGACACAAACCGAACAGCTGCAGCATGTGAACCTGAAAGGACGGGACCTGCTGGAACTGGATGACTATACAACCGAGGAGATTCAGTATTTGCTGAATCTTGCCATCGAACTGAAGCGCAAGCAAAAGAACGGCGAGGTATACCAGCCGCTGAAAGGCAAGACGATCGGACTGATTTTTGAAAAATCCTCTACCCGCACGCGCGTTTCCTTTGAAGTCGGAGCGTTCCAGCTCGGCGCGCACGCACTCTTTTTGAGCAAGAACGATATCCAGCTCGGACGCGGCGAGATCATCAGCGATACCGCGCAGGTGCTGTCCCGTTATCTGGACGGCATCATGATCCGGACGTTCGGACATCAGAATGTGGTGGACTTGGCCAAGTACGCCTCTGTACCGGTCATCAACGGACTTAGCGATCTGGCGCATCCGTGCCAGGTGCTGGCCGATTACCAGACGATTCTTGAACATAAAGGCACCCTGAAGGGCCTGAAGCTCGCTTACATCGGCGACGGCAACAACATGGCGCATTCCCTCATGATCGGCGGAGCGAAGCTTGGCGTGCATGTATCGATCGCGAGTCCGGAGGGCTATGAGCCGGATCCGGAGGTCGTGAAGCAGAGCCGCGAGATCGCTAAAGAAACCGGCGCCGAAATCGTTGTGACGCGCAGCCCGCAGGAAGCTGTGAAGGATGCCGACGCCATCTATACGGACGTATGGGCGAGCATGGGCTTTGAGGAAGAGCAAAAAATCCGCGAGGCTGCATTCAAAGACTACCAAGTCGACGAAGAGCTCGCGAAGCATGCGAAGAGCGACTACCTGTTCATGCACTGCCTGCCGGCGCACCGCGGGGAAGAAGTGAGCGCGGGTGTGATCGACGGCAAGAATTCCGTCATCTTCGATCAGGCCGAGAACCGTCTGCACGCGCAGAAGGCTTTGATGGCCGCGCTGATGGGGTAGGGCAAGGTTTGATTAGGTTAATTTGGAAATTTAGGGACAACACCGATCGAAGATCGTTCCGTACCTGGAGCGGCCATACCTGCATGAAGTTCGCCAGAATGCTTCGTTCTCGAAGCAGCTGCGCGAGCCCGAAGCATCTACCGGAACGTTACGTGCCTGGAGCGATCACACGGGCATGCGCCACCTGATTCATGGCTTATCCGCAGAAGTCGGTGCTTGAGCAAAGAATTATTTTCAAAACCTCAGATCCCAAATGGGATATAATTGAATAACGAAGCGTACAAGAAAGGAAGTTTACTCATGGCAAAAGAAAAAATCGTGCTCGCCTACTCCGGCGGGCTGGACACATCCATCATCCTCAAATGGCTCAAAGAAACCTACGACGCCGAAATCATCGCTTTCACAGCCGACATCGGCCAGAAGGAAGAACTCGACGGCCTTGAAGCCAAAGCGTTGGCTACAGGCGCATCCAAAGTCTACATCGACGACCTGCGCGACGAATTCGCGAAGGACTTCATCTATCCAATGTTCCAGGCGGGTGCGCTGTATGAAGGCCAGTACCTGCTCGGCACCAGCATTGCGCGTCCGCTGATCGCGAAGCGCATGGTCGAGATCGCCCGCGCGGAAGGCGCTACGGCGATTGCCCACGGGGCAACCGGCAAAGGCAATGACCAGGTCCGTTTTGAGCTGGGTGTAGCCGCGCTGGCTCCGGACATTAACGTAATCGCGCCATGGCGCCTCGAAAGCTTCCGCAATGACTTCCCGGGACGCGCCGAAATGATCGCATTTGCCGAGAAGCATGGCATCCCGGTAACCGCATCCGCGGCCAAGCCGTACTCCATGGACCGCAACCTGCTGCATATCAGCTACGAAAGCGGCGTGCTGGAGGACCCTTGGTTCGATGCAAGCGCACCGGAGAACAAAGACATGTTCCTGCTGAGCAACTCTCCTGAGGATGCTCCGGACGAAGCGGAATATCTCGATCTGGAGTTCGCGCAGGGCAACTGCGTGGCGCTGAACGGCGAGAAGCTGAATCCGCTGCAGGTGATGGAAAAGCTGAACGAGCTTGGCGGCAAGCATGGCATCGGACGCGTTGACATGGTGGAGAACCGCTTCGTCGGCATGAAGAGCCGCGGCGTGTACGAAACGCCGGGCGGCACGATTCTGTTCACCGCTCACCGCAAAATGGAATCCATCACGATGGACCGCGAAGTCATGAACCTCCGCGACAGCCTGATTACGCGCTACAGCACGCTTGTGTATAACGGCTTCTGGTTCGCGCCGGAACGTCTGGCTGTGCAGGCACTGGTAACGGAAAGCCAGAAGAACGTGACGGGTACCGTGCGCGTGAAGCTGTACAAAGGCAACATCATCGCCGCAGGCGTGAAGAGTCCGGTAAGCTTGTACAATCCGGAAATTGCGACCATGGAAGCGGATCCGACGCAAGCGTACGATCAAGGGGATGCAACGGGCTTTATCCGCCTGAATGCGCTTCGTCTGAAAGTCGGCACCGGTGTAGAACAGAATCAATAATCCGAATTAGACCGCATAACGCGGCAAGGCAGGGACGGCCGTTCCTTTTCCGGGGGAGAAGGGGCGGCCCTCTGCCGTATCAGAGAGGGGAGAACATAAAGTGAGTAAACTGTGGGGAGGACGCTTCACGAAGCAGACCAACCATTTGGTGGATGAATATACCGCGTCGATCGGTTTTGACCAGGCATTGGCCGAGGAGGATATCCAGGGAAGCCTGGCGCACGTCACCATGCTGGGCAAATGCGGGATCGTGCCGCAGGAGGACGTGGAAGTCATCAAAGCGGGCCTGAACAAGGTGCTGGATAAAATCCGCAAAGGCGAGATTGAGTTCTCGGTATCGGATGAAGACATCCATATGAACGTGGAAAAGAACCTGATCGCCGAGGTTGGCCCGGTCGGCGGAAAGCTGCACACGGGACGCAGCCGGAACGACCAGGTGGCTACCGACATGCACTTGTACCTGCGCAAGCGCGTAGTGGATCTGTCGGGTATGCTGCATGAGCTGCAAAAAGCATTGGTGGTACAAGCACGGGATAACTTGGATACGATCGTGCCTGGATACACGCATCTGCAGCGTGCGCAGCCGATTCTGTTCGCCCATCACCTGATGGCCTATGTATCGATGTTCCAGCGCGACATTGAGCGCCTGATGGACAGCTACAAGCGCATCAATGTGCTGCCGCTCGGCGCAGGGGCGCTGGCCGGGACGACGTTCCCGATCGACCGTCATTTCGTTGCAGAGCAGCTTCAGTTCGACCGCGTCTACGAGAACAGCCTGGATGCCGTCAGCGACCGCGACTTTATCCTGGAATTTCTGTCCCATGCGTCGATCATCATGATGCACCTGTCCCGCTTGTCCGAGGAGCTCGTGCTGTGGAGCAGCACCGAGTTCAACTTCATCGAGCTGGACGATGCCTTCTGCACCGGCAGCAGCATCATGCCGCAGAAGAAGAACCCGGACGTGCCGGAGCTTGTCCGCGGCAAAACAGGCCGCGTCTACGGCAATCTGATGGGCCTGCTTACCGTGCTGAAGTCGCTGCCGCTGGCTTACAACAAGGACATGCAGGAGGACAAAGAGGGCATGTTCGACACCGTCGCGACGCTCGAAGGCGCTCTGCAGCTGTTCGCTCCGATGATTGCCACGATGAAGGTGAACAAATCGCGCATGCGCGAAGCCGTGAACAAGGACTTCTCGAACGCGACGGATATCGCCGACTTCCTCGTCGGCAAGGGACTTCCGTTCCGCCAGGCGCATGAGGTCATCGGCAAAACGGTGCTCTACTGCATCCAGAACGGCAAGTATCTCCTCGACCTCACCATGGAGGAGTTCAAGCAGTTCTCGGACCTCTTTGACGACGCGATCTATGAAGTCCTGCAGCCGGAGACCGTGGTTAACGCCCGTAACGTCTACGGCGGCACGGCAACGGACCAGGTAGGTGACGCGATCAAGCGCAGCGAAGTTCTGATGCGTTTGACTGAGCAGTGGCTGGAAGAGCATCAATAATAACGTTGAAAGCCGATCCCCCGGTTTCCGGTGGGATCGGCTTTTTGAGTGTCATCGTTCTGAAAATGTATGTGAAAAACCGAATACATAACGCGGCGTAGATGTTACACGAGTCAATCGAGTACAATGTATGCGAAAAACCGAGTACATAACGCGTTGCGGGCCGCCCCCGAGCCAAATGTATGCGGAAAATCGAGTATATGATGCGATCAGGCGGCCCCCGAGCCAAATGTATGCGAAAAATCGAGTACATAACGCGTCACGGGTAGCCCCCGAGCCAAATATATGCGAAATTTCGAATACTTGATGCTACGAGGGCGCAATCGAGGCGTATGTATGCGAAAAACCGAATACACGTGCGCCGAGGACGTCACCCCAGCCAAATGTATGCGAAAAATCGAGTATATGGTGCGGCACGGACGGCCATTGAGGCAATGTATGCGAAAAACCGAGTACATAACGCGTCGCGGGCCGCCCCCGAGCCAAATGTATGTGAAAAATCAAATACATGACGCGGCACAGAAGGCACCCGAGCCAAATGTATGCGAAAAATCGAATACATGAGGCTGCACGGACGGCACCAGAGCAC
The DNA here is from genome assembly GCF_051966755.1 of Paenibacillus sp. SAFN-054. Classification (NCBI taxonomy): domain Bacteria; kingdom Bacillati; phylum Bacillota; class Bacilli; order Caryophanales; family Paenibacillaceae; genus Paenibacillus; species Paenibacillus sp. SAFN-054. The sequence continues at coordinate 570,328 of NZ_JBQCKS010000003.1, forward strand.
AATGTATGCGAAATTTTGCATATATGACGCAGCACGAGCCGCCCCCGAGGCAAATGTATGCGAAAAACCGAGTACATGATGCGTCACGGGCCGCCCTTGAGCCAAATGTATGCGAAAAATCGAATACATGGTGCGGCACGGACGGCACCAGAGCACAATGTATGCGAAATTTTTCATATATGACGCAGCACGAGCCGCCCCCGAGGCAAATGTATGCGAAAAACCGAGTACATGATGCGTCACGGGCCGCC
>NZ_JBQCKS010000003.1:570678-625914 GCF_051966755.1 Paenibacillus sp. SAFN-054
CTCGAGCCAAATGTATGCGAAAAACCGAGTATATAACGCCTTGCGGGCGGCACCCGAGGCAAATGTATGCGAAAAACCGAATACATGAGGCTGCACGGGCAGACCTCGAGCCAAATGTATGCGAAATTTCGCATACATCGCGCGACCCGGACGCCCCTGGGTGTCCGAAAAATCGCGTACACCATACGACGCGGGCGACTCAAGGATGCTTAGGGTTTCTCCTCCTGTTCCTCCAAATAGGCTTTAAGGACAATCGCATGGTTATGCTGCCGATCTTTGGCGGCGTACAGCAGCGTCACCTTTCCTGAAGCGGAGCTGCTTCGGATCTTCTCCAGCAAAGGTTGAACTTCAGCGCCGGATAACTCGCTCTCGTAACGGGCTTTGAAGGCTTCAAAGCGTTCCGGCCGGTGGCCGAACCAGATGCGCAGCTCGGGGCTGGGAGCGACCTCTTTCATCCATGAAGTCAGCCGGGCTTTCTCCTTGGTCAGTCCGCGGGGCCAGATCCGGTCGATCAATATACGTTCGCCGTCCTCATCAGCTGCAGGGTCATATACCCTCTTTAACTGAATGGTCATCCCGTAACCCTTCCTTTCAGGCGCCTGACTGCGGCGGTCTTTTCTCTAGTATAACCCCGAAAGGCTCCCCTAGAAAAAGCAGGACTCCGCTTAAGATAAATCCGGAACTCCCCATTTCACGATTAGGCCCGCATGAGTCAGGCCACCACCAAATCCGTACAGCAGCAGGGTGTCTCCATGCTTTAATCGGCCCTCCCGAACCCCGAGCCCAAGCGACAGGGGAATGGAGGCGGATGAAGTATTCCCCATATACTCGACGCTGTACAGCGTATCATCCAGCGCAAAGCCCGTCTTTTCGCAGATGGATTCAATCATCCGCAGGTTGACGCTATGAGGGACGAACCAGTCGATATTCTCCGTCGTCATGCCGGCGCGGGATAACAGCTCTTCGATACCTGAAGTGACGGTGCGAACCGCCCATTTATACACTTCCCGTCCGTTTTGAACCATTTTTCCATGGCCTTGAAGCGGCTGCCCTTTGAGCGTCTTCGACAACCCGGAGCGATACAGGTGCGCGCCGCTGCTGCCATCGGTACCTTGGATCGATGCAATAAAGCCCGGATCGTTCTCCTCGTATTCCACCAGCACCGCTCCCGCTCCGTCCCCGAACAGAATGCAGGTCGTCCGGTCCGTGTAGTCGGTTACTTTGGACAGCGTTTCGCCGCCGACCACGAGAATTTTGCGGTGCACTCCCGAGCTGATCAGGCCATTGGCGATATGCAGACCGTAGGCGAACCCGGCGCATGTGGCGTTCAAATCAAACGCTCCCGTGCTGCGGATAGCGAAATGCTCTTGAATGAGGCAGGCAACGCTCGGAAAAGCATAATCCGAGGTAGTAGTGGCTACGATGATCAGATCGACATCCTCCAGATTGGCGTGATACGTATCCACGAGGTTCTCGATTGCCCGGATGCACAGATCTGAAGTGAATTCGCCATCGCCGCTGATCCGGCGTTCTCTCATCCCGGTCCGCTGCACGATCCATTCATCGCTGGTTTCGACGAGCTTTTCCAAATCGGTATTCGTTAATCTTTGCTCGGGCACGTACGTCCCGATCGCCGTGATTTTCGCACGGGAAGCTGGAATGTTCATTTCTAAATCGCTCCTTATCATGGATTCTGCATTCATGGTCATTCGATTCAAAGTATAATTAATATCAAGTATTAGTACTTGGTACTAATTATATGCAAATGAAACAGACTTGCAACCCCCAAAAAAGGGACTCCCCAACTTTTGTTGGAAAGTCCCCTGTCTTGCGAGAGTATCTGATAGAACCAACACTCACCGTCGACGACACGCACCCCAGATGTACGCCATGCCTTTGCGAATGATGGGAAACAAAACGCTGTGGAACAAGGCAAAAAAGGCGTGAGTGAGCATAAAATTGCCGGATGAATGTTTGACGTTTCGATACGATGTGGGCAAACCTCAGGTCGTCAGCTTCGCATAGCTGATAAAGAACACCATCATTTCTCCCACGATCACGTAATTTGGTACCTGATAGAGCAGGTCAAATGCTGCACAGCATGCCAGGATTCCTAGCAGTATCGCCAAATGATAGGGTCTTAACCGCAGATGCGGATGTCTATAAAAGTGAAAGACCAGCGTGGTGGAAAAGAAGTAAAGAAGCACGGATCCGAACACGAACATCAGCATAAAGAAATACTGGAGCTGCTGCTGATAGAGCAGTTGAATAGAAGCGGCGATCATGCTCATCGATAAATAAATGAATAGGTGGCCGTAAATAATGGTTTGTCCGGCGGTATGCCTGTCCTTATTCACTTTGGATTCGATATTATCGAAGTACTGCCACCAAATGGCGATGATCAGCAGGCTTGTGAACGCCACGAACAGAACCGATGACAGATTCCAGTGATTAAACTGCAGCACGGCGAGTATGCTGACGACGGATTCACCTAAAAGGATGAGCGTAAATAGGGCAAAGCGCTCGAATAAGTGAAAGGTGTTGATCGGCGTTCTTACAAGATGGCGGCGTCCGATCAGGGGGAGGATAATATCGACGGCAATCCCCAAATACAAAATGGCATACCGAATCCACGAGTCGAAAAATAGTGATCCGGATGATACCAATATGCCGAATACAAAGTGTTTTCCCAAATAGGCTGCAGTCGTTTGTTGATGACCGGATTTCGTTCGATGCATCAGCAAATACTGTACGGCCGTCAATGCTCTTGAACCGATATATCCCACAAAGAAGGGGACGTAGTACCGGTCAAAGTCCGTGGATAAGCTCGCCGTCATGATTATGACGAATAAAAGCTGAAGAATGATCAGCACCCGATGCAGAAAAACGTCTTGGCCGAACCGGTTCACGAAGAGCGTTTGTCCGACCCATGCCCACCAGACGGGAATAAAAATCAGAATGAATTTCAACAAATAGGCGAGCGGAATAATCCCATCCTCGACATGTGTTAATACATGCGTTGCTTTTGAGACGGCTGCCACCAATATCAGATCGTAAAATAGCTCCAGCCAGGTGACTTTTTTCTCGACCATACGCTTTGAAATCTCCTCCTTTAATTGGACGCATACAGAGATAGGCACAACATACGGCTCTGCCTCATCTTGCGTGATCATTTAATTATATCTAATTTGACCTCATGGTCTATAAGTTCGAAGAACTATGGTGAGGCTGCAAGGGAAACGGAAGCGTGTTCCGTATGGCCTCATCATACTTGAGGGGCAAAATGGTTTTACACTTATTTACAACGTAACAATGTTATGTTACATTGGTTTGCGAGGAGGCGATGTCATGAACGAAGACGATCTGATTTCGAAAAAGGAACTGCTGGAGCTGACAGGCATCTCCTATGGGCAGCTGTACCGCTGGAAACGCAAAAATCTGATTCCCGAAGAATGGTTTGTCCGCAGGTCTTCCTATACAGGCCAGGAAACCTTTTTTCCCAAGGATAAAATATTGCAGCGCATCGAACGCATCAAGAATATGAAGGATGATTTGTCGCTGGATGAGCTGGCGGACGTATTCTCACCAAGCTCCCTGATCGAGTCCCTTTCCCCATCCGACCTCATCAAACGTAACATTGTTACGGAACTTGCGATGAAACTGTTCGAGGAAAAAATGGGAGCCCAAGAGGCATTGTCCTTTAATGGCATCCTGGCGGTGTATGTACTGCAAAAACTCCTGCAGAGCGGAGAAATCACGCAGGAGGAAGGAAAAATGCTGATCGCCGTTATGCGCGAGCACTACGGGAAGATGGAAGGCAAAGCCGGCGAGCTGGTGCTGGTCCGCAAAATGGGCATTCCTTTGCTATTTTTGGCTGAATCGGCAGAACAGATGTATTTTGACAAGGATGTAAAATGGATCTTCCGGCTGTCCCTGGCCGCATCCATGGAGGAACTGAAACTGAAGCTGAACGAAACGGAGGCCTGAGCAGAATGGAAAACAGATCGGATCTGACCCTTTCCGGCATTGGCAAGGCGCAAGGCGGGGCTTATTCCAATATCAGACTGGACGGCATGACCAAAATTAACGGCAATACAGAGTGCATCTCGCTGGGCAGCAACGGAACCCTCACCATTGAAGGCGGGCTGCAAAGCGAGGAGGTTTCCGTGAACGGAACGGCAACGGTGGGAGGAGAACTGTCCGTTAACCGGATGGTTCTCGACGGCATGGTCACGGTTAAGGCACATGCGGCCTGCCATGAGCTGCTGACCGTGAATGGACGCTTGTCGATCGGCGGGCGACTGGAAGGGGAGAAGGTCGAGATCAGCGGCAGCCTGAAAACGAGGGACGACGTTCAGTGCGAGGTATTGTCGGTCCATGGTGGCGTTAACATCGACGGTCTGCTGAATGCGGGATTGATCGACATCAAGATGAACATGGCGTGCAAGGCGCAGGAAATCGGAGGGGAGCGTATAACGGTCAGAAGACTCAAGAAGCACAGCGTTCTGGAGCAGTTCGTTCCCGTGCTGTCCGCCAAGCTGCAGGCTCACACCATCGAAGGCGACGAGCTGGATTTGGAACATACCGAAGCGGAGATCGTGCGCGGCAATGACGTCAGAATCGGTGCGGGCTGCAAAATCGGGCGCGTGGAATACAAAAACAGCCTGAAACGGGACGGCGACGCGGTCATCGGATCGGCTCATCAACGATAAAATTGATCATGTCTTCAAAGGAGGAATCAAGCATATGATGAGGAACGGGAATTCCAGCGGCAGCCGCGGCGACATCAGAATCACGGGTAGCGGCAGCTCGAACGGCGGAGCCTTTCATCAAGTCAAAATCATGGGCGATGCCGTGATCAACGGAAGCACGGATTGTGAAACGTTCAAATGCCTGGGGAATGCCGAGGTGAAGGGCTCGCTTCATGCGGACAGTACTTCCTGCAATGGTACGCTTAAGGTAGCAGGCACCATGAGCGGCGGCAGTATGAAGGTGCAAGGAGAGGTCCGGGTGGCTGGCGAGCTTACCGCAGGAACGCTTTCCGTCAATGGCGAGCTTGCCGTGGGCAGCCGCATGTCGGCGGATAAGGTCAAAGTCACGGGCCAGCTGGACGTGAACGCAGATTGCCAGATGGAAGAAATGCTGGTCAGAGGGACGGTCGAGGTCAACGGTATGCTAAACGCCGGGCAGGCGGATCTCAAGCTGTATGGACCCAGCCGTCTGCGGGAACTCGTAGGGAGCCGGATCGAGGTCAGGAAGGGGATCGGGCTTCCCTTGATCGGCAAGTTCATGCCCCTCACGGAGGGGACGCTTACAGCGGAAATCATCGAAGGGGATACGATCGTCCTGGAACATACCACTGCGGCCGTCGTCCGAGGCAGAAGCGTCATCATAGGACCTGGCTGCAATATCGGGCTTGTGGAGTATAAGGATGAATTCAAGCAGGACAGCGAAGCTTCGGTGTCACAATTGGTGCAGACAGGTTTGTAGATAGCCGTCCATAAAATGCAGAGCCGTATCAACCGATATACTTTGGGGTAATGCTGAATAAATAGCGCGCAAGGAGGCTGATATTCATGAAAGTCATCATTACGCAGGAAGAAGCGGTGGAAAAGGGAATCTGGCCGGACGTGATGAAGATGTTCGGCGTGGATCAAGAGGATGAGGTATGGCCTAGCGAAGAATATATTTTGACCGAGGCACAGGCCCGGCAGCTGAATTTGCTCCCTTGAGCCAAGTCTTGCTGATTCAATAGAACAAGAGGGTGAAGGACATGGCGGTAATCTATGCTGTACATCTTGAACAAATGCTTCATCCGGAATGGCTTGATAAGGCTGCTGCGCATTTACCGCAGGAGGTCCGCTTGAAGGCGGCAAGGTACAGGGCGGAGCAGGATGCAAGACGCGAGATCGTCTCGGCCGTGCTGAAACGGGTTGTTGCCTGCGAGAGAACCGGTATTGCTGTTGATCAGGTTCAATTTACGAAGAATGACTATGGCAAGCCATCCCTGAAAGGTTATCCGGATTTTCACTTTAACATATCGCATTCAGCGGATTGGGTCGTCTGTGCAGTCAGCACGGAGGGCCCTATTGGCGTCGACATCGAGCAGATCGGCGAAGCGGAGGACGAGGTAGCCCGGCTGTGCTTTACGCACACTGAGCTTGAACGATGGCGGCATTGTCCTGCCGACCTTCGGGACGGTTTTTTTTATGAATTGTGGACGCTCAAGGAAAGTTACGTGAAGGCGATCGGTATGGGACTGTCCGTTCCGTTGTCATCGATTGGAACGGAAAAATATGGAGATGGTTATTACATATCCTGTAATAAAAAGGTCGACACCTGTCGATATATGAAAAGTATGTCGATTGATGACGAATACGCATGTTCAGTCTGTGTACCTGCAGAAGATGGAGAAATCTTATTCCAGAATGCCACCATGAATGAGATTTTTATCTCTTTTATGGAATTAGTAGGAAAACATCTGTGAAAATTCACACAATGTTCATAGTTCTATTTCCCTTTTAGGTATTTTATTTTTAGGGATATAGTCACTTTTATTTCCTATTCATGGGATAAATTTACCTGTACTTGGACGCAAACATGGTATATATTAGTAATAAAATTGGATATGGTTTACAGGGGGTCTGCCCAGACCCATACACCATAACCAACCGAGAAAAGTGGTAAACCTCCTCGAAAGAGAGGGACACAAAGCTAAAGGGGCTTACAGTGATCGGTACCGATCGCGAATGCCAGCCAGCTGCCGAATGACGTATTCGTTATTAAACGAACTCTACTGACGGCTAGTAGAGTTTTTTTGTTGTGTTAGCCTTTAGTTCAGCAACTATGAAAAAGCAAAGGAAAGATGAAGATGTCGCTTTTAACAACGGGGAAATCCAGTATAGCGGAATGGAAACCGGTGATTGAACAATTGGAAGAACGCACGATCCTTCGCATTCAATCCGCCGTATCGCCTCGCACGCTGCAAAAACACGTTTATACATGGCCGCAGGATGTTAAACAGATGATTCAGAAGGCGCAAGCATCGGGACGATTTAATCCGGAGGCCTTGCTTGGTACGGCCTGGAGCATGCTGCTGATGAAATATTTAAGAAGAGAAGAAATTGCTTTTGCCGTGCTCGCTTCTGCGGAGAAGGCTTACCCGCTTGTCATGGCGGCGGAGGGAGAAACACCGCTTCAGCAGCTGATGCAGCAGGCGGGGTCTGCGATGGAGACGAATAGCCTGAAATCTGTAAGCTTGCGTGAGCTTACGGATATATGCGGACTGGAAGGCGCGCTGCCTCTGTTCAATACGGCCATCCTGACAAGCTGCGGCTTGACTCCTGCTGAACTCCAGGGCAAGTTCGACGTTGTTGTCTCGTATCAAGGCGATGGTGACAGCGGACTTGAGATTTGGTATGCGGAACATATGTTTACGACAGACTCCATCCGCCGGATGGGAATGCATCTGCAGAATATGATAAGCGAATGTGTGTCTGTACCGGGTGCGATGCTGGGCGAGATCAGCATGCTGTCAGAGGAGGAAGTGCAGCAGCTGTCGGCCTGGAACCGCACGGAGCAGCCGGTCGACCTGAACTGCACGATTCATGAAATGTTCGAGGCGCAGACGCGGAAGACACCGGATCAGACCGCTATCGTTTATCAAGACGAGGCTTTGACTTACCGGGAACTCAATGAGAAGGCGGACAAGCTGGCCCGGATTCTGGTACAGAAGGGTGCCGCTCCCCAAACTATTGTTGGCATCATTGCGACGCCTTCCCTCGAGATGATCGTGGGCACGCTGGCCATTTTGAAAACAGGGGCCGCTTATTTGCCGATTGACCCGGCTTATCCGGCTGATCGGATTCTTTATATGCTGGAGGACAGCGGCACACGGATCCTGGTAACGGAGCCGAAAGTGCAGCTGGGCGGGAAGATACATTTCCAAGGCGAGATGATTTGCGCCGCTGAAGCGCTGAATGGTAAGGAGACCGTAGGCGACACGGATGCCACCGGGACACATGCGCCTGAAGCGGCAACGTCCAATGATCTTGCCTATATCATCTATACCTCCGGATCGACCGGACGGCCGAAAGGCGTTATGGTCGAGCATCGCTCGCTCGTGAATCTGTGCGCGTGGCATAACAGGGAATTTGGCGTGACCGGCAAGGACCGGGCCACCAAATATGCGGGCTTCGGCTTCGATGCCTCGGTGTGGGAAATCTTCCCTTACCTCGTAGCTGGCGCTTCCATCTACGTCATCCCCGAAGACATCCGTCTGGACTCCGGGCAGCTTCATGCGTACTTCAAAGATAACGCCATCACGATAAGCTTTCTGCCGACGCAGTTTTGCGAGCATTTCATGACGCTCGACCAGCCTTCGCTGCGGGTACTGCTTGCGGGAGGGGACAAGCTGAAATCGTTCAGCAAGCAGGATTACGACTTGTATAACTGTTACGGTCCGACGGAGAATACCGTGGTAACGACCGCCTACCGTGTCACGGCGCTGGAGGAGAATATCCCGATCGGACATCCCGTCGATAACACGCAAGTTTATATAACGGATGCTTATGGCCATTCGCAGCCGATCGGCATTCCCGGAGAATTATGCGTCGCAGGCCAGAGCCTCGCGCGCGGCTACTTGAATCAGCCCGAGCTGACGAATGAAAAGTTCATTGTCAGCGAGCTGGCTGGCGGCGGACGTATGTACCGTACGGGCGATTTGGCCCGGTGGACGGAGGACGGAACCATCGAGTTCCTCGGACGGATCGACCATCAGGTGAAAATCCGGGGATTCCGGATCGAGATCGGCGAGATTGAACATCGCCTTCTGCAGCATCCGCAAGTATCCGAGACGATCGTCATCGACCTGGACGACGCCTCGGGTCAGAAATATCTGTGTGCTTATGTCGTAGCGGACGGTGCATTCACTTATGCGGACATGAGTGCGCTTTTGTCCGAACATTTGCCGGAGTACATGGTGCCGGCCAAGCTGGTGCAGCTGACGGAGCTGCCGCTGACGGCCAACGGCAAAGTGGACCGGAAGGCGCTGCCCGCCCCTGTAACGACGGTGGATGAGGAGCAGTTCGAGGCTCCGGCCGGGGAGTGGGAAGAGGGGATTGCTTCGCTGTGGGGCGAGGTGCTTGGACTCGGCCGCATCAGTGCATGCGAATCCTTCTTTATGGCAGGCGGAGACTCGCTGAAGGTCGTGATTTTGCAAACGAAGCTGGAACGGCGCTTCGGCGTATCCGTGCCGGTGAGCCTTTTGTTCGGGCGTCCGACGGTGCGCGAGCAGGCCGAGTGGCTTGAAGCAGCCGTTCATAACCGGATCGCAGAAGGCGAAGGAGCGGTGACCCTTCAAGCCTCCTCTGCCAAGCCGATCGTAAAAGGCCCCGTTCAGGAACGTTACCCGGTAGCTTCCGCCCAGCGGAGACTGTATTTCATCGAGCAGATGGACCAGGTGGGTACGGCATACAACGCGCCGTTTGCCTTCCGGATCGAAGGTCCGGTCGACCGGCTTCCTCTGGAGCAGGCGTTCCGTTCCATGATCTCAAGACATGACGCATTCCGCACCTCCTTCCATTGGGAGGACGACGAGATCGTGCAGCGGATTCAGGAAGAGGTCCAATTCAACCTGAATGCGTTGGAATCCGCCGAGAACAGCCTGCAAGAGCTGCTGCACTCCTTGATTACGCCGTTCGACCTCGCCCAGGCGCCGCTGGTTAGAGCCTGGCTTATCCGCTGCGGATCGGACGAGAGCTCCGTGCTGCTGGTGGACTTCCACCATATTGCCGTCGACGGCGTATCGGCTAACGTATTCTTCGATGAAGTGGCACGCCTGTATCGCGGAGAGAGCCTGGAAGAGCTGCCGATCTCATTTGCCGATTTTGCCTTGTGGCAGTCTGAAACGACAGGAGCAGACGGCGGCGAGGAGCAGCGGGCGTATTGGGAGACAACCTTATCGGGCGAGCTGCCGATTTTGCAGCTGCCGACGGATTTCGAGCGCCCGGCCAAGCAAAGCTTCCGCGGGGAAACGGTAACGATTCGCCTGGACGCTGACGCGGCGGGTAAACTCAAGGCATTCGCGCTTTCTACGGGAACGACGCCATTTATGGTGCTGTTCGCCGGTTATCATGCGCTGCTGGCGCGCTACACGAACCAGGAAGATATGATCACGGGGGTTCCGCTAGCCGGAAGAATGCATGAAGAGATCCAGTCTCTCATCGGCATGTTCGTGAACACGATGCCCGTACGATGCTACCCGGAGAAGCGCAAGCCGTTTGCCCAGCTGCTGCAGGAGGTCAAGAGCGCGCTGCTGGATACGTTCGAGCACCAGGATTATGAGCTGGAGGAGCTTGTCCGCTCGCTGAATATTCCGCGGGATCCGAGCCGCAACCTGCTGTTCGATACCCTGTTCGTCATGCAAAATACAGGCAAGCTCGAGCTTCGGCTCAAAGAGGCGAACGCTTCCCTTCACGACTATATCCATCCGATTTCCAAATACGATTTGATGGTGGATGTGACCGAGGAAGAGGAGAGTTTCCGTATCGACTTGCAGTATTGCACGGACTTGTTTGAACGGCAAACGATCGAAGCGTTCGGCAGCCGTCTGATGCGGATGCTCACGGATGCGATCGAACATCCGGACAAGACGCTGTGCGAGCTGGATATGCTGAGTGCCGAAGAAGAAGAGTTCGTCGTGCGCCTTCTCAATGACACGGAGTCTCCATACCGGGACCACATGACAATTCATGGACTGTTCGAGGAGCAGGTTCAGCGTACGCCGGACAAGGCAGCTCTTGTCTTTGACGACCGGGCAATGTCCTACCGCGAGCTGAATGAACGCGCCAACCGGCTTGCCTATACGCTGCGGACCAAAGGCGTGAAGCCGGATCAGGTGGTCGGGCTGATGGTGGACCGCTCGTTTGAGATGATTATCGGACTGTTGGCGATTCTGAAGGCGGGGGGCGCGTATGTGCCGATCGATCCCGAATACCCTGAGGACCGCATCATTTACATGATGGCCAACAGCAACACCGAGCTGCTGTTAACGCAGGCCCACTTGGCAGGCAAGGTCGATTTTGCAGGGGAAACGCTGCTGGTCGACGGCGAAGAAGCCTACAGCAACCATACGGAGAATCTGCCGGCCGTCAACGGACCTTCGGACCTGCTCTACGTCATTTATACGTCGGGCACGACAGGCAAACCGAAGGGCGTCATGATCGAGCACCGGAACATCGTGAACCTGCTTCATTATGAATGCGAGGCTACGAACGTGGATTACAGCAAAAACGTGCTTCAATTCACCACAATCAGCTTCGACGTCTGCTCACAGGAGATCTGGTCGACGCTGGCGGCAGGCGGCACGCTGCATCTGATTACAGCCGATCTGCGCATGAGCGTGGGTGACCTGCTGACGCATATCGAGAAGAACGATATTCAAATCCTGTTCATGCCGGTGTCTTTTCTGAAGTTCATCTTGAACGAAAAAGAATATGCGGACCGCTTCCCGTCCACCGTTAAGCATGTCATCACGGCGGGTGAGCAGCTGATCGTGCCGGAGAAATTCCGCGCGCATCTTACACGGCACGGCGTGCATTTGCATAACCATTACGGTCCTTCGGAGACGCATGTCGTCACGACGCATACGATCGACCCGTCCGGGTATATTCCGGAGCTGCCGCCAATCGGCAAGCCGATTGCGAACACGCAAATTTATATCGTGAACGATCATTTGCAGCCGCAGCCGGTCGGGATTGCGGGCGAACTGTATATTGCCGGCGACAACGTGGGCCGGGGATATTACAACAACGAAGAGATGACAAGGGAGCGTTACGTGCCGAATCCGTTCAACAAGGGTGAGCGCATGTACAAGACCGGCGACTTGGCGAGATGGGCCAAAGACGGAACGATCGAGTTTCTGGGCCGACTGGACCACCAGGTCAAGATCCGCGGATTCCGCATCGAGCTGGGCGAGGTGGAGAACAGCCTGCTGAACCATGCGTCGGTGTCGGAGGCGATCGTCGTGGCCAAAGAGGACGGCAAAGGCGGTCACTATCTGTGCGCTTATTTCACGGCTGCTTCGGATCTTGCGAACAGCGAGCTCAGGGAGCATATCGGCAAGCAGCTGCCGGACTATATGATTCCGTCCTATTTCATGCAGCTGCCTGAAATGCCGCTGACGCCAAACGGCAAAATCGACCGCAAAGCGCTGCCGGAGCCGGATGCATCGCAAGGCCGGAGCAAGGATTACGTGGGTCCCCGAACAGAGCTGGAGCAGATCGTCGCGGATGTATGGCAGTCCGTGCTGCTGGTGGAACGGATCGGCATTCACGACAACTTCTTCGAGCTTGGCGGACATTCGCTCAAAGCCACCGTTGTGGTGGCAAGGCTTCAGAAGCAGTTTGAAATCGGCATGAACGATATTTTTGAATATCAGACGGTTGCGGCGCTGGCAGGCAAAATCAAGCCGAAAACCAATCATCTTCATACCCGGCTGGAGCAGGTCAAGCAGCTGTATGCCGGATTGAAGGACCTCGATTTCTCGGAGGAAGAGGCAGGCTATGAAGACCGCAACCGGAGGTATGACTCCTTGGATACCGAACGGGTCAATGGCTATTCCGATATCCTGCTGACGGGTGCAACAGGCTATCTGGGTGCGCATCTGCTCTATGAAGCGGTGAACGGCAAAGGATGGAACGTCCATGCGATCGTCCGCGGCGGATCGGATCAGGAGGCTCAAGAGCGCCTGAAGGCTAAATGCGCCTATTACTTCGGCCCGGATTGGTTTGATCGGGTCGGCCAAAGCATACATGTTCATGCGGGCGACATAACCAAGGAGCGTCTGGGATTAACGGAAGAACGGTACGATGAACTGGGTAAGCTTACGGATGCGGTGTTCCACGCTGCGGCTAACGTGAAGCATTACGGCAGCTACGCGGACTTTGAATTGCAGAACGTCAAGGCGACGGCGAATCTTCTTGATTTTGCGGCCCAGGGAAAACCGAAGCATATGCATCATATTTCGACGCTCGGCGTCGCTACCGGAGTTATTGACGGAGGACCGCATACGTTCTTTACGGAATACGATCTGGACTTGGGACAGCAGTTTGAGAATTATTACGCCAAGACCAAGTTCGAAGCTGAACGGCTCGTGCTGGAGGCGCGGGAACGGGGAATCGTCACGAACATTTACCGCCTCGGCAATATCGTTTTCCATTCCGCAACGGGAAGATTCCAGGAGAACATCGCCGATAATGCGTTCTATACGACGCTGAAGTCGTTCATGGAGCTTGGCACGGTATCCGGAGAGAACAATGAGATCGACTTTACTTATGTGGACCAGTCCAGCCAAGCGATCCTGATGCTTGCCGACTGCCAGGCGCTACAGAACGAGGTGTTCCATATCGCCAACCCGCATGAGGAAAATGTCGGTGCCGTGCTGCAGCAAAACCCGCTGGGCCGGTCAGTGGAGCTGCTTCCTTTCGACGGATTCATCGATTACCTTCATGCCCATTACGACGACGAGCAGTCCAAGCATGTCATCGAGCAGATCATGCTGCATTACGGCTGGATGGAAGAAACGATCTTTACCACCTTCTTCAAAATCAGCTCCGACAAAACGGTGCGAATTTTGTCGAAATTTGGTTTTGAGTGGTCTTCACTGAACTTATCAATGATCAAAAACATGTTTGAACACTGTAAAAAAGAAGGATTTATGTAGTTCGACATAATTCTACAAAATTCGGTAAATTCTTCTTTACAAATCTAGCATTTTTGCTTATCCTTTCATTAAACCAATATTTTCATAACAGATGGGGGAAGATCAAATGTACACAATTAATTACGACCCTGCTCAAAACCGTGTCAATGTTAAAGTATTCGAAATTACCAAGGACGACGTAGACAACTACATCGCAGACTTCAACAAAGCTCTTGAGAGTGTAAAACCAGGCTTTATCGGCATGACCGATTTGAGCGAAGGCAAATTGTTCACGATGGACGTTGCCGAAAGACTGAGCCACCTCGGCCAGCTGTCTGTGGATCATGGATTGTCCAAATGGGCCTACTACACGGGTTCCGCCGTATCCAAACTGCAAATGAAGCGCATGTTCGGCGACGTGGTTGATTCCTTTGAGAAGCTGGAAGACGCAGAAGCGTTCCTGAAAAACTAATAAAAAAATTTAATGCACCCGGTGTCTTATGGCACCGGGTGCAATTAGATAGGTGGAGTGGAGAAGCACCATGAAAGACAAACATCCCAGCATGCAAAATTCATTTCAGAAGATGGGCCTGCAAGGGGCGGGGTTGTTTTCAGGAGCCGTACTGGTCATTAACGTTATCTGTTTTTTGCTTGGGCTTCCCGGCTTCGTTGGACTCATCATCAGCCTGGTATTGACGGTCCCGGTCAGTTATGGCATAGCAGCCTGGCTGCTGCGCTCGGCCGGTGTACGCTCTGATTCCGCAGCAGCGGCATCCTACACCGAAGCGGAGCTGCAAGGTCTGAAGGTGTACAGCGATGGAAACGGCAAGAACAGCCTTCCGCAGGGGATGGCTCAATATCAGGACTTATCGGATCAGGTGAGCGGCAAAATTTCGCAAATCGCGGACACGATCGAGCAGGTAAAAGGCAGCGCCGAAATGGGCTTCTATGTATCGGATATGATCAAGGAAGCAACGCTTGGCGTAACCGCCGATTCCAATGAGCAAACCGAGATGATCCGGATCAGCTCGAATACGGTAGGCGATGTCGTCGGGGCGATCCGGCATATCTCCGGAAGCGCAGACGAGGCGGCCGTGGCTGCAAACGAATCTTCCCTCAAGGCTATGAAAGGCCAGGAATCGATTCTGCAGGCCATTGGACAGATGGATGAGGCTAATACGACGGTTCATTCCCTGGTGGACATCATGAACCGCCTGGACGAAAGCTCGCGCAAGGTCGTCTCGTTCGTCTCCATTATCCGGGAGATATCCGAACAGACCCATCTGCTTGCCTTGAATGCGGCGATCGAAGCCGCCAGGTTCGGCGATGAAGGCCGTGGATTCTCGGTCATTGCCAGCGAAGTGCGCAGTCTGGCGGAGCAATCCTCACAATCGGCCAAGCAGGTTACACAGGTCGTCACCGAAATTTTGAAAGAAACGGTACAAGCGGTGAACTCAACGAAGATCGTTGCGGGACAAGTGAACGAGGGACTGCGAGTCGTGAATGAAGCGGGTGAATCCTTCGAGTTCATCAAGCTTTCGATCGGTGAGGTCGCGGGCCAAATGCAGGAGGTATCCTCATCGGTTGAAGAGATCGCTGCTGGTGCCGAGCAGCTGGCCGCTGCCATGCAAAAAACGGAGCAGATTGCCGTGAAGACCACGTCTGAGATGAATAGCGTCACGCAGGCTGTGGAAGAACATCATGCAATCATGCAGCAGATATCCAGCGCGACCGAATCGTTAAACGGGCTTTCGGAGGAGCTGGACCTTATTCTTCAAGAGTATCGAGGCATCGTGGGTCATGAAGAAGAGGCAGTGCCGGCTCCTCTAACCAACTAACGGACACCGGGGGCAGTATGCTAAAGATTCACCGTGCTGTGCTGTCCTCTTCTTTCCATTTTAGGTCGATGCCGAAAAGGCGACTTTGTTCCGCTGAGCGCGGAAAGCAAGGTCGCCATTTTTGATATATGGATCATGCGGAGCAGCTTCAGGCCCGTATATGCAGCCCGTTGAATTAAAAATTCGGACCGCTGACCCCGTCCTCGACGATCTGATCCTTGGTGCCTGAAGAATCGCCGCTGCCCGGTTCAACCGAATGGACGGCGATGAGACGGTTTTGGGGACGGTAGGTGTCGCGGGAAATCCGCTTGCGTTCCACCACGTTTCCGTTGACCTTTTTCACCTGATAGGTTTCGACGATATAACCCGGCTTGCCCTCCTGGAGCACTTCCTGCGCACCCACCGGAACGTCCTTGTTATTGACGAATTTGTCCGTCACAGGCAGCGTCTCGACGGTGCGCGATTCGACGGAATACTCGGTATTCTTCGGAAGCGTGCCGAAAAACTTGACCGTCAGCGTATTGTCGTCGACGTAAGAACGAATAACCAGGGACTTGCCGGTCGTGTTTTTGAAACGGAAATTGATAGAGCCCTCGGCAAAGGTCGCGTCCTGTCCCTTTGGCAGATAGCTGACAGGCAGGGAATGATTGCGCCGTTCGACAATCTGCAGACCGGTACGCAGGGCAGCGTTATATACGGTGCTGGAAACTTGGCAGATGCCCCCGCCGATTCCCGGAACGAGCTTGCCGTTCAGAATGACGGGAGCTTCGCGGAAGCCGTACTTCGCTTCGGCCGTGGCGATGACCTTTCCGTAATCGAAAATATCTCCCGGCTTCAGCACCATGCCGTCGACCGCTTTGGCAGCCGAGCTCACATTGTATGCGCGTCCCGCGGCGCTGGTGCCGAGACTGGTGCTGAACTCGATGATTTTACGGTCGACCCCTTCCTCCCTCAGTGATCCTACGGTGACTTTGGGATTCAGCGTATATAAAGGAAGCTTAATTTTGAATGCTGCACCTGCGGCCTCCGAATCCGGGAAGCTTTTTGGAATGGCGGCGGTCAGGGTGCGTGTAAATGTCTCCCAGTCGATGCGAAGCGCGGAGCTCTCCGGCGTATAGACGACTTCATCTGTCTTCGTAATCCGGCGCGAAGCATTCACAGGTTGGCCAAACTGCTTCTCCTCCCAACGAGGGCTGAATCGCTGCTTGATCAGGGAACTGTTCCAGTGCGGCTGAATCGGCCAATCACGGACAAACTGCCGGCGCGCCTCGAATCGATCGTTCCAGCTGCCTTCGTAAAGGGAGGCTACCGCAGTGCGGAAGGCATCGGCTTCAAACGTTATCCCGGCGCTGCGAAGCGGCATCGTGACATCCGGCACATTATCGGCTTCCATGGTCAGGATGAGCGGCTTCTTGTGAAGCTGATCCAGCTTGGCATCCAGCTCTTTCAGCACGTCATCCTTCTTTTTCCCGCCCACATCCCAGCCGCCCACTTGCACATGCTCAGGGATCGTATTCGAACTGATATACAGATGGATCCATCCGGCGGTGACGGAACCGATCAGCACGAAACTGGCAATGATGATCAGCATTAAATGAACTTTTTTCATGGCTCCCACCTTTTTTCGCTTCGTATAGAACGTGATTGAGTCTATTTTTCATATATATGTAAAACTTTTGGGAAAATTTCGGGTACTCAAAAGGTAACAAATTTGTTACAATGATAAACATCGTGATGATTTCTAAAGTTTTTTAAAGGAATTAGCTGGAACGTGTCGAAATTATAATGGCTAATTATGTAATTAGGAAGTGATAATGAAGTGATTGAAATGCAGGATGTATGGAAGACCTACCCGAATGGAACCCATGCGCTTCAAGGGGTATCCGTCAAAATTGACCGCAACGAATTCGTATATGTCGTCGGCCCGTCCGGCGCAGGTAAATCGACATTCATGAAGCTCATTTATCGGGAAGAAGTGCCTACGAAAGGCCAGATTTCGGTAAACGGGTTTAATATAGGCAAGCTGAAGCAGCGCAAAATTCCTTACGTCAGACGCAACATCGGCGTTATTTTTCAGGATTTTCGACTATTGCCGAGGCTTACTGCTTATGAAAACGTGGCATTCGCCATGGAAGTCATCGAAGCGCCGAAACGCCAGATGAAAAAACGCGTCATGGAAGTGCTGGACCTGGTCGGGCTGAAGTCCAAAGCGGGCCGCCAGCCGGCACAGCTCTCAGGCGGTGAGCAGCAGCGCATCGCCATTGCCCGCGCCATTGTGAACAACCCCTCGGTTATTATAGCGGACGAGCCTACCGGCAACCTCGACCCCGAAACCTCCTGGGGCATCATGCAGCTGCTCGATGAAATCAATTTCCGCGGCACCACCATTGTGATGGCTACTCATAACAAGGATATCGTGAACACGATGCGCAAGCGCGTCATCGCGATCGAACAAGGCAATATCGTGCGCGACCAGCTGAGAGGAGAGTACGGATATGACTTTTAACACCTTCTTGCGGCATTTGCGGGAAGGGGCGAAGAACGTATTCCGCAACGGCTGGATGTCAGTCGCGTCGATTGTATCCATTATCGTATCTCTATTCATTTTGGGCGTATTTATTCTGCTTGTACTGAACGTAAACGCCGTCGCCGACAAAGCGGACAAGCAGGTGCAGATCCGGACGTACCTGAACCTGAACGTGGATCAGAAGCTCCGCGAGACGGTGCAGAAGGAAATTGCCGCCATGCCCGAGGTCAGCAAGATCGATTTCATATCGAAGGAAAAGGGACTTGACGATTTCCGCGAAAGCATGGGTGATGAGGGCAAGGACCTGCTCGAAGGCTTCGACAAGGACAACAATCCGCTGCCGGATGCGTTCAAGATCGAGGTATATGAGCCGACCACCGTTCCTTTCGTGGCCAAGAAGATCGAGGCACTGAATACGAGCCACACCGATCAGCAGCCGATCATGAAGGTGAAATACGGCAAAGGCACGATTGAGACACTGTTTAAAGTGACGCGCGCGGTGCGCAACATCGGCTTTATTTTCGTGGCGGGACTTGGTCTGATGTCGATGTTCCTGATCTCGAATACCATTCGGGTCACGATTCTGGCCCGCCGCAGGGAAATCGGCATCATGAAGCTGGTCGGCGCGACGAACGCCTTTATCCGCTGGCCGTTTTTCGTGGAGGGCACGCTAATCGGGCTGATCGGGTCGGTGGTTACCGTGCTGGTTCTGTTCTTCGGCTACGACCGTCTTGTATCATCGGTGGGCTCGGATATATCGCTGCAAATGTCGCTGCTGCCTGTAAGCGAAATGTGGCAGTGGGGCGTGCTTTTGTTAATACTCGGCGTACTCATCGGGATGTGGGGAACGACCCTTTCCATCCGCAAATTTTTGAAGGTATAGACCAATCACGCAAGTTGCTGCAATGTCGGGATGACTCCATACGGGAAATTATTTGAAAAGAAGGATGGGGAGCGCAAGTTGAAAAAGATAGCCACTGTCATGGCCGTCATTTTGTTGGCGGCAGCCGTATTCCAGCCCTCGGAGGGCTATGCGAAGAAAAGAACCGTCGATCAAATCGAACACGAGATGAGAGTTCTGCAGCAGCAGGCGCAGGCCGCCAAGGCTCAGAAGGAAAAGGCGGAATCGCAGAAGCAGGAAGCGGAGCATTATAAAAACAAAACGACGCAAAATTTACAATATGTGCTGGGTCAAATCGAGCAGGTCAGCAACAAAATGACCCGCATCTCGGTTCAAATCGATGACACGCAGGATAAGCTCCATGAGACAGCTACTGAGCTGGATGCGGCCGAAGACCGGATTCAGTCCAGGGAAAAAATGCTGGAATCCCGCGTCAGATTGATGTATACGGACGGCAGCGTTTCTTACCTGGAAGTGCTCATGTCCTCGACCAGCTTCTCGGATTTCCTGGAGCGGGCCGATTCGCTGAAGAATTTCGTCGACCAGGACAAGGATCTTCTGGAGCAGCACAAGAAGGATAAGGCACTCGTGCTGGACAAGAAGAAAGAGCTTGAAGGGCAGTATGCCAAAGCCAAGGACCTGTATGCCGAAATGGAGAACCAGAAGGCGATCCTGAACGAAAACGAGAAGCAAAAGCAAATCCTCATTGCCAAGTATGATGAGCAAATCGAGGAATCGGACGATATCAGCGAAGAGCAGAACGAAATGCTCGTAAGCCTGGTCAGCAAGCGATCCGCCCTCCAGCAGGAGAAGAACAAGCTGAAGGCGGAGGCCGCAGCCAAGCGCGCGGCGGCTGCCAAAGCGGCAGCGGCGAAACGCGCGGCTGCAGCAGCGAAACGCGCAAGCACTTCCGTGGCCAGCTCCGGCGGGTTCACTGGAAGTGGCGGCCCTCTGTTAATGCCGGTCAGCGGGGCCCGCATTTCATCGGGATTCGGCCGAAGAGTTCACCCGGTTACGGGCGAAGTCGGCAAAATGCATAAGGGCGTCGACCTGGCCGTTCCGGAAGGAACGCCGATCCACGCCGCAGATGAAGGAACGGTAACCCTGGCCGAATGGTGGAGCGGCTACGGCAACTGTGTTATTATCGATCATGGAGGCGGCATGTGGACGCTTTACGGCCACATCCGCAACGGTGGAATCAAGGTCAAGGTTGGCGATCATGTCAGCCGCGGCCAGCTGATCGCGGAATCCGGAGCGACAGGACAGGTTACAGGTCCCCATCTGCATTTCGAAGTACGTGAGAACGGTACCGCCGTCAATCCGATGCCTTATTTGTAGGCATATAAATATTCCGTACAAGCTGGACATATACTAGAGTGGTTGGAACGGGTCTTATGGAGAGCTTGACCGGAGAATAAAAGGCGGTGATCACACTTGAAGAAACGTACGGTCGTATTTTTGGTCCTTCTGGCCATGCTGGGCGGAAGCGTACTGACACTGGCTTTGACAGGATCGAGCTTCGCCACTCAGGCTACTTCAGGGCAAGGCGTGCTTGCAAGCATAACTGGTGGACTGAAGCAGGACGAAGCTAAAAAAATAGGCGCAGCCCTGGATCTCATCCAGTCGAATTATTATCAGGATGTGGACCGCGGCAAATTGGTGGATGGTGCGATCAACGGGATGATGCAGTCCCTCGACGATCCGTATTCCTCCTACATGGGCAAGAAAACGGCGGAAGAGTTCGAGGAAACCATTGAGGGCTCCTTCAGCGGCATCGGCGCCGAGGTGTCATCCGAGGATGGCAACGTCGTCGTCGTATCCCCGATCAAAGGCTCGCCTGCGGAAAAGGCAGGGATCCGGGCCAAGGACGTCATCCTGACTGTGAACGGTGAATCACTGCATGGACTGGAGCTGAATGATGCGGTAGCGAAAATTCGCGGTCCCAAAGGCAGCGAAGCCAAGCTGACCATCAAACGCAGCGGCTCGGCCGCTCCGATCGAATATACCATCGTCCGGGCGGATGTCGATGTTGAGACGGTGAAGGCTCACATGGAACCGGGCAAAATCGGTGTTATCGAGATTACCCAGTTCTCTCTGAATACGGGCGAACGCTTCAAACAGGAGCTGTCCAAGCTCGAAGGCGAAGGCATGCAGGGTCTGGTCATCGACGTTCGAAACAATCCTGGCGGCGTATTGTCCGTCGTGATTGATATCGCCGAGCAATTTGTGCCGAAAGGCAAGACGATTGTTCAGGTCGAAGACAAGGACAAGAAGCGCGATCAAAGCCTGTCCAAGGGCAGCGGCAAGTCCTATCCGGTCACCCTGCTGATGAACAAAGGCAGCGCCAGTGCCTCGGAAATTTTGGCTGGAGCGCTTCAGCAATCTGCGGGCGCGAAGCTGATGGGCGAAAACTCCTTTGGCAAAGGCACCGTGCAAACGAGCTTTACCAAACAGCTCGGTGACGGCAGCCTGCTGAAGATTACGATCGCCAAATGGCTGACGCCAAACGGAAGCTGGATCCACAAGAAAGGCATCAAGCCGGATATCGCGGTCGCTCAGCCGGACTATTTCTCGGTAGCGCCGATCAATAAAGAGGCAACGCTGAAATACAACATGAACAACGCGGATATCAAGAGCGCGCAAGTCATGCTGGATGCGCTCGGATACAAGCCGGGACGTAAAGACGGCTTCTTCGACCAGAAGACGGTAACGGCAGTGAAATCGTTCCAGAAAGAGAAGAAGCTGAGCGAAAGCGGCTCGGTGGACGCGAAAACGGCAGAAGCGCTGGAATCAGCCCTGATCGAGCATATCCGCGATCCGAAAAACGATAACCAGCTCAAAGCGGGGATCAAAGAAGTTCAGAAGGAAATCGCGGCAACTGCGGCGAATCATTAAAGAAGGCTCTTCAGCCTTCTTTTTTCTTTGGGTCGCAAACAGCCGCGATTAGGGTTGTTAAACATAGGTTTCATCAAGGAAGGAGAGTGGCATAGACTTTGGAAGTGGTTTGGGAACTGCTGTGGAATTGGACGGATGCTCTCGTGCAGCTGCTGCTGCAGCCGTTTTACTATATTTCGATTCTATTCATGATGCTTGTATATCGCAGGCAGGTGCTGCTCGAAAGGAAGCTGTTCCATGTCCGGCTTCACAGCTGGGGAATGCAGACCTGGCGCACGTTCATCGGCGGCCTGCTTGCAGGGATCAGCGTGTCTGTCGTCATCGCTTTTCTTGGCATTTCGCTCTCGCAGCAGGCTGTCTGGTGCATCTGGATCGTCGCTATCATCCTTTTGCTATTTCGCGTGCGGTATTTATGCTTCGCCTATTCAATCGGCATTCTGGGTGTCATTCAGTTCGTTCTTGGCTTCTTCCCGGATTGGAATCCGGGGGGCTGGACCGGAACGGCAGCCGATACCATTCGGGGACTGGATATTCCTGCACTGCTGGCGCTTGTCGCCGTCCTGCATTTGGCGGAGGCGCTGCTGGTTAAGCTGCAGGGCGCGGGATTTGCCAATCCGGTCTTCATGGAGAGCAAACGCGGCAAGCTGGTCGGCGGCTATCAGATGCAGGCATTCTGGCCGATACCGCTTTTCCTGTTGATTCCGGCCTACACCACGGGAGCTCAGCTACCGTGGACGCCTTTGCTTGGAGGGGATGGCTGGAGTGGCGGGTTCAGTATGGCGGCCCTGCCGGTCGTCATTGGGTTCAGCGAAATGACCCAGAGCATGCTGCCGCAGCTCAAGGCGAACAAAACCTTTAAACGTCTGCTCGTTTACAGCATCGTCCTGCTCGCACTCAGTCTGCTGGCGTCGTGGTGGAAGCCGCTCATGATCGTCGCGGCGCTGGTCAGCTTCCTGGTGCATGAGGGCTTGCTGTGGTACAGCCGCCTGGAGGAGCAGCAGAATAGCCCGATGTTCGTGCATCCGCCGCAGGGACTTAAGGTGCTGGCCGTTATTCCGGGCAGCCCGGCCGAAAGCCTGGGTATCCAGGCGGGTGAATCGATCGTGAAAATCAATGGCATTTCGATCCGTACAAAGGAACAAATGCATGCCGCCTTGCGTAAAAACTCCGCGTTCTGTAAGCTGGAGGTTCGCAATCTGCAGGGGGAGAGCAAGTTTCTGCAGCGTGCCATTTACGCCGGAGATCATCATCAGCTCGGAGCGATTCTTTCGCCGGACCCCGATGCGGGAGTGGCGCTCGTCATGAAGCCCGTCAGCGTGTTTCAGCTGATCGCGATGAAGGTGCAGTCCCGAACGAAAACGGGCGAAGCGAGTGTTGAGAAAGCGCATGACCGTAATGATGCGGCTGAAATGTAAAACGAAGCCTGGATCCCCATTCGTGGATCCAGGCTTTTTCGAGGCCCAGGATTACAAAATCAGGTGGGGATATCGGTTGGGTGAAGATGGGTTTCACATCGGATCTGATTTCCCTACGATGATTGGAAGCAAATAAAAAAGGCAGGAAGCTTATCGGCTTCCTGCCTTTATAGGATGAGCGGATCTATGAGAGCATGAATACATCGTCTGTTGTTCCGCCACTATTCTTTCAGCTGGCGCAGCACGATAATTTCCACGCGCCGGTTTTTCTGCCGGCCTGCATCCGTGGTATTGTCTGAGGCAGGACGGGTGTCCGCATAGCCTGCGTACTGGAAATCCTCCGAGTTCAGATGCTTGCGGTCCAGAAAATACCGGAGGACCGAGAGGGCGCGGGCACCTGACAGCTCCCAGTTATCCTTATACTTGGAGGCATACACGATCGGGAGATTATCTGTGTGGCCTTCGATGCTGATCGTGGTGTGAAGCTCTTTGAACAGGCTGGCGAGCTTGTCCATGACAGGCACGGAACCGGATTTCAGATCAGCCTTGCCGGCATCGAACAGGAATTTGTCGCTGAGCGTAATGGAGATGCCCTTCGGCTGATCGGCCACGAAAATTTGGTCCTCCAGCTTGTTGTCCTTAACGTAGCTCGAGATAACCTTCATCAGGTTCTGCAGCTCCTGTTCCTGCTTGCGGAAGGCAAGCTCGCGGTCAGAGAGCTTGCCTTCGCCTTGCTGAGGCTGCTGCTGAGGCTTGGCCGATGTATCCGGGTTCCTATGATTGTACTTGTCCGCCGTGCCCGTTAAGCCGGAACCCTGAGTCAAAATGGAGTCGCCGCTTTTAAAGGTCAGCTGGAGCGACTGGGTTATCTCTTTATACTTTTGCGTATCCAGACGGCTCATGGCGAACATCATGACGAAGAAGATCAAGAGCAGCGTGATGAGGTCGGCATAGGTGATGAGCCACCGGTCTCTGCCGTTATCGCCGCCGTCTCCCCGGTTCCGTCTCCTTGGCCGGTTAGTCCGCTGTCTCATCGAATCCCTCCTTCATCGCAGGGACATGATAACGTTCCACGGGCGTGAAGGATATGAGCTTTTTGCGGACCAGATTCGGATGCTCGCCGTTTTGCACGGCCAGGATGCCCTCGAGCAGAAGCTCCATATTCTGAATTTCATCGGCGCTGCGCGACTTAATCTTGGACGCAATGGGTAAAAAGATAATATTGGCGCTGGCAACGCCGTACAGCGTGGCCGTAAATGCAACCGCAATCGAGGGTCCAAGCTCGGTGGGTTCGGACAGGCTGCCAAGCACGTGGATCAGTCCCATGACGGTACCGATAATCCCCATGGTAGGGGCATATCCGCCGGCGGATTCGAATATTTTGGCGTAGCTTTCGTGCTTCTGCTCCACCGCATCGATCTCGAGCTCCATGATCTGCTTTAGCAGCGTGTCATCCGTTCCGTCCACGACCATTTGTATGCCTTCGCGCAAAAATGAGTTCGGGTGGTCCTGAACGAGACGCTCCAGAGACAACACGCCGTTACGGCGGGCGGAAGTCGCCATGTTGACCAGATCCTCGATCAGCTGGTCGGTATTGTCGCTCTGCTTGGTAAAGGCGAAGCGCAGCGCCTTGGGAATCGTTTTGAGCCTTGCCAGCGGGAAGCTGACGACGACGGCAGCGATGGTGCCTCCGAACACGATGAGCGCCGCCGCTCCTTGCATAAGTCCGTTAATTCGACCTCCTTCCCATAAAAAGCCTCCTATCAGCGCGGCTAGGCCGGCCAGTATGCCTATAATGGTTGTCATTTCCATGTTGTCGGTACCACTCCTATCCATGAGTTTGTGTTTGCATAGAGCAAACGATCAGAGTATAATAGACGGGAACAAGCATTCCTATTTCAACAAGGATTTCCTATTGATATTATCGGGAAATCTCGACATATAGTTTAGAATATCTATTTTAGATGATAAGGGTGATGTTGGGCAATGAGTGATATTGTCGTCAGTACCAATCCGTTCGAGCTTTTATCGGAATATACGCCACAGGGCGACCAGCCCAAAGCGATCACGGAGCTGGTAGAAGGACTCGAGCAAGGCAAGAAACACCAGACTTTGCTTGGGGCAACGGGTACGGGAAAGACGTTTACCATTGCGCAGACGATTGCCAAGGTAAACCGTCCGACGCTGGTAATTGCCCACAACAAGACGCTGGCAGCCCAGCTGGCGAGCGAATTCAAGGAGTTTTTTCCTAACAATTCGGTGGACTATTTTGTCAGTTACTATGATTATTATCAGCCGGAAGCCTATATCCCTTCGTCTGATACTTATATTGAGAAGGATTCCAGCATTAACGAGGAAATCGACAAGCTGCGGCACTCCGCGACCAGCTCGCTGTTTGAACGCCGTGACGTGATCATCGTGGCCAGCGTGTCCTGCATCTACGGCCTCGGTTCGCCGATGGAGTATTCAAGCTTGCTGCTGTCGCTGCGGGTTGGCATGGAGAAGCCGCGCAACCAGATTCTGTCGCGGCTTGTGGACATTCAATATCAGCGCAATGACATTAACTTCGTGCGGGGGACGTTCCGCGTTCGCGGCGACGTGATTGAGATCTTTCCCGCCTCGAAGGGCGAGTCGGCCGTACGTGTGGAGCTTTTCGGGGATGAGATCGAGCGGATTACCGAAATCGATGTGCTGACAGGCGAGCTGATCGGCGAACGCGACCATATTGCGATTTTCCCGGCTTCTCACTTCGTGACCAAGGAAGAAACGATGCGGGTAGCTCTTGTGAATATTGAGAGGGAACTGGAAGAGCGGCTTGAATATTTGCGTTCCGAAGGCAAACTCCTCGAGGCGCAGCGCCTGGAACAACGCACGCGCTATGATATCGAAATGATGAAGGAAGTCGGCTTCTGCTCCGGCATCGAGAACTATTCCGGACCGCTGACGTTCCGGGAACCGGGATCCACGCCGTATACGCTCATGGATTATTTCCCTGACGATATGCTGATTGTGGTGGACGAATCCCACGTGACGCTGCCGCAGATCCGTGCGATGTACAACGGTGACCGCGCGCGCAAGACGGTGCTCGTCGACCACGGCTTCCGCTTGCCGTCCGCTTTGGATAACCGGCCTCTCAAGTTTGAGGAATTCGAAGACAAGGTCAACCAGATCGTATATGTATCGGCTACGCCGGGGCCTTACGAAATGGAGCACTGCGACACGATGGTCGAGCAGATCATCCGTCCGACGGGACTGCTTGATCCGGTAATCGAGGTACGGCCGACCGAAGGGCAGATCGATGACCTGATTGGCGAAATTCGTGATCGGATCGATCGGGATGAGCGGGTGCTGGTCACCACCTTGACCAAGAAGATGGCCGAGGACCTAACGGATTATCTGAAGGAGATCGGCATCAAGGTCCGGTATCTGCATTCGGACATTAAGACGCTGGAGCGCATGGCTATTCTGCGCGATCTGCGTCTGGGTGTATTCCATGTGCTCATCGGGATTAACCTGCTCCGGGAAGGCTTGGACCTGCCGGAGGTATCCCTTGTAGCCATACTGGACGCCGACAAGGAAGGCTTCTTGCGTTCCGAGCGCTCGCTGATCCAGACCATTGGACGGGCGGCGCGGAACTCCGAGGGCTTCGTACTCATGTACGGCGACAAGATTACCGACTCGATGGACAGCGCCATCAAAGAAACGGCCCGCCGCCGTACCCTGCAGATCGCCTATAACGAGAAGCACGGCATTACGCCGCAGACGATCCGCAAGAAGGTGCGCGATGTCATTGAGGCGACCAAAGTGGCGGAGACGAAGGCGGATTACCTGACAGGAGCCGCCGGCAAGCTGTCGAAGAAGGAGCGCCAGTCTGTAATTCAGCGCCTGGAGGCAGAAATGAAGGAAGCGGCGAAGAATCTCCAGTTCGAACGCGCCGCCGAGCTTCGGGATGCGCTGCTGGAACTGAAGGCCGAATAAGGATGAAGACATATCGAAGGGAACGGCCAGTTATCGGGTCGTTCTCTTTGTGGATATAAAGTGGCTTTAGAATTTTTGTATTTTCGGATAAGCTTAGCCTCAGTGAATGAGGAGCTTACCGAACCCCAATTAGATTTCATAAAGCTCGCGAACAAAATCAATTTTTGAAATGCGCTTTATGAACTGAAGGAGATGAACGAGCTTTGGCGAGTGAAAACATCGTAATCAAAGGTGCAAGGGCTCATAACCTGAAAAATATCGATATTACCATCCCGCGGGACAAGTTTGTCGTGCTAACCGGGCTCAGCGGATCGGGCAAATCCTCGTTGGCGTTTGATACGATTTACGCCGAAGGCCAGCGCCGCTACGTCGAGTCGCTGTCCGCGTATGCGCGTCAATTTTTGGGTCAGATGGAGAAGCCGGATGTCGACTCAATCGACGGATTGTCACCGGCGATTTCGATCGACCAGAAAACAACCAGCCGCAACCCGCGTTCGACGGTGGGAACCGTGACGGAGATCTACGATTACTTGAGACTGCTGTTCGCACGGATCGGGCATCCGCATTGTCCGGAGCACGGCATTGAGATTACGTCCCAGACGGTAGAACAAATGGTGGACCGGATCATGTCCTATCCGGAGAAGACGAGACTGCAGCTGCTCGCGCCCCTGATCTCGGGACGCAAAGGGGAGCATAAATCCCTTTTTGCCGACGTGGCCAAACAGGGTTTCGTACGCGTTCGCGTCAATGGCGAGCTGCGCGATCTGTCCGAGAGCATTGAGCTGGAGAAGAATAAGAAGCATACGATCGAGGTTGTCGTTGACCGGATCGTCATCAAGGAAGGCGTGGAAGCGCGCCTTGCCGATTCGATCGAAACGGCGCTCAAGCTATCTGGCGGCCAGCTGCTGGTAGACCTGATGGGCGAGGAGGAGCTGCGTTTCAGTTCCAACTTTGCCTGCCCGATCTGCGGCTTCAGCATGGAAGAGCTGTCTCCGCGGATGTTCTCGTTCAACAGCCCGTTCGGCGCTTGTACGCGGTGCGACGGGCTCGGCGTAAAGATGATCGTCGATCCGGATCTGCTTATACCGGATACCGAGAAGTCTATCGAAGAAGGGGCATTTCTCGCATGGACGGGCAGCACGTCCAACTATTATCCGCAATTCTTAAGCTCGGTATGCGAGCATTACCATATACCCCAGGACGTTCCGGTCAGCCAGCTGAAGAAGGAAGATATGGACAAGCTGCTGTATGGAACGGGCAATCAGAAGGTGCGCTTCCGCTACGAGAATGATTTTGGTCAGCGGAAAGAGGCATTCGTGGTATTCGAGGGCGTCATTCCGAATTTGGAGCGCCGCTACCGCGAGACCGCTTCGGAGGGAATCCGCGAGTTTATTGAAAACTTCATGAGCGCCAAGCCGTGCGAAGTCTGCAAAGGCCACCGTTTGAAGAAGGAAGTGCTCGCCGTCACGGTGAATGACAGCAACATTGCCGATGTAACGAGCTTGTCTATTGGCGAAGCGATGAAGAAGTTCGATACCCTTGAACTGAGCGAGAAAGAGCGCTCCATTGCGAATCTGATCCTGAAGGAAATCAACAGCCGGCTGGGCTTCCTCGTCAATGTCGGTTTGGAGTATCTGACGCTGAGCCGTGCCGCCGGTACGCTTTCGGGGGGCGAAGCACAGCGGATTCGGTTGGCTACACAGATCGGTTCGAGCCTGATGGGCGTCTTATATATCCTCGACGAACCGAGCATCGGGCTGCATCAGCGTGATAACGACCGTCTGATCGCCACGCTGGAGCATATGCGGAATCTGGGCAATACGCTCATTGTCGTTGAACATGACGAGGACACGATGATGGCAGCCGACTATATCATCGATATCGGACCGGGTGCAGGGATTCACGGGGGCCGGGTCATTGCCCAGGGAACGCCAAAACAGATTATGGAGGATCCGAACTCCTTGACCGGTCAGTATTTGAGCGGACGCAAGTTCATTCCGGTCAATACGAAACGGAGAAAGCCGGATGACCGCTGGCTCGAAATCCGCGGGGCGAAGGAGAATAACCTGAAGAACCTGAACGTCAAAATCCCGATCGGTGTTTTCTCGGCAGTGACCGGTGTATCGGGATCAGGCAAATCTACGCTGGTTAATGAAATTTTGTATAAAACGCTGGCGAAAGAGCTTAATAAAGCGGTAAAGGTCAGACCGGGAGCGCACAAGGAAATCCGCGGACTCGAACATCTGGACAAGGTCATCGATATTGACCAATCACCGATCGGGCGTACGCCGCGTTCGAACCCTGCGACCTATACAGGCGTGTTCGACGATATCCGCGACATTTACGCACAAACGAACGAAGCGAAGATT
The DNA here is from genome assembly GCF_051966755.1 of Paenibacillus sp. SAFN-054. Classification (NCBI taxonomy): domain Bacteria; kingdom Bacillati; phylum Bacillota; class Bacilli; order Caryophanales; family Paenibacillaceae; genus Paenibacillus; species Paenibacillus sp. SAFN-054. Next base: position 600,304 of record NZ_JBQCKS010000003.1, read on the forward strand.
CGGGGCTACAAGAAGGGACGTTTTAGCTTCAACGTGAAGGGCGGACGCTGCGAGGCTTGCCGCGGAGACGGCATCATCAAAATCGAAATGCACTTCCTGCCGGATGTGTACGTGCCTTGCGAAGTTTGCAAGGGCAAACGGTATAATCGTGAGACGCTTGAGGTCAAATATAAGGGCCAAAGCATCTCGGATGTGCTGGAGATGACCGTGGAAGACGCCACGGAATTTTTCAAGAACATACCGAAGATTCATCGGAAGCTGCAGACGCTGCTGGATGTGGGTCTCGGATATGTTACGATGGGGCAGCCGGCCACGACGCTTTCCGGTGGCGAGGCACAGCGCGTGAAGCTGGCTTCCGAGCTGTACCGCCGCAGTACGGGCAAAACGCTGTATATTCTCGATGAGCCGACGACAGGACTTCACGTAGATGATATTGATCGTCTGCTTACCGTCCTGCACCGGCTGGTAGATTCAGGTGAATCCGTGCTTGTAATCGAGCACAACCTGGACGTGATCAAGACGGCCGATTATTTGATCGACCTCGGTCCGGAAGGCGGCAGCGGCGGCGGTACGATCATTGCGACCGGCACCCCGGAGCAGATCGTGAAAGTGGAAGAATCCTATACCGGCAAGTACCTCAAACCGGTGCTGGAGCGGGATACGGCCCGCACCGAAGCGCTGAAGGTCGGCAGCTGAACCATGCCGGATTGAAGTGAAGCCCCTCTCAGGAGGGGCTTTTTCAATAGATAAGAAAGTATACACATCCGTGGGTATGCATTCGTCTTGTCGCGCAGCAAATGCAGGAATACAGAACATATTTCCGGCAAGACAGGGTAATACTATATAAAAAGATACAAAACAACTATCCAAATATAGGCAATTTTATGACAATTTCAATTTTTTCCGGGGGAAGTCTTGCATCTAACCCTGTGGAAGGATAACATGTAGAGAGATATGTAAAATTGAGCGAAGACATAGAGGAGGTCCAATCATGTTGCTTGCAGAAGCTGCTGCATCGGCTGCATCTAAATTCAATACGTTTGATATTTTCATGATCCTGTTCACGCTGCTTATTCTCATCGGAACGATCCGTCTCATGACGCAGCCCGTTAAGAACAAGTTTGCAATCGGATTCAGCATTGTTTGCCTTCTTGTATTCCTTGCATCCGATTTTGCCATGGTTCAGAACTGGATGAGCTAGGAAGAGCGAAAGAATCGAATTCTACAAGCTAATGAAGACACCTTACGCCTCGGCGCTGCAAGGGGTCTTTTTTATTTGCGCCGGAACGGCTTAAAGACGGTTTGGATCCGTTGTACCCCGCCTTCATAGATAGGCAGAAGTTAGCTTGTAGTATAGCATCAGACTTACCTGAAGTTCGTCGAATGATGGGGCGGCATACTCTCAAAAGATAGGGCTTACGAGCAATTGTACAGTTGCTGAATGTGTGATAAAGTGGGCTAAGATTCAGGAGATGGACTCCAATAATGTCTATAAATAGAAAAATAAGGCTAGGTGAGCAAATGAAGCCTATCGGGAAAAAGAGGGTTGCTTTACTGTTCTGCAGTCTGATGCTGCTGAGCGGGGCGGCGGAGGCCGGAGCGCAAAGCGCGGTGAAACCATCAACAGGTGCCAAGACGAAATTAACGGCTGCTGCAGCCGCCAAAAGCCAGAAAAACGCGGTCAGCACGAAGGTACAGGTTCCCGTAGATCCGGTGCCGCAAATTGTGAAGAATGTATCTCCGTCGGTTGTCGGCATTATCGGCCGTTCCACGGACCCGGCGGATAAGACGGCGGCGAACCGCAACAATCTGGCGCACGGCACGGGCGTCATTATCAAGCCGAACGGCTGGATCGTGACCAATGCCCATGTGGTGAACGGGCTGCAAAGCACGGTCGTGGTTACTTCCGACGGCAAAACCTATAAAATTACGGATACATATGTGGATGAAACCAGTGATCTGGCTTTGATCAAAATCAACGCTTCCAACCTGCAGCCTGCGGTACTCGCAAAATCCGCGCAAAGCGCGCAGGTTGGCGAGAAAGTGGTGGCGATCGGCACGCCGGTTTCCTTTTCCTTTCGCAATTCGGCAACGGTGGGCGTGGTCAGCGGTTTGAACCGGGCCATCAATGCCTCATACCGGTTGATCCAAAGTGATACGGCTATTAATCCAGGCAACAGCGGCGGACCGCTCGTCAACATGAAGGGCGAGGTGCTTGGGATCAACAGCATGAAGTTCGCGGCGGTAGGCGTGGAGAACATGGGCTTTTCTATTCCCGCTGAAACGGTGCAGTACGTTATCCAGCAGCTGCTGAAATATGGGGAAGTGAAACGGGCAAGCCTTGGCTTCAGCATGGAAGAGAGCTGGTCTGCCATCGTGGGACTGCCTACGGATGACCCTCTGACCATTACGAAAGTCATCTCCGATGAAGCCAAAAAGGCGGGCATTCAAGAAAATGATGTCCTCTACAGTATTAATGGCAAACGGGTAACCTCGGTCGTGGACATTAATGAAATGTTCAAATCGTATATGCCGGGGCAGACCGTCAATCTTCTGATGCAAAGCGACGGAGATATCGTGACACGCAAGCTTGTGCTTTCGCAGGACAGCGGGACAGATGAGAATATGGCTGCCGATGCCGCAGAAGCTGACGGGGATGAATTTTAATGGGGAAGAAGGGACATGCTCGGATGAAGAGGAACGCGCTACTCAAAGTGGGCTCTGCGCTTTTGGCGTGCAGCGTCATGTTCGGAGTTGCTGTGCCAGCCTGGGCGGATGATGCGGCAGTGGACAAGCTGTTATTTAAAGTGAAGGCAGGCAGCACGTCTGCCATGATGAACTGGGCATCGGAAAAGATCGTCAAGCCATATAGCGATCACGGAACCATCATGGTGCCTCTTGGCCTTTTTAAACGGACCTTTGGCAGTGAAGTGCGGCTCGAGAGTACGAATGTCGTGAAAGTCATGTATGGCGCGCATACCGTCTCTATGACGATTGGCAGCCACACGGCATGGGTGGATGGACGCAAAGTGAAGCTTGAGGCTGCTCCGGCGATGGTCTCCGGTACATTGATGGTGCCGCTGCGATTGGTCGCAGAGGGCATTGGAGCGAGCGTGGCTATAGAAAGCACCGGCTCGATCGCTGTAAGCCTAACCCCTTCTGCATCAGATGAGACTTGGGATAACGAAGATGTGGGCATCGATACGGATTTGGGCAAGACGAAGATCGGCAACAGCTATTATGAATGGTCGATGAACTATCCGAGCGGCCTGATTCTTGGCAGCGGGGAACTGGATGAGAGCATCGTGTCGTTCGGCGATGCCGAAGACACCTATTATTTTGAAGTTCATGCGGCGGATCAGGATGTGAAGCTGGGTGCCGATGAGCTTCTGGCCATGCTGGTGGAAGACGCTAAGGATGCAGGGGAAATCGTGGTTGACCGGGAAAGTTTTCCGCAGGCGAAGGTGCCTTATGCGCGCATCATTGTCAAAGACGGTGATGGTACCTTCTGGGAAAGCCGCATGTACTATAACCATGACCGCATCTACGAAGTGTACTTTGCCGATCTGAAGGCAACGAATTATAAGGATCTTAAGAAGTACGCCGGATTATTGAACTCCTTCAGCACAGGCTATAACGGAGGGGATAAGAGGGTCAAGGATTTGTCTACCGTGAAGAACGGCATGCGCAGCGAATATAGCGATGATTACGGCATTTCCCTTCAAGTGCCTGCAGGATGGAGCGTAGACAATACGAACATGTATTACGAGAGCAAGGGCGGCAGCTATTTGAGCCTGAACGTGTCCTCTTCGCCAAAAGGCACCAGCCTTGCGCAGTGGGGCGAAGAGCTGCAGACCTGGCTGAAGGAATCGTTCGTGCCGGATGCGTATCAGATCGTCAGCACCTCTCCCATGGAGGTCTCCGGCGAACAGGGACTCATGAATGAAGTCAGATATAACTACGGCGACGGCTGGATCACGGAATACGAGGTCATGCTGCTCCATAACGGATACCGCTATTATGCCGAGTACGCCGTGCCGGATACACATAAAGAGGATTTGAACAAATTTAAGGATCTGATGAGCTCGATCGATATCGACTTTGACGTCGTGTCGGATACTTTCGGCAACATGGAGGAGGATGCATTCCTCATCAACAGGTCGAAGACGACGACGAAAGTATCCAAAGCCTTTGGGTACCAGATCAGCATTCCGCAATATTGGACAGCCAATCAGGATAAATTCGAAAAGTCTCCGGTCGAATACCAATTCGTAGGCGGACGGTTTCGGATTACGGCCGACAAGTCCACCTCGATGGACGCCACGGTCAATCAATTAAAAACGTATTATGCGGACACTGCGAAATACCAGAAGGACCTTAAGCTCGAGAAAACCGAAAACATCACCTTTGCAGGTGAGCCGGCCGTATCGCTGACGCTGCATCAGGTAAAGGATGGCATTCCGTACAGCTCGCGCCAGATCGTGCTTCAAAAGAATGACATTGTCTACACGCTCAGTACGTCATTGAACGACGCGAATGCAACGGCTTCGCAGCGGGATGCGCTGGAGCAGACGCTGAAATCTTTTGCCTGGACGCCGTCCAAATAAACGTAATTGGATTGGATTCACCGGCTATAATACTTTCTTAATATGGTTTTACAAAATAAGATCAGGCCGGTTAACCGGCCTGATCTTATTTACTTAGGAGCTTGCTTGGTCTGCCGCATGCATCGGAGACCGCCTTGAGCTCCATCCGGACAGGACGAAGACGGCGATGATAGCGATGATCACGCCGATCGCACCGAACCAGGTGATCGAAGCCAGTGAAGCATGGGTCACGATCAAACCGCCCATTGCGGCGCCGACAGCCATGGACAGCTGCATGGTGGACTGATTCAGGCTCAGCATGACGCCAGCGGATTCCGGAGCCAGCGAGACCAGGTTGAACTGCTGGGTTGGACCGGAGGACCACGCTGCAAAAGACCAGAGAAGCAAAAAGGCAAAGATCGCAGCGACAGAGTGCCCGGCGAAGGAAAGCAGGATCAGCGATATGATATGGAGCAGCATCCCCGATATAAGCGTAAACGTCACGCCCCGCTTATCTGTGCTGTAACCTCCAACCTTGGAACCGATCAGGCTGGCAATGCCGAACGCAAGCAGAGCCGTACTAAGCAAGGATTCATGTAAATGGCTTACTTCAAGCAAATACGGGGAGATGTAAGTATAAGCGAGCGAGTATCCTCCCAACCAGAAAAAGGTAATGGCCAGCGCGATTGCGACTTGAGGTCTTTTGAGTAATGCGAACTGCTTCAGCAGCGGAACGGGCTTGTCGCCTTTCATGCGCGGGATGGCCGCGGCAATCACAAACATCGCGAGCACACCGACCAGTGCAATCGCCAGGAATACGGCTTTCCAGCCGAATGCGTCAGACACCATTCTGCCGAGCGGAACGCCGATAATGAGCGATGCGGTGAAGCCCATCGTGACGGTAGCGATGGAACTGGCTTGCTTGCCGGGAGGAGCCACGGCCGCGGCCATACTGAGCGCAGTCACGATGACCATGCCTGCACCTAACGCCATGAGGATGCGAGCTGCGATAAAGAGTTTGAATCCAGGCAGAGCGAATGACAGCAGATTGGCCGCGATGAAGAGCCCAAGCGAGTATAGCAAAAGCTTCTTACGGTCCCATTTGGCGGTGGCCGCCATCAGAACCGGGGTTCCGATCGCGTAAGCAAGAGAATATACCGTAATAAGCTGGCCTGCTGCTGCGACGCTGGTGCCCAGAGAGACGGCAATCCGGTCCAGAATACCGGAAATGATATATTGGGATGTCCCTACCAGAAAGCTGATGAGGGCAAGAACATAAACCTTCCATGTGTTTCCCATGTTTTCACACTCCTTCACTATTCTTGAAACAACTATATTTTTAAGAATATCGAAATATAAACTAAAAAAACTACTCCAGCAGATAAGGAGCGTATTTAGAGGCCACTTCCTTGTCCAAGCTGTAATAGATGAAGGTTCCCTCCTTGCGGGAAGTCAGCAGTCCGGACTCTGCCATTTGCTTCAGGTGATGAGACAAGGTCGAGATGGCTACGCTCTGGAGTTTGTCTCCAAGTTTGGAGCAGCATTGGTCGCCTTCGTTTTTGAGAAGCAGAGCAATTTTGAGACGGGTGGGTTCTCCCAGCGCTTTATATATTTTAACGGCCTGCAATTGATCCTGCTGTGTTTTCATGCTGTTCCAACCTCCCTGGCAATGGTTATATTTCGATATTTGTAGAAATAATGTAACATAGGAATGCGGATACGTATAGCAACTGCAAAAGATCATACGATTTTCTGAAACTCTTGAAAAATGAGGTTGCAGGAATGAATATACGGTAGAAGGATCGTCTGATGTCTGGTACACTAGATAGGTTAAAGCGGAGGTCAGGAATAAGCACCGCTTGGCGGAAAAGAACCAATGACAGCCGGCTCGCCGGTTTGGGAGGATATAGATGGATACAAAAGCATTACGTAGGGAAGATGTGGAGCTGCTGGCACCGGCCGGAGATTGGGACTGCATGCGTGCAGCGGTTGCCAATGGGGCGGACGCTATCTTTTTCGGGGTGGAAAAGTTCAATGCCCGCGCACGTGCCAACAATTTTTTGATGGCCGAGCTCCCGGAAATTATGGCCTTCTTGCACAGTTATGGCGTGAAGGGATTTTTGACGTTTAACATTCTGGTGTTTGAGAACGAATTGGAGGATGCCAAGGAACTGATCGATGCCTGCATCGACGCAGGTGTGGACGCGGTTATCGTGCAGGATTTGGGACTTGTGAAGCTGATCCGCGAAATCTCGCCGGACTTCCCGATCCACGGCTCCACACAGATGACGATTACGTCGCCGGAGGCGGTGGAGTTCACGAAGCCTTGGGGCATGGAACGCGTCGTTCTGGGCCGGGAAAACAATCTCAAGCAGATTCAAAAGATCGGCGAGCAGGCCAAACTGCCGATGGAAGTGTTCGTGCATGGCGCGCTGTGCGTTTCTTATTCGGGCCAGTGCCTGACCTCAGAAATGTGGGGCGGACGCTCGGCGAACCGCGGCGAGTGCGCGCAGGCCTGCCGCCTGCCGTACGACCTGATGGTGGACGGCGAGCAGAAGCCGATGGGAGACGTCGCGTATTTGCTCTCTCCGAAGGACCTGGCAGCCATCGACCTGATGCCTGAGCTGATTGAGGCAGGAGTGACTTCGTTCAAAATCGAAGGCCGCCTCAAGAGCCCGGAATACGTGGCCAACGTGGTCAGCAAGTACCGGAAGGCAATCGACCGCTATTTCGAAGGCGACCAGACGAAACCGAGCGAGGAGGAAATGCGCGAGCTGCAGCAGAGCTTCTCACGCGGCTTCACGCACGGCTTCCTGGAGGGGACCAACAATAAGAAGCTGGTGGACGGCACCTTTCCGAAAAGCCGCGGCGTGTACGTGGGACGCGTCGAGCAGATCCTGCGCGACGGCGTGGTGTGCAAGATTGAGGCGCCGCTGAAGCGCGGCGACGGCATCGTATTCGACGCCGGCGATCCGACGAAGAAGGAAGAGGGCGGACGCATTTACGATCTTCGCCGCAAGGGCGTGAAGCTTGAAGGGGAAGCGGGCGAAGGCTGGATCGTGGATATCGTTCCGGGCCGCAGCGACGTCGACCTGCAGAAGGTCCACGTGGGCGACCGCATCTGGAAGACGAACGACCCGGCGCTCGACAAGCGCCTGCGTCAGACTTATGAGACCGAGAAGCCGTACCGGGTCTTCCCGGTTCATGTGAAGGCATTCGGCCATGCCGGCGGCCTGCTGACCACGGTCTGGACCGATGTGCAGAAGGGCACGACGGTCCAGGTGGATTCGGAGCTGGAACTGGAAGTCGCCAAGAAACGGCCGATGGATTACGCGCTCCTCGAGGAGCAGTTCGGCCGTTTAGGGGGCACCGTGTTCCAGCTGGAGCAGCTGGACGTCGACCTGCAAGGCGACGTCATCGTGCCGATGCGCGAGCTGAACAGCATCCGCCGCCGAGCGGTGGAGCTGCTCGAAGGCGAGCGGCCGAAGCCGCCCGTCTACGTGAAACGGGCGGCCACGGTGTACGGCGATGCGGCGCACAGCGCAGCGCCGGTTGCCCGCGGTGAGGCGAAGCTCACCGCGCTGTGCCGCAGCCTCCCGCAGGTGGAGGCTGCACTGGAAGCCGGCGTAGAATTCATATACGCCGACTTCGAGTTCATCAAGCAGTTCAAGGAAGCGGTGGAGACCGTTCGTGCCGCCGGCAAGCGGATCGCGCTCGTGACTCCGCGCATCCATATGCCGATCGAGAACGGCATCCACAAGAACATCCTGCGCCTCCAGCCGGACGCCGTGCTGGTGCGCAATACCGGCGCGCTGTACTTCTACCTGCGCGAACGGATGCTGAACCCGGATGCCAAGCATCCGCAGCTGATTGGCGATTTCTCGCTGAACATCGCGAACCATAAGGCGGTGGACCTGTTCCTCGAAGCCGGCTGCGACGTCGTCACGCCGTCTTACGACCTGAACATCCAGCAGATGGTCGATCTGCTCGGACGCTCGGATACGTCGCGGATGGAAGTCGTCATTCATCAGCATCTGCCGATGTTCCATACCGAGCACTGCGTGTACTGTACCTTCCTCAGCGAAGGCACGGACTACACCAACTGCGGCCGTCCTTGCGAAGAGCACCGCGTCTCGCTGCAGGACCGCATCGGCATGTCCCACCCGGTACGGGTGGACGAAGGCTGCCGCAACACGGTGTACAACGCCATCGAGCAGTCCGGCGCCGAGTACCTGACCAACTTCATGGAGCTGGGCGTGGCCAACTACCGCGTCGAGTTCCTCGAGGAAACGCCGGAGCAGGTGCATGAAGTCATCGATCTCTACAAGCGCGCCCTGCGCGGCGAGATCAGCGGCACGCAGGTGTGGAAGACATTGAAAGCAACCAACCAGCTTGGGGTAACCCGGGGGCAGTTGGTGAAATAGATGGTGAGATAACCATTAATAGACCCTTGATGGGCTCGCGGTTGCGAGCTGTCAGGGGTCTTATTACGTTCTGAATGCGTTTATCCGATCTTCAAAAATGGTATTTACTATTATCTACAGCGATGATACAATTTGTATCGTAATGATACGAAGGTTAGATTTAAAATAGTCACATATCATCCAATACACGCTTTTAATACATAGTCTGTTACGGAACCATCCGATATACCCAATCGAGTTTTTGTCCTGTTTTCTTTACCCCATCCAAGCGTAGGCTGCGGTCCATGTCACTTTATCATTGAATTAGGGGGCATTTATGAAAGCGATCATTTTAGCCGGCGGCACGGGATCACGCTTGTATCCGTTAACCAAGGTAACCAACAAGCATCTCCTGCCCGTAGGCAAATATCCGATGATTTTTCATTCGGTCTCGAAGCTGAAGCAGGCGGGGCTTACCGATATTCTCGTCGTCACCGGCAAGGAGCATATGGGAGATGTCGTAAGCCTGCTGGGAAGCGGCAAGGAAATGGGGGTTCAGTTTACCTATAAGGTTCAGGATGAAGCGGGAGGAATCGCCCAGGCGCTTGGCTTGTCCGAGCAGTTCGTCGGCGGGGAGCAAATGGTGGTGATATTGGGGGATAACGTCTTTGAGGAAGATATCACGCCATTCGTGGAAAAGTTCCGCATGCAAAAAAACGGTGCCAAAATCCTCATCCAGGAGGTGCAGGACCCGTGCCGCTTCGGGGTACCGGAGCTGCAGGGGGAACATATCCTTTCCATTGAGGAAAAGCCGCAGCAGCCCAAGAGCCAATATGCGGTGACGGGAATATATATGTTTGACAGCCAGGTGTTTGACATTATTCGGACGCTGCAGCCTTCGGCAAGGGGCGAACTGGAAATCACCGACGTCAACAATTCATATATTAAACGTAACGAGCTGACTTTCGACGTGCTGAAAGGCTGGTGGACGGACGCCGGCACGCATGCCTCCTGGTCCAAGGCCAATGAACTGGCGCAAGGCATCGAGTTCAGCGAGGAGTTTGGCAAGTTCAAACTGTAGAAGGAGACGGGAGGAGCATAAATGAAGGTTACTCATTTAGCTTTGGAAGGCGCGTGCCTGCTTGAGCCTGTTGTTCATGGGGACAGCCGGGGCTTTTTTTTGGAAAGCTACAAGGAAGCGGCTTTGGAGGAGCAGGGCATTTCCTTGAGCTTTGTTCAGGACAATCAGTCCTTATCTGCAGATCCTGGGGTCCTTCGCGGACTTCACTACCAGCTGAACCCCAAAGCGCAGACCAAGGTCGTCCGCGTCACAAGGGGAGCCATTTACGATGTGATCGTGGATGTCCGCCGCAGTTCGCCCACCTTCGGTCAATGGGTAGGGGTTATTTTAAGCGAGTACAATCATCGTCAGCTTCTGGTGCCGAGGGGATTTGCGCATGGCCTGTGCACGCTCGTGCCGAATACCCAAGTATTGTATAAAGTGGACGAATACTATTCCCCTGAGCATGATCGCGGCATATTATGGAACGACCCGGCGCTCGGAATTGATTGGCCCGTGCCCAATCCGATTCTTTCGGACAAAGACCAGCGTCACCCGCTTCTGAAGGATGCGGAGCTGAATTTCGGTTAGGAGGCCGCTTCTCTCATGAAACTTCTTGTTACCGGCGGTGCCGGATTTATCGGCAGTAATTTTATTTTATACATGCTTCGGAAGTATCCCGAAGCGGAAGTCATCAATGCCGATTCACTAACATATGCAGGCAATTTGGAGAATTTGAAGGAGATCGAGAGCGATCCCAGATACACGTTTTCCAAAACGGATATTACGGATGCGGGGGCAATCAACTCGTTATTTTCCCAAGGGATCGACGTCGCGGTGAATTTCGCGGCTGAATCCCACGTGGATCGGAGCATCCTGCAGCCGGACGTTTTCGTCCGAACGAACGTGCTCGGCACGCAGGTGCTGCTGGACGCGGCGAAGAAATATGGCATCGCCAAGTATGTCCAGGTATCCACCGATGAGGTGTACGGCACCCTTGGGGATACCGGACTGTTCACGGAGCTCACGCCGCTTGCGCCTAACAGCCCTTACTCGGCGAGCAAAGCCGGCGGAGACCTGTTGGTTCGTGCGTATTATGAAACATACGGCTTGCCGGTCAACATTACGCGATGCTCGAATAACTACGGTCCCTACCAGTTTCCCGAAAAATTGATTCCGCTGATTATTTCGCGTGCGCTCGCCGATCAGCCGCTGCCCATATACGGCGATGGCATGAACGTCCGGGACTGGCTCTACGTGGAAGACCATTGCAGTGCGATCGATTTGGTCATCCGCCAGGGACGAAACGGTGAGGTATACAATATTGGCGGCCACAACGAGCGAACCAATCTACAGATCGTCAGGACAATTTTGCAGGAGCTGGGCAAACCGGAGTCGCTGATTACGTATGTCCAGGACCGTCCCGGACATGACCGCCGTTATGGAATCGATCCGACCAAATTAACGCAGGAGCTGGGCTGGAGGCCGAAGCATCATTTTGAGACGGGAATCAAGGAGACCATCCGGTGGTACCTGGATCATGAGGATTGGTGGACGCGGATTCAATCAGGAGCGTATCAGGATTATTATGCCCAGCAGTACGGCCAGCGGTTGGGAGATGTCTGAATGAAGGTGCTGGTGACCGGAGCTAACGGACAATTGGGTAGAGATATGGCAGCCGTTCTGCTAAAAGCAGGGTATGAGGTTCGCGGCAGCGGACGCGCGGAGCTGGATATCACGAGTGAGGAGCAGTGCATGCAGGCCATTACGGACTTTCATCCGGATGCGGTCATCCACTGCGCCGCCTACACCGCGGTGGATCAAGCGGAGGGCGATGCGGACGAAGCCTACCGCGTTAACGCTGACGGAACGAGAAATATCACGGTGGCTGCCGAATCGGTCGGGGCTAAAATGATATTTATCAGCACGGATTATGTTTTTAGCGGACGTTCCGCTTTACCCTACAGGGAATATGACGATACCGATCCCCAAGGCGTATATGGCAAATCGAAGCGAGCAGGCGAATGGCTGGTGCAGACGCTGTCATCGCGCTATTTTATCGTTAGGACCTCGTGGGTGTACGGCAAGTACGGAAACAACTTCGTCAAAACGATGCTCCGCCTGGGCCAAGAAAAGCCCCTCGTTCAGGTTGTTCATGATCAGAAAGGCTCCCCGACGTATACAATGGATTTGGCCGAATTTCTTCTGCAGCTGGTTCCGACGTGTAAATATGGGATATACCATGCGTCAAATGCGGGAGACTGCACGTGGTTCGAGTTTGCGCAGGCAATTTTTGAGGAAGCGAGAGAAGCGGGCTTAACGGTAACCGCCAAACTCGAACCGTGTACAACAGCCCAGTTTCCAAGGCCTGCCCCCCGGCCGGCCAACTCAGTGATGGATCATCAATCGATCCGGACCCATGGTTTTCAGGATTTGAGGCATTGGCGCGATGGGCTCAGAGAATTTATTAATGAGATAAAATAAATCATTCATAGCATGAATCGAATGTCTCCTGCAGGTTTGGGAGATTTTTTTTCGCCGATTTCGCGGTGCGGCATAGCGACTGCCTTCCGGCAAAGCACCGAATTTCCTGGCTATGGTTTCGACCCCAATTCCCCCCTCGTTTGACCTACCAACCTACCGGGTAAATCCTTAGTAAAAGGTGCATCTTGTATCTTATATAAAACCAAGACGCCGCAAAGGATGTGAACCTCATGCGAAAATGGATCGCACTTCTGCTGCTGGTAGGGGCAGCCGGGCTGTTGTTCTGGGCACCGCGGAGCAGCTCGGAGGAGTCAACCGGCGGTTTTACGGATTATAAAGTGATTTCCCATGCCATGGGCGGAATAAACGATCATGCGTACACCAATTCCTACGAGGCCTTTATCGCTAACTACGAGAAAGGGAACCGCGTGTTTGAGGTGGATCTGCTGCTGACGGAAGACGGCAAGCTCGTCGCCAGGCATGAGTGGACCCAGCATATGACAGAGCTGCTGCAGCAGGAGGACAAGCTCCCGAAAGAGCGCCAGGCGGTGCGGCTGAGCTACGAGGAGTTCAAGCAGAGCAAAATTCTCGGCGCATACGATCCGCTCAGCTGGTCGGACATTATGGATTTGATGGAGCGTTACCCGGATATCTACATCGTGACGGACACGAAAGAGCAGGAGCCGGAGGACATGAAGCTGGAGCTTTCCTTGCTGGTGGATTCGGCCAAAGCGCGGGATCCGCAGCTTTTGGAGCGTGTGGTACCGCAGATTTACAATCAACCGATGCTGGGCACGGTCGAAGGGATCTATGAATTTCCTTCCATAATCTATACGCTGTACGCGACCGAGGATACGGATGAAGAAGTCATTGATTTTGTGTCCAAGCATTCCATTGAAGCGGTGACGATCCCGGAGCAGAGGGTGACCCGCGCATTTCTGTCCAAGCTTAAAAAGGCAGGCGTCGCCTCTTACGTGAACACGATTAATGAGAACGCCGATGCCGGCAAACTGAAGCGGATGGGGGCAAGCGGAGTGTATTCGGATTTTCTGACGGAAAAAGAGATCGGATCCACGAGCTGGCTGTATGCGCTGGGCATGCAGTCGAATAGTGAACAGTAGTGGCGGAGATAGATATGCTTCCATTTCGGGGCATATCTTTTTTTTGCGAAGCTGGAAATTCCATAAAATTGTTCGTATCCCATGCGAACAACAAATTGACACTCTACCCTCGCTGTCATAGACTAGATTTATGAAGAAAAGTCGTGGAGGAATGACGTTTGAAGCAGATGATTAAACCATGGAGACATGTCTTTAAGCTGGACCCGGACCGGGAGATTGACGATCAGGCGCTGGAAGCGGTATGCATGTCCGGAACCGATGCCATTATGGTCGGCGGATCAAGCGGCGTCACGTATGACAATACGGTGGATTTGCTGTCGCGGGTGCGCCGGTATGAGCTTCCATGCGTGCTGGAGGTATCCAATCTGGAGATGATCGTGCCAGGCTTTGACCTGTACATGATTCCGATGGTGATGAACACCGCCGATCCCATGTGGATCACAGGTCAGCACCAACGGGCCGTGGAGGAATACGGCTATATGATTCCGTGGGATCTGCTCGTTCCCGAAGGCTATGTTATTCTGAACGCCGAGTCCACGGTAGCGCGGATGACCAGCGCCCAAACGGAGCTTGATGCCGCAGGGGCTGCAGCCTATGCGCAGGTAGCGGACAGGCTGATGTCGCTGCCGGTGGTATATGCCGAATATAGCGGCCGATTCGGAGACATGGACACGGTGAAGAAGATGCATCAGTCCGTGAACACGGCCAAGCTGTTTTACGGCGGCGGCATCGTGGACGCGGAAACCGCGGCGCAAGCGGCGGCGGTCTGCGATACGATCGTGGTCGGAAACGTGGTATACGATAACTTGAAACAGGCGCTGCTCACCGTCAAAGCCGTGAAATAATCGGCGGAGCAAACCAAACACATTCAGGAAGGAGCATGCGCGCATGCAACCGATTGATATACAACAGGCTATTAAAAAATTGAATCCGCCACAGCAGCAGGCCGTCGAAGCGACGGAAGGACCGCTGCTGATCCTGGCCGGAGCGGGAAGCGGCAAGACGCGGGTGCTGACGCACCGCATTGCCTATCTGATCGCCACCCGCAAAGCCCCTCCTTGGGGCATTTTGGCGATTACCTTTACCAATAAGGCGGCGCGCGAGATGCAGGAGCGGGTGACCAAGCTGGTCGGCGGCGAAGGCCGCGACATCTGGGTATCCACGTTCCACTCCATGTGCGTGCGCATTCTCCGCAAGGACATCGACCGGATCGGCTTTAACTCCAACTTTACGATATTGGATTCGACCGACCAGCTGTCCCTTGTCCGGAACTGCATGAAGGATCTGAACCTGGACACGAAAAAGTTCGAGCCGAAAGCCGTGCTTTCCCTGATCAGCACCGCGAAGAACGAACTGATCACGCCTGCCCAGTATGAGCAGAAAGCCGGCGATTATATCGAGAGCATTGCCGCCCGGGTGTACACGCTGTACCAGCGCCGCATGAAAAGCAACAACTCGCTCGACTTCGACGATTTGATCATGGCGACCATTCAGCTGTTTAAGGAAGTGCCGGAGGTTCTGGACTTCTACCAGAAGAAGTTCCAATACATCCACGTCGACGAATATCAGGATACCAACCGTGCGCAGTACATGCTCTGCCGGATGCTGGCTGACGGCCATCACCGGATCTGCGTGGTCGGGGACAGCGACCAGTCCATCTACCGCTGGCGGGGGGCAGACATCAGCAACATCCTCAACTTTGAGGAGGATTATCCGGAAGCACGGACGATCATGCTCGAACAGAACTACCGTTCAACCTCCACCATTCTGAATGCGGCGAACGAAGTCATTAAGCAGAATGGCGGACGCAAGCCGAAGAAGCTGTGGACGGACAAAGATGGCGGTGACAAGATCAAGGTGTACCGCGCCGATTCGGAGCATGATGAGGGCTACTTTGTCACCTCAGAGATCAACAAGAACGTGGAATCGGGCAAGTCCTATCAGGATCATGCCATTTTGTATCGTACCAATGCCCAGTCGCGGGTCATCGAGGAAATTTTGATCAAGTCGGATATTCCGTACCAGATCGTTGGGGGCATCAAGTTCTATGATCGCAAAGAGATCAAGGACATCCTCGGCTATCTGCGCCTGATCTCCAACCCGGACGATGATCTCAGCTTGACTCGTGTCATCAATGTGCCGAAAAGAGGCATCGGCGATACGAGCGTGGCTAAACTAAGCGCGGCGGCTGCCGAGCGGGGTGTGTCGATTTTTCAGGTGCTTGCGGTTGTCGACGATCTTGGCTTTGCCGGCAAGACGCGCAATGCGCTCGTCGAGTTCTATGACATGATCGCTGCCCTGAACCAGATGGTAGAGTATCTATCCGTCACCGAGCTCACGGAGAAAATACTGGAGATGAGCCAATACCGCATCGATATGCAGCGGGAAAACACGATCGAATCGCGGTCTCGTCTGGAGAACATCGACGAGTTCCTGTCCGTAACGATGGAATTCGAGAAGAATAACGACGACAAGTCGCTCGTCTCCTTCCTGACGGATCTCGCCCTGATCGCTGATATCGATTCGGTGAACGACGAGGATGAGGACAAGTCGGATGCGGTCATCCTCATGACCATGCACAGCGCCAAAGGCTTGGAGTTCCCGGTTGTGTTCATCGTGGGAATGGAGGAGGGCGTGTTCCCTCACAGCCGCGCATTCCAGGACAACGAAGAGCTTGAGGAGGAGCGGCGCCTGGCTTATGTGGGCATCACGCGGGCCGAGAAGCAGCTGTTCCTTACATGCGCGCAGATGCGTACTTTGTTCGGACGCACGACGGCGAATCCTCCATCACGCTTCCTGGATGAGATCCCCGAAGAGCTCAAAGAGGAAACGGGTGTAGCGCGCGACCGTTACCGCCGCGGCGGCAGCATCGGCGGCTCGTATGGCGGACGCGGATTCGGCAGCGGAAGCGGAAGCAACTTCGGGCGCAGCGCAGGGAACTCGTCTTTGAGCGGCTCGACCGCAACGGCATCCGGCTCGCAGGCCAAGGTGACCGTGACGACCTCCATGCCGCATAAGGCGGCAGCCGTTGGCAGCAATGCGGACCCGGACGCGCTTAAGGCGGGCGATAAAGTATCGCATGGCAAATGGGGAACGGGCACGATCGTATCCGTCAAAGGCACGGGCAACGATACCGAGCTGCAAATTGCTTTCCCGGCACCTGTCGGCGTGAAGCGACTGCTTGCCGGGTTTGCGCCGATCACGAAAGTGGAAGGCTAGAATGATAGGAACGCTGGCAGGTTTATAGGGAAGACGATGAGTCATCCACCTGCTAAGTGATAGTCATCTGAGCCTGTTTCGTTCATATGTATTTTAAAATATTCAAAAAATTAAATCGCGACGGAGGGATGATCCCCGCATGGATCCGATGTTTACCATGGAGCAGCTCGTCGCCGAGCTGAATAAGTACAGCTATCATTATTACACGCTGGATAAGCCGCTGGTCAGCGACAAGGAGTACGACGCTTTGTATGATCAGCTGGTCGCTTTGGAGCAGGAGAGCGGCATTACACTGCCGGATTCCCCTACCCAGCGCGTCGGCGGCGAACTGCTGAAGGGATTTGCACAGCACCGTCACCTGGCTCCGCTCTGGAGTCTGGATAAAGCGCAAAATATCGAGCAGCTGGGAAGCTGGAACGCACGGGCGACGCGGCTCGTGGCGGACTACAACGCCAAGAATCCCGATCAGCCGCTGCCTGAGCTGAGCTATGCGGTGGAGTTGAAGTTCGACGGATTGACGCTGAACCTGACCTATACGGACGGCAGATTGGTGCAGGCCGCGACAAGAGGCAACGGCGTCGTGGGCGAAGGCATCCTCGCTCAAGTGAAAACGATCAAGTCCGTACCGCTCAGCATTCCGTATACGGATGGCACGATAGAAGTACAGGGCGAAGGCATCATGAACCTGTCGGTGCTGGAGAGCTACAACAAGACGGCGGCCGAGCCGCTGAAGAATGCCCGGAACGCTGCTGCCGGCGCGCTGCGCAACCTGAATCCAAAGACGACGGCGGAACGCCGCCTGAGCGCATTCTTCTATAATGTGGGTTACTCGGATAACATCCGCTTCGACAGCCACAAGGAAATGATGGATTTCCTGCGCGACAACCATTTCAAAGTGAACCCTTATATTACGTACTTCCATAGCTTTGACGACGTGATGGAGCAGCTTCAGGAGATTCAGGAGCGCCGTTCCAGCCTGGACTATCTCATCGACGGAGCCGTTATCAAAATCGTCGATATGCGTACGCGCCAAGCCCTGGGCTATACGGACAAATTTCCGCGCTGGGCGGTCGCCTACAAATTTGAGGCGGAAGAAACGACGACGGTGCTCGAATCCGTCTCGTGGGAAGTGGGACGCACGGGCAAGATTACGCCGGTCGCCAGAGTCGAGGCGGTGGAGCTTGCCGGCGTGACCGTACAGAACTGCACGCTCAACAACATCGGCGATATTGAACGCAAAAATCTGAAACATGCGCTCGGCACCCGCGTTTTCATCCGCCGCTCCAACGATGTCATTCCGGAAATTCTGGGCAAGGTGACGGAGGAAAGCGACGGCGAGGAGATCGTATATCCGGAGAACTGCCCGGCCTGCGGATTTCCGCTGGAGCAGCGCGGAGCCCATTTGTTCTGTAACAACCGGCTGGACTGCAAGCCGCAGATTATCGGACGGATTACTCACTTTGCCTCCAGGGATGCGATGGATATCGAGACGTTCAGCGTCATGACGGCCGAGCAGCTGTACAACGAGCTGAATGTCCGCGAGCCTGCGGACCTGTATACGCTGACGTTCGAGGATTTGGTCAAGCTAGACCGTTTCGGCGAGAAGAAGGCCAACAATCTGCTGGACTCACTCGAAAAGAGCAAAAGCCGCGACCTGGCTTCGTTCCTGTTTGCCCTGGGCATTCCGAATACCGGCAAATCGACGACCAAGATGCTCGCCGAGCATTTCCGGGATTTGCATGCTGTGATGAATGCAACGGTGGAGGAGCTCGTGGCTCTTCCGGACGTCGGCGGCATCGTGGCAGACAGCATCGCCGGTTTTTTCGCGGATCCGTTCATGATGACCGGCATCGAGAAGATGCTGTCCCTTGGCGTCGAGGCCAAAGCGCCGGAAGCGCCGAGAGTGATTAGCACCGATTCCTTCTTCAGCGGCAAAACGGTCGTTCTGACCGGCACCCTGCATCAGCTGACACGGGATGAGGCAGCGGAGAGGCTGGAAGCGCTCGGGGCCAAGGTCACCGGTAGCGTGTCGAAGAAGACCGATCTGGTCATCGCGGGCGAGAAGGCTGGCAGCAAGCTGGCCAAGGCGCAGCAGCTCGGCATCCAGGTCATCGAAGACGAAGATGAGTTTATCCGCTTATTGAACGCGGAAGCATAATATGTTCATCGTCAATACACGAAAAGTCCTGGCTCATGGAAACATGGGCGCAGGGCTTTTTTTTACATGGGCACCTATCCATGTTCACCCGCGCCACATCGTGCAATGTTTGTTAAAATATAGTTGATTCATCGAAAAGGAAAATACTAGAATCCACTACCGAACTGAAAGGACCTGTTCCCGTGAGACAAGAAACCATATTGATCGTGGATGACGAAAAAGAAATCGTGAAGCTGCTCGACATTTATTTTGCCAATGAAGGATACCGGCTGCTGAAAGCCTATGACGGCGTAGAAGCACTTCGCTGGCTAGAGCAGGAAGAGGTGGACCTTATTATATTGGATGTCATGATGCCGAACCTGGACGGCATTGCCGCCTGCATGAAAATCCGCGAAGAGCGGAACGTACCGATCATCATGCTGTCAGCCAAAAATACCGACATGGACAAAATTCACGGTCTCAGCATCGGTGCCGATGACTATGTCGGAAAGCCCTTTAATCCGCTGGAGCTCGTAGCCCGTGCCAAGTCCCAGCTGCGCCGTTACCACAAATTCAACCGGGAAGCCCCCTTACAGGCCGAGAAGCATCAGCTGGTGTTTGAAGACCTCGTGATCGACACAGGCAAGCATGAGGTCCACGTGGACGGCCGCAAGGTAAAGCTGACCCCTCGGGAATTCGGAGTACTGGAGCTGCTGGCCAGGCATCCGGGGCAGGTGCTCAGCATGGAGCAGATTTATAACAGCGTCTGGAACGAGCCTTTTCTCGATGGCGGCAACACGGTCATGGTCCATGTACGCAAAATTCGCGAAAAAATCGAGCGTGATGCGAAACGCCCGCAATACGTTCAGACGGTTTGGGGCGTCGGATACAAGCTCGACGGACCGTCCTAAAAGCCGAAGGGGGACGAATATTCATGAATGCCAAGTACATAACCACGATCCGCTGGAAATTCATATGGGCTTTTGTATTAAGCGTCTTATCGGGTGCGGGACTGCTGACAGCCATCTATCAGCTCGTTCATTCATCCCTGTATGTCAGCCCGGAATCGAAGCCTTCTCCTTACACGCTGATGATGAAATGGATCATTAATCATATCGGCTCGGCGCCGCTGTTGTTCGCCGCAGGTATTATCAGCTTTCTGATTTTCTTTTTTCTGTTCACCCGCAAAATCATTTCCTATCTTGAGGAGATCACCGCAGGCATTCAGCAGATTACGAAGCTCGGAGAATCGCACCGGATCGAGGTGAGAACGACGGATGAGCTGGGCGTGCTGGCGGAGAACATCAACATCATGTCCGAGCGCCTTCAGCAATCCCTGCATGAGGAAAGAACGGCGGTTCAGGCAAAAAACGAGCTCATTACCGGTGTTTCCCATGATTTGCGTACGCCGCTAACCTCGGTTCTCGGCTTCCTGGAATTTATCGAACAGGACCGCTGTCGTGATGAGATGGAAATGCGGTATTACGTGGATATTGCTTATCAAAAAACGCTCGTGCTGCGCAAGCTCATCGATGACTTGTTCGAGTATACGCGCGTGAACAGCGGCGGACCGCCGCTGGTCCTGGAGCGGCTCGATCTGAAGGCTTTCGTCAGGCAGTTGGCGGAGGAGGCCGTTCCCGATCTTGAGATGGCCGGAATGTCATATACGCTCGATGATCATACGGAAGAACCGCTGTGGATCAAGGCTGCGCCTTATGAATTGGTAAGGGCTTACGAGAATTTGATCGCCAATGCGATCCGGTACGGCAAGGAAGGAAAGAGGCTGGAAATCGGCTTCGAGCTGGAGGGGGATGAGGCGGTCGTGCGGATCAGCAACTTTGGCGAAATGATCGCGGAAGGCGATCTTCCGCATATTTTTGAACGGTTTTACCGGGCGGAGCGCTCGCGTTCGCAGCATACCGGCGGGTCGGGGCTCGGGCTAGCCATTGCCAAGGGTATCATCGATCGGCATCATGGTCACATCACAGCACAAAGCGATTCGTATCGCACCGACTTTATTACACGTTTTCCAATCACGAAGGAGTAGTGCTGGGCAATGACGGGGCGAGCGGGACGGGCTTCCTGAACGGGGCCTGGCGTCTAGTGAACCATGTTAAGAGAATGTTAAGAATTTTCAGCGGGTTTGTTAAGAATTGAGCGGTATCCTTTTTTGCATAGGTAATGGATGATATTTTCACCATGCGGGAAGGAGACTGTATTTATGAAAAAATTACAGACGGTACGCGCCGCCTATCTGTATATATGCATGGGCAGCGCGCTGCTGAGCGGCGTTGCCCTTTTTGCGGTTTATCAAACGTTCGTTTTCTTGTATGCCCATACTTCACCGGATTCTTTTTTTGCAAGACTCACCCATGGGCTTGTGAACCATATCGGCAGAACGCCAATCGCTATATTCGTGTTCGGATTCGTTTTTGCGGGTTTGTTTATGCTGCGCTCGCGAAAGATCGCGGAAGATATGAAGTCGCTTCTTAAAGGCGCGGCTGAGCTGGCCGAGACGGGTACATTGCAACCGATGGAAATTGCTTCGGGTGGAGAGCTGAAGGCGTTGGCAGGATATCTGCGCAGCATACCTCAAGCAGGAGCTGGCCAGACTTCATTTGGGAAGGTGGATGATAAGGAGCCCGCCGCTCCAATGGAAGACGAAGAATTGATGGCCCTCCTCCTAAGAACCAAAACCCTGCTGCGCATGCTGGAGGCTGCGGAGCCCGGTCATCATCCAATCACGCCGGGGCATGCTTCATTGGAAGCAGTCAAGCGGGAGGCTTTGGGATTGGAAAGGTTCCTGGAGAGCCTGATGGCAGCGTCATGAGCGGGCTGCAGAGAGTAGTGAAGCGCAAGCTCTGGAGGGGAGCTTACTTGGCGTTTGATGTGGCGGTGATCGGAACCATCCTGATGATATCCGGGCTATTTTATGTACAAGCATATGGGGATATCAAGGTGGCACGCCATCCCGGCCCAATGGCCCTTCGCGAATCGAGCGCCATCATCGCTGCGGATGGGACGTTGCTGCGGAAGATCCCGCTGCCTGAATCGGGCTATCGGACGCGGGCGGAGCTGGAAGATATGCCGAAGCTGCTTGTGGACACCTTTTTGGCGGTAGAGGATCGCCGCTTTTACCTTCATGAAGGCCTCGATTATAAGGGCATCGCCCGAGCGCTTCTGAACAACGCCGCGCACTTGAGGATTTCGGAAGGGGGCAGCACTATAACCCAGCAGCTAGCGCGGAATCTGTATTTGAACAGGGATCAAACCCTGCTGCGCAAGCTGAACGAGGCCTCCATCGCTCTTGCACTGGAGAAGCGTCTGTCCAAGCATGATATCTTGGAGTTGTACCTGAACCAGATCTATATGGGGGAGGGACAATACGGCGTGAAGACGGCAGCGGAGCACTATTTCGGGATTACCGATCTGGATAAGCTCAGTATCATGCAAATTGCCTCTTTGGCTGCCATTCCCAAGGGGCCTTCCATTTATAATCCGCTTAGCGACAGCGGGCTGCCTGTGCAGAGGAGGGAACTTGTGCTGGAGATCATGCACAAGCGGGGATTGATTACCGCTGAAGAAATGCAGGAAGCGGTTCAAGAGAAATACCAGCCTCCGGCGGAGGTAAGCCGCAAAACGATCGGAGCTTCTTACATCGATGCTGCCTTAAAAGAAGCCGCGCAGCTTACCGGCAAAACAAGGGAGGAGCTGCAAACAGGCGGCTACAGAATCATTACGGGGATGCAGACGGAAGCCCAAAGCTCACTGGAGGAGTCCTTTCGAAATCCCGATTTATTCCCGCCGGACGGAAAAACCGGGCAGGTAGAGGCGGCGATGGTCATCATGGATCACCGGACCGGGGAAGTTGTAGCCATGACCGGAGGAAGGAATCCCGCAATGGGAAGTCTCAACAGGGCAATCATCGATGCCAGGCAGCCGGGTTCCGCTTTTAAGCCGATTATCGACTACGGGCCAGCGCTTGAGAGTGGGAAGTTCACGCCGGATAGCATGCTTCCGGACCGTCAAACGGCATACGGAAGTTACAGGCCGAAGAATCTTAGCGGTGTGTATCAAGGCCAAATGAGCATGAAGAAAGCCCTTCAGCAGTCCGTCAACGCTCCAGCGGTGTGGCTGCTGCAGCAAGTCGGGATATCCAAGGCAAGGCAGTTTGCCGGGAAGCTGGGCATCGAGCTGCCGCAAGAGGACCGTAATCTTTCCATTGCCCTTGGGGGGCTGCACACGGGGGTCTCCCCTTTAAGAATGGCACAGGCCTACAGCGTATTTGCCAGCGGGGGAGTATTTCGGGAGGCGCATCTTGTTCGGCAGGTCATAGACTCTAAGGGACGGATCGTTTATATGTATAAAAGCAAACCGGAGCGCGTTATTTCTCCGGCAACAGCCGAGGGCATGACAGGAATGCTTCAAAGCGTGGTCAGTGAGGGGACAGGTATGAAAGCGCGGATAGGCCGTCCGGTCGCCGGCAAGACAGGCACGACCCAATTGGATCTGCCCGGCGTAAGCAGCAAGGGGAACCGTGATCTATGGTTCGTCGGCTATACCCCCGAGTGGACCGGAGCTGTATGGATGGGATTTGACCGGACCGACAAGGATCACTACATGACCGCAGGCAGCGGGCAAGCCGCCGCCTTGTTTGCTGCTGTCATGGGTAAAGCATTGGAAGGAAGGCCATAAAATAGGCGCGTGAAGTGCCTCAGCTCCGCTTCGTATCAGGCAGCCACGCATCCTTATCATAACCCCGGGCTTCCCAATAGCCGACATGATCCTCGGCGATCAGCTCGATCCGGTTCAGCCATTTCACGGACTTATAGGTGTACATTTGCGGCACGATCAAGCGCACCGGACCTCCGAGATCGCTCGGAATCGGTTTGCCGTCCAGCATGACGGCGATCATAATATCATCCATTCTGGCTTGCTCCATCGTTAAGGAATCTGTGTATTCCCCATCGCCCGAGTAAAACTTAACGGTTTGCGCCGAAGCCTTGATCCCGGCTTGATCCAAAAGCTGTTTCAGCGGGATGCCTTCCCATGTGTTGTTATAAACGGACCAGCCGGTCACACAGTGAAAATTGCTGACCTGAACCGAGCGCGGCAATGTTACGAACTCTTCCCAGTTCCATTTCAGCGGCTTGTTCACAAGGCCGTCCACTGTAAAAGACCAGTTCGAATTATCAAAAACGGGTATGGGCGTCACCGTATAGATCCGGAACCTTCCTTTGGAACCACCGCCGATGGGAGGAAGAGAGTCTGCAGCAGGCTTTGGAGCGGGAACCAAACGGTTGCCGTCCTGCTGAACGAGATCTTCAATATTCGCGTCCGAGCTAAGGCTGGAGGAGATCCATTTTACAAAAGAGGGACCCAGGGCAACGGTAAATCCCAAACCGATTGCGGAACGAATGAAGGCTCTGCGGGTATACAAAGGCTCCGTCGTTGAGGAAGGAACTACCGGTTTCTTGCGGTCATCCGTTCGGACTGTCCGGCGATGGGTTTCTTTTAACCAACGGGTACGTGTCAGGGAGTGATAGATAATATAAGGAAGCCCGACCCAGGTGAATAGATCATGAATCGTCAGCGCAGCGTTCGACCACGAGGGCCCGAAGGCGCGGAACTGCCAGAGGACAACGCCAGAAAGAAACCAGCCCGCCATGATCGATAGAACGATACCTACATTCCATTTTTGCGCAGGCCGTCCCTTGAGTAATGACCAATGCTTTCCGGCGAGGAAAAGATAATAAAGCACGGGAACCAGCAGGGCAAGTCCGACGCCGACATGGAGCCATTTCAGCCATACTCTCCCGGCACCTAATATTTCTCTCCAAGCGCCCCATGGGAGAATTAAACCGCTGAACGAAAGAAAAACAATCATCCAGGCATTCCAGCGGTGAATGGCTGCAAGCTTCTTGCCAATTCCTTTGCGAATCCATTTCAGCAAATGCATCATCAACCCAGCCCCCCTGAAAATAATGAAATGGTTATATGGAGATTATCCTAAGTGAATTGCTCAATTTAGAAAGGCATCCTTGTAATATAAACAATACAGTCGTTAGTGGAATCAAGACCAGCTTCGTTTCTCATAAGGACAGAGGAGAGTCCGAAGGATCGTTTGTTTCTATCTTATGAAGTTGATGTCTCTATCTTATGAAGAAAATTTTAACATATTTTAAATTTCAAAAAACAGTTGCATTCTACAACTTATCCATGATATATTATTTCTTGCCGCTAAACACGGCAGACTTTCAAAACAAGAAATGCTAACTAAATAAGTGTTGACTTGTTAGAAAGAAAATGATATAATTAAATCCTGCTTCGATACGAAACTTGTCGAATGAAGCAGAATACAAGTTCTTTGAAAACTGAACAAATAGATGATGTTTTAAATGAGATTTTAAGTAATCTCGTCAGTTTCAAAATGAGCGAATCGCTCTTTCAAAGATAAAGATTGAAAATGATCGACTCAGCCGAGTTTGACCCATTTTCAATCGGTCGACCAAACTTCGTTTGGTCTTTCTTGGAGAGTTTGATCCTGGCTCAGGACGAACGCTGGCGGCGTGCCTAATACATGCAAGTCGAGCGGACTTGA
>NZ_JBQCKS010000004.1:0-357998 GCF_051966755.1 Paenibacillus sp. SAFN-054
TGGGTCAAACTCGGCTGAGTCGATCATTTTCAATCTTCATCTTCGAAAGAGCGATTCGCTCATTTTGAAACTGACGAGATTACTTAAAATCTCTTTTATGCTCCGCAAATCATTCAGCCAGAACGCTTGAACCAATTTGCTTCGCGATCGGCTTTGCAAGCAAAGCCTTTTCTCACTCGTTGTTCAGTTTTCAAAGATCAAATTCTTTTTCGTCACCGCCAAAGTGTTTCATCGGCGACAACTTTTATAGTATATCATCTTTCGACAATTTCCGCAAGAACTTTTTTGAAGTTCTTTTCTCTCACCTTGCGTACCCGTCGACCGGCGAAACATATTGTTTGTGGCCGGACTAATAATATAACCTTTTGGAGCGATCATTTCAAGTTGTAATTATTACCAACATGGAATTGCTGATAACCAGTTGTCCCTCTAAGGATATTGCAGATCGTTTCATACAAAGAAGAAGGTCCCCCCTCCTTTTGGATTAGGTACCTTCTTGCCATTTCCGTGTATGCTTTGTCACTTTCGAACGACGTTGTATCCTTTATCCTCAAGCAGCTTGATGATGCCATGCTCGCCCAGGTAGTGGGCAGAACCAACTACGATGAAGTATTCTTCTTTTTTTCCGTTTTTCAGATATCCATCGATTTTATCCGCCATTCCGATATTACGGTCCATCAGCATGGCCTTATTATACTCCGCATCGCCGGACATACTGTTCGTCAACTCTAGCAGCGCTTTGTCATCGCCTTGTTTCCACATATCCGCCATGTCATTCACCGTATCATCCAGAACATCGAAGTTGTCCAATGCTGCGTTCAGGTTTTTTTCCTGCAGTTCTTTGGAAAAGCCGTTGAACATGCTCAGTTGGGATTCGTAGGATTCCAACTCTACCACCGGGATTTTGCGTTCGATTGCTTTTTGGATAAAATACAAATCGATCCCCGCAGCCCCCTCATATCCGGCATTCATGGCTTTCAGGCTGCTGATCGTCGATTCCGCGACCCAGGGCTTGAAAGCATCCAAGGCGTTCGGCTGCAGGCCGCTTTGCTGCATAATCTTGCCCAGCTTGGCGTACGTTTCACCAGATATGTGATCCTTCAGCGTTGTCCCATCCTGGTACATGCCCATATCCATAACCAATTGTTGCTGTGCCTCGTCGGCTGATTTGCTTAAATCAATTTCGACGCCGAGATAGTCGGCCTCTCCAAACGCTTCTTCAAACTCAGGACGGAGCGGGTAGAAGCTATCATCCGCAATATGCATGGAACCTACCAGGTATACCGTATTCCCGTTGCTCTCCACTTCCCACATGAACCCGCGGCCGCCGCTCTTCGCGGTTTCGGCTGCCTTTGAAACGAGCAGTATTGTGCGCGTACCGGCATCCCAGCGAACTTCATAACCGGCAGCATCCCCTACAACACGAATGGGCGCGTAGGTCACGCCTTGAATGCGTTTGAGCTTGCTTCTCAGCGTGATCGTTTTGCCATCCACGACCGCATGGATCGTACTATCTGCCGCATCCATCAGCTTCGCGTCCATTGCCTGGAGCGTCGTTCTCAGCGGAACATACGTCGTGCCTTGATCGATGACCGGGGCGCCTCCGGCAGCATATTCAACGAGATGATCGTTGACCTTAACGGCAGGCTGCTGCGGAGCAGCCATAGCAGGCGCTGCGGTAGCCATCATTCCTGCCGAAATCGTGATCGATAAGAGCATTCGTTTCCAATTCTTCATGTTTATCCCCCCTGTTGTCCTCTGCTATATGTATGGTTGGCCTAATCATGGCATGAGCTCGGTACTATGGCACCCGTGCTCATGCCTCTGTTTTTTTGTTTGAATGCTGTGATTGTTTTGTTTATTTCTCTTTCTCTGTACGTAACCTAGATTTTGTACGCCTTCATCGCCTTGCGAAGCTCCTTGAACGATGGGCGCTTGCCGTACATCAGGACGCCCGTGCGGTAGATCTTCGCGGACAGCCAGCCAAACACCAGAATCGCCAGGATCAGAAGGGCAAGGGAAACAAGGATCTGCCATACCGGCACCTCGCCCATACCGATGCGCACCAGCATCGAGGTTGGAGCCGTGAACGGAATAAAGCTGGTCACCTTGATCAGCATGCTTTCCGGCGTGCTGATGCTGAAAATGCCGATGTAGAAGGTTGCGAGTCCGAGCATCGTAATCGGCATAACTGCCTGCCCGAGCTCCTCCGTGCGGCTCACAATGGAGCCGACAGCGGCGTAGAGCACCGCGAACAGAAAGTAACCGAAGATATAGAACAGCAATCCGTATACCAGAACAGAGAGATTAATGTCCGACAGGCTGAGATGGAACTCCTCCAGCATGCCCACGTTGTTTGGCAGCATTACGTTCGCGGCAACGACGGCGCCGAAAACGGCGATCTGGGTAATGCCCACCAGGAAAATCCCGATGATTTTGCCGAACATCTGGTTGAGTGGCGATACGCTGGTGATCAGAATTTCCATGATGCGCGAGCTTTTCTCGGCAGTGACCTCTGCGGCAATCATGTTGCCTGTCATCATATTGGAAGTGAAGAACAGAATCATCAGGAAATATACGATCACATAGTTCATGATTTTCTGGTTGTTGTTCTTTTCCATATCCCCGCCAGCATTCTTGGCATCGTCGGAGATATCGAGCGAGCTCAGCATAACCGGCTTATTCAGTGCGGCG
Organism: Paenibacillus sp. SAFN-054; assembly: GCF_051966755.1. NCBI lineage: Bacteria > Bacillati > Bacillota > Bacilli > Caryophanales > Paenibacillaceae > Paenibacillus > Paenibacillus sp. SAFN-054. Next base: position 2,695 of record NZ_JBQCKS010000004.1, read on the forward strand.
ATCTGCTCAGCGGTCAGGGAGTCCTTTGTGATTATCGTCGTTTTGACGTTTTGCAGCGCTCCCTGTAGATAGGTGTTCAGACTTTGACTGATGTCCCCCTCGCCTGCATAGGTGACCTTCGGAAACGACTTATCGGCCGGATCATCTTCGAATTTCAGGTATCCTTCCAATTTGCCGTCTTTGACGTCTTTCTTCAGCTGATCTTCCGTGCTTCCTTCATATGGGACAAACGCGTAATCCTTGTCTCCCCCTGCCGCTGCGTATCTCTCAAGCTCTGCAGCCGTCTCCTGCTGGCTTGTGTACAGAAGCCCGATTTGCGTTGCCTTGCCGTCATCCCCGCCGCTGAACTTTTTGATCATATAAGGCACGTTCATGCCGATCGTAATGAGGATGGCCAGGATTAGGGTTGTAATCAGAAAGGACTTCGTTTTGACTTTATTTTTAAATGTGAATCCGATAATGGTTCCCAAATTGTTATTCATTGGACTCCCCCACCTCTTGAATGAAGATTTGGTTCAGCGTCGGCTCCTTGATTTCGAAGCGTTCGACTGTCGTTTCCGCCATCGCGTGCTGCAGGATCATCTGGGCCGTATCCGGCGTGCCGATGTGAATATGGTAGCCCCGGTCCACGCGCTCCACCGACTTGACTCCCGGAATGGAATCCAGGCGGTCCACCTGACCTTGCGTGTACAGAATGACTTCCTCGCGAGGGTAGCGGCTTTTGATTTCCTTGATATCGCCTTGCACGACCGTATTAGACCGGTGAAGGATCGTAATTCGGCGGCACAGCTCTTCGACATGCTCCATGCGGTGGGTTGAGAACAGGATGCTCGTTCCGTTGTCACGAAGCTCTTTAACCGTCATCTTCAGCAGCTCCACGTTGACCGGATCAAGACCGCTGAAAGCCTCATCCAAAATCAAAATTTGCGGCTTGTGCACGATTGCGGCGATAAAGCCCATTTTCTGCTGATTCCCCTTGGACAGCTCCTCGATCCGTTTATCGTAATACTCCGGCACCTCGAAGCGGTCAAGCCAGTAGCGCAGGCTTTTGTCTGCATCCTGTTTGGACATGCCGCGCAGGCGGGCCAGGTACACGATTTGTTCGCTGACCTTGATCTTCGGGTATAACCCGCGCTCCTCCGGAAGATAGCCCATAACGCTCGTCAATTCATTGCTGTACGGCTTGCCGTGATAACGGATTTCGCCTCCGTCCGGATAAATGAGACCAAGGACCATCCGCATCGTGGTCGTCTTGCCGGCTCCGTTCGCTCCCAAGAGCCCGTAAATCTCGCCCTGCTCGACCTCCAGCGAAATGTTGTTTACCGCCGTCTTCTCCCCGTACTGCTTGAACACATGATTGAGCTGCAACGATACCATGATTACTCCCCTCTCCCCGTCTGCGTTCCCGCAGGCAGATGGCCCTTTAGCCATAGGCTTAATATTTCATCAAGCTCGAGCGTCCTTGTCTTCAAAACCGGTATGCCCGAGTCCTGCAAAATCCGTTCTGTCGCTTGGCACTGCGTTGTTATCATCCGTATGACGCCCTGAAAATCCTGCTGGACCTGGATAATCCCCGGCAAATCCTCGGCGAGGTCTGTGCTGCCGTTCACCCAAACTTCCTTCCAATTATCCATCAGGCTGTCCTTCTCCGCCATGCCGTGCAGCTTGCCGTGATGCAGGAGCAGCACGTAGTCCGCCAGTCTCTTCACCTCATCCACGATGTGCGTGGACAGGAGGATGGTGGCCTCGCCCGATTCCATGTAGCTTCTAAGCTCATCAATCATCAGCTTCCATGCGAAGGGGTCAAGCCCCGAGGAGGGTTCATCAAGCAGCAACAGTGTCGGACGCGGCGCCAGGGCTGCCGAAATCTCGTATTTGCGCCGCTCTCCCTTGGACATTTTCTTCAGCTTGATGTTGCGGGGAACCTTGAATTTCCCCAGCAGCTCTTCAAAATACATCTGATCCCACGCGGGATACCACTGTGCCCGAAACTCCGCCGCTTCCTCTGCGGTCAAGTTATCTTCTTCGCTGCTGGATTTCTCGGATACGAACCCGATCTGCTGCCGGATCGGCTGCGGTATCTGCTTCTCGTAGCTCTCGCCGAACCAGGAAATGGTGCCCCGGTCGGGAAAGACAATTTTCAGCATCATATGCATGAGCGTGCTTTTGCCCGATCCGTTTTCCCCGATGAGTCCGACCACGTACCCTTTAGGCAGCTTCAAATCGATGGGACCAATCAGCTTCTGCCGCATTTTCTTCTCGACACCCTTCATTTCAATGGCTGCCTGTTCCATCTATCCTTCACCTTCTCCCTTCGCCGGATGATATTTCTGATTCAATATCGTTAAGAACAGCTCTTTCAGCTCTTCTTCCTCACATTTGACCGAAATGCCGACATCGACGGCTGAGCTCAGTGCCTCTTCTACCGCTTCCCGTCTGAATACTTCGCGCTGCGAATTCCCAACCTTGGCGACAAACGTTCCGGTCCCCTGCTTCGTCCGCAGCAGTCCTTCGCTCTCCAGGTCCTGGTAAACCCGGCGAACGGTAATCACGCTGCAGTTCAATCCTCCGGCAAATTCCCTGATGGATGGCAATAGGGTTCCCTCCTTGATTTGTCCGCTGATAATCAGCGATCTTAATTGGGATTCGATCTGATGGTAAAGCGGTTCAGCGCTGTTTTCATTCAGTTGTATAGGAATCCACACCTTTCGCACCTCACCCCTTGCTTCTTTGACCCATGCCGCTTACTGCAGCACAGCTGCCTATCGCATGTATGTATCGCAGTCTGTTACACCAGATCCCTGATTTGGAGGTTTCTGAGCGTGATTTTGGTGAACATCGTCAGGCTCACTGCCGCCGCTGCCAGCATCATCCACATCAGGGGAGACAGCAGCTTCCATTGAGTCGCTTGTTCTATTGAGTAGTTCAGCAGGTTCCCGCCGCATACTTTGATGATGACCGCTGCCACAACCGCTGCCGCGAGCAGGATGAACGTCGATCTGAAGTATGCCTTCCCGTGCTTCGAAAATTCAAAATACATGTACGCCCCGGACATCATCATTCCGTATCCGATCCAAGTGAGCGCCAGCGCAAGATAACCTGCAATGGACAATTCGCTCCGCAGTGGACCGGCAGTCCAATACATCAGACCGAAGAAGACGAAGCCGTTCATGAGAAAGGCCAGGAAAATCTGTATCAGCCGGTAGATAATCACCACATGGTCCGAAATCGGCAGCGCCCGGAAATAGGCCAGCATTTGCGTATAAGAATCTTCGCTCAAGTACTTAAACGATCTTCGGCAAAAGTAGAAGCCCAGCATCGGAAGCAGCAGCAGAAACAATCCGTCGAGCACCGGGTTCGTGTATCCCGGAGATTCTGTTCGTCCTCTCATGGCCATGCCGAACGTGAACGCCATGTAAGCCGCATAGACAAACGTCCATATAAAATATTTCTTCTCGCCTTTCAGATCTTTGACGATCATCGACCAAGCCTTCTTCGCATTTTCCAAACGGCTCTCCCCCGCTCACTCTTCATTATCTGTCAGGTGTGTATATACACCTCATCGGTGTGCTTACTGTGTATATCTTTATACACAGTATATAGGGTGAATATCAAACGCGCAATAGGTTAAGCCGAATTATTTTGGAAAATTTTTGAATGTCTATGATTTGTGCACAAAAAAAGACCCGCAGCCCTTTAGAGGGCTATGGGTCTTATCTACCAGTTGAACGGCAGCATAGGTTAATAGAAAAAGGCCGATGGGTATTTGGAATAAAATCCAAGCATGGACTGCAGCATTTGTGCTTGTTCTTCCGGCGCCTCGATCTCCAGCATCGTGAATTGGGTGTTTGTCTCCTCAACGAGCCGGTACGCCATTCCTTCGGTTTTGTACCTCTCATTCGTCTTCTGCAGTGTGTACCGCAACAAGTGCCCGCTTAACTCCGACCTGCTGATAAACGCTGGAGGTTCAGCGATGAATCCCTTTTCGTCCGCCCATTTCTCCATGTTCGGAAAATAACTCCCGATCCGCTGGATCGCGCATCCCATGCAAGAGCCAATGTCCAGATAAGTCATGCGAATCTTCGGATTCAACGGATCCTGCAGGATGATTTTGACCGAACCGTCCATTCCCGTATCGGCGCTTGCCACTTCCCAATTTCGCGGTGCCAGAAGAAGATAGCCATAGCTGCTGCCTTCATTCAGAAAGTATGCTCCCCATCTCGTCAACTCCGAAGGATGAAGAGAGACACCTTTCAGCACAGGAAGTTCCTTATGGGGGAGATTCGTAGGAATGTCCTCGCCGTAAAATTTGCCCGAGATGCAGTACAGCGGAATTTGATGCATGCCATCACCGGATGATGACTCCAGCTTCAGCACGCCGCATTGCACGGAGGACTGCTTGCTGGCCTCGGGATCGCCCCCGCTTGCATGAGGCATTGAATCAGACGTTCCGGACATTGGCGATGCCGGGGCCTGAGGATGCTTTACTGATTCGTGTTGTTGATCTGCCGACATCTTTTCGGGGTTCGATAACGAGGTGGTGAACAGTAATGCCAAAATGGCTGCAGCAGCCAGCATATACCGTCCTCCCCTCCGCCCCCCATGTTTCAAAAAGCGGATACGTTTCATGTGGATCCCGGACCTTTTCAGTGATTTTGAGGTTCACCCTTATAAACTCTAAACGTGATTAGGAGCCGTAATGTTACCGTTTATTTTTGGCTTTCCTTATTTAATACCCACATTCTAGGTCCAGGAACATACAAATCACGACAAAATGCTATTTTTTCGATCCACTCCTTATTTAAATGATTCGGTGGTCTTATGAACATCCGCCCAGATACTAATATGAAGCGAAAGCAGCAAAAAGACCTTTTCCCTATGCCTGCTTGCAGACACCGGAAAAGGCCTCCTATGCTCGCCGAAATGGCGAATAAATGATGATTATCTTATGCTCCCAGAATTACATCCCAGACCGGCTTTGTATGACCGCCAGGATACAAGATGTAGAGCAGCACATATACCGCTACGCCGGTCACGGCCGTAACGAACCAGATCGTGGCTGTTACTCTTCCCCACTTCCGGTGCTTCGAGAATTTCTCCTTGAAACCGAGCACCAGCGTGGTTATTCCAAATACGGCCGCAATCGTTGCCAGCGTAATATGGAAAATCAGGAAGATCTGATAATACACCTTCATTTCATCGGATCCGCCCCACGATGTATTGCCCACGAAGGCTGTTCGGGAGACGTAAATAATGAAGAACAGCAGCGCGGCGATCGCACCGCAAATCATGACTTTTTTGTGGGCATCCCGTTTGCCCTGAATGATGAGCACCCACCCGATTGCCACCAGAATCGCACTGATGACAATAAAAGATGTGCTGACCGTTGGCATCAGCATATATAAATCCATGAAAATCCTCCTTACCTCGGTTACATCAGCTTATGCTTGGTTCAATGAACCTTCGCCGAATTCGGCTGGCGCTATATCGTCATCTTCTTTATTCTCAGTCTTATACCATTGGAAAAATACCCTTCCGAGCATGGATGCGAAAATAAATTCCTGAATGAACTTCATCACGATTCCGCCAACCTGCTGATCTACCTTCGTGCTCATGATGTTGAAAAAAGTGGGTCCGCCAAAAGCCTGCAGCAGCTTCGATGGATCTCCGGATACGCAGTATCCCATCGCTTGGGCCCAGATATTCGGATCGCTGTAAGTCGCGTACATCGGCTCTGTCGAGAAAATAATCAGACCGCAGGCCGGTGTCAGCAGGACCATGTTCAGAAAGATAAAGCCGATCTTCGCGAGTCCGGAAGCTCTGTTCTTCTCGGGCAGCGGATTGATCAGGGTCCACCACATCAGAATGGCCGCGATGAACAGCACCAGATAATACAATCGGTGCAGTGCGAAATGCAGCATCACATAATCATGTACGGCCGGGAAGTGATAGAAAGAGAATAATCCGTTGAACACGACCGCCGCAACGACAGGCTTGGCAAAAAAGCCAAGCTTCTTGAACGGATTCACTCTCAGTATCGCTCGCCACAACCATGCGGGAATTCCCATCATCAGAAGCGGCGGCGCTACCAGATAAGATAGTGCCATCGTGGTCATATGAAACGTAAACATCATGTGTCCGAGCAGACTGATCGGCCCGCCTTGAGCAAGGTACAGAATAAACATACCGCAGACGAAGCTGATCTTTTTGCTTAGAGACACCGGTTCAGCGCCCGCAAACCTCTCACTCAGCGGCCCGATAACAACAAAATACGCAGCCGTTACGATCAGCATAAATGCGAGAAATAACGGACTGAACAAAGCGCTAAAGCTAAAATATTCTAACCCCAGCATGTTAAAACCTCCTCCCAGGCAGACTCATATCTGTCGAAATTGTGACATCTCTGCTTCATTTAAAAAAAGAGGGGGCAATCGCCCGCCTCTTTGTCTATTTTACCACCAAACCCAGTACAACGCGGTGACAATCGCTGTACCTGCTACGAAGAATCCGCCGATCATGAAAATGATTGGCATCATATGACCCCGATCCTTCAAGTGCATCCAGTAACCCATTTGCACCAGAACTTGAAGGACGGCCATCACGAGGAGGAACAAGACCGTAAACGCCGTGTTCACTCCTCCTGCAATAACAGCGGCGAAAGCGATGGCTGTCAGAATGATGGAGAAAATGAATACTACAATATGCTTTTGAGGTCCCTCATGACGTTGGCTGTGCTTCACCGCGTCACGAGTCGCCCGATGATCTGCAGAAGTCATGCCTTAGCCCACCTTTCCGAGCAGGTAAACAACCGTGAAGATGAATACCCACACGACGTCGATAAAGTGCCAATACATTGCCGACACATAAACCTTAGGCGCCGTTACAACCGTCAATCCCTTTTTGAACAGCTGTCCAATCAGGACAGAAATCCAGAGTACGCCGAACGCAACGTGGGCACCGTGGAAACCAACCAACGTATAGAACGCCGAACTGAATGCGCTGGTTGTCATGCCGAATTTATCTGCCGTTACATATTCATAGAACTCGTAAATTTCGAGGCCAAGGAAGCCAAGGCCCAGAATAACCGTAATGATTAACCATACGCGAAGCTTGGCGACGTTATGACGGTGCATCGCCTGTACGGCGAACACGCTGGTCAAGCTGCTGACGAGCAGGATCAAAGTCGCAATGGCTGTCGTCGTAAACGAGAACAACTCGCTTGCAGTCGGCCCTTCATTCGTCTGATTGCGAAGCGCAAGAAAAGTCGCGAACAGGGTACCGAACAGCACGGCCTCTCCACCAAGGAAGAGCCAGAAGCTGAGCACTTTATTGCGGCCTTCCAACGTCGCTTTTTCCGGTTCGTGCGGCAATGCGCCGTCTACCGTTTCTGCATGCGTTGTACTCATGCTTTTACCCCCTCTTCATCGAGCTCTTCCACTTCGATGTGCCAGCCGTGATCGTCATACAGGGAACGCAGCAGCATGGAACCGAAAGTGATCAACAAACCGATAATGACGACAATCCAGTTATTGAAGATCAGGCTCATAAAGGAATTCGAGAAATCCTCTTTACTGAACATGAATCCAAGACCGGCAATGAAAATCCCCACAGACATTACGAAAGGAAGAATCGTTGGCGAAGGCATATGAATCGGTCCGAGCGGTTCTGCCGGAGTCATGCCTTTGTTGCCAGCCATTTTCTCTTTCCACAAAGCGTCGATACCGCGAACAAGCGGAATCTGCTTGAAGTTGTACTCCGGAGGAGGGGATGGAATCGCCCATTCCAGTGTACGTCCGTCTCCCCATGGATCATCCGGCAAGCCTTTAGGCTTGAAGGCTGTAGCAATCGCATTGATCAGGAAGAACAGAATACCGATACCCATCATAATCGCGCCGATAGTACTTACCATATTCAGCGTATCGAAGCCTTGGTTAGGCAGGTACGTAAATACGCGGCGCTGCATGCCCATCAGACCAAGGAAATGCTGTACGAAGAAGGTCAGATGGAAACCGATGATAAAGAACCAGAAAGACAATTTGCCAAGCGTTTCGTTCAGCATGCGGCCGAACATCTTAGGCCACCAGTAATGCAGGCCTGCGAGCAAACCGGATACGAGGCCACCCACGATAACGTAGTGGAAGTGAGCTACAACGAAATAGGTATCATGGAACTGGAAGTCGGCAGGAGCCGATGCCAGCATAACCCCTGTCACGCCACCCATAACGAAGGTAGGGATGAATCCGATCGCAAACAGGTTCGGGCTTGTAAAGCGGATCTGTCCGCCCCACATGGTGAACAGCCAGTTAAAGATTTTGATACCCGTAGGTACCGCGATCAACATCGTAGCAATCGAGAACAGTGCGTTTGCAACCGGGCCAAGACCCGTTGTAAACATGTGGTGAGCCCACACCATGAAGCCCAGGAAGGCAATCAGAATGGTTGCGAACACCATGGAACTGTAACCGAAAAGACGCTTGCGTGCGAATGTCGGTATAACCTCGGAAATCACGCCGAATGCCGGCAGGATGAGGATATATACTTCAGGGTGGCCAAATATCCAGAAGATATGCTGCCAAAGAACGGAGTTACCGCCGTTGGCGACTTCGAAGAAGTTGGCTCCCAAAATACGGTCAAACGAAAGCAGTACCAGACCAACTGTGATGGCCGGGAATGCGAACAGAATCATCGCGGACGTAATGAAAGATGTCCATGTGAACATCGGCATTCTCATGAAGGACATGCCCGGAGCGCGCATCGTGATGATCGTCGCCAGGAAGTTAATGCCCCCGATCAGCGTACCGAGACCGGCTATCTGTAAGCCGACGGTGTAAAAATCGACACCGTGCGTCGTACTGTAAGTATTTGTCGAAAGCGGGGTATATGACGTCCAGCCCGCATCCGGTGCACCGCCCATAATCCAGCTCAGATTCAGCAGGACTCCGCCGAACAGGAACGTCCAGAATCCGAGCGAGTTCAGAAACGGAAACGCAACGTCGCGCGCACCGATTTGGAGCGGAATGACCGCGTTCATCAGTGCGAAGATCACAGGCATGACGCCCAGGAAGATCATCGTCGTACCGTGCATTGTAATCAGTTCGTTAAAGGTTTGGGCTGATACGAAATCGTTCATCGGCTTGATCAGCTGCAAGCGGATCAATACCGCTTCAATACCGCCGATCCCAAAGAACAAACCGCCAGCCAGTAAGTAAAGTATGGCTATTTTCTTATGGTCGACTGTTGTAAGCCAATCCATTAAGCCCTTATGGCGCTTGACACTATGAGCATGAGCCAAGGTTGGTACCCCCTCTTATAAAAATCTTGCTGCTTAACGTTTAGTAATCCAGTTTGTAGTTCGCCAAGTAGTCGGCAATGCCATCGATTTGTTCATCTGTCAGACCCAAATCTTTTGGAGCTGGCATTTTGTTGCCCGGTTTCACGGCTTGCGGATCGTTAAGCCATTCTTTCATGTTTTCTTTAACCGGTTTGCCTCCGTCTTGACCTTCGTTCAGCAAGATACCGGCAACCGATTCACGGGAACCGATGCCTGTAAGATTCGGAGCTACTGGGCCACCTTGGTCGCCTACAGCATGGCAAGACAAGCAGGACTTCTTGAACGTTTCGGCCAAGGCTTGATCTTTAGGCAGAACAGCCGGTGCTTTCATGGCTGCTACCCATTTGTCGAACGAATCCGGGCTTACAGCTTTCACCTTGAATTCCATCAAACCGTGCGAAGGGCCGCAAAGCTCGGCGCATTTACCGCGGTAAACTCCCTCTTTATCGGTTTTGAAGCTGAAACGGTTGATCGTTCCATCCGGGTTCGTGTCCATTTTACCGGACAGGGAAGGTACCCAGAAAGAGTGAAGCACGTCGGCTGTCTTCAGCTCGAAGGCAATGTTCTTGCCTGTCGGGAAGACGAGCTCCTGAGCGGTTTTCACGCCGTACTGCGGATAGTCGAACTCCCACCAGTATTGGTGCGAAGTCACTTTCACCTGTACGGAACCCTTTTCATTATAGTGGTCGTCACCGAACGCAAAAATCTTTTGAACCGTAGGCACGGCCAGAATGAATACCAGAATAAGCGGAATTACAGTCCAGATAATCTCCAGCTTGAAGTTGCCTTCCACTTGCTCAGGCACATCGGTTTGTCCCTTTTTCCTGCGGAACTTAATCAAAACGTATACCGCAATTGCAAATACGACGATCAAGACCACGATCATAATCGTGATTGAGAGCTTCATCAAATCGTACTGTCCTTCCGCCACAGGCCCCTGTGGACGTAATGCCGACAAGTCCTCGCGGCCGCACCCGGCTAAAAGCAGAGAAAATACTGCGAGCAAGGGAAGGAGTCGCTTTACAGCCTGCCACCGTTTCATCATTGATCTACCCCACTTTGTACATTTTCACAGGCACCGCCAAAGAGACTCTTGGGCGGCCTGTCACCTGTGCTATAACGGATGAATTGCTACTGTCAATTAAAACAATCACCTATTTAATATAAGTTTAAGGTACTATTTTGTCAATGTTTCTGACCTAGTTCACAAATTGTTCGAAAAGTGCTGAAAGTCGCGCCACACAAGCGTTTGCAATCGTTTCCACCCTGCCTGCATGCCCCTGACTGCCCCTCCGTTTGGAACCTTCGCAATCCCTTTTCGTATACCCACATTTCCTCCCTTTCATTCATATTTCCCCTTTTTCCAGCCTTTGAATCGTCACCAATCCGTCAATTTTCAACAAAAAAAGGAGCCACGCAGGGCTCCTAACCGGTGATTAACAGCGGTCCTTCCGCCGTGATCGCGACGGTATGCTCAAACTGGACTCCGCAGGTGCCGTCCGCCGTCTGGATGCTCCATCCGTCATCGTTCCACAATACGGCGCCGGTCGAACCCAGCGTGAATATCGGTTCTACGGTAATGACCATGCCTTCGGTCAGCCGGACTCCGTCCCCCGGCCTTCCGTGGTTCGGCACGTCGGGAGGTTCATGAAGCTGTCTGCCGATGCCGTGGCCGACCAGTGGCTTCACCACGCCGTAGCGTCCTTTGCGAGCCGCCCTTTCGATCGCATGCCCGATATCTCCGGTTGTATGGCCTACCCTGGCCTGGTCGATGCCGGCATACAGCGCCTGTTCGGTTTTGACCAGCAGTTTCTGAAGCGGCCGGCTGAGCTTCCCGATCCCATAACTCCAACCGGAATCCGCGAGCCAGCCATCCTTGTTGACGACGATATCGATGGTTACCACATCCCCTTCCGCCAGAGGCACGTCGTTTGGAAACCCATGGCAGACGGTATCATTGACGGAAGCGCAGGTGGCAAACGGAAACCCGCGGTATCCCTTTTGTTCCGGCGTGGCGCCTTGCTTCGCCAGATAATCCTCAACGAATGCATCGATGGCAAGCGTGGTCATGCCCGGGCCGATCAGCCGGGCGATTTCCCGGTGACAGCTTGACAGAATGCGCCCCGCTTCCTGCATGTATCCGATCTCTTCCCTGCTTTTCAAGCTTATTTCCATGCTGCTGCTCCTCTCGCTTCTCGCGTATTGCCCTTCCGACGGGGAATGGTACACTATATGCGAAACGGAACCCGTACATCAGCATTCCACAACAAAAAAACCGCAGTCCCGCGAAAACGACTCGCGGGGTACGGTTTTATCATATGTCTTTCATTATTGTATTGGCCAGGCTGGGCTTGCACTGAAGTGATTATGAAACGGAAGAATTCATTCTTCCCAATTCATGCTCTACAACCGAGGTTAACTCTTCTTCGTACCCTCCCATAATATGGTATTTCCGGACATATTCCTTCACGAATTTCTTAGGATCTTTTGGCCGGAATATCCGTGTCATTTCCCGCAGACTTTCTTTTACTTCGTTGTGACCTTTAGTTGCCATGATAGTTCCCTCCCAAAACACTTGAATGGATTGCTCCAATTAAGAGAATGCCGAAAAGACCGTACCTGACATGAAGAAGTAGTCGTTTGCAGTTAGTTATTTAGGTTTGGGCTGAACGCTCCCGGCTGCCGTATAAGGTACTGGAAAATAACATACCCCAAGGCGGTAAGACTGAATCACTCCCTTCATTGTATCATATTCCGCTGTTGAAAACAGCTTTCCAGAAAAATGAATAGATTAAGTTTATTTACATTGAAAATTTTAACGTTCCTATCTTTGATCATCGGTCGATTGGGTTAAGTTAATGATAACGATGAACGACTTTCTGTTCATGAACCGCTCCAGAAGAGGAGGACCGATCATGGAAAACCAAGGCATGACGCTGCTTCAATCCCCTTCATACCGGACACCCCCGTTCTCCTATCAACACCCGGATAAAGCCGGCTGCAGTTTGCGGCTGCTGGACGAGGCCGATGTAAAGATCCGGAGCTCCTTCCCGAAAATGCGAAGCTTTCTCGTGGCCCGCCGGGGCAAGCTGATTTACGAAAAATACTACGGCGGTCACGGCAGCGGCTCGCTTAACGATTTAAGATCCGCTACCAAAAGCATTACGTCCATCCTCACCGGAATCGCCTTGGACCGAGGCCTTCTGCCGGGTCCGGATGAATCACTTATCGGAATTCTCGGTCGTTACACTGGCAAGCGGCCTCATCCTTCGTTAGACGCATCGCTGACCCTGCGGAGACTGTGGACCATGACCACGGGATTCGCCTGGCAAACAGGCAAGAAGCTCGGGGAGCCGCTGATCCACCGTTTTCACCGCAGCAGGAGCTGGGCATCGTTTGCCCTTTCCCTGCCCGTGCTGCCGGAGATGGTCGATCAGTTCCAATACCGCAGCACGGATACGCATCTGCTGTCCGTTGTTCTATCGGAATGCACCGGACAAGATGCATTTGCCTTTGCGAGGGAAAATTTGTTTGGTCCGCTCGGCATCGAACATGCAGCCTGGTCCTCCAGCCCGGAAGGTCACAGCATGGGCCATGTCGGGCTGTACCTCACATCCCGGGATATGGCCAAGCTAGGTGTCTGCTGTCTGGACCACGGACGCTGGCAGGGCAGGGGCATCATTCCCGGGGATTGGCTAAGCCAAGCACTGCAGCCGCAGGTGGAGGGATATCCGGCTTTCGGCGATTACGGGTTCGGCTTCTGGACGGGGAAAATGAACGGTCAGGTCTTCAGCTGTGCCCACGGCCACGGCGGACAGCAGATCTATCTGTTCCCCGAATCCGAAACGGTGGTCGTGTTCACCGCGGACAGCAAGGTGAGCCGCTGGAAGAATCCCCGCCCGCTGCTGCAGCAGCTGATCCTTGACGCATTGGATTAAGGCTTCGGACTTTCGGATAAATCAAAGCCGGCCAGGGAACATTAATAAGGCAGTCTTACGTCATTCGCGTCATTGTTCCAGACAACGCCATGGAGGAGGACTTTGGAATGAACAATAAAAACAAAGCGATGCTGCCCGTTTCCCGTGAAGAAGTCGAGGTGGACGGCGTGTACACCAACGAATGGGGCCGTGAAGAGGTTCTGCACAGAGGACAGGATTTCCCTGCCGATCCGATGCTTGGCACGACCGAATGGCAGCTTAGCGAATTCATTTACGATAACCATCACGAAGGCCGAACCGACCCCCGCCTGGTTCCGAAAGAGAACGACACCGATAAGATCGGCAAGATTACGCATCCACGCAGGCAGCAGCAGGGCGGAGACGCTTCGTAAAGCTTATTATCGGTATTCTATGCAAAAAAGCATCCTAAAGAGCAGGCAGCGGACCAATCCGTCGGCAAGCTTCTTGATGGATGCTTTTTTGTTTCACATAACTTGTCTCAGCCGGACATATGTATACAACAATCCGAAGTAAGACAAGGAGTGGTCATCGATGTCCCCTTTTTTCAAATCCTCTACAGGCCTGCCGGAAAATATTGCCGCAACCCTCTGTTACCTGTTCGCCTTCGTCGGCGGCATTGTATTTCTCGCGCTTGAGAAACGAAGCCGCTTCGTCCTCTTTCACGCCCTGCAGTCCGTATTCGCCTTCGGCGCCGTCATGATCGCGCATGTGCTTTGCGGTTTCATTCCCCTGATCGGCCCGCTGATTGCCGGACTGCTATCGATCCTGACGCTGGCCATGTGGATCATGCTGCTCTTCACCTCCTTGCAAGGAAAATGGCTGAAGCTTCCCTGGATCGGCGATTTGGCGGAGAAACAGCTCCGGCATCTGTAAACAAAGGCATATGTCCATTATTTCAGGGTTCCCTTTTGACGACAGAATTCTTACAATAAAGGCAAAGGGTTTCTTTGAATGACATGGGGGAAAACACATGTATCTGTTCGTCGTCAACAAACGGTCCGGCAACGGCCACGGCTACCGGACCTGGCTTAAAATCAAGGATGCTCTCGATGCAAGGGCGGTCCATTACCGCCACCTGTTTACCGATAGCGCGGGGCAGGCGGCCGATCTGATCGCCGCTGCTCTCTCCGAACCGGAGTTTTGGAAGGGCGTGGCTGTCATCGGCGGAGACGGCACGATCCACAGCGTGCTGCCTGTTCTCAAAAACTTCAATATTCCGCTGGCCGTCATACCGGCCGGTTCCGGCAACGACACCGCCCGCGGCTTCGGCATTCCGCATGATCCGCTGTCGGCGCTGGAGCTGATGCTCGCCGGGCAAACCCGGGCGGCCGACCTGATCGTCACGTCCGGTGGATTAACCCTGACGGCTCTTGCCATCGGATTTGATGCCCAGGTGGCGGAGAATGTGAACACCAGCCTTTATAAAAAGATATGCAACTTCTTCCGGGTAGGAAGGGTTGCTTATATCGTCGGCATTCTGCATACGCTCCTGACCTTCAAGCCGTGCAGCCTTACAGTTAAATGCGACGGCATGACGACCACCTACGAAAAAGCCTGGCTTACCGCCATCTCCAACGTCAAGAGCTATGGCGGCGGACTGCATATTTGTCCCGAGGCCCATCCCGGCGACGGCGAGCTGGATATCTGTATCGTCCACGGATGCTCCCGTCTGCAGCTGCTTCGCCTGTTCCCGACCGTGCTGAGCGGTAAGCATGTCCATCTCCCATTCGTGGAGTTCAAGCGAGGCAAGGAGATATCCATCCAGTTCGAGCAGCAGCGGCTCGCGCTTGGCGACGGCGAGAACATGTCTACCGGCCCGTTCGATATTTGCGTCGAGCCCAGTGCGCTTCAGGTCTATGCCGTATAGCCGTACCAAAATGCACTCATATCACAGACCGGAATGCGTGACGAAATTCTGTATCCACGCCGGCCTTATATAAAAAAGAAGGGCAAGCCCGCTTACGCGGCTTGTCCTTCTTTGATTGCTGTATCCCCTGTATTCGGGAGCCTTCCTCCCTTAAGTCCGTTGAACAACAGATTAAGCACGATGGCCGTCACGCTGCCGGCCACGATTCCGTTATCCACGAGAATGCGGGCCCAATCCGGGAGGTGCTTGAACAGATCCGGGCTTACGCTTACGCCAAGCCCCATGCCTACCGAGCAGGCGATGATGAACAAATTCTCAAATTTGTTCAAGTCCACTTGTCCCCCCAGCATCCGAATGCCGGAGGATACCACCATACCGAACAAGGCCACCATCGCCCCGCCGAGCACCGAGGTTGGGACGAGCTGGGTTAACGCCGCGATTTTCGGCACGAAGCCAATGACAATCAGGATGCCCCCCGCCACGAAGATCACGTCTCTCGTTTTTACGCGGCTCATTTGCACGAGTCCGACATTCTGCGAGTACGTCGTATAAGGGAAGGAGTTGAACAACCCGCCGAGCACGATCGCGAGGCCCTCGGCGCGGTAGCCCTTCGCAAGATCCTTGGAGGAAACCTCTTTATCGACGATTTTGCCTAAAGCCATGAAGACGCCGGTCGATTCCGCGATGCTGACGATCGCGACGAGAATCATCGTCAGGATAGATGAAGCATGGAACGTCGGCGTTCCGAAATAAAAAGGTCTTACCGCGTGGAACCAGCTTGCTTCCTTCAGCGGCGTCATGTCGACATGCCCGGCTGCCGCTGCCACGAGCGTTCCGATAATCAGCCCGATCAGAACCGAGATCGAACGGATAAAGCCCTTGGCAAAACGGTTCATGATGATGATGAATGCCAGCACCCCAAAGCCGAGACCGAGATTCAGCAGGCTTCCGAATTCACCTGCTGCCTTTGCTCCGTCACCGCCGCCCAAGTCGTTGAGGGCGACCGGAATCAGCGTAACTCCGATCACCGTCACGACGGAGCCCGTCACCACCGGCGGGAACAGGGCAATTAACTTTCCGAACAATCCCGAGAATAAGACCACGAACAGGCCGGAGGCGATGATCGCGCCATAAATGGCCGATACGCCGTCCTTCAGCCCGATGGCAATCATCGGGGATACGGCCTGGAATGCGCAGCCGAGCATTACGGGAAGCCCGATGCCGAAGAAGCGGTTGCCCCAGACCTGCAATATCGTCGCAAGGCCGCAGGCCATCAAGTCGATGGCAATGAGATATGTCAGCTGCTCCGTTGTAAAGTCGAGCGCTCCTCCCACGATCAGCGGCACGATCACTGCGCCCGCGTACATGGCCAGCACATGCTGAATGCCAAGTGAGAAGGTTTTGAAAGGGTTTCG
This sequence comes from Paenibacillus sp. SAFN-054, assembly GCF_051966755.1. NCBI lineage: Bacteria > Bacillati > Bacillota > Bacilli > Caryophanales > Paenibacillaceae > Paenibacillus > Paenibacillus sp. SAFN-054. Next base: position 19,267 of record NZ_JBQCKS010000004.1, read on the forward strand.
GTTGTTCATAAAAGCATTGCGCTGCGCTTGATGGTTCCGTTCCACGGAAAGATTCCTCCCAAGAAGTTGGTTTTTATGAAGATGAAACTCTAAAATTCTCTGCTGTTAACCTGTACATCTTACTCGGCAAACGTAACCGTTCCGTTATCAAGGGCGGCGATTCTGACCAGCGACTCGACCCGGTATCCGGCTTCCTGCAGCAGGCGGCTGCCCGGCTGGAATGCCTTTTCGATCACGATGCCGATGCCGGCCACTTCTGCTCCGGCCTGCTCCACGATGCGGGCAAGCCCGAAAGCTGCTTCGCCGTTCGCCAAAAAGTCGTCAATGATCAGAACACGCTCCCCCGGCTGAATGAACTTGCGGGAGACCGTAATTTCGTTCGTTTCCTGTTTCGTAAAGGAAAATACCTTCTCAACGAAAATATCCTCGCGCAGCGTCAACGACTTGTGCTTGCGGGCAAAAATCAGCGGCACTTCAAGCTCCAAAGCCGTCATAATGCCGGGCGCGATGCCGGAGGATTCTATCGTCAATACGCGGTCGATCGACTGGTCTGCGAATAGGCGTTTGAATTCCTTCCCCACTTCCTTCATCAGGAACGGATCCATCTGATGATTCAGGAATGAATCGACCTTGAGTACCTGGTTGCTGAGCACGATTCCTTCGTTCAATACTTTTTGCTGTAGAAGCTGCATTCCTTTTCCCCCTTAAAATCTCCCTGCTTCGATCCTTAATAAACACGAAAAAAGCCCGTCTCTTCCGGCCGCTGCCTTGCAGGCAGTGACCCGGACACAGCGCGGACTCACGGAAACAACTCAAAGACGTCGGGATGCGTACCCGACCGTTCGTTATTCCCGTAGTCCGATCATTTCCGGTGACCGGGTAGAGACATGCAGGCCCATTCCTGCACATATACGAGAAGCTGTATGAAAGTTTTCACAACGTATAGACAATGCATGAAGTATAACGCAAAACCGGGTTAAAAAGAAAGAGGTATTTGATGGAGGTCTGAAAACGGGGCGCCGGAAATCCGTGGAAAAATGCTGAATTGTGCTTCAATCTCGTTTATACTTGAATCAATTTATATAACAGGTAGAATCATGAAAGCAATCAGGAGGGAAATTATATTGAAGGGTTTTATTCATGAATTCAAGGAGTTCGCCGTTCGCGGCAACGTCATCGATCTGGCTGTCGGCGTCATTATCGGCGGAGCTTTCGGCAAAATCGTAACGTCCATTGTCAACGACATCATCATGCCACCGATCGGGGTTCTGCTGGGGGGCGTCGATTTCAAGGATATTATCATTCCGCTGAAGCGCGGCGGCAAAGAAGTCCATACGCTGGCGGAAGCCCAGAAGGCGGGCGAACCGGTCATTGCTATCGGCCAATTCATCAACGTCGTTCTCGACTTTCTTATCGTGGCCTTCTGTATCTTCATGCTGGTGAAAGGCATCAACTGGATTAAAAGCAGAGAGCATGACAAGCCGGAGCCGGAAAAGACGACCAAGGAATGTCCCTACTGCAAGTCTGAGATTCCGGCGGCAGCCACCCGCTGCGCCCACTGCACCTCCGTGCTCGATACGGAACCGGAGTCTGCCTGAATCCAATCCGCTGCCTGGTGTATCCGCGGGGTAAGCCCGCGGTCACAGCCCGGGCGGTCTTTGCGGCATCAAACTGCCGATAAGATTCTTCAGGTCATGGTCCTCCGTATACTTCTCTTCTCCCGTATCCAGCTCCGTTACCCGAATGTATTCATAATCCGCTCCCGCCGTCACTGGCGTGAACAGCAGGCGGTCCGGGTCGGTCAAGGCGACCTCGTATTTCATGTCCTTAAACATATCGAGCAGCTGAGCGGTATCCGGCTTTTTCCCTTTTTCGATAAACAAAAGCCCGCGCAGACGCTTGATCTCCTGCCTGTACTTCACTTCGAAACGAACGATGCATTCCATGCTTCATCTCTCTCTTTCATCATAATATTTATTGTTAATTTTGATTTCCGCCTTCCGCTTCTCTCTTGCCATCCGATCTTCGCTGCGGGATAATGATGGATGATTTCAACATGCCAGGGAGGTGCTTTTGACGCCATGAGTCAGGAATTATTTGATATATATGATGAACACGACCAGAAAATCGGTACCGCGGCGCGCGATGAGGTCCATGCCAAGGGCTATCTCCATCATTCTTTTCACTGCTGGATTGCCAGCGATACGCCGGAAGGACGCAAAATTCTGTTTCAAAAACGCCAGGACAGCAAGGACACATTCCCTGGGCTTTACGATATTACAGCTGCAGGCCACCTCAGCGCCGGCGAAACCGTCGAGGACGCCGTCCGCGAGGTCGAAGAAGAACTTGGCATCCCGGTCCACCTGGACCAATTGACTTCGCTCGGCACCATTGACTATTTCGCGACCGGCACCGCCGGAGGCAAGTCCTTCATCGACCGGGAGAAATGCTTCGTCTTCGGCTATCTCCTGAATCTCCCGCTTACAGCTTACCGCCTGCAGCAGGAGGAAGTCGCCGGTCTGTACGAGGCGGATTTGGACGCCGTCATCGCCTTATTCGAAGGCGCTGTTGGCACCATTTCGGCATCAGGCATCCTCGCCGTAGGCGAAGACGGGAATGACCCGCAAATTTTCAATACCACCTTAAGCTTACAACAATTCGTGCCTCATAAACGTGATGATTATCTCCGCGTGTTCAAATCCCTGAAGATGTTGTAGCAAAATTGGAAGAAAAGGATTCAGGTACAGCAAAAGGGCGCCCTAGGCGTCCTTTTGCTGATCATCCTGCTCTTGTTCTTCTACCGGCTCCGCGCCGTCCGGACCTACGTATTTGCGGTAAATCCGCTCATACCGGGGGCCGTAGCGTTCCGCAAGCTCCGTTCCGATGTCCTGCTCAAGCTCGAACAGGACCATTTCCTGCGTAAAATGGTGAAGCAAAAGCTCCACCATCACCGGATGCTCGGTGACGAGTCCCTGCGTCGTGCAGTCTTCGCCGCGCATGCCGAGCATGCACCAGCGGCGGTCGATGACGAATGAGAATCGCCGCCCAGGTCTCGGCGCCCCCTCCTCCTGGCCGAGTGACGGCCAGGGAACGAGGCGGGTGACAGCCTCATCCGTGCCCAGGCAGGACCACAGCAGCTTAACACCGCGCTGCTCCGCTTCCTCCAAGCCGTTCCGCACGAGCGAGGCTTCCTCGCGCCATACGTCAACGACGATTTCATGCTCGGCCCGCTCCAGCTCGCGCGTCAGCGTCTCCATCACGTTGCGGTCCCCTTCAACGCTGTAAAACGGCTGCTGATCCTGTTCGACGCGCGGCATTGTCGTCTCGATAAAGGACAGCGACTCCTTTACCTGTCCCGATATCATCTGCGTCAATTCCTCCGGCTTCAGCATGCTGTAACGTACAGGTTCCCCGGCGCTGCGCCGCAAAAATCCATGCTGTGACAGGCGCTGCAGGGCTGCATACACATTTGACCGCGATACGCCGAGCCCCTTCGCTACCTCATAACCGGAGGACGGACCCCTGCCGGCCAGCTCGACCATAATTTTTGCTTCCATCTCCGTAAAACCCAAGTTTCGCAGATGCTGTAGCAATTGTTCCATCTTTTTTGTCCTCCCAAGATGCCGAAACCCTTGTCTTCCTCTTGTATCCGGATGGCTATGATCCCCGTATGCATAAGTGCAGAATCCATGGTTACTTCATATGCTTTATGATTTAGATCGGTTTCCTCGGAAAGCATTCAGCCGAACGCTTCGATCCTTCTGAATGTTCCGCCTGCTCCGCCTTCGTATAACGTATTATCAGCTCACACTTTATGCTTAAATCTGCTCGGCCCCGCAGCGCGGACACCATTTGGACCCCTTAGGCAGATCTGCACGGCAGATTTGGCATTTCACCGTATCCCGCGGCGTCTCCACTGCAGGTTTTTCGGCGGCTCCGTCATTGTTCTCTTTCCAATAACGGATCCGGCGGTCCAGCTCCAGCTGGCGCTCGCGCTCCCGTTCCAGCTCTTCGGCCTGACGCAGTTCGCGTTCATCCGTGTAGACCTCATCTTCTTCAGGCTCGTCCCAGCTCTTGTCCGGCGCATAATCATACTCATAATCCCGCTCGGCGGAAGCCCCGGCTTCCTCACGGTCGTAGGCGCGGACATCGTCATAATCTTCAAAGTCGTCCCCTCGGGGAGCGGGCTCCTTATAAATCTTGGTTTCGCCGTAGTCTTCGCTCTCAAAAACGGCAGCCGCTGCGGCTGCGCGAGACTCGCTGCGTTTGTCCGGCTTCGGTTCCTCTTTCAGGTTGCGGCCGCAGGCCGGGCAAAAGTTCGCATCCAGCTCCACCGTACGTCCGCACTTGCAAAGCTTCTCGTTCTTCAGTTCGGCGATGCGCTGGCGAATGTCATCAATTTCCTCCTGCAGGCTGTCGCATGCCTTCGAGTGCTTGATCATTTCCCGCTCCGCCCGGGTCAGATCCTCCGCTTTGTATCCCTCATAGAACGCCCGCCCCATTTCCATGAAATGAAGCTCCATTTCCTTCTCTACCTCGTCGATCTGCCCATTCAGCTTGCCGATCTCGACAGCACCTTGCGCCTTCTCTGTCGCACGGTTTGCCCCATCTTTGATTCGTTGCAAGATATTCATCGATTTTCTCCTCCATTTGTTCCAAGATCATCCCATGTAAGAATCAATTCAGGTATATAGATATATACCGAAATGGATCCAGATTGTTTTTATCGTTGAAAGTATTGCTCCCTTGCGAGGAATGAAATCCTCCTGTTACAAAGATACCACGCCCGCGCCTTCACTGTGAAATGTGCCCAACCTTCCGCTGCAGCCTTCTCGATTGACATCATCTCGGGGTATAATGGACTGCATGCGTTTTTGGGTGGTTATATCATACCAAATTTATAGGGCACTTGTGAAAAAAACAATCCCTTCGCTCATTTACAGACTTCAAAGGAGGATGCAGCCATGAATCCTATACCGCTGACCCTCACCAGCATACCTGCACTTGTACCGGTTACTTCCAAGCCTCCGAAGGCAGCTCACGCTCCTGCCCTCACCAGCCGGGAGCTGGTGAAGGATCAGGCTTCGGACGCCTTTTTCTTTCGGGAGCTCGAACGCCACGGCATCCTGCTGAACGCGCCGCAGATCAAGGCGGTCCGCCACGGTGAAGGCCCCATGCTGATTCTTGCCGGCGCCGGCTGCGGCAAAACGACCGTGCTGGCAGCACGAACCGCATACCTGATCACCGTCCGCCGCGTTCCGGCCTCGAACATTCTGCTTGTCACCTTTACGAGCAAGGCTGCCCGGGAAATCAAGGAGCGGATCGGCCGGATGCCGGGTGTCAGTCCCGCAGCAGCCCAGTCAGTAGAAGCGAGGACCTTCCATTCCTTCGCGCTTATGCTGCTTCGCAGAGACGGCTACAAGGAACAGATCATGGGGGAATCAAATGCGCAGCACACCATCATGAAAATGGTTTTGCGCAGGCTCGATCCATCGCAAACCTATCAGCCAGAAACGCTGTTGGCGGCATTATCCGCGTGGAAAATGCAGGGCCGCGGCGTCGATGAGCTTCCGGGCAAAACCGCCGAAGAGGCCTCGGTCAAACGCATTCTTGAAGCGTACGAGGCCTGGAAGCAGGAGCGCCGTCTATGGGATTTTGACGATATCCTGCTGCAGCTGCGCCGCCGGATGGAGGACCGCCTCTTCCTGAAGCGCCTGCAGAACCGCTATACCTGGCTGATGGTGGACGAGTTTCAGGATACGAATACCGTGCAATACGAGCTGGTGCAGTATCTGGCGGCGGCCCACCGGAACCTCTCCGTCGTCGGCGATGACGACCAGACGATATACACGTTTAACGGCGCGCGCCAGGAGTCCATACTGGAGTTCGATAAGCTCTATCCGGAAAGCAGGATCGTCACGCTGGATATTAATTACCGCAGCGACAGCCGCATCCTCGGACTGGGCAGCGCCATTGTCCGCCATAACCGCTTTCGGCGCGAGAAGGCCTTGAAGGCTGCCGGTCCTGAAGGGCACATGCCGCATTATGCGCAGCCGTCACACCCGGAGGAGGAAGCCGCGTGGGTGGTCAGCCATATCATTCAGCAGGTCAACATGCACAACGCTTCCTACAAGGATATCGCGATTCTGCATCGTACCTCGGGCAGCAGCCGCGCCGTGCTGGAGCAGCTGCTCTTGCGCGGCATCCCGTTCGTGCAGTACGGCTCTGCTTCGGTGTTCTACGACCAGACCTTGATCAAGCCCTTGATGGACCATCTGCGGCTGAGCTTGAATCCCCGCCGAATGGAAGCCCTCCCGGGCGTCCTCGGCGCGCTGTACGTGCCGAGGGAGGAAGGCATCGCTTATATCTCGGCCCAGGAAAAGCAGGTCCGCAAGAAATACCCGCTGATTCACCTCACGCGCTGGGAAAGACTGCAGCCTTTCCAGCAGGAGGCAGTGAAGGAGCGGATCAAGCTGATCAAATCGCTTCAAACGATGAAGCCCGCCTATGCCCTCCAGGAAATGCGCCGGCTGTTCTACGACAAGTACATTCAGGCAGGCGATCCGCTCGTCTACACGCAGTACAAGGAAATGGTCCTCGATTCATTGGAAGAGCTGGAAAGCGCCGCTTCCCGCTTCGACACGGTCGAGGAGTTTGTCACCTATGCGGATGAGCTGTCTCTGCGGCATGCCCAGATGGAACTTCTCAAAGACCGGCAAGACGGGGATGCCGTGCAGCTGATGACGATCCACCGGGCCAAAGGGCTCGAATTTCCTTACGTATATTGGATCGGTGCAAGCGAGGGCATCCTTCCGCATAAGACGGCCTTGAAAGAAAAGCCGCCGGAAGAAATGAAGGCAGCGTCTCCATCCGTTTCCGACCGCAGCATCAACGAGGCTGCGCTCGAAGAAGAGCGCCGATTGGCATATGTGGCGGTAACGCGGGCCAAAGAGCGCCTGTACATCAGCTCGCCTGCTTACTACCACGGCAAGCCGGCTGCTCCCTCCCGTTTTTTGCTGGAAGCTTATGGGATCAAACCCGCACCAGCTGATTCAAAAAAGACGGGTTCGTGTAAAAAAAAGTAAAGCCGTTTATGCCATAAACGTTCCCCTTTGCGATTTAGGAAGCATCTGCGAAGAGCGATACACCGGCATAGATGAGGGAGGGATCTTTCTTATGGAAAACAATAAGAGACGCTATTATATTTCTGTAACGCATAACGTGATTCAGGATGTGCCCAACGATTCCGCCGAATTTGAAATGATGCTGACGGACGAGCAGGTCGCGACGCTCAAGGATCAGATGGACGCACTGATCAAAGACGATGAATATACCTTTAAAAGAGCCTTTGTCCCGTACAAATCCGCGGATCATGACGATGCCACCGAAGAGTTCGACGAGAAGCTGATCGGTCTTTACGCCTATCTGTACGAGATTGGAGACGAAAAAACAAGGCAGCTGATTGAACAGATGAACATTCTTCCGAAGCTGCATCAAACGGACTATCACGATGAAGGTTACGACGGTTCCCCTTTGAACAAATAACCGCGGATGCCCGGACCTGAATCGAAGACAACGCAAGCCCCTGCAAGCACACAAGACTCCCAGGCGGAGCTTTAAAGATGCGGCCGGGGCTTTTTTTGTATCCTATTTTTTATGTAAGGTTTTGCCTAATCTCCTTCTTTTCAGGTACAATAAAGTTGCCACCGGAGCAATGGAGCCGGTCGCTTGCAGATCGTTTTTTTTCCAAAATAAAAGCAGATATAGGAGAACAACCATTGAAAGAAGAATCGAATCATCAGCTTGTTACAGGTTCTGTCACGTTAAAGGATTTGCAGAAGCTCGATATCGAGAACAATTTGCTGAATCAGTTCAATGAGTGGAAAAAGCTTCCGATGCTTTATCAGCTTGCCCTGGAAGAGCTCCAGAATAAAGTTAAACTCATCAAGACGGAGCTGAAACTTCAGGATGGTTACAGTCCGATTGAACATATCAAGGTCCGGATCAAGGAACCCAAAAGCATCATCCATAAGCTGGAACGCAAAGGCTTTGATTTTACGCTCGACAACATTCTGACCCACATTCATGATATTGCGGGAATGCGTATTGTCTGTGCCTTTGTGCAGGACATTTATCGGCTTCTCGATCATTTTTCGCACCGCGACGACATCCGCGTCATTGAAGTCAGAGACTACATCGCGAACCCTAAGCCGAACGGCTATCAAAGCCTGCACGTCATCGTGGCGGTACCGCTGATTCTGTTCGAGGGCACGCGCTGGATGAAGGTTGAAATTCAAATGCGCACCCTTGCCATGGATTTCTGGGCCAGCATGGAGCATATTATCTACTATAAATACGACAAGAAGGTTCCGAGCCACGTCGTCGGGGAACTTAAGGAAGCCTCCGAGGCCGCCGACAAGCTGGATCATCAGATGCTGCGCCTGCGCGAGGAGATTCTGGCCCAGTCCGGAGAATACGTCGCGGATGAATTGGAACATATTCATGAGGACTAGAGCATCTCGTTTATGTAAATAAGACTTCAACGTTCTGATATCTTCAAAAAAGGACGGAGCAGGCATGCATGCCTGTCCGTCCTTTGCTTTTCGCGGGAAAAATTCGAATGTTCAACCATCCATCTTCGGGTGAAACAAAGCTGCGATTTACAGCTTGATGTTGGCTTCGTCGAAATACTCCTCAAGCGTCATGCCGCTCTTATACACATCCTGAGCCAGGTCTGTTCCGATATAGCGGATATGCCACGGCTCGTAGACATAGCCTGTAATATCTTCGCGGTCCTTAAGATAACGAATCACAAAACCATAATCGGCCGCATGCTCTGCTAGCCACTTGCCTTCCGTAGAGTCCCCGAAATTCTCCTCCAGCCCATTGTTCACGCTCGGACTGGAAACGTCGATCGTCAGGCCTGTCTGATGCTCGCTCATGCCCGGCACGGCAACCACGCGCGAAGTATACTCTTCGCCTTTGGTCCGCACGCTGTTGTCGTAGATGGACTTCTGGCGATTATAGGATCGATAACCGGACACGGCCCGCAGCTCTATGCCGTCTTGCTCCGCCCCGGCAAACAGCTTTTCAAGCGCCTCCGCTGCTTCTTTGCGCATGTGGCGCTTTTCATGCGGCCCGTCAAAGGAAAACGGAACGTTCGGCTCGACCAGATCCCCGGGCTCATACCCATCCGGAAAGCTGCGCTGCTTGTTCACGATAACCGTCATGGACTCCGGATTCGTCACGATCTTCTTGCCGTCCACTTCTTTGATGGTGGCCTGAAGCGCGCTCTCGCTGCGTTTGGCCATTACGGGATCGGCCGGAACCTGTCCTTCCTTCTCGCTGCCGCCTGCTCCCTGCAGAGCTTGTCCCTGCTCTTGTCCTGAGCCACCGGTCTGATCACAGCCGCTCAGTACGGCGGCCGGAATCACGATCGCCGTCAACAGGAGGCATGCGAATAAACCTTTTTTCCAAGCTTGCTTGCTCATATCGATTCTCCTTACTATCCCTTTTCTGTCCTATGTCCATTGTACTTGATTCCATCCAGGGCGGCAAAAAACGTCGAAAACCTGAGAAACAGATCTTCGACGCTCTTCGCCGGTAAAACCCCGGATTCATTTGCCACGCAGACTTTCCCGCGCTTTTTCAGCCGCTTCGGCCGTAATTTGCTGAATGACCTGCTGTACGGCCTTCACTCTGGGCAGCAGTTCCTTCCAGTCGTCCACCTCCGGGCCTTCGTTCCCCGCAGAGTCCAGATGAACGGCTACGTCCCGGTATGCAGCACCGGGTTCATGCAGCTTGCCCTGTTCCGCTGCTTCTGCCAGCCATTCCCCGGATGAGGGGCCGGACTTGCCCTTCTCCTCCAGCTTGCTCAGCGCCTCCCCGTCCGGAGATTCGGCTACTGGAGGAACCGCTGCCGCCCACTGGCCAAAAACGGCGTCCAGCAGCGACTCTCGGGTGATTCCCGCCAGCGCAAGCGCAAGCAGCGGCTCGGCTTGAAGCTTGTGCTCCACCCTCTCCATCACGGCATCCACATGGCGGCATCCCTGCTCACCGCAGCCGCATACCGCCTTGGCAGGCGCGGGGACGCATTTCGATGCAATATCCTCATCAAACCATGACGGCTTGCGATGGTTCAGCAGGGCATACAGCTCCATGGGATGATCGCTGAGCCGCTCCAGGATGGCCGTCCTTTCATCTACAGAGAGCTGGTTGCTTGGAATATCCACCTTCCAGCCCGGGTCCGCATCGCCGGCTGGGCCGCCGCTTTTCCCGTTTCCGGCTTCCATCGCATGAATCCAGCCGGGTACAATACTCAGCTCGAATGCTTCTTTATTCTTTGTCATCCGTACCCCTCCCGGTCTGCTGTCTTTAAAGCCCTGCAGTTACATCCAGTCCTCTCCCTGAAGCGTGATCAGCTCCCGGAGCTCATGATCCGACATTTCGGTAAGCCAGGTTTCGCCGGAGCCGACGACCTGCTCGGACAGCGCTTTTTTGTGTTCGATCAGCTCGTCGATTCTTTCCTCCAGCGTACCTTGGCAGATCAATTTGTGCACCTGCACGTTCTTGCTCTGTCCGATCCGGAACACACGGTCCGTGGCCTGGTTCTCTACCGCCGGATTCCACCAGCGGTCATAGTGCAGCACGTGGTTCGCCCGTGTCAGGTTCAGGCCGACACCGCCGGCTTTGAGGGAAAGGACGAAGAAACGCGAGCCTTCTCCCTCTTGAAAAGCTCCCACCATCTGATCCCGTTCCTGCTTGGACACGCCGCCGTGCAAAAAGGATGGCTTGACCCCGTACCGCTGCTCAAGCCTCGATACGATAATATGCCCCATCGCAACATATTGGGTGAAAATAAGCGCGGATTCCCCCGACTCATTAATATTGTCGAGCAAATCGTAGAGACGTTCCATTTTGCCTGAAGACTCGGCCTTGGAGCCCTTGGCCTCTTCCCTGCCGAGCAGCTGCGGAGAATCGCAAATCTGCTTCAGCTTGGTAAGCGAAGACAACACCAGCCCTTTCCGGGCAATGCCGGTCTCTTTGCCGATTTGCTCCATAACCTGCTCGACGACGGACTGATACATCGCCCCCTGAACGGGCGTGAGCGTGCAGTAGGATTTGATCTCCAGCTTCTCCGGCAGATCCTTGCGGATGTCCGGGTCGCTCTTCAAACGCCGCAGCATGAACGGGGCCACGAGCTTGTGAAGCTCCTGCAGCTTGCCGCTCCCGGCGTCGCTTGCTGTATAACGCTGCCTGAACGACGCCGCGGTGCCGAGATAACCCGGATTCAAAAAGTGGAAAATCGACCACAGCTCCCCGAGGCGGTTCTCGACCGGCGTTCCCGTCATCGCGATGCGGTGGGGTGCGGACAGCTTCATGACGCTTTGGGCCTGCTTGGTACGATGGTTCTTAATATACTGCGCCTCATCCAGCACCACGGAGGTCCAGGCCATGGCCGCCAAATCCGGTCCATCCCGTCCCGCCAGATGGTAGGTGGTCAAGACGATATCATGCCTTGCGGCTTCCTTCAGAAAGTCTTCGCCATGCTGGCGTCTGTTACCGTGGTGAATATATAAATTCAGATCGGGTCCAAACCGCTGCAGCTCGCGCTGCCAGTTGCCTAATAGCGAAGTCGGACACACGATCAACACAGGACTTTGATCTTTGCGGTGCTGCTCCAGCAGGCAGGTGATCACCTGGATCGTCTTGCCGAGACCCATGTCATCGGCAAGGCATACGCCGAAGCCCATATCCCTCATCGCGGACAGCCATTGGTAGCCTCGTTCCTGATAGGGACGAAGCACGCCATGCAGCGAAGCAGGCACCGATCGTACCGGAACCTTCCGCGGCCCCTCTTCTCCCAATAAAGACTGGAGATATCCGGCCGTCTCGAGCCCCAGCACCGGAATGCCCTTCCACAGCCGCTCTGCGCCTTCTTCCGCCGATAAGTGCAGCCATTCGGACAGATCCATCTCGCCTTGCTCATGACGTTTCAGGTAACGCAGCACCTGGCGGATTTCCTTCAGGTCCAGCTCGATCCATTCGCCGCGGAATTGCACGTACGGCAGCGTGGATTCCGCCAGCTCTGCCAGCTCCTCACGCGTCAGCGTCATTCCTTCGAGCGCCGCCTCCACATGGAACGATACCAGCTGTTCCATCCCGATCACCGGCAGGCCCGGCTTACTGTCATCGGTTTGCATTTTCAGGGACAAGCCAACCTTCCGGCGCCCCTTCCGGCTCCACCGGGAAGGCATCTGGACCGTCATGCCGGCTTTGTTCAGCCGCGGAACCGAGTTTCTCACGAAAGCGACCATCTCGGCCGAATTCAGCTCCAGGCTTTGCGGGGCGGGGACGCAAAGCGCCTCCGCAATTTCGGGTGATAGCGCAGCCGCTTCCCCCAGCAGGCTCAACATTTGCTCCTGCACGTTCGTATAGGTTTTGCCGCGGCGGTGAATATCGCGCTCCCGGTATCCCCAGATCGCGGCGATCGGCAGCCAGGCGCCAAACTCATCCTGAAACTCCGCCCAAAAAGTGACGCGCCAGCCCTCCTGCTCCTCGGTATGGTTCGGAGCAAGGCGCAGACCCAGCTTAAGCTGTCCCATGCGCGAACGCTCTTCGTTCTCAGGGCTTGCGGGTATCTCCGTTGCTCCGACGGATGCCACTTCCTCGCCGAGAGCAACGATTTCCTCCGCGGTTCCCTGCACGGCAATCGTCCGGCTCGCGGTCAGCAGGCTGTTCCACCACAGCTCCGTCAGCGGCGATGAGCCCCGGCGGTAATCCGCCTGATGGCGCGACAGCTTGCCCTCATGCAGCCGCACGATGGTCTGCACATGCGAATGGATCATCGCGCTCAGGAAGGAATGCAGCACGGCCGCGCCCGCCTCCTGCCTGGTCAGCGGCTCGGTGCCCAGCAGCGCAGGCACGCCAAGCGCTATCGGCGGCATGGCAGATGCCAGCAGCCGGAAACGCTCGATATCCTGCGGCTCTCTCAGCTTCGGCTTCCAGGTGCCCGTCAGCGCCAGTACGCCGGCACGCCGCCGGGTACCTCCCGCCGACACGGCAGACGTGCCCGGGGCAATCTGGCCGCGCTGGATCAGCTCAAGTGCAAAGCGCGCCGCTTTGGTCCAATATCCCATCTCCGCCCCCGGCTGTATGCCGAGGCTTGCGCAGGCCTGCTCATCGCAGGCGATCAGCATCGAGAAAGCGTCGGCAGGCGTCAGTGCAAGCCCCTCCAGGGTTCTGCCCATGAGCTGCCGCCGCTCGCCGCGCCGCGCCGGACGCTGGCCCGCAGAAGGCGAAGGATAACGAAGCTCCGCCAGACGTAGCGCCGCTTGCGCGAATGGCTTCGAGCCGTCAGCCATCACCAGCGATCTGACGACCTTACTCCACGCATCCACCCGCGGTTCGGACATTTCCCCCGAAAAACAAAAAAACACATCACCTAGCCATACGCCATAAAGCGGTTGATTCATGGTTGTCTCCTGTCGTTTCCGTAATTACACATATACTTTCATCTTATACGAAAACCATCCAATTTAAAAACCAGAATCGTCTTTTTTATATAAAATATGTTAAATATTAGACAGCCGACGTCATCATCCGGCACATCGGACCGTATCCTGAAAGGACAGTATTCGCCGGCATGCCGCTATTTTTCCGCCCAGGCAGCTCCCCGTTTCAAGTGTCTGAAGGATGCGAACAGCAAAACGCCCGCAGTCCCGGCGATCCGGTGATGCGGGCATTCTTCTGAGCTGTGCTTAAGCGGCAGGCTATTCGCAGGCTGTGATCATCCAGCTCGCACCGGCTGAACGATCCTCCGTCTGAATAATCATGTCGCCGCTTTGTGGATCCTGATACCAGCCTTCCGCATCCTTCAGGAGCTGTTCCTCTGACACGGCATTCAGTCCCCGCACGCCACTCACGGTAACGCGGAGGCGGTGAAGCTTGAACATCAGCAGCTTGCGGCTGGCCTCATAGTTCCTGCTTTCGTAAGCATAGGACAGCTCCAGCGCGTTCTCGTGTCCATCTAAGCTAACCTTGAGGCTGGAGAACGACTGATCGCGATAATCGAAGCTAATTCCGTCATCCTCATAGAGACGGTAAGCGGAAGCAAACCCCTCGCGGGCTTCGGCGCCGTATATATGGAACGTCAGCGTGTCTTCATCAATTTCCTCACCGGCATGCTGCATCAGCGGCCCCTCGGGCAGGATGGATCCGGCCTTCATGTACATCGGCATGATATCGATCGGGCTTTCCGCCAGGATATGGCGTCCTCCCTCATGGGTTTCGCCCGTCCAATAATCGATCCATTCGCCTGCCGGAAGATATACTGCTCTATGATCCGTATCGGGCCGGTAAACGGGTGCCACAAGCACCGAATCCCCGAGCAGGAACTGGTCGCATAGGTTTGCGACCTTGGTGTCCTCGGGATATTCAAGCACAAGCGGGCGAATCACCGGCAGCCCGGTCGATGCCGCCTCATGGAACAGATTGTACAAATGCGGCATCCAGCGGTAGCGAAGGCCGATATAATCCCGAAGTATGCCCTCCGTCGCGGGGCCGAACGACCATGGCTCCTGGCGGATCGTATCGATGGAGGAGTGATTGCGGCAGTACGGGAAAAAGACGCCCATCTGCGTCCAGCGCACCAGCAGCTCCCCGGAGGTATGATGGGCAAAGCCGCCGATATCCGGCCCGGAGAAAGACAGCCCCGACAGGCCCATATTCAGCACCATCGGCATGGCCAGCGCCATATGCTCCCAGAAGCTGCGGTTGTCTCCCGTCCATACGGCGGCATATCGCTGAATCCCGGCATATCCCGCCCGGGTCAGCACGAAGGGACGGCGGTTATCCATATGCCGCTCCATCCCTTCCACCGTCGCCTTGGACATGAGCAGGCCGTACGCATTATGAAGCTCCTCATGCGTCTTCATGTCGCCGTTATTGCGGTGGATGACGTCCAGATCCATTGTCTTGCTTTCATTGAAGACGGCAGGCTCGTTCATGTCGTTCCAGATCCCCTCGATGCCAAGCTTCGTATAGAAGGCATGCTGGTCGCCCCACCATGTGGAGGTGCGATCATCGGTAAAGTCCGGAAACGCGCTCGTGCCGGGCCATACTTCGCCAAAGTAGATGTCTCCCTCCAGCTTCTTGCAGAAATGCTCCTGCTGTACGCCTTCGCGGTACACGCGGTAATTCGGGTCCTTCTTGACTCCGGGGTCGACGATCGGCACGATGCGGATTCCGAGCTCCCGCAGTTCCTTCAGCATGGCCTCCGGATCGGGAAACCGGACGGGATCGAACGTAAATACCCGGTATTCGTCCATATAGTGGATGTCCAGATAGATGACGTCGCACGGAATGCCCTTCTCGCGGAAGGTCCGGGCAAGCTGCAGCACTTCCTGCTGATCCATGTAGCTGTAGCGCGATTGATGGTAGCCCAGAGCCCATTTCGGAGGCAGCTGAATATGTCCCGTCAAGGCGGTATAGCGCATGACCACATCCTTCATGCTTGGACCAGCGATAAAATACAGGTCGTACGCACCGGTTTTGCAGCTCATCGTATAGGAGGTCCCTTGGGACCGCATGTCCACCTCCGTCAGTCCGGGATTATCCAGAAACAGGCCATAGCTTTTGCCTCCGCTCATATGAATCAGAAAAGGAATGGATTGATACAGCGCCTCGATTTCCGGCATATGCGGCGCGTACACGTCCGTATTCCAATTCGTGTACCGTTCACCCCGTTTATCCAGGAAGCTGGACTTTTCGCCGAGTCCATAGAAATGGGAGTCCGCCGGCATCTCATAGACCGCACGGGCACCTCCCCGCGGATCGAAGGAAATGCTGGTCTGGCGGGATACGACGCAGCCGTTCAAATCGCGCACCGTGATCATGAACGTATGCTTCTCAAGCTCCACCTCCATAATAGAGGAACGGAAAACCAGTGAGCCTTTGGTTTCCTCCATTCGTATTCCACTCTCGGACTTCAGCCGGAATGCCGGGTCAATCGCAACCGTCTGCGACAGGTCTGCATCGCTGCCGACAAAGAACCGGATTCTGAAAATCCCCGGAGCAGCAAACAGGAGCGCCGCCCCTCCCCGCTCCGTACGGCATATCCATATGTCCCCGCGACGCTCTGTCCCGATATATGCGCCTAGCCCCTTCCATGCCTCCGATGCTGCCGCCGCTTCATGCTTGTCCGGCCGGATTGCTTCGCTGCCTTCCATGATGCCATTTCCCCCTTTATGATCGAAAGAGGCCCCTTTGTTAAGTTCAAAGGGAGCCTCTTTTTCAATTCTATGCGTACTCGTAACAACAGATTATTTCTTCAGGTTATCCCATGTTTTTTGGAAATCTGCAAGGAGCTGGTCTTTATCGGATTTGCCTGCGATGTAGCTCTGCATGCTGGAGCCGAATTCATTCCATGCGCCTTCAGGGAATCTCGCGAACTGCCAGCTCAGAAGCTTGTCCTCTTTGCTGTACTTCAGCACCTCAGCGCCAAGCGCTCCCAGATCCTGTTCCGTTGCATTGATGCTCTTGAATGCAGGGATGAACTTAAATTCTTTCGTAATATAATTTTTACCTTGATCGGAAGTCACGAGCCAGTTCAGGAATTCCTTCGCATCGTCCTTCACTTTGGAGTTCTTGTTCACGACCCAGTTGTTCGGCACGCCGACAAGCAGCTTATCGTTCTCTTCCGCGTTGTCATTGATCGGCATTGGCAGGATGCCAATGTTCATGTTCGGTGTGATGCCGTCGATTTGAACCTGCGTCCAGTTCCCTTGCTGCGTCATTGCCGCCTCACCTTTTGCGAACATCGTCATTTCGGTATTGTAGTCGGTCGTCAGCGGGTTTTTCTGGCCGTATTTCAGCGTCAGGTCGAACAGCTTCATGAATTCATCCATTTGCTTGTTGCCTGCGAATTTGGTCGTCCCTTGATTCAGACCCTCGATGTAGGCACTTGGATCTTCTTGATGCGCGAATGGCACGTTCAGCGTGTGCTGTCCCAGAATCCATCCTTCCTGATAGCCGTTCACGAATGGCGTAATGCCGGCGTCCTGCAGCTTTTTGGCGGCTGCATCGAGCTCGGTCAGCGTCTTCGGAACCTCGGTGATGCCCGCTTTTTTGAAGAGATCCTTGTTGTACACGAATCCGTAGCCTTCAAGGTTCATCGGCATACCATAGACTTTACCGTCTTTCGAGATTTGATCCTTGGATACGTCAACCATGTCGCTTACCCATTTTTCGCCCGAAAGGTCTTCGACTTTATCTGCCCAGGTGTTCAGATCGGTATATCCGCCGACGTTGAAAATGTCTGGCTCTTCGCCGGACGCGAATTTCGCTTTCAGGGCCGCGCCGTAGTCCGAGCCGCCTCCAACCGTTTGAATGTCGAGCTTCACGCCGGGATGGCTGGACTCGTAATCGGCTTTCAGCTTGTTGAGGGCTTCGGCGATCTCTACTTTGAATTGGAAAATGTGAATCGTTTTGGTGCCGCCTTTACCGCTGTCTCCGCTTGCACTGTCTGTATCTTTGTCTGTTTTGGAGCCGCAGCCGGCAAGCACAACGGAAAGTGCGAGCATGGAAGCCAGCGTAATTTTGGAACGTTTTTTCATGAATGAATCCTCCCTTTTTCTCTTTCACATCATTAAATATTAAGGTCATTCGTTTGGACAACCAAATCTGTAATCGCTTACTCTTTCATTATAAAGAGGCGCTTGCGCCGGGAGCACTTACGATATTGACGAAACAGGGAGACGGGATTGACCTGTCGGTCTGCCGTCCCTGTTTCAGATGGAATCAGCCTTTGACGGCGCCCTGCGTAATGCCTTCTACGATATATTTTTGCATTGCGAGGAAGAAAATGATAACCGGCAGAATGCCAAGCACCAGAGCCGGCAGCGCCAGGTCCCACTGCTTCGTGAACTGTCCGAAGAACGCGAAGGTCGCGATTGGGATCGTCCGCAGGTCCGCGCTTTGCAGCACCAGGGACGGAAGCAGGTAGTCATTCCAGATCCACAGCGTGTTCAGAATGATAACGGTCACGAACATCGGTTTCATCAGCGGCAGCACGATGCGGAAGAAGGTGCCGTAAATGCTGGTGCCGTCCACGCGTGCCGCTTCTTCGATCTCAAGCGGAATGCTCTTCACGAAGCCATGGAACAGGAACACGCTGAGCGGAACGCCGAAGCCGAGGTAGGCGACGATGAGTCCCGGAATGCTGTTCATCAGGTTCAGGCTGCTCATGACCTTCACGAGCGGAATCATGATCGACTGGAACGGAATAACCATCGCGGCCACGAAGACTGCAAACAGAAACTTGTTAAAGCGGCTGTTGTGGCGCACCATACGGTATGCGGACATCGCGCTGAACAAAGCGAGCAGGATGTTCGAGATGACCGTGACGATCAGCGAGTTCCCGAATGCTTTCGGGAAGTTCGTAATATCCCAGGCTCTTGCATAGTTATGCCATTCGAAGCTTTTCGGCCAGCTGGCCGAATTGCTCAGCAGATCGCTGAACGTTTTGACGGAGTTCACGAACAGGAAGTAGAACGGAATCAGGAAGACGAGCGCCAGCAGCACCATGATGATCTCGGTTGCCAGCGTGCCGAAGCGGTACTTTTTCGATACTTCCATCAGGATTCGACCTCCTTGCTTTTCGTTAGTTTAACCTGCAGACTTGTAATGATAGCGACAACCACGAAGAACACGATCGCCTTGGCGGTGCCCAGTCCGTAACGGTTGTTCTGGAAGGCCTCGTTGTAAATGTTCAGCGCCACCGATTCCGTCGAACGGAACGGTCCGCCTTTGGTCAGGGACAGGTTCAGGTCGAACATTTTGAAGGACCAGGAAATGGCAAGGAACAGGCAGACCGTCACAGCAGGCATGACGAGCGGTACGATGACCGATTTCAGGATCTGCATTTTGCTCGCGCCGTCGATTTCGGCCGCTTCGATGATGTCCTTCGGAATGTTGTTGATCGACGAAATATAGATGACCATCAGATATCCGGCCGTCTGCCAGACGAAGACGATGATGATGCCCCAGAATCCGGTCGTCGCGTCACCGAGCCAAGGCAGGTTGAAGAAATGCCAGCCGGTTGCGTCCCCGAGCGCCGAGAAGCCTTTGATGAAAATGAACTGCCAGATAAATCCGAGCAGCAGTCCGCCGATGACGTTCGGCATGAAGAACACCGTGCGCAGCACGTTCCGGCTCTTGAGCGGCTTGGTCAAGAAATAGGCAAGGAAAAATCCGAGGAGATTGGTTAAAATAATGCCAACCACCGTAAATCTTACCGTAAACCAAAAAGCCTTCCCAAAATCGGGATCTTTCGTTAATATTTGTTTGAAATTGTCGATGCCGACCCAGGTTACCTGGCCGGATACCCCATTCCAGTTGGTAAAGGAATAATAGAGGCCCAGCAGGAACGGAATCACAATAATTATGGCAAAAAAGATTGTGGATGGACCCACAAATACCAGCTGCTGGAGCAGCCCGGATGATTTTTTGCTTTTCATCCCGATCTCCCCTTTTCGAAAGTTTCGATACTGTTCGTAGCTTCAGTATGCGGGAAACCGATATCGAAAAACACGGAGGATCGTGAACCGTTAGGGGGAAAATATTGATATGCCGAAAAAGGGTAATTATGTTCATGAAGGCGACAAACCGATGAAGTTCCGCAGCATCCGTTCGCGGCTGATCCAGTTCATGCTGCTGGCCACGACGATTCCGCTGCTGCTCTCCATCAGCATTACGTACATCCATACAAAGGAAACGATTAAGGAGCAGGCACTCGAAGAGAACAAGCATCTGATTTTTCAAGGAAAGACGAATTTAAACAACTATCTCGACAACATTAACAAAGCCTCGCTCGTGGTCTATACGGACACCAATTTTCTGAGGAACCTGCGCAAAATACCCGATGACTACCGGGCCGTCGCCGAGGTGTATACGCTGCTGCAGAACATTCAGAACACGGTGAACGGAATTGAGCGGATCTACCTGCATGCGAGCCAGTCGGGCCAGTCCACGCTTGTGACGCCTGCGACCTTTCCGAAGAGGGAGTACCGTTCCGCGCCGTATGTGAGCACGAAGCCTTACGACAAATACACGACATCCGTGGAGCCGACACATGAAAGCCATGATTATGGTTTCCCCCCCTCGCCTACCTCTTATTCCAAGCGCGAGGTGTTCACGTTCCACCGGACGATCACCAACATCCCTTCGGAGAAAGTACTCGGCGTGATGGCGATCGACGTCAGGCTGGATGCGGTTGCCGCCATCTCCGAACAGCTGTTTAATAAAGACCAGGAGCAGCTCCTTGTCGTCGACCAGAATGGCATCATCATCTATTCCGGCAGGGACGAGCAAATCGGCGAGCCACTGACGGACAAGGCCGTTCTGGAGCAGATTCGCCAACATCAGAGCAGCGGCTCCTTCGAAAACGGCGGTGCGATGCATGTATTCGAGAAAATGCAAACCCCCTATGCGGATTGGACGATCATTAAACGGATTCCGAACGCCACCCTGTACGGACGTGCGACGCAGCTGACCCAGATCAATACGGCCATCGCCGTGATCGCCCTGCTCATCATCGTGTTCGGAACGCTGTTCATCTCCGTGCGCATTACCGAGCCGATCAAGCGTCTGACGAGCTATATGAACCGGATCCAGTCCGGACAGCTGAACGTCGATATCGACTGGAACAGCCGCGACGAAACGGGCATCATGTTCGCGCGGTTCCGGCAGATGATGGATACGATCAACAACCTGATTTTGCGGGAATACCGCCTGGAGCTGGCCAACAAGACCAACCAGTTGAAGGCGCTGCAGGCGCAGATCAACCCGCATTTTCTGTACAATACACTGCAATCGATCGGAACGCTGGCGCTGCAAAATAACGTGCCGCGGATTTATGCCCTGCTCTCTTCGCTCGCCAAGATCATGCGGTACAGCATGAACAATAACGATGCGAGGGTGACACTGAAAGAAGAGGCTGAGCACGTGAGGCTCTACCTCGATCTGCAGAAGGAGCGGTTCAGCGATCAGCTTGAATTCAGCATACAGCTTGAGCCAGACACGCTCCATGTTCCGATGCCGAAAATGATTCTGCAGCCGCTCGTCGAGAATTATTTTAAGCATGGGCTCCATACCCGCTCCGAGCAGGGCCGGCTGGAGATCGCAAGCCGCATGAAGCCGCATGGCGTGCTCCAGATCGTGATCGAGAACAATGGGGAATCCATTCCGCCCGAGGTGCTGAAAGAGCTGAAATGGCAGCTGGAACGTAAGCAAAGCGGCGGGGTTCAAGCCGAATGGACGGATGAGGACGGCATCGGGCTGCATAATGTGCTGATGCGCCTAAGGCTGTATACGGAGCATGAATCCGCGCTTCATATCGACAACATCAAACCGCAGGGCGTTCGAATTACCGTTGAAATTCACACCGAAGCGAAGCATACAGAGGAGAATGACGAATGACAAAAGTATTGATTGCGGACGATGAAAAGCATGTAAGGGAAGCCATCAAACTGCTGGCGGATTGGGAGGGACACGGCATTACGACGATCCTTGAGGCCAGCGACGGGCAATCTGCCGTAGAGCTCATCCTCGAGGAATCGCCACAGATCGTGCTGACCGATATGCGCATGCCGCGCATGGACGGAACCAAGCTGCTGGAGTGGGTCAAAAGCAACCGGCCTGCCGTAAAGACGATCGTCATCAGCGGATACGACGATTTCGATCTGGTGCGGCATGCCATCCGGAGCGGCGGGCTGGATTATATCCTGAAGCCCGTAGACCCGGATGCGCTGAATGAGGCACTGGGCAAGGCCGTAGAGGCCATCCGTCTGGAAACGCTCCAGGATTCCCTCAGCACACGCAAGAATATGGAGCTGAACCGGATGAAGCCGCATTACGCCGACAAGCTGCTGACCGACCTGATCAGCAGCCATGGCGGCAAGGAGGAGCTTGCCCGTCAGCTGAGGGAAGAATTCAGCCTGCCCGATGCCATCGGCAGCTGCTGCGCCGCTGTCATCAGCACCGCCCAGCTCGACCCGGACCTGCTGGACAAGTTCCAGCACATGCGTCAGCTGCTGTATTTCACGCTCACCAACATTTGCAATGAAGTACTGCTGTCGGGACAAAAAGGCATCGCCTTTCACCATCTCGGCAACCCCGAAGAAATTGTGCTGCTGATCTGGGATGAGACGATGCCTTTGCAGGCGACGCTTGAGGAAATCCGAAGCGGGATCGACCTGACGCTGCACCGCCAGATTCACATAGGCGCAGGCCCGCGCCAGCCTTTCCCTGCGGGGGTGTCCGGCTCGTATCAGCAGGCGCATGAGGCGTTATGGCAGCGGAATGCAGGCGAGCTGACGGGCTGGCTTCACGTCGGCACCCCGAAGCCGCAGAAGCCGCTGCGGCTGGCCACGTATGAGGAACGCTTCCGCATGGCGGCGCTCAGCGGCAGCATGGAGCAGATCGGCAGTGCCGTCGACAGCTGGATGGATGAGGTCCGGAAGCTCGGAAACGTTACGCCGGAAGAGCTTATGCAGTGGAACGCCGAGTGGGACTGGATGCTGAAGCAGTGGATGGACAGAAGCTCCGATTCCTCAAATCCCGGACCGGACAAGGATGCGCTGCTGGAGCTGCCCCGCTCGCTTCCGATGGATCCGCAGGGCAAAATCTCCTATCCGCTGTGGAAAAGCCAGTATGAAGGCAGGCTGACGGCGGCAAGCCGGATTCTGACGCAGCAGCACTCCCGGGAAAACCATATTATTCACGACATTGCCCGTTATCTTGAGCATCATTACGCCGAGGACATCTCGCTGCAGGATATGGCTGCGCGCTTCTTTCTCAGCCGGGAGTATATCTCCCGCCGCTTCAAGCAGGAATTCGGCGTCAACATATCGGATTTCCTGGCAGGCGTGCGCATCGAAAAAGCGAAGCTGCTCCTGCTTAATCCCCAGCTTCGCATCTCGCAGGTCGCCGAAATGGTCGGGTACCAGGATGAAAAGTATTTCAGCAAAGTATTCAAAAAACAGGAAGGCCGCACCCCCAATGAATACCGGAAGGAGCGGTCTTCCCGCTAACGGATTTGGTTCTGAATGAGAGCCCGGGGTCGTCAGAGCTTATCGTTATCTGACACTCAAGTTGTCCCAGTTTTGCTGGAACTGCTCGAACATCCCTTTCTTGTCGACTTTGCCGCCAATGTAGGCCTGGATCGCTGCCGCGAACTCGGGCGACATGCCGTTCGGGAAACGGA
Organism: Paenibacillus sp. SAFN-054; assembly: GCF_051966755.1. Classification (NCBI taxonomy): domain Bacteria; kingdom Bacillati; phylum Bacillota; class Bacilli; order Caryophanales; family Paenibacillaceae; genus Paenibacillus; species Paenibacillus sp. SAFN-054. Next base: position 42,530 of record NZ_JBQCKS010000004.1, read on the forward strand.
ACCAGTTCCAGGTCAGCGTTTTGCCGGCATCCGTATATTTTTGTACCTCCATTCCAAGCTGCCCCAGCTCTTCATCCGTGCCTTTGATGCTCTTAAAAGCCGGGATAAACTTGAATTTGCCGGTGATATAGCTTTTGCCGATATCAGAGGTCACCATCCAATCCAAAAACTCCTTGGCTTCTTCTTTTACCGGGGAGTTTTTGTTCACTACCCAGTTATTCGGAACGCCAACGTACAGCTTGTCCCCGAGCGCAGGATCATCGTTAATCGGCATCGGCAAAATGCCAAGGTTCAGCTTCGGATTGATCCCGTCGATCTGCACCTGCGTCCAGTTGCCTTGCTGCATCATGGCTGCATCGCCGCTCGCAAACATCGTGACCTGCGTGTTGTAATCGGTTGTCAGCGGGTTCGGGTTACCGTATTTGAGCGTCAGATCAAGCAGATTGGACCATTCGGAAACGACTTTGTCCGAAGCGAATTCCACGCTATGTTCATTCAACCCCTTGATGAAGGCCCCCGGGTCCTTTTGTCCGGCAAACGCGAGGTTGATGTTGTGGTTGCCGAGCACGAAATTCTCCTGGTAGCCGTTCGCGAACGGCGTAATGCCCGCTGCCTTCAGCTTCTCCGCCGCCGCTTCCAGCTCGCTCAGCGTGACCGGGCGCTCCGTAATGCCCGCCTTTTTGAACAGGTCCTTGTTATAAATAAAGCCGTAGCCCTCCAGGTTCATCGGCTGCCCATACAGCTTGCCGTCCTTGGTCATCGGCTCTTTGGCAATATCTTTCACGTCCTTCACCCAAGGCTCGCCGGAGAGATCCTCCAGATATTCCTGCCACATGCCGAGCTCATTATAGCCGCCGATGTTGAAGATGTCGGGCTCCTCCGAAGCCGCGAATTTGGCCCGGAGCGATGCACCGTAATCGCTGCCCCCGCCCACCGTCTGAATGTCGAGCTTCACGCCCGGGTGGGTCTTTTCGTATTCCGCCCTCAGCTTCTCCAATGCATCCGCAATCTCCACCTTGAACTGGAAAATATGAACGGTTTTCGTACCGCCGCCGTTTCCGCTGCCGCAGCCCGCCAAAAGGGCAATCAGCGCCACTATGGCACTCACGCGGGCCCAGGCGGCGCCGTAGCCGGATTGCTTGGCTTTTTTCATGGCGCGTCTCCTCCTTTGCACGCATCCCGGATTCGTCCGGGTTATGATTTGTTTTTGGGTTTGTGTTCGATCAGGTCATGTATGGCTGGCTGGATCACGGATGAGAAATCACCCTTTAACCGAGCCTTGGGAGATGCCTTCGATAATGTATTTTTGCATCAATAAAAAGAAGATGACGATTGGCGTAATGCCCAGCACGAGGGCGGGAAGCGCCAAGTCCCACTGCTTCGTGAACTGCCCGAAGAAGGAATAGGTCGCGATCGGAATCGTCTGCAGGTCGGGATTCTGCAAAATCAGGTAAGGCATCAAATAATCGTTCCAGATCCACAGCGCATTCAAAATAATGACCGTTACGACCATCGGCTGCATCAAGGGCAGCACGATTTTGAAGAAAATGCCGTAGGTCGAGCAGCCGTCCACCCGTCCTGCCTCCTCAATCTCCCTCGGAACCGTTTTGACGAATCCGTGGAACAGGAATACCGACAGCGGAGCCCCGAAACCGAGATAACAAATGATCAGCCCGGTCCGCGAATCCATCAGCCCGATCGTACTGACGACCTTCACGAGCGGGATCATGATGGATTGGAACGGAATCACCATCGCGGCGACGAAAGCGCCGAACAGCAGCCGGTTAAACAGCGTATTCCGGCGCACCATCCGGTACGCGGCCATGGAGCTGATGAGGGCAAGCAGCACGTTGCTGACGACGGCGACCACGAGCGAATTCCAGAACACCTTCGGAAATGCAGTCAGCTTCCATGCCTCCGCATAGTTCCCCCACAGGAAGCTCTTCGGCCAGCCGGCCGCATTCGTCAGGATGTCGCCGAAGGACTTGACCGAATTCACGAGCAGAAAATAAAACGGAACCAGAAAGATGAGCGCGATGATGATCATGACTGCTTCAGCGGCAAGCCACTTGCCGCGGCGTCTTGTCGTTTCCATTAAATCTCCACCTCCCTGCTCTTCGTGGCGCGCACCTGGATCATCGAGATGATGGCCACGATGATGAAGAAAATGATCGCCTTTGCCGAGCCCATGCCGAAGCGGCTGATATTGAAGGCTTCATTGTAAATGTTCAGCGCGACCGATTCCGTCGCTTTGAACGGGCCGCCTTTGGTGAGCGACAGGTTCAGGTCAAACAGCTTGAAGGACCAGGATATCGCAAGGAATAAGCATACCGTCACGGCAGGCATAACGAGCGGCACCATGACTTTGCGGAGCACCTGCCCTTTGGATGCCCCGTCGATCTGGGCGGCCTCAATGAGATTCTTCGGCACGTTGTTCAGCGAGGATATGTAAATCACCATCAGGTAACCGGCATTCTGCCAGACGAACACAATCACAACAGCCCAAAAGGCGGTAGATTCGGTCCCCAGCCAAGGAAGATTAAAGAAAGAGAAGCCTGTTGCCTGTCCCAAGGCTGCAAACCCTTTCACGAAAATGAACTGCCAAATGAAGCCGAGCAGCAGTCCGCCAATGACATGCGGTACGAAAAACACGGTACGCAGCGCATTGCGGGTAAATATGGGCCGCGTCAGCAGATATGCAAGCGTGAAGCCGAGAATATTCGTCAGCACGACGCCCAGCACGGTAAATTTCACCGTGAACCAAAAGGATTGCAGGAACTGCGGATCGGAGCTGAAAATATGAACGTAATTGCGCAGGCCCACCCATCCCGCATGCCGGGACACGCCGTTCCAATTCGTGAAGGAATAATAGACTCCCAGTAAAAACGGGAGGATGACGATAACGATGAAAACCAGGGCGGATGGCCCGACGAAAACCAGCTGCTGCAGCAGCTGAGAGGTCTTTTTGGATTTCAAGCTGCTCACTCCTCGAAAGGTCAATTTTCCCTAATATTACCTGCATTCCGGGAAAATGAATCGGAAGAGCTTTTGTTCTACCGCCAGGTTTCTGGGTATATCTTTAAGGATAAGCTGTTCATGAAGCTGTTCATGAAAGACTGAGAAGATCCGTTTGGGAGGCTGATGATTTTGCTGAAGAGCAATCCGTACAAATGGTGGAACCTGCTGGGTTTCATCGCTGTCATCATCGTAAACGCGCTTGCGAATACCAACGTATTAAACGGAATGAAAACCGGGGAAATATCGGACAAATACCCGACGCTGATTACGCCGGCAGGCTATGCGTTCTCGATCTGGTCGCTGATTTATCTGCTGCTGCTCGGGTTCATCATTTACCAGTTCCGGAGAACGACGGAATCCCGCGAATCGGTGCAGCGCATCGGCCCGTGGTTCGTGCTGAGCTGCCTGTTCAACGTCACCTGGCTGCTGCTCTGGCAGTATCTATACATTGAACTGTCGGTGGTTGCGATGGTGCTGCTGTTGCTGTCGCTGATCATGATTTATGTGCGCACGCGCCGGATCCATTATCCGACGCCGGGCGAGATGTGGTTCGTAAAGCTGCCGTTCAGCCTCTATCTTGGCTGGATCAGCGTCGCCACAATCGTCAATGTCGGCGTTGCACTCGAGAAGAACGATTGGGACGGCTTTGGTCTGAGCGATCCGACCTGGGCGGTCATCATGCTGCTTGTTGGCGCAGTGCTCGCGATTCTGGTGAGCTTTCCTTACCGGGACAGCATTTATCCACTGGTCTTCGTGTGGGCTTATGTCGCGATCGGCGTCAAGCAGAGGGATGTAGCGGAGAACGTGTTTGTGGCGGCGTTTATCCTGGCTGCGATATTGTTCATTTATGCGATTTATTTGTTTTTTGCGCGGAATCGGGATCGGGACTAAAGGTGCTTAGTGGCGTGGCTTTAGTGAAATATAATGAGCTTTAGCGGACGCTCCGGGAATCGAATTACGCCCGCAAAATCATTGATGGCTTTCTGGGGGCGCTCCGCAAACGAATCGTTCCTACAATCGCTGTTGCCCCTTCATTTCATGAATTTATAATCGAAGGAAGAAATGAAGGGACAAAGGCGACCGCTTCGCTTTTTCGGAATCGATTCGTCCGCTCCGCTGCTGCGTGCGTAGTGTGACTTTTAACAACATGAAAAATCTCTTACGATGAAACAAGCACGTTCGATCACTTTGCCTCAGGCCACCCTGCTCCTACTGAACTCCAATCATTTACACTGTTAATATTCTCGATCAGTAACATCGCGCCCTCCACTCCCTCCATCTTCATCTGGGAGCACTCAATCGCCCGTTCGTTACATGGCATTTATGCATTGAATATCTACCCATGCAACTGCCGCTCAGCTTATGCACAACAAAAAGCACCGCCGGATCACTGATCCTGGCGGTGCTTTAAGCTTCATAACACGCAAGAAAGGACAGGCTGGCACGCCTGTCCTTTCTTATGTCAATCCGTATGTGCTTTATTTCAACGACGCGATCGTTTCGATCTCCACGAGTCCGTCCTTCGGCAGGCGTGCGACCTCTACGGCGCTGCGCGCCGGGTACGGCTCGGAGAAATACGAAGCGTAAATTTCATTCACGGCCGCAAAGTCGTTCATATCCTTCAGGAACACGGTCGTCTTCACGACCTGCTCCAGGCTGCTGCCTGCGGCTTCCAGGATGGCTTTGACATTGCTCAGCGCAAGACGCGCCTGCTCCTGCACGCCGCTGCCGAATTCTCCGGTTTCCGGATTCAGGCCAAGCTGCCCGGATGTGAACACCAAGTCTCCGATTTGGACCGCCTGGCTGTAAGGTCCGATCGCTCCTGGTGCAGATGTGGTGGAAATAACTTTTTTACTCATCTTTCTCTTCACCCTTTCAGATTAGAATTTCCTGACGAAATTCGGAATTCCGTTGGAAGTTCACTGTATGTATGATTCTGTCGCGCTCATGCCGAGCGCATGAATGACGTCGTTCGGATACACATGAATGCCAGCGGTACCCGTAATTGCGATGCTTACCATGGCCCGTGCAAGGGTTGCGGCAGGCAATGCACGGTATTTGGACGCGCTGCCGCGCATGATCGGATCCAGCCGCGTCATGAAGAATGCGCCTGCCCTCTCCACGAACCGGAAGTCGCTTCGCTTTCCGAGCAGCAGGGATGGACGGAACAAATGAACGCCCGGAAGCCCCACAGAGGACAATACCTGCTCAGCTTCCCCCTTAACCCGGTTATAAAATATGCGGGAAGAAGGATCCGCGCCCATAGCCGTAACGGCAAGAAACTGCTTTACTCCCTGCTGCCTGGCTATTTTTGCGGCACGCAGGGGGTATTCCAGATCCACCTTGCGAAATTTCACTTGAGATCCCGCCTTCCGAATCGTTGTACCCAAACAGCAAAACACGTCCCGAACACCGGCAAAAACCTTCGCGTTCTCTTCCAGCTCTTCCAAGTCAGCGATCGTCTCCTGCAGCTTCGGATGCTGGAAACCCAGCGGACGTCTCGATAGCACCCGCACCTCGCTGTATGCTTCGCTGCGCAGAAGCTCCTGAACCACTTCTCCGCCGACAAGGCCCGTTGCACCTAGCACCAGTGCCTGCATTCCGATCTTCCACCCCCTGCCTTTATGAACCCGTTTGTCCCATTTTAACGGGTACCGCCTGTACGATCAACCACTCCGGCGTTAATTATTTTCCTCCTGCACCAGGGGCAGATGCAGCGAGAAGCGGCTGCCTTTTCCTTCTTCACTTTCCAGCTCGATGTATCCCCCAAGGAGCTTCGACAAGTCGCGGCTGATGGAAAGGCCGAGGCCTGTCCCCCCGTACCGGCGGCTGATCGAACCGTCCGCCTGTTTGAAGGCTTCAAAGATATATTCCTGTTTCTCTTTCGGAATGCCGATCCCGGTATCAATGACGTCAAACACGATCCAATCCTCTTTCGCTTCGGCGCTTCCGAGCAGTTCCAGCCGGATATCCAGCTTCACGGTGCCCTCATGGGTAAACTTGAATGCGTTCGAAAGCAGGTTTAGCAGGATCTGCTGAACCCGGTTCGGGTCGGTATGCAGCGTCTGGGGAAGACGCTCATCCAATCTAGTGACGAAGTCGATGTTTCCCCGCTCGGCCTCATGCTCAAAATGCACGGCGAGCAGATGGGGAATCTCGCTTATATTCATGTCTTCTTTGACGATTTCGAGCTGGCCGGCTTCCACCTTGGACAGATCGAGAATATCATTGATAATGGTGAGAAGCTCTCGTCCCGACTTGAAAATGATGCTTCCGTACTCGGCCATTTCCTCCTTGGTGCGTTCATCATCCTCCTCGCTGATCAGCTGCGCGAAGTTGATGATGCTGTTGAGCGGCGTCCGCAGCTCATGGGACATATTCGCCAGAAATTCCGTCTTATACTGGGAGGACCTCGCAAGCTCCCGCGCCCGCTCCTCAAGCACGATTTTGGCCTTATGAAGTTCCTCGGCCTGGGCTGAGAGGAGCACGTTGCTGTGCTTGATCTGCACGATCCGGTTGCGCTCCAGCTGAAAATCCCGCAAAATCAGCGAGAACATCAGGCTGAGCACTATACTGAGCGGCAGCGCAACCGGCATGATGTCCGTAAAATAATCCTTCGCCGGTATGACGCCGAGAAACGCGATATCCAGGGTATTCAGCACGTTAAGGACGATGATTGTGATGCATCCCTGCGTCATGAGCCCGAAGCTTTTCCGGTTCATCCATACGTGAAGCAGCGCGGCCACTCCCCCCAGAATGCATAGATTCAGGAAGCCCGCGATTGCGGCATCGTTCACACCGAACAACAGCCTGGACAGTCCGATGCTGACACCGATAATCACCAGCGTCAGCGGCTCTGCATAGGCGACCGTCGCGATGATCAAAGGAATGATGCGAAGATCGAAAATGACGTTCTCGCTCAGGTTATATCCGAACAGCATGCTCAGCCAGCCGCAAAATATAATCAGCAGCACCGAGCTTATGTATTTGACGGAGGAGGATGTACGGCTGAGCGCATATTTATATATCAAATTCGCCAGGTAAGCAACCGTGACGAGCAGAGCCGTATTGCCAAGAAAAATTTTGGAGAACTCCATGTACTCACTCCTGAACATTATGCATTGCACACTATCTCCTATCATATCACGATGATGCCAGTTAATGAGGCTTTTCATACAAATAAAGGTCAAAAAAGCCACCTGAAAACTCAGGTGGCTTCGAGATGGCTTAAACGCCTATATGCTTAACCTAAATATTAGTCCATATGAGAACGGGACCAATTATGATATTCCTTTTCGGCGGCATCCTTCGTATGGCCGTAACGCTCCTGCAGCTTGCCTACGAGCTTGTCTTTTTCACCGTCGATCTTGTCCAGATCATCATCCGTAAGCTCGCCCCACTGCTTCTTCGCTTCGCCTTTCAACTGGTTCCATTTTCCTTTGAATACGTTGTTATCCATTATGATCAGCTCCTTACGTTTGATGGGTATCGGCACGGCGCGTTTGCGCTGCCCGGTACATGAATATTACCCGTTCATGTGAGGGCTGAATCCCGCATCCCCTGGTATAAACATCCAGTCCTGTATCCTGGAAAAGCCCGCGGCCCCTTCTCGCAGGGGATTGAAATTTAATCAATCAGGAATTATAATGAAGGAGGATTATTTTAGAACGAACGTTCAGTATAAACTTGAGGTGATCATCATTTTAAATAAAAAGCAGCTTTCCAGCCAGCAGACGAAGCAAAAGGTAGCCGAAGCCGCACGAACGCTTTTCGGCCAGAAGGGGTACGCCTCCACTTCGATTGAAGACATCGTATCGGCCACGCAGATCAGCAAGGGCAATATTTATTACCATTTCAAAAATAAAGAGGGCCTTTTTCTCTACCTCCTCGAGGAATGGACCCTGGAGTGGGCGGAGCAGTTTCAGGCCAAAAAAGCCCGATATCATACGGTCAAGGAGCAAATCATCGCGCTGGTGGAGCATTTCGTCGTGGATGGCTTCCATCACCCGCTGACCCGGGCTACCAATGAATTTTATGCTACCGAGCTCATTACTTCCCCAAATCAGGACAAGATTGAAGAAATGATGCACATGTACCTCCGCAATTACGAAGAACTGCTGGCGGAGGGCATGGCAAGCGGTGAATTCAAGCCGGATGATGCCCGTCTCCTGAGCATTATTCTGGAGGGCATGCTGGCAGGCATCGAATTTTCCACCAACAAGCTTGAATTAGACGAGGCGCTGAACCTCTACCGGAAGGCAATCCATGTGTTTTTGTACGGCATCGCCGAAACAAACCGTTCATAACCTGAATATTTCATCTGCTTAACGCCCCTTTCGGGGCTATGGAGGACACCATGAGTCAAGAAAAAGCAATGCTCCCTTCCATGGAGACGGACTCCGTAGGAAAGGTGTTTGTACGCTACTTAATACCGTCCTTGGTCGGCATGCTGATGATGTCGATCAACGTAGTCGCGGACGGCATTTTCGTCGGCCACCGGCTCGGCGCTCTTGCGCTTGCCGGCATCAATATCGCATCCCCTGTATTCTCCGTGTTTTTCGCCATGTCGTTATGGCTTGGCATCGGCGGCGCAACGCTGTATTCGCAAGCCAAGGGCGCCCGAAACATGAAGCAGGCCCAACAAATTTTCACCCACTCGCTGATCCTCATTTTCGTATTGACCCTGCTGGTGGCCGTGACAGCCTACCTGGCTCGCGTCCCTCTGGCCTACGCGCTCGGCGCAAACGAAGATACGCTGCCCTACGCGCTGGAGTACATGACCGTGCTGCTGACTTACGGCTTTATCATTACGATCCAGAATGCATTCAGCCTGTTCGTCCGCAATGACGGCAACCCGAACCTGTCCATGATTTCGATGGTCGTATCCGCCGTGCTGAATATCATTTTGAACTATATTTTCTTATACGTATTCGATATGACCGTCAAAGGCTCGGCGCTGGCAACCGTCGCCGCCACGCTCGTCGGGGCGGTCGTTCTGTTCGCCCACTTTCTGCGTAAGGAGCGCTCCCTGGCCTTCGTGAGGCCGTATTTCTCATGGAGGCTGGCAATCCGGACGTTGACGATCGGCTTCCCCAGCTTTATTTCCGAGGTCGGCTTATCGGTATTCACGATCGGGTACAATGTCGCAATGGTGCGCTGGGCCGGCACCGCAGGCATAGCCGCTTTCTCGGTCCTGAACTACGCCCACAATGTCATGCTGATGCTGTTCCTCGGGATGGGCTCGGCCATTCAGCCGCTGATCAGCTATTACCGCGGAGCGAAGCTTCGCATGCGCGAAGTGAAGACGATCCGGATCGCCGCCTTGACGGCATTCTTTTCGGGTATAGTGGTCTTCCTGTTCGGACTTTTGTTCGCAGGCAGCATCGTATCCTTGTTCGGCGATTTCTCGCAAGAGGTCCGCACGCTGGCTATCAGCGGCATCCGGCTGTTCTTTGCCGCATATATGTTCATGGGCATCAACTTCGTCATGATGACGTATTTCCAGGCATCGGAACAAGTCAAAGTTGCCGTCTGGATCACCCTCTCCCGGGAAATCATTCTGATGGTCCTGTTCCTGTTGACGCTCCCCCGTCTGATCGGTACCAACGGGGTCTGGCTGTCGATCCCGCTCTCCGAGTGCGTCGTTGCCGCCTGCATATTCATCTATGTCAAACGGAAAAACCGCTCCCTGCCTGCGTTTTGATAACACCCGCGCAAGGCATGGAGCCGAAATAACCGCCAAGCCTGCCCGTCTCCTTTAAGGAGCGGCGGGCTTTTTCGTTTTTCACGGAGTCGGCCAGAAATTTTTGAAACAGCCTATTGTATTAAGTGTATTAGGTGATATAATACACTTAAATCACTAATCGTACTTCCGGTACGGTAGGAGGAGCGTCTATGGAAGAACAGCAGGTTGGCTCGCTGCATTTTCACATTGACTTCAGTCAACCTTTATACGAGCAGATACTTGATCAAGCCAGAAGCGCCATTGCAAAAGGAGAGATCGCTTTGGGAGATAAAATGCCATCGGTTAGAGAACTTGCGCAGGAGCTGCGGATCAATCCGAACACGGTCATGCGTGCCTATCAGGAGCTGGAGCGGGACGGACTAACGGAGAAGCGCCGGGGACAGGGAACATACGTCACCTCCTCCCCCGAGCATGTGGCTTCGTTCCGGACGGCGCTCGCGGCCCGGTATATCGACAGCTTCATGGAACAGATGGAAAGCCTCGGTCTTGCATGGGATGATATCGAAACTTACATTCGCCAGAAAAGGAACGCGGAGCAAGGAGGAAGCGATTTATGACCCCAAATATCGTTGAGTGCCATCAAATTACGAAGCATTACGGCAAGAAGAAAGCGCTGGACCAGTTCGAGATTGCCATTCCCTCGGGCAGGATCACAGGCATTCTGGGTCCGAACGGCTGCGGAAAGTCAACGTTCTTCCGGATGCTGACCGGCTTGGTCAGACCGGATGCCGGACGCATCGAAGTGCTGGGCAAAGCGCCGGGCTGGCAGATCAACCAGGACATCGCCTACCTCCCCGACCGTGCCCGATGGTACCCGAACCACACCGCGCGGGCGGCGCTGGAATGGGGAAATAGCTTCCTGCCCGGCTTTTCCATGGAAAGAGCAATCCAGCTGGCGGACTACATGGACATTGACCTCGACGCCAAAGTCGGCGGCATGAGCCGCGGACAGGAGGCCCGGATCATGCTGATTCTCTGCCTTGCGCGGGATGTGCGGATGATCGTGCTCGACGAGCCTTTTACCGGCATCGACGTCATTTCAAGAGAGGCGATCGTCGCCAGCCTCATCGATTATTTGGAGGAAAGCGAGCAGTCGGTCCTGATCAGCACTCATGACATTCAAGAGGTCGAAGGCTTGTTCGACTACACGGTCATGATGAAGGAAGGCCGCGCGATCTGGACCGGTAGCACCGAGGATTTAAGGTCGGAATACGGCTCGCTGCGCGACGTTTTCCGCACAATGTACATGAAGGAGTGGAACAAGTGATGGACTCTGCTGTTTTCAGGAATCTGGTCCGGCATGAACTCAAAGGCAAAGGGAGCTGGCGCAAGCAAAACCGCGCGCGCATGTCTCGGAAATGGTGGCTCACCTATTGTCTTGTCATTCTCACTGCCGTCATCGGCTTCATGACTTATTTTGCCATCCATGACCAACTGGAGATCAACTCCATCTGGTACGTGACGCTGGGTTTTCCGTATATGGTCTTCTTCTGGGGCTACGGCTCCGTGAAACGGGAATGGGAAAATGACACCTACGGCTGGTGGCTGACCATGCCTTATCCGCGTGCCAAGCTGATCACAGCCAAGTGGCTGGGCATCTGGCTGAAGCTTTTGATCGGCATTGTCATCACCTTTGCCGTCGTCTCTGCGTATGTTCTTCTTCTGTCGCTGGTGCTTCCATCCTACTCACTCTCAGATGTCGGCTCCTTCATGATTGCGGGCATCGATTGGCTCGCGCTGGTCGCAGGGTTCAGCCCGCTCATCATCGCGCTCGGCATCCTGATTTCTGTCGTTCAGAGCAGCTCGCTCCGCCCGATTTCTCCGGTGCTGTGGATTGTGTTTATGGGCGGATTAGGCTTGATATTTCAGCTTCCGGACTCCTTTATATCGGAGAATATGATTCAGCAGGGAACGGAGCAAATGAAAGTCGAATGGTTTCCTTACCCATGGGAGCTGCCCATTGCCATGGGAATCAGCTGGATTTTGACCTATGCCGTGCTTACATTTACAGCGTATCTGCTTGAGAATAAATTGGAACTTTAGGAGGAATATCGAATGGTTCAAGTCATGATCGGGGCCGAGCCCCTCCCTGATTTAAATTCAGATAACAACGAATATATGCTAGAAGTGAACGGACTTAAAAAGGCCTATGCCAAAAAACAGGCGCTGGAGAACGTGACCTTCTCACTTCGCCCCGGCACCTCCTTCGGCTTTCTTGGTCCCAACGGTGCGGGAAAATCGACGACCATGAAGATATTGACCGGCATCGTAAAGGCGGACGGCGGCTCCGCCCGGCTGTTCGGGAAGGACCTGACCCGGGAGCCGGATGCCGTATCCCGGTTTATCGGCTACGTGCCGCAGGAGATTACCCTGTACGAGAAGCTGAGCGCGTACGACAACCTTCTGTTTTTCGGCGAAGCGTACGGCGTCAGCGGTAAAGAGCTCAAGCAGCGGATTGACCAGGTGCTGGCAAGAACCGGGCTGCTGGAGCGCTCCAAGGATATCGTCAGCACCTTCTCCGGCGGCATGAAGCGGAGAATCAACATCGCCGCTGCCCTGCTCCACCGCCCCAAGCTGCTCATTCTGGATGAGCCGACCGTCGGGATTGATCCGCAGTCGCGCAATCATATCTTTGAAATGATCCGGGAGCTGAACCGCGAAGGCGTGACGATCATTTATTCCACCCACTATATGGAGGAAGTTGAAGCGCTTTGCGATGAAGTCGCCATTATGGATCAGGGTTCGATCAAGGCGATGGGGCCGCTCGGAGAGGTGCTGGAACGGTACGGCAGCAATGCGATTTACCTTGAGGTGCCCGGGCTTGCGGAGCTGCCCCGAGACCCCGATGTCAACTCCTATCGCAAGGAAGGCTCCGGCTGGTTGCTGGAAACCGCCAGCTCTGCGGCCGTCATGCAGCGTCTGCTTCACCTGGCCGCGCAGCACCGCTGGGACGTTAAGCAGCTCGAGGTCGTCCGCCCTTCGCTCGAAAGCGTGTTCCTGAAGGTAACCGGAACGGCGCTGCGTGATTAGAAGAACAACATAACCGTGAAATTAAAAGGAGGTTCAGACCATGAAAGCGATGATTATCAAAGAGCTTCGGCTCATCAGCAAGGACCGGCGCAGCTTCCTCTTCCTGCTCTTCATGCCTATCATATTTATTGTCATGTTCGGTTCCATTTTCAATCAGGGTGACGGCGCCTCCATCACGCTGCGAACGGTGGATCAGGATCAGTCTCCGGCTTCGAAGGCGCTGATCGAACAGATGAAGGGCATTATGGACGTGAAGCAGCTTCCCGGCGACAACTTGAACGAGCAGCTTGATAAAATCAAACAGGGGCAGTTTTCCGCCATGCTGGTTATTCCGAGCGGCTTCGAGCAGTCCATGAAGGAAGGCAAGGCCGCGGATATCAAGCTGTACCAGGATCCGGCCGCCCAGACGGAAACCGCGCCGATCCAGGCCATCCTCGGCAGCATATCGGCAAACTACCGCGAGCAGAAGCTAACGGACCTGCTGATGGGTCAGGGCAATTCCAAGGCGCAGGCGGATGCGGCTCTTGCTTCCCCCATCCATATTGAGAATGTATCTACAACTTCCGACCACTTGAACATGATTGACCAGGTCGTGCCGGGCATGACCGTCATGTTCGTGTTCTTCATTATGATCACGATGGCCCGCCGTTTCTTTGAGGAAAAGAAAACCGGCCTCTTGTCCCGTATTCGTACCACGCGCATCAAGCCTCTGCACTACCTGATCGGCATGTGGTTCCCGTTCGTGCTGACCGTGATATGCCAGTGCGCGATCCTCTTCGCCTTCGGACATTTTGTTTACGACCTGAAGCTCGGGGATATCGCCGCCTTGTCCGCCGTCGTGCTCAGTCTCAGCATTGCCGGCACAGGCATTGGACTCGGCCTCTCCTTTCTCGTTCCCGGCGAGGGCGCCGCGATGGTCGTTACGCAAATCATTTCGATGGGCGGAGCGATGCTCGGTGGCCTGTGGGTACCGTCCTACCTCCTGCCCCAAAGCGTACAGACGATCGGACATTTCCTTCCGCAGTTCTGGGCGCAGCATTCCCTGCTCGATATTATTGTCCACGGCGCGCATATCGGCGATATTTGGAGCTCGGCGCTCATCCTGCTGGCCTTCGGTCTGGCCGGGCTGACGATCGCCTTGATCCGCCTTCCCGGCTTCCTTCGTTCGGCAGCCAATTAGTCTTTTACACAATAAACAGTGCTCATCTGTAGCCTGAATCGGATCTGCCAGAAATGATCCGGCTCAGGCTTTTTTCGTTCACACAGCAGCGCTCTTTTCGCATACAATGGACGGATAGGAGATTAATTTTAAACTCGCTCACGCTTGTGATTACTTTCACATAATTGCGTTGTATACCTATGCTACAATGCCATCGACAAGAGAATTTGGAATATCAACATGATTAATAATATAAATTGAACAAAAGAATGGATAGGCGCTTCGCCAGTGTGCTTCAGGTCATGTACCACGATTTCATTCCATCGGAGATTGCCTATAGAATGCGCATAAGCGCACATTGATTATGGTTTTAACATTTTTTCATAGATATTATCAAATGAACATTGGAGGTCATTAGACATGAACAAAAGATGGTCTATTCTATTATCCGGCGCCCTGATGGCGGGCCTGCTCGCCGGCTGCGGCGGCGACAAGGAAGCCGCAACCGAAACCACCGACCCTGCACCGGCTGCAACGGACACCAAAGAAGCAGCAACTCCCCCTGCTGACGGCGGCAGCTACAAGGACGGCACGTATTTTGCCGAAGGCACCATGGATGAAAAGAGCGGCTGGCAGCCTTACGTCGTCCTCTCCGTCGAAAGCGGCAAAATCACCAAGGCCGACTGGAACTATGTCAGCGCCAAAGGCGGACCCGACAAGAAAACGCTCGACAAAGCAGGCAAATACGGCATGAAAGCCGGCGGCGGGTCATCGGAATGGTATGAGCAAGCCGAAAAGGCCGAGCAGTACCTGATTGAAAAGCAGGATCCCGCAGCGATTACGGTCACTGCTGAAGGCAAAACCGATGCCGTTTCCGGCGTATCCATTCATGTGAAAGATTTCACCACATTATCCGAGCAAGCCCTGTCCGCAGGACCTGCAGCACCCGGTTCTTATAAAGACGGCTCCTATCATGTGGAAGGCGACGCGTTCGACAAGGAAAGCGGCTGGAAGCCTACGGTCGATATCACGGTAGCGAATGGCAAAATCATTTACGCCTACTTCAGCGGCGTCAACGCCAAGGGCGAAGACAAGCAGACTGTTTCCAAGGAAGGCAAATACGGCATGAAAGCCGGCGGAGCCCAAGCCGAATGGCATGAAGAGGCGATTAAAGCACAGGATTATCTGATCGAGAAACAGGATCCGGCAGCGATTACGCTCAAAGATGACGGAACGACCGATGCCATCTCCGGCGTCAGCATTCACATCAAGGACTACGTGACTCTGGCCCAAAAAGCGCTCGATGGAGCGAAGTAATCCAGGCCGGGCAAGCGCTCGATGCTGCAAAGCGAAGCCGGGGTCAGAACATAAGTCAAACGAGGTGAGCATTCCATGAAAAGAATCGTTTTGCTGGGCGGCGGTTACGGCGGTGTCCTCACGGCCAAGAAGCTGGCGAAAAAATTCAAGAAAGAC
This sequence comes from Paenibacillus sp. SAFN-054, assembly GCF_051966755.1. Lineage (NCBI taxonomy): Bacteria > Bacillati > Bacillota > Bacilli > Caryophanales > Paenibacillaceae > Paenibacillus > Paenibacillus sp. SAFN-054. The sequence continues at coordinate 57,955 of NZ_JBQCKS010000004.1, forward strand.
GGCAATGTCGAGATTACGCTGATTGACCGCAATCCCTATCATACATTGCTGACAGAGCTTCACGAGGTGGCGGCCAACCGCACGCCCGAGGATGCGGTCAAAATCGAGCTGAAGAAAATATTCGAGGGGCAAAAGGTTCAGGTCGTTATGGACGAAATCCGCCATATCGATTTCACGGCCCAAACGCTGGAATCCCGCAAAGGCAAATACAATTACGATTATCTGGTCATCGGCACAGGCTGTAAGCCTACCTTCTTCGGCATTCCCGGCGCAGCGGAGAACAGCTTCACGCTCTGGTCTTACGAGGATGCGGTCCGGCTGAAAGAGCAGATCCGCAACATGTTCGGAGAAGCCGCCAAGGAAACCGATCCGGCGGTGCGCAAAAACAAGCTCTCCTTTGTCGTGGTAGGCGCCGGCTTTACCGGCGTGGAGCTGGTCGGAGAAATGGCCGAATTCCGCGACGAGCTGTGCAAGGAATTTTTCATTGATCCGCAGGAGGTCCGTCTGGTCGTCGCCGATATGGCTCCGAAAATCCTGCCGATCCTGCCCGATAAGCTGATCGCAAAGTCGGAGAAGCGGCTTGCGAAGATGCGCGTCGAGGTCATTACGAACGCCAAAATCACACGCGTCGATTCCCAGGCCGTCATCATGGGCGATCAGCGGATTCCGGCACATACCATTGTCTGGACTGCCGGTGTGGAAGGATCCGAGCTGGTGGGCTCGCTTGACGTGCAGCAGCAGGGCCGCAAACGGATCGTCACGAACGACAAGCTGCAAAGCGTGGATCACGACAATGTGTACGTGGTGGGCGATAACATATTTTACATTCCGGAAGGCGAAGAGCGGCCGGTACCACAAATGGTGGAGAACGCCGAGCAAGCAGCGCCAATCATTGCCCATAACATCCATGCAGATGTCACGAATCAGGCGAAAAAGTCATATAAGCCGGGCTTTCACGGCACAATGGTCTGCATTGGCAGCCATTACGGCGTAGCCAACGTCGGCCTGCCGAACCGCATGTTCATGCTGAGCGGCTTCATGGCCCTGTTCGCCAAGCATTTTATCAACATGTTCTACCTGTTCACGGTCGCAGGCTTCAATAAAGTGTGGTCGTACATGATGCATGAGTTCTTTCATGTGCATAACCGCCGCAGCTTCGTCGGAGGACATTTTTCCAAGCGCTCGCCGAATTTCTGGCTGCTGCCGCTGCGGCTCTATGTCGGTTATATGTGGCTGTCGGAGGGACTCGAGAAGCTGTGGAAAATCATTGACAATCCATCACGCATCTTCCTGATTCCACCATCTCCGAATGCCGCAGATGCCACCTCGGCCGCCAGTCAGGCCGTGGACGCGGTAGCCAAGACGGTTGACGCTCAAGCAGCCGCATCGGCCGTGACGACCGCCAAGGATGCCGTCGAAGCCCTTCCGGTACCGCAGTTCATTACAAGCATCATGAACGGCTTCATGGATATCTTCTTTTATCAATCGAACGGAGATTATACGGTGCTTGCCAAGGTGTTCCAGACGGGCATGGTCCTCGCCGAAATCACCTTCGGCATCCTGCTGATCATCGGATTGTTCACCGCTCTCTCTTCGGTCGCCACCATTGCCATGGGCCTCATGATCTGGTGCTCCGGGATGGCGCCTTACGAGATGCTCTGGTACCTTACGGCTGGCGTCGCATTAATCGGAGGATCGGGCAGCATATTCGGACTGGACTACTACGTCCTTCCTTGGTTGAAAAAACACTGGAAACGAATTCCGTTAGTCCGGCGCTGGTATCTGTATACCGATTGACGCCGACATACGGATCTCACAGGGATGGAGTAATGTGCAGCAGCGCGCACGTTGCTCCATCTTCGTTTTAAACGATTTTATCAGGGGGTGCTTGAAATGACCGAACTTACCGAAAAAGCCCTGCAGCTGCTTAACCATGCCTGCGCACCTGAAGCTATGGCCGTGCTGGACGCGGATCCATTAGAACTCCGGGCGGCTGCTTCCTTGCTGGAACGATATGCGGTTCCCCGTTCCCGAGGCGCCAAGCTGTTGGCTTTGATGATTCTATTGGAGCTGGCACGCAAGCGGCATGACGGCCTTACTTTCGCCGATGAGCGGCTCACTGGGCGAATACTGGACGGAGACTACTTTCAGAGCCTTTACGTCCAGTTGGCCGTCCAATTCGAAGAGCTGGACCTGGTGCGTTACCTCGCTCCGCTTCTCAAGCGGCATTATGTCCGCCTAGCCTTGGGCGAAGCTGGCGGCGAGCCGCTCCTAGCCAGCCTGGAGGGATATTTGCGGGCCGAACAAGCGGCGGCCCGCAAGGAACGCGCCATCTAACTGCAGGATGATCGTCCGTACGAATACGTAAAGACTAAGATGAGGACTTGGAGGAATGAGACATGAAGCCTTCCCTGCCTGAAACCCTTCAGATCGATATCCATCGCATCAACCGCGAAATCGAGCATATCGTCAAATACGACAAGGACGTCCCCCGCACCTCGGTGCTGGCGCGCAGCGTCCTTCAGCTGATCCGCTCCGGCGGCAAGCGGCTGCGGCCCGTGCTGGTCATTGCCGGCAGCCGCTTTGGCTGCGCACCGACCGGCCGCCGCCAGTATCAGCTTGCGGCGGCCGCGGAGTTCATCCATGCTGCCTCCCTGATCCATGACGATATCATCGACCGCTCGGACCTGCGGCGGGGCGCCCCCTCCCTGCATACGCAGACCGGCGTGTCCGCGGCAATCCATATCGGGAACTACATGTCGGCAAGGGTCTTGGAGCTGCTCTCCGGATATACGGATGACCATGACCGTTTCGTCCACGACCTTTCCTCCTTGGCTACAGCCCAGCTCTGTCTCGGGGAATATGAGCAGCTGCGGCATGCGTATGATTATGATCTGACCATGGAGCAGTATCTCGAAAAGACGCGCTGCAAAACCGCACAGCTCATGGCCACCTGCCTGCGCACGGGTGCGCTGTCCGCGGATGCGCGGCCCGAAACGGCCGAGCGTCTCTACCGTTTCGGCGAAGCGCTCGGCATGGCTTTTCAGATCGAGGACGATATCCTGGATTTCACCGCGACGGCGGAAGCGCTCGGCAAGCCGGCCGGCAGCGATCTCATCCGGGGGCAGGTGACTCTCCCCGTTCTGTATGCGCTCGAGGATCGTGATCTCGCGCCCCGGATTCGCGCCATTCAGCCGGACTCCCCGGCGGAGGCGGTGGCATATGTACTGGAGCGCATCCGCAGCGGGGACGCGCTCGAAAGATCCGAGCAGATGCGCAGGCAATATTTGCAGAGCGCCATGCAGGCGGTGGAGCCGCTGCGCGGTCATCCGGCCTACGGACAGCTGGAGGTGCTTCACCGGTATTTCGGTGGAAAATCGGCATAAGTAGCTTGCATCCCTGGTCTCTATTTGCAAACAGGCATCATAAAAAGCCCTCTATTGTAGAGGGCTTTTTATTATAGCGCCGCAATCCACAATGCGGCTCCGGCATAACCGAGCAAAATCAGGGTTTTGCTCCCAGTCAGCGCGGGCTTTTGCGAAGCCCGGTAGAATCTGCGCTGCGCCAGAAATTTACGGTGTACGACATACAAGATGGCAAGATCCGCCGTCAAAACGAGCAGCATTTCGAACAGCCTCAGCTGCCCGCTTTGAAATAACGAACGCTGCATAGCGCCCAGAGCCATCAAACCAAGCATCAGGAATACGATGCTCCGCACCGCTTCCAGCATCCAGGCCGCGGCCTTCCCGAGACTCATTCTCCCACCTCCCGTTCGCTAATGGTTTCCCCGCCTACAGTTTAACAAATGTTTCCACCTTTGTGTAATCGAGCGAACCATCAAATAAGAAAGAAATCCAGGAGAGTGCAGAACAGAATGACCATGCTGATGACCTGGTTCAGATTATACGAAGCCAGCTTCATCAGGCGCGCATTTCCCGGGCGGATAATCCCGTGCTCCGTCATCAATAGCAAGGCGGCGATGCCAAGCCCCATCAGATAAATCCAGCCCAGCTGCTGCGTAAAATAAAGCGACAGGAGCAGCAGCATCATAATGAGATGCATCGCTTTGGACATCCGCAGCGCTTGGGTCAGCCCGAAAAAGCTGGGCATGGACCAGAGGCCGTGGGAACGGTCGAACTCGATATCCTGCGTGCCGTAGATGACGTCAAAGCCGGCGATCCACAGCATCACGACTGTCCCGAGCACGAACGGCGTGAACGCGAAAGCGCCGGTAACGGCAAACCACGCCCCGATCGGCGCGGAGGCAATCACGAAGCCGAGATACAGATGGCTCAGCCAGGTAAAGCGCTTTGCATAGGAATAGGATGTGATCAGCAGGATCGCTACTGGCGACAGCACCATGCACAGCGGATTCAGCATCGAGGCGGCGAAGATGAAGATCGCGTAGTTCACCAAGACGAAGACGCCCACCTCCCGCGTCCCGAGCAGCTGCCGGGGCAAATGCCGGTGGGCCGTGCGGGGATTGGCGGCATCGAAACGCCTGTCGGCGAGCCGGTTAAAGGCGTTCGCCCCGTTCCTCGCGCCAACGAGGGCGATAAGCCCCCACAGCATGACATGCCATGATGGCCAGCCGCCTGCGGCCCATACCATCGAAATGACGGCAAACGGCAGCGAGAAAAGCGTATGCGAGAACATGACCAGCTCGCTGAACTGCCGTGTCTTATGCAGTACCTTCTGAACGCCTGCAGCCTGCATGTTTCCTCACTTCCCCTCTTCCGTGACGGAATGCTGCTCCAGGGGCTTCGTCCCGTCGTGAATGGATGTGAGCACCTGATCGAGTGCATCCAGCATCAGGCGAATATCCTCGCCCGTCACGACCAGAGGCGGCTGGAAAGCAAGCACATTGCGGTGAACGCCGTTTTTGCCGATGATAAAACCGCGGTCCTTCATTTCCTCCAGCACCCGGTCCACCAGCTGCGCGCTTTCTTCCGGCGAACCGCCGGATAATTCGGCGCCCACCATCAATCCGCGGCCGCGGACATCGCATATCATGGGCTCATGACGTTCCTTCAGCCGGATCAGGCCGGACTTTAGCGTCTCGCCCAGCAGCTTGGAGCGGCTGACGAGACCTGCATCGCGGATGTAGTCGAGGACGGCAAGCGCAGTCACGGCTGACACCGGATTGCCTCCGAAGGTTGAAGCCGACGGCTGGTTCATCGAAGCGGCGATGGCATCCGTCGCAGAGAATGCCGCTACGGGAACCCCGTTGCCCAGTGCCTTGGCCATCGTCATGATGTCCGGGACGACGCCGAAATGCTCCATGGCGAACATCCGCCCCGTCCGACCGAAGCCGGTCTGGATTTCGTCCGCGATCAGCAGGATGCCGCAGCGGTCGAGACGCTCCCGGACCTTGCGGAAATATCCTGCGGGCGGAATGTTCATTCCCCCGTTGCCCTGGATCGGTTCGACGATCATCGCCGCGATTTCATGCCCCCGTTCAGCCAGCACCCGGTCCAGCGCCTCCAGAGAGCGCCGCTCAGCCTCTTCAGGCGCATACCCCGGCTCGAACGGCCGCGGAATAAATGCGGTGCTGCCTTCCAGGAACGGATCGGACCGCCACATCGCAAGCCCCGTCACTTCCATCGTCAGGTGACTGCGTCCGTGAAGGCCTTGCTCAAGCGCCATGAAATGCTTGCGTCCGGTATGCCTCCGCGCCAGCAGCAGCGCGCCTTCATTGGCCTCCGAGCCGCTGTTCACGAAGAACGTCCGCCCCAAATCCCCCGGCAGCAGTTCAGCAAGGCGCTCCGCAAGCAGGGCATTCGGCTCCGTCAAATAAATCGTCGATGTATGCTGCAGCCGCTTCAGCTGCTCTGCGGTTGCCTCGGCGATCACGGGATTGCAGTGGCCGCATGCCACGACCGAGACGCCTGCAAAAAAGTCGGTATACCGCCGGCCAGCGGCATCGAACAAATACTGCATCACGCCGCGCACGATCAGTGGCGGCCGTTTGTAAAAATGCTGCGTGCACGGATAAAAGTACTGCCGGCGAAGCTCCTCCACGCTTGGCGCATCCAGTGATTTTAAAATTTCCGACATCGTTGTCTCCCCCTCCATGCTTGATCGGTTCCTGTCAATTGAACTGCAGCGACCCGAGCGTATAGCCGGCAAACACCGGACGGAGTTCCATAGCACCCGCTCCGTCTGCCTCCGTTCCACGAACCAAGGCCTGACGATAAGCCTGAATCACCATTCGCAGTTCATGCACGGAATAAGGCGCTCCCTCAATCCGGAAGCAGCATACGCCTGCTCCGATCAGCTCAGGCACCAGCGGGAGAAGGTTCAGTTCCTTGCTGAGCAGCAGATGATTGCGCCCATGCTGGTCCCGGTATACCGGATTCTCGCCTTTATCGGTCATCAGCACCAGAATATCGTTACGCACGTAGCGGTTATCTTCCTCTCCGACCGCCTCCATCAGCTCCGTATTCTCGTAAAGGTCATGCTCCATGTACATGACGGTCGGGGAACCATGCACGGTCATCTCCAGCGGCACGCGGGCGTGCATCAGCAGTTCGCTTAAGTGTCCGGCCGTCATTTCCGGCGATACGGTTACTCTGTCCATCCCTTGATCACCATAAAAATCGGCCGCCAGATGGTTGTAAATATTCAGGCTTACATCCCCGATCATCGGGTAGCCGAACTTGCGAAAGGCATGCACCGCCCCGAGATTCGTCACGAGCAGTCCGTCCAGATTCAGTCTTTGGTCGCCTAGCAGCTGCGCATACTGCTCGAAATGCAGCTCGGTCATCATCCGCGGCAATCCGAGGTATATGCGGGAACGGCCTTTTGCGGCGCACAGCGCTTCGATATCCGCCTTCGTGAACGGCAGATCAGGAAGGAATACATCGCCGGAGAGATATACATCGTCCACGCCTTCCTCCACCGCCATCCAAGCCTGCGCCATGTTGTTCACCCTGACGGACAGCCGCGCACCAGCTTGCTGCCGCAGAGGGGCTGAGTCCTTCTCCGCCACGCCTGACAGACAGCCTCGCACTTCGGATATTCGCTGATCGTTCATCTCCTTCTCCGGCGTCGGGGTACTGAACACGCGGCCCGTGCTGTAGAACTTGCCTGTTCCTTCGTAGCGCCGGTTGATGTTCGCGAGGCCCGGTTTGCCGAAGGCATAAGCGGTGGAGAAGTCGCGTTTTCTATTTTCATATAAAAACTGGGCGTTCTGTCTCCGGTCAAATCCGACGGGGTCGTCGATATAACGGTCGATGGCATCCGCATAGCTGTTCACGAGCATCAGGACAAAGGAGGCATCCCGCATCCGCCCTTCGATTTTGAAGGAGCAAATTCCCGATTCAATCAGCTCCGGAATATGCTCATACATGTACATGTCCTTGACGGCCAGCGGATACTCGGCAGGATAGACGCTGCCGTCCTTCTTCACGCGGTAATCCCAGCGGCACGGCTTCATACACTTGCCCCGGCTGCTGCTCATTCCGAACACGTAGGAGCTGTAATGGCAGTTCGCCCCGTGCGCGACGCACATGTCGCCATGGATGAAATACTCGAGCTCCATCCCGCTTATCGCTTGAATATACCGTGCCGTCTGCAGGTCCATCTCCCTGGAGGTCACCACGCGGGTAACGCCGAGCTCCTGCAGGGCATTGACCATTTCCAGATTATGCACGTTCATCATGACCGAGGCATGAAGCGGAATCTTCAGCTCCATCTCCTTCACCAAAGCCAGCACGGCAAAATCCTGGACGATCAATGCGTCCACGCCGGCCTGTTCCAGAAATTGCAAGTACTCCCTCGCCCCCTCGATCTCCGCTTCACTCAGCAGATTGTTCACGGTCACATAGACCCTTTTCCCAATCGAATGCGCGATGCTCACAGCCTCCGTGATTTCCTCCAGCGTAAAGTTGTAGCCTTTGCGCATCAGGCGCATGTTAAAGGCCGGCCCTCCCAAATACACCGCATCGCACGGCGCCTGAATCACTTCCTTGAAAATTTCGAACGTACCCACGGGCGCCAGCAGCTCAATCTCTTTTTGTCCAAACCAGCGTGACACAGCGATCCCCTCCACCATCTCTTTTTATTAAAATCCAACCCATACCACTTCCAGGCAGATCAACACGAACACGACGACAAAGCATGTATCCTTATAGCTCCAGCGCAAAGGGCGGTACTGCGTTCGGGGTGCGCCGAGCCGGTAGCCCCTTGATTCCATCGAGGCGGTCAAATCCTCCGCCCGCCGGAATCCCGAGACGGTAACCGGCACCAGCAGCGCCGTAAGCATCCGCGCCTTCTCCTTCCACGGCAGCTCTTTCAGGTCCGCTCCCCTGGAGGCCTGGGCCTTCATGATAGTCTGCGCCTCATCCAGAATGGCCGGAATGAACCGCAGGGCAATACCGGTCATCAGGGACAGGCGCTCCGGGGAGATTCCGAGCCGCACGAACGGCCGAAGCATCCCTTCAAGACCTTGGTTCAGCTGGCCGGGCGACGTCGTAAACGTCAGCAGCGCCGTGAAGGACACGAGCAGCGCCATGCGCAGGACCGCATGTACGCCGGCCTCCAGCCCGGCCGAATCCAGATGCCAGGAGCCCACGGCAAGCAGCACGCTGCCGCCTTTGACGGCCAGGCACTGCACAATGAGGATGAACAGCATCAGAACGCGCAGCGGCTTTGCCGCCTTCAGATACGTCCCGAGCGGAATGCGGGTCAGAACCATGATAACGATCGAGAAGACAGCCAGGCTCAGCAGTGCAGGCCAGGACCTTGCTGCAACAACCGCGGCGGCATAGAGCAGCATGGCCGTCAGCTTGGCTCTCGGGTCCAGGCGGTGAATACGGGATCCGGTATCGATCAGCCGGCCGATCAGCAGCTTTTCGCGCATAGGCTGAGCTCCTTCCCGGCATCCGCCTGCACGAGCTGCGCGATCCGCTCCGCCAGGGAGGCGGCGCTGAGGCAGGGCTCCTCGGCCTGAAGCCCGTAAGCCGCTTCAAGCTCGCGCCAGCAGCGGATGGGAAGCGGCACCGACAAGCCGTAATCCGGCAGCTTCGCGGCCGCATCCACCAGTCCGCGCGCCGTCCCTTCGAAGACGGCGCAGCCCTCATGCACGATGACCCAGCGGTCCGCATAGGGCAGCAGCTCATCGATCCGGTGCGTGACGATAATGACCGTCTTGCCTTCCTCCCTGCACAGCCGGTGCAGCAGCAGAATCAGCTCCGTCCGGCTGACCTGATCCAGCGTCGCCCCCGGCTCATCCAGCACGAGGATGTCCGGATCCATCGCCAGCACCGAGGCGATCGCCGCTTTGCGCCGCTGTCCTCCGCTCAGTTGCAGCGGATGTCGGCTGAGCAGTGACTCCTCAAGCCCCATCGCTTCAAGCGCTTTTCGCGCGGACGCGGCAGCTTCCTCAGGCGTCGCTCCGAAGTTCAGAGGGCCGAAGACCAGGTCCTCCTCGAGCGTCCTGGCAAACAGCTGCTGCTCCGGGAACTGAAAGACGAGTCCCACCCGTTTGCGCAGCGGCGCCAGCTTGGGCGGCTTTTCCCCGGCGCTTAGCCTCACGTCCAGCACCTTCACGCTCCCCTCCGTCGGGAGCAGGATGCCGTTCAGCAGCTGAAGCAGCGTCGATTTGCCCGATCCGGATGAACCGGCGATGCCGGTCAAGGCGCCTTCGGCCAGATCAAGATCCACATTGTGAAGCGCCGTCTGGCGGAGCGGACTCCGCGCATCGTACGTATAGCTCACATGCTCCAATTGAATGCCCATTTCCGCATCACCTCCGTGACCGGGTCCGCCGCAGCGCCGGCCGAATCTTTATCCGGCACAGGCGGCACGCCCCGTTTCTCAAGCTCCTGAGCGAGCTGAAGCCGAAACGGCAATTCCATCCGGCACCGCCGGAGCAGATCGGCGCTTCGGAACAGCTCCTGCGGCGCCACATCCGCGGCCAATCGGCCGCCTTCCATCACCAGCACCCGCTGCGAAGCCGCGATTTCCTCCGCGTCATGCGTGATGGACAGTAGCGTATACCGCTCCTCGCGGTGCATCTCCCGCAGCAGCTCCAGCATGTCGCTTCTCGCCTTCTCATCGAGCATGGAGGAAGCTTCGTCAAGTATGATCAGCTCCGGTTCCATGGCCAGGATGGCAGCCAGTGCCGCGCGCTGCTTTTGACCTCCGGACAGCTCCTGCGGATGACGGGGAAGAAGTCCGCCGATGCCAAGACGCACGGCATAACGGCTGATTCTGCTTCCGATCTCTTCTGCGCTTAGGCATAATCCCTCCAAGCCGAATGCCATGTCCTCCTCTACCGTCGCGCCAATGAACTGATTGTCGGGGTTCTGAAATACCATTCCCACCTTTTGCCGGATGACTCCGAGCGTTCCTGCTTCCAGCCGGATGCCGCCGATCGCAATGCAGCCGCCGCAGGCGCGGAGCAGCCCGTTCATCAGCCGGATGAGCGTCGATTTCCCGCAGCCGTTCGCGCCAACCAACGTCACCCACTCGCCCCTGCCGATGGCAAGGGACACGTCCCTGATATCCTCATGCTGACCGTCGTAGGCAAACGACACATGGTCCAGCAGCACCATGTCCGTCTCCGCATCCATTCCCGCAGCCGCATGCTCCTTCATCACGGAGGCAGCGGAGTTCACCTGATTTCCCGCTGCAGGCTTGCCATTTGTCGGCTTCGTCTTCACTCTGTCCATGACCGGTTCCCCCTTGCCCTAACGGCAATTTTCAGCTCTTCTGGAATGCATTGAACAAGGCCAGCCGTGATAATGACGGGACCAGATACTTGACGGCGATCCCGACCAGGATGCCCGTTGCAATGCCGCTGATCAGCAGGGCGGGCAAATAATAGAAGATATTCAAGGTCGAAAAGACGATAGAGGCTGCCGCCAGCTGGCCGATATTGTGGGCGATGCCCCCCGCGATGCTGATACCGATCAGGCTGAATTGACGCCGTCCGAGCTTCATAAGCAGTGCCATGACCACAAAGCTGAGCAGTGACCCGAACAGGCTGAACAGCAGGCTGGAAAAGGTTCCAAAAATAAATGCGGTCAGAATTGTCTTAAGCACCACCAGCGTGAGCGCGTCCCTCGCCTTCAGAAAATACAGACAGGTCAGAATCATGATGTTGGCAAGCCCCAGCTTCGCGCCCGGGATCTGGATGTTGACCGGAATCATCGATTCGGCAATGCTGAGCACCACGGCCACTGCGGCAAAAATCGCGATCATCACCGTTTTTTTCAGCACAGCCGAGGCTTCATCATCAGATAACGGCATCGGTTCCCCCTCCTTCCCCGCTTCCGCTTGTACCCTCGATTTCTACGATCACTCTGTGCGGCAGGCAGACGATGGTATCCCCCTGCCTGCTTCGGAAACCGAAGGTCAGACACACTTCATCCGGACAATCAGCTTCCGCCATCTCAATGCCGTAATCGTGAACTTTCAGCAGGTTATAGCCGCGGTCGGTGCGGATTTCGATCGTCTGCTCTTCTTTAGTCAGCTTAACGGTCCGGTACACCTCGCCCTCCACCTTGATGACAGCTGTTTTTGTATTATTGTGATTTTTTTCACTTATTTGACCGCCTTGAACCCATCTTGGCACCATCACCAGCAGAGCGGCAGCCAATATCCCGGAAACAAGCAGCAGGTCTCCACGTTTCATAGCCCGCAACTCCCTTAGTTTTTAAAGTTTCAAATCTTAGATGCCCCCATTATAGCTGTGTTCTCCCCAAGCTTCAATGAGCGAAGTCGATGAAAATCATTATTTGTTACGAATTTCACAAAATGATCACCACCCTGTTAGCGACTCCATCCATGCCTGCTGCTCCCTCTGATGCCATGTCCGGCATGTCGGAAGATCACATGCATTAATCCAACCTTTAACTCAGGTCATCCCTCCAATATACCGAAAAAGCGTCCGCCGTTTCCGGCGGACGCTTTCCTTCTTGAAGGACCATGCTTTCGTTCATGCTCCGTGTTTCGGGATGGAGGGCTGCTGCTTGCGCATATGCTCAACGAATACCTTCGCAAACACCGGGTCCCATTGGGTTCCTCTCCCCTCATCCAGAATCAGGAGGGCAACCTGCGATGCCATGCCTTTGCGGTAAGGTCGGTCGGACGTCATTGCGTCATACGCATCGGCGACGGCGATAATCCGCCCCAATACCGGTATATCTTCCCCGGCAAGACCGTCCGGATACCCCTTCCCGTCGTACCGCTCATGGTGTGAGCGCACGCCGGGCAGCAGCACAGCCATCGCATCCTTCGGCTCGATTTGAAGAAGAATATTCTCTCCAAGGCCCGGATGGAGCTTGATCTGATCGAACTCCTCGTCTGTCAGCCTGCCTTCCTTCAGCAGCACGGTGTCGCGAACACCGATTTTGCCGATATCATGCAGGAGCGCCGATTTGCGGATGATCATAAGGTCATCCGGCGACATCCCGCACAGCCTTCCGATCAGCTCCGAATACTCAGCGACCCGGAGCGAATGTCCGGCCGTATAAGGATCGCGGGCATCCAGGGCTACAGCGAGCGTCACGAAATAGCTGTCCAGCATTGCCTGACTTTGCGCCTCGCGCGTGTGCAGGGCATCAACCATCATGTTGAATCCGGCGACAAGCTTCGAAAATTCATCCGAATAAATGTTATGAACCTTGGTCATTCGCCCTTCCTTGACGTCGTTCATCGCATCATAAAGCTTGGAGATCGGACGCTCGACGTCCTGCGTGATGAGCCGTGCTCCCGTGTAGGCAAAAGCGATGTCGATCAACAGGATAAGACTGGCCCATCCCCAATAATTCTGAAACATGGCGCTGTCCATACTCTTTAGGCGGATTTGCGCTGCCAGGCTGAACAACAGCAGCGGCGAAATTCCCATCAGCATTCCGCTGATCAGAAACTTCGGACGGATCGACAGAAATACATGACCACCTGCATCCAGTTCCACCCCGAATCTCTCTGCTGCCTGCATTTTCAGTTCCATCAGCAGCGGACGGATGGCAGCGCCGGTCAGGAAGAAATCATACATGGCATGCATGCCAGCAATCAAAAACGCTCCCATAGCCGCCACTGCCAAATAAAATGCAGGGAAGTTCAGCAGCCCACGCTCCAGCATCCAGGCCGTAATCAATACCGCCGGAACGGAAAGGCCAAGCAAATGCGGCACAAGAATACGGTATACGGACAGCATCGGCAGCCGATGCGTCTGAATATAGGCTTGCCTTAGGATCGCCAAGTCGGCGCCCGGCGTAAGAAGCCCCTGCCGAATGGGCCGCAGATGCCGCGAGAAGACAATCAGCTCCATTACGACCATAATCACGAGTGAAGTCAGCAGAATGAATACAAGACGTGTATACTCGTCGGGAGGTACGTCCAGTGTCGTCAAGACGATCGTGCTCCCTACCACCAGGACGGCCAGCAAGGATCCAATCAAATAATTACGCACCAACTTGTTCAGAAATGACCGGTACAGCTTCTTTGCCCCCGGACAGGCTGATTCGGTATTCATACAACAGAGCCTTCCTTTTTCTTCAGTTCATTAATATGGTGCAATACTACTATAAATATCGGCCGAAAGGCGGAAAATTGTGACAATAATATCATGAAACGTTTCGTTTTTTGCGTTTTTATATGCACTTTGTCCTCTTCACGGTTCATTCACTTGCCATTTTGTTACATCTATGATATTATTAGATATTGTAAGTTCAATTTAACCCCTTTTTCGTTCCTCGCAAGAAGAATAACCCTTCGTGACCACGAAGTTTTAAATTCCTATTTTGAATAACCCAAACGAAGTATGAGTTTATGTAAAGACGAGATTCTGATTCACACTGGCGCGGTCATCGGAGCCGCAAGGACAAAAGAGAGGCAGGGCTTTTGTTGTTTTAGAAATGTCATTATTCTGTTTACCAACACACAACAAGAACCAGGAACCGGCTGCAGCCGCTCATCAGGCTGTCAGGGGTTAAATAGTTGGCGTCATGCTGCGCCAGACCAAATTACGTTAAACCAATAGACCCCCGGGCGAACTGCGACAAGCAGTTTTCCCGGGGGTTGTCCATTTACAGGCCTTCTCTCCGCCAATCTACTTTTCATCAATTCGTTGTATTCAGAGATACGTTCTTCGCATGATTGACATACTCTGAACATGAGGAGTGATGCAAATGCCCGATTACCGGATTATCGTCGACCTTTCCGACCGTAAGCTGTATCTACTGGACGGAGATACGGTCACCAAAGCCTATCCTGTCGGCATCGGCAAAATGCTGACCAGTACGCCGACGGGAGAATTCCGGATCATTAACAAACAGGAGAATCCGGGAGGACCCTTCGGAGTGCTCTGGATGGGCCTTTCCAAACCGCATTACGGCATTCACGGAACCAATGACCCCGATTCGATCGGACACGAGGTTTCTCATGGCTGCATCCGGATGCATAACGAAGATGTGCTCGACCTTTCGCCTTACGTTCCGGTAGGAACCCGGGTCACCATCCGGGAGTAAAACGAACAATCCCTGACGGATCGCGGTCCGCAGGGATTATTGTCGTCCGGTCATCATCGGTTCTTACTTAGAACCGTCGGACGGATTCACCCGTATGCCGTTCTCATACCGATACTGGATTACGAGCTGGCGCCAATAATCATAACTTCCCTTATCATCGGAAATAAACGGCTTGTAGAACTCGTAGGCATCCTTTGCCCAAACAGGGCAGGGCATGTTCAACAGGCCCTCCTGCTGCTTCATCCACTCGGCCTGTCTCATTACGGTCGCCTGCAGCGCTTCGAAGGCCGCCTTCTCTTCCTTGGTCATCGCTTCCCCCTCCTCCGGCTTGGCATCGTATTGATATAAGCCATATTGGTCCATGATTAGAATGAGTTTATCCGCATAGCGGGGGTCCGTTGCATAACCGGCCTTAGCCACGACCCTTGCAGCTGTTTTCCCGTCCGCATGCAGCGCTCCCGCATACCGGGCATCCCCGGCGACTCCCTTCACGATTAGGCGGGAATGATCCTGAATCGACTCTGCCCAGCTGTGATACATACGAAAATACGCATAAATTTGAACCATGGCTCCCCTTACATACTCCGAGGTTTGCATCCGAATGCTGCCGGCCGGACCTTCTCCCTTGATTCCGAACAGGTTGTTCGCTTTCACCGCAAGTCCGCTTCCGCCCCACGAGGACTCAAGGGCTGCCTGGGCGATCGTAAGCGAGGCCGGAACCCCGGTCTTTTGCTGGTCCGCTGCTGCCAGCGGGGCGATCCGGGCAATAAAATCCGCTTTTCTCATCCTCCTTCACCCCCTTTCCCTCCTCCTTCTATACAATGCCGGTCAACGGGGGGCGGCCTGTACGGGCGCGCTTTTCTTGACAGAAAAAGATGAGCCCGGATCTTGGCATTGCGTCTTGTCCTCTCCGTTTCTACAATAGAAGCATATGAAGACGGAGGGTGAATCGATGAATAGGAATACCACAAGATGCAGCATCTTAATAGAGGAAATACAGCCAGGCATCCGCGCCTTTCAAGCGAAACCGGAGGACAAGGAGGCGGTGCAAGCCCTGATGGTCCAGGCCGCGGCCTGGCTGCAGAGCAAGGGGTCCAAACAATGGCATGAACTGCTTGCAGGCGAGGACCGCCATGGAGTAGCCTTTGCTATCGAGCGCGGTGATGTGTTCATCTTCAAGCAGGACGAGACCCTCGCCGGAATGGTTATCTTGCAGCAGCATGCAAGCGAATGGGACCGTCAATTATGGGGGGATCAAGATCACGAGCCGGCCGTTTATTTGCACAGACTTGCCATTAACCGAGACTTCGGCGGCAGACATCTCGGAGATTCGATCCTGCAGTGGGCTGAGCAGGGCGTCCGTTTTCCCGGCAAGGACCGCGTCCGACTCGACTGCATCGCCTCCGTACCCGCACTTAACCGCCTCTATAGCGGAGCCGGTTTTGAATATAGAGGCCAATCGGACACTGGCTTTAATCTGTACGAGAAGATGCAGTCTTCTGTAAAGTAAGTTTGTGTGCACGTTTGAAACAGACGAAAAAGGCGGCTTCCGTTAGAACCGGAAACTGCCTTTTGGCATGTGACCTATGAATGGGATGAATCTATGGTAAGTCCGATTTTATCCATGATCCGCTGGCTTTCGGAATTAACGCCCCGTACGGAAACGCGTTTTCCCAATGCCTCGTACTTATCGATCACTTTCGACAATGCGTTCGTGGCTGATTGATCCCACAGATGCGAGCGGCTGAAATCGATAGCAATTTGCTCCGGATCATTCTGATAATCGAACAGCTGGACGAAATGCGACATCGTACCGAAGAATAGCTGTCCTTCGATAACGTATACCTTGATCCCTTTGTCACCGAGGCCGGCAGAAGCACGAATCCGTGACATTTTCCAGCCGAAGCGGAGCGCGCTCAGAATGACGCCCGTCATAACGCCCAGCGCCAAATTCGAGGTGGCTACGACGATCGCTACCGTGATGACCATCACAACCGTATCGCCGAACGGTACCTTATGCAGCGTCCTCAGGGAATGCCAGTCAAAGGTGCCGACCGAAACCATGACCATGACGCCCACTAGTGCAGCCATCGGTATGACCCTCACTACGCTGCCCAGCACGATAATCAGAAACAGCAGGAACACGCCCGCCACGAAAGTCGAAAGCCGGGACCGGCCGCCTGATTTAACATTGATCACGGTCTGTCCAATCATCGCGCAGCCTGCCATCCCGCCAAAAAAGCCCGTGATGATGTTGGCGATGCCCTGGCCTTTGATCTCGCGGTTCTTATTGCTGCTTGTATCCGTCAGCTCGTCCACCAGATTGGCCGTCAGCAGCGATTCCGTCATGCCTACCACCGCCAAAGCCAACGCATACGGAAGTACGGTCAGAAGCAGATGGAACGATAACGAGACGGACGGAACGTGGAAGGAAGGCAGCGTTTGGGTAATGGCCCCCATATCTCCCACCGTCTTGACATCAGCATGCGTCAGCACCGACACGATCGTCATGATGATGATCGCAACCAGAGCCGAAGGCAGCGCCTTGGTGAGCAGCGGGAACAAATAGATAATCAGCAGCGTACCGGCAACCAGCAGGTACATGACCCACGTCGCATCAACGAAGTTCGGAAGCTGCGCCATGAAAATGACGATGGCCAGCGAGTTGACGAAGCCTACAATGACCGGCTGCGGCACGAAACTGATGAATCTCCCGAATTTCAGGGCACCCATGATCCACTGCAGAATCCCCGTCAATACGG
The DNA here is from genome assembly GCF_051966755.1 of Paenibacillus sp. SAFN-054. Classification (NCBI taxonomy): domain Bacteria; kingdom Bacillati; phylum Bacillota; class Bacilli; order Caryophanales; family Paenibacillaceae; genus Paenibacillus; species Paenibacillus sp. SAFN-054. The sequence continues at coordinate 75,197 of NZ_JBQCKS010000004.1, forward strand.
TCGTCGCGAACAGATATTCAATCCCGTACTTCGCGACGATCGGTCCCATCAGTGAGGCCATGGCCCCCGTCGCCGCCGAAATCATCCCCGGACGGCCCCCGAAGAACGAAATCGAAACTGCGATCAGAAACGATGCGTAAAGGCCCACCATCGGGTCCACCCCCGCCATCAGGGAAAAGGCGATCGCCTCCGGAATAAGCGCGAAGGCAACGGTCAAGCCCGATAATATATCTCTTCTGACATTGCTAAAAAAGCCTTGTTTGATCCAATTTAAAAACAAAGAAACAACCCCTTTGATGATGTTTTGCCTGCTAAATATCCGCTCGTCTTTCTTTGACTGTCATGCCTTGCTCATGGCTCCCCACTCTCAGGTTTGCCGGGTCCGATTTTTCACTTTTTACATTATAAGCATGAATGGGGCAATTCCCAAACACTATGTAAGCGGTTAAAGGGCCGATTTATGCTCTTTTTCTATTGGATCCTTCTCCTTCTTTACTATTATGAGATGAAGGCGCGGCATAGAGCATGCTCCGGCGAACGGGAGAGCACAAAAGATGAACGGCCCGGATTCCCGCAGGAAATGAGCGTTTCTCCCGCTGTTTCTATCACGAAACTTCCTGAACCTTCTGAATATATTAGTAGAAACGAAGATGGTATAACACATTTTCGTTTCTCCGCCAACCTCAGGCTTCACCCAAACTTCCCCCTTGCTCGGCAAAAAGCTTGCGGCCCGCTCATCCGCAGGCTTTTTGCGTTCCATCCCCAAAACATCTAAAAAAAGCCCCCGTACCTCATCAGGTACGAGAGCTCCTTATCGATCCATTAATATATCCGCCGCCAACTTCGCTCATTGTATGCCTTACTCAATGGAAATCGCCCCGACCGAAGACGAGAGTGTGATCAGCGGACCTCCTCCGTTGATGTCGCTGCTGCCTTTGGGAGCCCCTGAGACGATGCCTAGCTCACTATCCAGCTTCAGCGTGCAAGCAAGGGTATCTGAGAGACTCGCATGGATGCTTCCTACTTTGGTCTTGGCTTTAAGCGTACTGTCCTTCCCCATATCGCCGATGGCCAGCTGAACGCTGCCCGCCTCCGATTCGATACTGGAGCTGCCTTGAATATGGGCGCCCGTAACCACGATTTCGCCTACCTGGTTACTCACCGCATATATTCCGCTGAGGTTCGTCATCGTAATGCCGCCTACGTCATTTCTGATTTCAAACCCCGTGATCGATGCGGGAACCTGTATCTCGTAATCGATCATCATTTCGGAGTAACCGTATTTGGACTGCGCCCAGTCCCATATATTCTCCTCAGGGCTGCCCTTCGGATTCGTCACGACCTCCAATTTGCCGTTGCCAGCCACCAAAGAGGTCTCCGCCTGTTCCACGATGTTCTGATACGATTTCTCGTTCATAAACCAGATCGTCGTCTTCACCGAAGCCGTATTCCCGGTCGTCAGCCCTACCTTAATGCTTCCTACCTTATGATCCACCTGCAGCACGGTTTCGGATCCGAGCTCGCGTTCAGCGGACAGTTCGATATGTTCGCCGCTATTCTTCAGACGCTCCCCGATGTCATTCACGGTTCCCACGACCGAGCTTCCCGCAGCAGCCGCAATCTCATGGGCGTCCTGCCTGACCTTCTGCGCAGCGTCATTCACTGCATCACAGCCTGCAAGAAGCAGGGCCGATAGCACAGCCCCGCCTGCAAGCCACTTATAAACATTCCGCATTCCCATACCTCCATCAGTCACTGGTTATGTATGGTATTCATTATACGGAATTAAACCGGCACTGCACCCAGCCGAAGTCCAGAGGGCGCCCTGGACCTTAGTCGAGGGAACAGATGTGGACGGCAACGAAATATCCTATGAAACAGAAGTCCGCACCGAGCGGATGTCCTCGAACCGGATCCACTGCCAGTCGTCTTCCTCGCGCAGTTTGATTTCCCTCAAATATGTATTAATCACCGTTACGAACCCTCTCAACTGGTTGGTTCCCTGCGCCGTAACCACCGTCAGGCTTACCTTCACATGCTTTTCAAGTGACCTGGAAAGCTTGCGCTCCATGTGCGGCCAGTCTTCCTTCTCCAGCAGCGCAGCGGCCGTTCCAGGTTCATTCCCTGTTGAATCTGATGCGGACATAGGGGATAGATGCCGTCTTGTCATAATGATCATCTCCCGTTGTATTTTTTTAGAGAACAAGTGTTCTTATTATACTTCGGATGCAACTTCCTTGGCAATGTGAAAAAAGCCCTGAAAAGGAAATGCGCATTTCCTTCCAAAGCTGTTGGATCAATCAGGGCCATTCGGATCTTTCCATGCCTCAACTGCGATCCGGAATCTGTTTTTCGCTATTTTTGTTAAACCCGGGCTCATACACGCTAAAAAAGGAAATGCTCGAGGTTTTGATGTGATGCTCGCTGAGATCAACCCAATCCTCGCTTTTCAGCCTTGAGATCACCCCAGGAATATCGTCCGATATGATATTGAGGGATTCTCCGCCGACAAAATGAATCGTAATGGTACTGTCGCTCATCGCTTTCACCTCCAGAACAAACGGCTTGCCAAATTCAATTCATGGCATGTAAAACTCATGTGCCAAACGAATTACGGCGTCTATCAGGGAAGTATTCCCTATTCCCCTATTCGTTATTTACACGGATTGGATGGGCTGCAATCGGCAGAAACGGCAGATGGCATAAAAGCCACGGGAAAGGAGTTCCTCGCGGCTTTTGATACAACCTATTCGCACACCCGGGAAGGCTTGCTTTAAAGCTCTTTTCCGATCAATTGTTCAAATCGTACAAGCCCGGGCTGTGTTCGTTAGCGAGCTCTGGCATCATTGGCACAGGGAATCCTTCCGGAGGCTGCGTAACCCGTAATTCCCCACCGTTTCGGCTAGGCGTTTGTCCGCTGAAGATTTCCCCGATGCGGGTGTCATCCAAACGGAAATTGAACTGCGCATTGTGAAAGCCCATATCGACATACTTCTGGCACTCCGGATACTTATTGATATCATAATTCGGAACCGGGAACAGCTTGCCCCAATCCACACCAAGCGTTTCCAGCGCTTTCGCGAATGCGTTCTGGTGTGCATTATCGCGCACGATCAGGAAGGCGAGCGTTTCGCGGAACGTTTTGTTCGTGCTCATCTCGTAAATTCTCGACTTTTGGAGAACGCCAGTGGATTCCAGGACCAGGTTGTCGAGCAGGTTGCTTACCAGGTTGCCGTGGTCATACACATAGTTGCCCATCCATGGATTGCCTGCGGCATCAACCGGGAGCGAGCTTTGAGCCCCCATAATAAAGTGGTGCGGATTGGCATGCTTAATTGCTTCGTCAAGAGGAGCCCCATCAGCGCCCGAGTTGCCAGCGCCTTCTGCTCCCGAGCCGGTAAGCAGTTGGTTAATGGTGTGCTGCACCAGTTCTACGTGACTGATTTCCTCCAAAAAAACACCGCGGAGCAGGTCCCGGTATTGGATCGCTTTCCCGCGAAAATTGTTGCTTTGGAAAAAAAACTGCATCATCGTACGCATTTCGCCGAAGCGTCCTCCCAGCGTTTCCTGGATGACTTTTGCAGCCTCGGGATCAGGCTTGTCCGGGACGATCAAATTGATCAGGTCCTCTTTATAAAAATACATGTATTTCCCTCCTGCTTCCTGAATGTAGTGTCCTATCCAGTGTGCGCTGGACCATCGACATCCATGCCTCAGAATAGGCCTTGCAATATTTCCCTCTCTGTATCATCAGGCTGGGCAGTCCACGCGTTTCAGGGATACATGAAAATTCAGCTTCCCGTACATAATGATCCCTGTGCGTAAAAAAGCTTAAAGGAGAGAATAAAATGGGTATTTTGAGTGGTAATCCCAAGGATAATCCCATGCATTACGGGGAAATTTTCGGCGTATGGACGGCTTCCGTGGCGGCAAAAGGGGCGTTGTCCTGCTATCAGGCTTACCTGAACCATGCCGGGGACAAGGAGTTAAAAAAGATTCTTGGCGATCTGATCGACCAAGCAAAGCTGGAAATGAAGGAACTCGACACGCTGCTGACGGATAACGGAATCACCCCCGCTCCTGCGCTTCCAGAGCGCCCCGAAGTGAAACTCGAGGACATCCCTGCGGGAGCCCGGTTTACCGATCCGGAGATCGCAGCCAAAGTCGCAGCCGATACGTCACTCGGGCTCGTCGCCTGCAGCCAGATGATGGGGCAGTCGATCCGGGAAGATATCGGTGCACTTTTTGCAAAATACCATGCCACGATGGCTGCCATAGGACTTCGCATCCTGCAGATGAACAAGGAAAAGGGCTGGCTGATCCCGCCTCCACTGCAGATCAAAAGACCGGAGGAGAAGTAGAAATCAAGGGACATCCATTTCTGTAGCGTATTTTACTAACGGTAACCAACAAAAATCGCGGTCTCCTAATTCGGAGAACCGCGATTTTGTATGGATGCCGGTGAAGGGAATTTAACCCCCGGCCTACGCAACCGTTGCCGGGTTTTCGGAATCCCGCCAAATGCCAGGAAATCCCCTTCATTGGTAACAGAGTGATTTCGTGTGCATATACTACTAAAAATTTTGGAGTCCAGCCGATAGGTTGCTTAGGCTGAGGCCAATTTTTCAATAACGATTGAAGCGCTGACCGTAGGCGTTCCCCCGCCTATGCTGGCCTGCAATGTTTGAGTGCCCATATTATCGATTCGGTTCAAAGTCAAGGTGCCTCCTGCAGTTAACAGCGCGACGACCTGCCCCTGATAAGGGTTATTGCCTGCACCTGAGCCGTAGTTGCTGCAAGGGACCAGTGTGGCAGGCAGCGGTCCGGCGGCATCCGGATCGAAGAACAGGCCGAATGCGCTGTTTCCGGCAGTCGGAAACACTTCCCAACTGATGTTATAGAAACCGGTCTCCAGGATATTGACGGTGGAAGGGCTGGTGAAGGAAGTTGCCGTTCCGATGATGTCAGAGGAATTGAAGGTGACGGAGCCGCCTTGGCCTCCAGGAGCAGGGGCTGGGGCAACGGTTTGATCGACCGTGCTGCATAAGAACGCAAATGAGGCGATGCCTCCGGCAGGGCCTGCAGGACCTTGTGGACCGGGTACGCCTTGCGGACCAGGTACGCCTTGAGGACCTATAGGACCTTGGAGTCCAGGCAGACCTTGTGCTCCAGGAAGACCTTGTATTCCGGGGAGCCCCTGTGGACCTGCAGGACCTTGCGGTCCTTGCGGACCAGCCGGCGCCGTTACGTTGATTTTCGGGGGAGGACAGTTTACTTTTACGATTTTTTTAATGACGCGGTGTTTTTTATTTTTATGATGGTGAACAACAATCTTACGTCTGCAGCACTTTTTTGAACAATGCAATGATATGCACCTCCTGTAGATTTGTCTACAGCATACGGGTCTACATACCATTTGGCATGGACTGATAACTATCGTTTGCTAGACTGACGGCTATCTTTAACTAAAACAGGCATCTGTGGGGATGGAATTAGATTCAATTCAACCGAGACTTAGGTCCAGAACTGCCATCTTAATCAACTAAAGGTTAGTAGAATGTTAGAAGTTCGGCTCATCCAACAAAAAAGACGCGGTACCGGAAATCCGGAATACCGCGCCCTGTAATTGCTGGATCGTTTGTAAGGCTTTTAAAGGATGCTGGTGAAGGGAATTGAACCCCCGGCCTACGCATTACGAGTGCGAAACCATACGGCCTCGCAAGGTCTTATACGGGTTTAGAAGGTTGTTAGATAAGGCGTTTTCGTTTTTTAAGGTCTTATAAGGTTTTAAGGATATTTGCATACCGTTAGAAGTTTCGTTAGAAGATTTGTTAGAAGGTAGCTCTGCCGTTTTTACAAGGCAGGGCTATTTCTTAATCGGAGATAATAAACCTTACCCATTGAATAATTTTACTTTAGGAGCATATAATAAAAACAAATGTTCGTATTTTTGAGGTGGACACTATGCGGATCGCAATAACAACAGCGGATGAAATACTGGTCAAGCGATACATACTCTTACCACTTATTTTAACGGCCTACGAAAGAGACTTACATATCATCACGGACTCAGGTTTATTTAAATCGCCCGACATATACGCGGAGTTGATTGAGATTGGATTAAAGGCGGTCACAGAGGATTTGTCGAGTGTGCGGCTGGCCTTTTCAAAGCGTGGAATTAAAGTATACGAAGAGACCCACCTCAAAGACGGCATTCGGGCAGAGTTTTTGTGCCGGGGGTATCACGGTAATATGTTTCTGTCCTGGTCACTGATCGGGGCAGAAGGCGCCGTATTAATGCGCAAATACTTGGGATTGGATATATCGAGGTTTGGAAAGGTTACTGTTCCTGAACGGTTTCGTAGTTGATTTCCATAGAATTATCCCCCATCAACTGATAAAATGATCTTTAAAAAGGTGGTGCTTATTAGATGCCTAATTATGAGGAAATAAAAGCTCAAATAGAAGCTTTGGAGATAGGAAATACCCTTTCAAAGAAATCTGAAGTAAAGGAATTGCCAAAGATATTACTAGAGGGCGAAAATATAATCGCTGTAGCAAAAGGCAGATACAACAAGCAATCAGGAATTATTGTTGTTACAAGCTCACGAATCATTCTGATGTTCAAAATTTTGTTCAGCTCCAAAACTGAAGAATTTCATTTTAATCAAATTACATCCATAGAGCATGAGAAGGTTCCGCCATTAGGTTTAGGTAAAATCAAGGTGCTGGCAATGGGCAATGAAGCAGTCATTGATAATATGGATTATAAAGAATCGGATAAAATGGCAGGGATGATCCGTGGAACTATGGCACAATCTAAGGCTCCTTCAGCCCCTGTTCAATCCCAATCTGACGATGCCTTTGCAAAACTGGAGAAGTTGAAGAAATTGCATGAAAATAAAGTGATTTCGGATGCCGAATTCGAATCTAAAAAGAATGAGATATTATCGACTATTTAAACTAGAAAAGACCCTACCGGCGTTTGCTGGCAGGGTCTTTTGCATTGCGGTGCTACCGCTAATGTACCTTGAATGATAACTGATTTGGGACATTTTGTAAACTTAATTTTAAGAAGCCTGTCTGTAAAATTCCCAAGCGCTTGAGAATTCGTAAAATTTAAAGTGCGTAGCCAGCAGGGCCATCAGTTACTCCTTGGTATGTCCATCCCGTCTACTAAAGGCCAATTCAAACAGCCCCGTGGCAGACAAGCCAGCAATACAGCCAGCCCATAGCCTCAATACCAAATCCAAATCCGTAAATGGATATGCAGCTGCACCGATCAGGGCACCAAGCACTAACCCCACAGCCGGTACAATGTTAGCTGGCATACTAATCGTCTTTTTGACGAGTTGCACAGCAGCCAAGACAAACACGGCCAGGACAGACGCGAAGGTAAGTACACTTGTTAACACTTCATTTTGCACATATATTCCCCTCTCTTATTCGGCCGGAATCCCTGCTGCTCGCCGCAGGTGATTGGCTAAGTTATTAAAATGCTGCATGCTCTCTGGTTTACACGCTACCCGGGCCTTGTACCAGGCCGGAGACAACCAACGGAAAATAATTTCCTGCGCATTGGATTTGTACAGCTTCCCGGCGGGCAAGGCTGGCACACCATCCACCACGGGAAGACCGGCAGCAACTCGGAGGTTATTTGCAAGATTATGAAAATGCGTCATTGCGGCGGCGTCAGCTGCTTTTTGCGATGCGTACCAAGCTGGAGATACATACAGATCAATCAATTCGTTCGCGGCAGATGCAGGCATATAAACGATCTGTGGAGGTTGCGGCGTTACCTGCATTTCAGCGGCAATGTCGTAAATCAAGTTCTTCAACGTTTTCCCACCCGTTGCTAAGGCTTGGTCGATGTCCGATTTTCGGGACGGATCAAGCTGTTTATGGCTTGGAATGTGGGTCAGAGGATTAATATGGAACTTGTCGCAGCAGAAAGCCATGTACCACACAAAGCGCTTATACGCCTCGGCAAAGTTGATCTTACCGCCAAAGCACAGTTCAACTCCCAAGGCGATATCGTTAGCGTCATCTCCATATCGGTCATTGTCGGTAGTCACGTTGTAAAGGACATGCCATGCCTTTTCGGCTGGATCCGGCCCGGTACCGGTTGGAATGATCTCCAATATCTTTTTGTCATCAATAAATACCTGTGCAGATGCTGACCGGTCCTTGAGATTTTGAAAGTATGTGAAATGGTTGTCCGCCGAAGCGCCTGGGTTGCCTGTATCGTGAGCAACCAAAAAGCCCGGCGTACCGGAAGTTAACCGGGTGCCGGGCCGAACGTTTTGCCGTTTGTTGATGTAACGGCGTTCGATCGTATATTTATTGCGATCCATCTTTATTTGCTCCTTTCCCTCCTGCTTTTTCTTGCAGCACCAGAACCGCATTTGTTAGCACCGGTGGCAGCGGTACCCCCATCTTCCCTGCGTTCTCGATAATGGACAAAAGCTCATTCGCAATATAAAAGAAGATAACGGCATCCCTGAGGTAGTGCATATCCCCTAGAACACCGTCGATCACATGCGCGACTGTCACAAACATAAATATCCCGACTTTCTTCGCAATGCCGATATAGCCTTTCATACTTCGCAGTTCGCCCCGGATCCACGCAGCGATAAAGCCAGTTAAAAAGTCGATTACAACCAAGACCAAGAGTGCGGTCATCATCCCGTTCCACCCCCCATACAAAAAGCCGGTTACGACTCCAAGAATTGCTGCAGCTCCCCCGAACTTTTCTTCCATGCCCCTTCCCCCTCTTTCTCTTTGTATAAAAGATGCCCCCGGACCACTCCCGAGGGCAAAATAAAAACGCCTATTGGCGCTTGTGGTGCTGCGTATTATGGTCCAAATGCGCAAAAATGAACTGCTCTTATCCTACAATGAATGACTCACCTAGCCCCTTATCACCACACCCTGTGCCTGTCTAAATTAGTGCAATAATCACTTTTTCAACGGCATTTCAAATTTTTATAATTAAACAAGTCAAATGCTGACTAACTGGGTAATACACTTACTGTATTGATATTAAACAAGGAGATGAATACATAATGAAGAAAATGATTATCGGTCTTACTCTCGGCATGCTGATTGGCTCTACATCTGTGGCACTTGCTGCCCCAAGCACAGTACAAGCGACATGGGGAAAGTTTAAAATTATGGTTAATGGTGCAATGCATCTCTCACCTCCAAGCCAATTGGTTTATAAAGGGACGACTTACCTTCCAGTACGTGATACCGCTGATCTGTTGGGGTATACAACAAAGTACATCCCTCAAACTAAAACAATTTCGTTTATTTCGAGATCAGAAATGAAAGACGACTGGATGACCTTCTACGATTTTCAAGCCGTGAATAAACTCACAGTACAAACTCAAAAGGATCTTGAGAATGCCTACGAAGTTAAAGACGGTGAAGAGGTTATGTTCAAATTGAACGCTTCGACCTTAAAAGACGGCGACAATACTGTTATTGCAGACTATAAAGGCAATCAAATTCGTGCAAAAAAAGTACTCGGAGCAATATACCTTAACGAACCGGATCTAAAGTCTGCTGGATATAGAATTAACTAGTCATCATATAAAAGCACACTCGCCATAAGCAGTGTGCTTTTTATTATAATAATTCATTAAACCCTTTCTCATTATTCGGATCACTGTCACGGATCGCCTGTTTTACGTCCCTACCGGCGTCCAAAGCAGCTTGAATCACATCTCCGAACATCTCAATAAATTTATCTACCGGAGTATAGATGCCATAATACTGTATTCCATTTCCCCATACGATGCACTCTCCGAGGATATTCATCGTTCCTGTCGTATAATTCTTTCTAATCCATTCAATCATTTTTTCACCCCATTATTAGTAAATTAACACCAGATATAGCAACTGCGGAATTGTTATATATAGGAACAGTCATGACTGAGCTTAGGGCGTTAAATTGTAAAACCATCGAGTCTCCGAATCTTTTGCTACTAGACCCAACACCACCGTTAGCCAATGAATTCACTATAACTTGAATAGACCCACTTAATTCCAGCGCTGCCATAACTGGGACGAAACTCAAAGGGGCGTTATAAAAACTGTTTGCCGGAATACTGATGTTGTTAATTCGTACTTTTTTATCAGGAGCAGCACCTACGATAAATGCCGGATAAATACCCGATAAAAAGTTTTGCGCCGACTCGCTCGGTGTTATGGTTGTCGTCGTCCTTTCAGCAAGTGTCCCAGTTATAACCTCACCAGTTTCGTTTGTTGCTGTCTTTCCTGCTCTCAAATCCCCGGCGGTAGCATTGCCTTCTGCCCCACTACCGCTATCTGCCAAAAAATCCGATCCAACTTTACGAAATGTATATGGCTTTCCTACTTGAAGTTTACCCGCTGCATATGCAACGCCTTTTTGGTCCTTAAGTGCAATGGCTGCGAGAGAACCGATCTTAAGCGTGGGATTCACACCATTAGCAACGTGCGGTACGATTGTAATGCCGAAACCCTCCGATATAGTTCCTGGAGCTGGGTCAAGCGTAACGGTATAAGCAGTCGCAGTTCCGGCTGTAGTCGCGTAGGCTGGCTGCCGCACATAATCCGCCAAATGCGCAGTAAGGCTCGTCTGTACGTTCCCTGCCGCAGTAACGCCCGCACTGCCCCGATCATATGCGGCCTTCGCCGCTTTTTCTGTCGATGCCACGTTCTCCCGCGTTCCATCCGTTGCGTTGGATAGCTGCGTAATCCCCTTTTGCGTCAGGGAGGCGTCTGGAACCTCAACCTTCACACCAGCAATCTGTTCCGAGACCCATTCTTTTTCTGCTGCCTTCTCCCGGATCTCCTTCAAAACTCTCCAGGTCCTATTCCAAACCCAGTTCCACCAGCCAGCAGGCGGCTTATCTTCGACGTCCCATCCGGCTTGCTTCTTGGAATCCGGTGGCTCGATGCCTTCAGCCTGCCATTCTGGCATTTTCTCGGTAAAAGCCATGTTATCCCTCCTATATTGGTAATGCGTAATCGTGACCCGGTACGTAAACCTCTCCAAGCGTGCCGCCTGTCGTCATATCCGGATCGGCCAGCCCGGTCGGTCCGGTCTCCAATGCTCCGTATTTTGACGATAGTTGGAATGTCCCGGCCAACTCGATTTGAGCGACCCGGACCCCAGCGGCCACCGTTTTTTGAATGATCTGGCCGAACTGCATCGGTGACATACCGACTTCGTTCAGGCGCTTAATCGGAACACGAATCAGGGACAATGCTGCTGGTTCCGGTTCCAATGGATCGTTATATTTCGGCTGGATCCTGATATCCTTGTAATCGCAGTTCAGTGCAAGCGCCAGGACCCGAATAATTGTGTTAATGTCCGTCTGGGAAAGGTTGCGCGCGATCTTCGAATACAACAAGACGCGGTATACCTCATCGGTAGCCGCGCCGCGTGGCTGTGCGATATTTTGACCAATCATATCCAGAGTCGTGCCCTTCGCCCTGTCGATGCTGCGCCAATCCCGAATTGTTTCCAATGTATCCCCAATCTCTTTGAACTGCCCATATAAGATCCCGATAAGCTTGCCGATATTGGAATTCGGATCCTTATTGAATACATCCATGAACCGACCCAGCATGTCTTTCATGCTAAACATGGCTTAACACCTCAATATGGCCCGCTGTAGTTTGAGCGACCTGGTACGGGGCAATCTGTACGTTTTGACCTAGCATGGTTTCGACGCTGCTTCCAACGGTAAGGGCCACATCCTCTACCCCATCCACCGAATAAACTGCACTTATCAGCCGGGTATAAACGACTGAGCCACCCATAGACAGACCGTTGTAATAACTGCCGGCCGCATCTTCGCCACCAATATACCTAATGATTGCATTCCGGATTAATTCGTCGCCATTGGCTGGATACCGATCGTTTTTGATAACCTCGATATTCGCGAATATAGGCACCTCTTCGGCATGGCTGAACTTTATGATGTGTGGATATCCTCCCAGGTCCAAGACCTCTTTGCTGATGTCTCCATATGTTTCGATGCCGCCAGACTGCTTGGTGAAAATTGTTTCGGCAACTTCTTGATCATCACCGCCTAGAACATAAACCTGGATTGATTTCGGCGGCCGTCCATCTGTATCAGGCTGCATCGTGTTATTTTCAATCACGGCAGCTGCTCGGACCTTATCAAGTCTAAGCAAGGCCCCCCGGATCGCATCGACGGAAGCCGAGCCTCCACCAGCCACCGATAATTCATACCGGGACCGAAATTCCGGGTCCGTTTCCTTTTCGCGGCCCCCTGTGATTCGTTCCGGATTTGTAACGGCCGTCACATCAGGGTTAGGATTAACAATCACCGTAATCATACCGGCCGCAATATTGCCGGACTGACCGGGCTCCAATGCCTCGACCTTAACCGAAGCTTTTCCATCCGGCCCAAATGTGAAGTCTTCCAGCGCTTCATAAATGATTCCCGTTTCGGTACCCACTCTGAAACCTGCTGTTTCGGTATGGGCCGGAGTGCCGGTTAGGATCACGTAACCCGCAGCGTATTGGTCCAAAACCCGAGTAATCCCAACATTCGGGCCAAGGCGATCCAAGTTATTGCCTGTTGCCGTCGGAATGTAGCCACTGTTGTAGACGTCCTCCGCCAAACCCCAAAGTTTAGCCATAAACCAGGCGAAAAGACGCAGCAGGATGCCCAGGAACGACCTTTCAGAAGTGTTTACCTTCTCACCAAATACTTCCTTTGCCTTGTCCTCGGCTTCCGCAAAGAGGTCTTCAAACCGTTTACGCTGAAAGCCTTTTTCAGTAAGCACCTATGCTCACCTCCCTCTGAATCAATTCGCCGGTTACCGCCGTAGCTTTAAAGGCAATTTCCTGTATTCGTGATCTTTTATCCTGCCTGAAAATTACCTCATCAACCCTTGAAATTCGTTCATCCTGCAGGAGGCAGCGCCTGATTTCATCTCTCATTTGCTCTTGATTAAGGTTCTTTCCGAGGAACAATCCAAAATCAATGCCCATTTCAGGATTAAGGAACCATTCGCCAAGGTTTGTCCCTAACGCAATCTCACCGCATTGAGCCAGTTCTATTTCACCTTCGATCATGACCAAATCTCCAGAGCTGTCAAAGACCAAATCGCCGTTCTCTAACTTGAAAGACTGCATCCAAGCACCCCCAATATGACCGCGTCATTAACGTCATGCATTCGTGACGTGCTGGCTGATGCCACCGCGCCGCCAAGCGCATTTTTGATTTCCCGATCCGCACAGACGACAAAAACAATATCACCTTGCTTCAGGTCCGGTTTGTATACTTGCGGCTCACCGCCGTTGACAACGAACCGATGTGCAAGGATTTGGGCGCCCTGGATCATGGCAGGTGCATCGGCAGTTGTTTTAATCAAGGGCTGCACGTCAGCTGCACACTTACTGGAATCATAGGAGACGACCTGGCAAAGGAATCCCACATGCAAATCGCTGAAGATTTTGTCATAGAAGCCATTTAATATAGCCGACATGCTGCCCGCCGGGTCCGTCCTCATAAAATCGCCTCCACTTCTGTTATGAAGTCACCTGTACGGCTGAATGTATGGGAGCCGCCGCGAACATGCACCCGGCCTGTGAACTGCGAATATGCAAGGTCAATGACCGATGCCGTTGTTACCCGGTGCTGCAGCTGCATTTTGACGTTGAATCCCTTGGTTGTCCCATCTTCAAAACGTCCCGGTGTTCCGATTAAACCTGTTTCCTTGTTTACCTTGAATACCGAATCCCCACCGCGTCGCAGATTACGGATATATAGCTTGTTTTTGTTAATGTAACAGGAGGTGCCGCAGTCTTTGCAGACCTTTGTAATGATCTCCGTTACCTGCCCCTTAGCTGTATAGCCGTCCTGGTATCGGTAATCCTGGTTCAGCTCCATTTGAGCAATCGGAAGACCGATGTACCCGGCCATTTGCTTAATGATTTGGCTTGCCAGCGTTCCCTTGGCAAAGGCTATCTCCTTCACCTCACGCTTGGAAAGGTCCTCACTGTCCAGGACATTGATGAACGTAATTTTGTCCACGCCTTCCCAGGTAGTCGATACCTTAGAGATGTAGCCATGCAGCAGCAGGCCGACATCCCCTTTATATCCAGCGTTCAGCATCAGGACTTCACCGCGTTTGATGTTGTTTATCGTCTTGTCGGACAGGTTCCAAATTTTGATTTCCGATTCATTCGGCAAGGGATCACTATCAAAAGGCACCTTGCCTTCAATGTTGTAAAACTCACTCGGAAACTTCATATTTGCTGTCATGACTTCGATGACCCGGCCAAAGTTATTCATCCTCATCACCTTCAATTACAAACAAAAAGACGCTCTCATTAAGCGTCTGCCAGTTTACATCGCTTTGCTGTTCGGATTCGTCCAGCGGTACAATCGGCACCTTCGGGAATCGGTTATCCTGCACATCGTAAAACAACGGCATGCCATAGATAAGCTTTTCGCCAACGGCCAGAATCTCACCATTACGCTCCAGGTTAACGGTAAAAAAATCAAATTCCTCGTTGTAGTGGACCTCGAAGGTGAACATCTCGTCCGCCAAAGAGATATCAAAACGATAAGGAATAAGATCCTTTTCTATTTCAATGAATTCATAATCCATTCTCCCACCTACTTACCCCGCCCATGGGCTTCCTTTTTTGAATTTCACCTTTTTAACGGGTTCCTTCTTGCTCGATGTTTTCTTGGTTGATTTCTTCTTATCTTTCGTTTTCTTGTCCTTGGATTTTGTCGACTTATTGGATTTGGTTTGCTTCACACCGCTATTAACGATCTTGGCCGCCTGAGCCTTTACGGGTACAGGCAGCTTATTGATGTACGAAGACTGGGCTATTCGAACCTCGGTCAGCGTGAACGTAAAGGTGAATCCGTCTGCCGTTTGGTAAGAGCGATCGGTGGACAGTCCGCTGATCAATCCACTAAACGACATTCGGCCAATGTACTTTACAATCTTGCCGGTGTCGGATGCATTGACCAGATAATCATGAATTTCTGCCGCATCTTCCCCGGAAACCTCACCATTCAAGGTAAGGGTCCGTGCTTTACGTTGCACATGATCCGTCATATCGATATCTTTTTCCACCGGTTGGCTTGTGATATCGACATCAAAACTTGATGGCTCTTTATCAACCCAGATGTATTTTCCGTCAATCGTTGCCATTACTGCACCACCTCCGGCGCTTGCAAGCCCATTCTGCGGAATACTTGTTCAAGTATCGCCTGCACTCTGCGGTCAACTTCATCACCTACGGATGCAGCAACATTGGCATCACTGGCATCTGCCCGCAGATCGATGCTTACTTTAATGTCCATAGCTCCCGCCGACTGACCAGAAGCAACTCTGGCTGGTTGAAGTGCTTTTGCTGGCGCTGTGCTTGGAGCTGTAATGATTTCATCAGCTAGCCCGGCGGAAGCAGCAGAAACCCGGTCCTGAGTCCCGTCGATACCTTGCGCCAAGCCTTCACCAGTGTAAAAACCCAGTTCCATCATGACTCTGGATGGCGAGTGGATGCCCAGGATGCTTTTCACCTTGTCGGTAATGCTGTTACCGATCTCTTTCACCTTGTCCACTACGGCATTCGCCATAGAGCCAATACCGTTCACCATGCCCTCAATGATGTTTTTACCGATGTCGAAAAGGTTGATCCCCTGCAGAAATCCAGTGACTTGTGTCCAAATGGATTTGATCTTGTTAAAGATATTCATGACTGAATTCGAAACGCTGTTCGTCATTCCAGTCCAAATGGATTTAATGAAGTTGCCGATCCCGGTGAAAACCGATATCGTGAATGCCTTGATTTGGTCCCAATATTTAATGATCAAGGCCACCGCCCAAACGACAGGTCCGCCAAGAACGATTAGTATTGTGGCCCCCCAGGTACGGAAGAACTCGACAATGCTATTGAAGATATTGACTACCCACGCTTTGAAGGCATTCCAAACATTTACAAGCCATGTACTGATGGCTCCCCAGTTTTTAAAGACCAGTATAACCCCAGCGATAGCTGCGGCAACCAATGCAGCGATGGCTATAATCGGGAGCCATGGAGCTATCATAGCCCACCCGGCTGTTGCGGCAGCCCACATAGAAGGGATTAAGCTGATTAAAATTACAGTAGCAAATCCAGCCAATGCGGGGCCAACAACATCTATATTGTCTGTTAAAAAACTAAGCACATCTGTCGCCTTTTCAATGCCATTAGCCAATCCATCAACCAAAGCCCCGGCGACCTGCTGCAATTGCGGCCCAGCCTGCTCAAGCCACTCCGAAAATTGAGTGAGATAAGGAAGTAACTTCTTGCCAATTGGTATAAGTAGATTTGTTTCTAACTGCCTCCCTATTCGCGCTGCCGCCTCACCAGGGGTGTTAAACTTAATTTGGTTTAACTCCCCCATTGAATCCTTGGTCATATCAAATTGGTTTTGAACGGAGCCCATAGCTGTAATTACATCCTTTTGCAGATCCTCAAATTGCGTACCGAACAAACCAGTAGCAACTGTATTCTGTTCCACTGGATCGGCAATATCGCTAATCATTTGGATAATCTGCTGGAATGACTTCTGAGCTTTTGGGCCACCTTCGGCAAAGGTATGCATCATCTTTTCAGCATTAAGACCAAGCATTTCGTAAGCTTGAATGGCGTTATTGTCTCCGGCATCTTTCGAACGGATATTGAATTCTTTAACGGCATCTGCGACCTTATCCAGGTTAAATGCTCCCTCAGCTGCACCTGCAGCCAAGGTATCAAACATCTGATCTGCATTAAATCCCAGCGATTTGAACTGAAGCGAATACTCATTCAAGGTATCCAGCAGTTCCCCGGAGAAATCTAGTCCTTTTTGTTTACCTTGAGCGATCAGATTAAATGCCTGATCTGAGGTGATGCCGAAATTCTTCATCACAGTATCTGCTGCGCGAACCGATTCAGACACTTCATACCCGAATGCATCCCGCAGCAGTAAGGCATTTCTGGTGGTGTTCTCCAAGTCTTTGCCTTGTTGCCTTGTGATTTGGCTTGTTTCAGCAATAGCACTCCCCAAATCCTGCCATGACTCCCCGAAATTTTGGTTATAAAGTTCCGTGGCTATCGCTTTTGTTGCCTCCATCTGTTCATTCGTCGCACCCGTTGCCATCTGCACATGGGACATGGATTTTTCAAAATTCGCAGCTGCTTCGGTTGCGGCCACAGCAAATCCGCCTAACGCAATGGCCCCCGCAGCACCAAAGGCTATGACCTTCTTTTGCAGACTATCCACTTGGTTTTGAGCATTCCTAAGTGCGCTTGTGCCGATTTTAAAACCCACGGCAAACATTAAATTGCCTATGATGCCACCGGCCATAATATCTCTCACCTCACAATACAAAAAGAGCGCCGTTTAGGGCGCTCATTCTTTGCTTTTGCCTTTGTTCATTTCACGTTTTTGTTGCTTGATATGAATGTCCAAAGCTGCGTTCGCTTCGGCAATATCATCATCATCCATTTGAAATAAGTCGGAATAGGAGATGTTCATATCAGACAGCAACAACCGCCATTGCTGCCAGCGTTCATTAGCTCTCCGATGGGCCTCCTTCTTGCTGATCATTGCCGTCACCACCCTGTTTATCCTGTCCGGTTACGAAGGAATATGCGGCGTTGATCACCTCTGAAAATTCGCTATAATCCGTGAAGTCATCAATATTGAGTTTTGGAACCACAACAACGGACTTCAGGATTTCTTCTGCAAGCCGTTCTTCCAACACAACACCATGCTTATTCTTGCTGGCGTCATTGATTTTGGAGATGGTCCGCACTCCTGGGTGCTGGAAAGTGTACTCCTTACCGGATTTGGATGTGTAATTTTTTTGTTTGAAGTTCATAGAAATTTATCTCCTTTAATTTTGGGATTTTGGATTAGATAATGGTGTGGTCAAGCATTTGAATTTCATATTCCCGGTCCTCGGCTTCGTTGCCATAGGTCCGTGCTGCTGGCTTTTTAACGAACGCTCGGGTGGAGGTAATGCTTTCTTTCGGGTCTCCGTTGTAAATCACGGACACGGGAACTTCCTCGCCAGTCACGGCCAACTTGTCCAGATAGGCCACCTGCGGACTGGAAGACAGCAGAGTAAGCGTCAAAGTAGCCAAGGGATTATTTACTTTACTTGTAATGACATCGCCCTGAGCGCCGACCTTGGCCGTCTTGCTGTCTTCGTCCTTCTCCCACTCGGCCAAATCCTCGGAAAACCCGGTAATAAATACACTGCCAACCGTGACGGTAAGGTCCATTGGATCGTATTGCATGGTTATTTAGCCTCCTTACAGCTTAATTACGCCTTTGATTTTGGTTTTATGGATCGCCCCGGCCAGCTCAAAAGTAAACGTGCCGCCGTTGTATTCACGCTTTTCGCGGTCCAGCGGATCGACTTGGGAACGGGTTTTAAATGCAGTGCTGTAGATCGGCAGGCCGTCATCATCATGGGCAATCATGCCGTTGTTATCAGCCATCTTCAGGACTGTTTTTACTTCGGCCTCAATTTGAGCAATGCCGTTGTTGTCAAAGCTTACCTTGTCGCTGCGGTTAAACAACTTCTGAACCTTGTTCGTGATCTGCTGTGTGATGTAATCCTGCGATTGGATGATGTCGATATACTCACCGGAAATGGTTTTGCCTTCGCTGGTTATTGGATCCCCTGCCCTCACGATGTACGTATTGCCGTTCATGCCTTCAAGCTGTGAAAGCTCCGAATTGGTAAGCTCCAGCGGAACTATCCCGTTCAACTTTTTGAATTTCCACGTCAAGCTACCCGGAGGCGCTGAACCTGCCCGGCCCACCCATGCAGCCTCTGGATAGTTGTCAGGATTCTTGTGATAAAGCACAGCCGTTCTTTTGTACTTATTGGCAAAGATTTTCCCCAAGTCATCAAGGCTACTGGTGCTAGCCAGGAAAAGCCGGGAGTCATCTGCTTCGACTGCATCCGCAATAGCCGTAATGTTGGCAAGGGTGCTGCTCGTCGATAACAGGTAATAAAAGTCCTTTGCGAACACGGTCGGCAGGAAGTCCGCCATGACGTCACCCGTCTTGGACAGCATTACCGCAATGGATTCCGGCGAATTATCGCCCTGATTAAACAAAGCAAATGCTGCCTTGTAAACCTCTGAGCTAGTCGCGTGGTCTTCTTTAACTGCTTCCAGGTCCCGATAGACCTTGTAATCTTGCCCGGCTGCGCTTGTGCCGAGAATTAACGGTTTACCCATACCGACAATCGGCGTCGGCCGTTGAATCTCGATGATGACTTGCACATCACTATTACTCAATTCGTTCAACTCCTTTTGATATTCGCTTTTTCAATTGGTATAACTGCTTGTTCCGTTGTGTCCGTGGTCCGCAGCTCGACATCAAAGCCCATCCGGCGCTCCCATTCCGGACCAATATTGATATCCCGGTTTTCAACATTTCCGATCGATGTGACAATCACATCCATATCCTTCAGAGCTTCGCGGCCGTCCGTCTTAAACCAGTCTCGCACTCGCATGGCGTTAAGGGTGCTTGTCACGTTATCATCTGCATACGACAAAAAAGAGACGGTGAAATTGACCGTCTCCTGCAGCAGCTGCTTGCCGTTATGTTGAGATACCATAATCCGCCCGCTGGAAGGCTCCTCGTTGGGAAAAAGGTTATATGCCAGGAATGCCGTTTTAGGCATGTCTGCGCCGCCGTTCATGTTGATCACGTCCAACTTCAGCAGCACCTTCAGCCCCTGCACCCAAACCTTGCGGATATCATTGTACGGGATCATTGGCGATCACCTTTTTCAAGATGTATTTGTTCACGTCACTGTAATCCCGGGGTTCGGGAGCATCGACAGTGTACTGGATGCCTTGGTATTCAATCAGGTCCCCGGATTGGTGCTCTGATACCGTGTATAAGGCTCGGTCTTCGGCTGTGTAGCGTCCGCCCTCGACCTGCTGTAACTTGGCATCTACGGGCTGAATATGGCCGAAATGGGTTATCCTCTCCGTCTGAGACGGCACAGGGTCCCCGTAATCATCGTACTTTTCCGTTTTACCGAGCCGGACCAAGGTGTATGGCCGGTTATATTTCCGCAGCATGCCTGCGAACTGGAATGTCCTCATGCCTATCACCTCTTTCGCACCACAATAAACGTGAGAGAGTCACGAAGTTTCTTTTCCTGAGCCACGAGGATTTTATTGTTACCTTTCTTCCTCGCATAGATCGGATTGAGTGGCGGCTGCCGGATCTTGTCAAAGTTCTGGGTCAGTTTTTGCAGCCCCGTTTGGCCAACGTTTTGCAGCAGTCCTTGGGCAGTTTCGTTTTTCAGAACAATTTCGTTAATTCCGGACTTTACCAGCTTCGAGATAGCAGCCTGTGCCTTTCGTTTACCTCCACCAATCGGAGCCCGCGCTGGGATGCCGGCTTTGACTGAACCGAATTCGTGAATAGCTGCAATCATAGCCGTTTCAGCGTCCCCTTGGACCCCGATATGCACTTCATGCTTGGTCAATTCTTCAAGCTTTTTGAGGATTCCCGGCAAGTACGTCGTCTCCGTGACCTCTACGTTCGCTCGTCTAGTGCGTCTTCTGGTTGCTCTTGGCATTTAAACCCACCGTCCTATATACGGTGAAATTAAAGCATCCACGGCTGTTGGTAAACGCCCCTCTTCCGGCGAATCTGAATACGTAACGCTGATGTCTCCTACTCGCTCAGATTTGATAGCCGGATCTCGAAGCCCATGCTGCGCCAAAAGCAGGCAGGCGAGTTCTAAGGGCTCCGGCAGCGTTCGCGGATCTTCCTCCGTTGCATCCCCAGGAAGGACATACCCGGCAATATAGGAGACGTCAATATTGTTCTCCCCGGAAGGCCAACCAGCTGACCGGAATATGCGACCATCCTCCAGCACCTCATATTCCCAACCGCTTGGGAATTCAACGCTGTGTACTGGGTAATTCCGTAAGTTGATATATTTTGACCTCGGGTCCCCGCTTACACGTTCTGAGTAGCATTGCTTTTTGAATTGACGCTTGCAACGGTTCTCAATAACAGAAGATGCCGACGCAATTTGCAGCGTCAGCATCTCATCCCCGAAAACATCCGCCTGCAGGCCAAGCAATCCTTTCAAGCGGTCCAAGGTGGTCAGCACTATTTTCCGCCCCCTTGTGCTGCTTCAAGAGCAGCTACGCGGGACAGCAATGCATTCCATTCTTCTTCCGTCGGAAAACCCGGCTCTCCCTTTGCTCCGGTTGCGCCTTTGGCTCCTGCTTCTCCTTTCTCCCCTTTGGGTCCCGCTTCACCGGCCTTACCCATAAGAGAGAGAAGCCATTCTTCCTCGGTCCCATCATAACCGTGTTTTACAGCAAGTTCATAGGCGGATAGGCCCGCTGGACCTTCCGGTCCAGCTCCTTCGCCATTCAGAACGAGTTCTTTCCCGTTCATCGTGATTTTGCCCTCTCCTTCCAGGGCGAGGACACCTTGAATTACCCAGCGCTCCCCGCCGGGCTCCTTATAGTTCTTTGTAGAATACATGTCTTACCTCCATTTCAGGGGCTTTGCCCCTAGAATCTATGAGATGGTAACTTGACCGTATACAACTGCATCCAGATCAAAACCACGCACGTCCTCACGCTGAATGGCGCGAACGTCGGTCGAGTTGCGGGCGAAAGACTTACCGCCGACATTTGTTGAAGCAATGGAATATTGCTGACGATCAAACAGAACAATTGCCTCTTTCAAGTCGCCGATGATCATAGGAGCCAACTTTGTATCAGTACCCGTTGTTGGCAACCAACGATTCGCCAACACCACAATCGTTTTACCTTTAAGCATCTTTTGACTCGGGTTCGCTGGATCAGGCTGCAGCAAATCCCGGCCATCGCTATCCTTTTGGGTATCCAGCCAATGAAATCCATCCTGGTTCGTCAAGATGATAGCCCCCAGGCTAATGCTTGGGTCTAAATCCACATTCAAGACCTTCTTCACATCATCCAGGCCGGATAGCTTTACCTTCGCTTTCGTATTGAGCAGTGACAGAATCAATTGGTTGCGAGTGACCACTGATTTTTTGGCAATCCAATTCGAAATGTAAGACATCAAGTTTTGGTCCGTATCATTCAGTAAGCTGTTGCTGATTGGCATAATTCCGCCGCGATCCTTGATGTCAAATTTCACAGGTGAAAACTTCGGGTTGTCCATATCATCCAGGTCAGTCAACTCCGTGATTTCCACGAATGGTGTGATATCGGCATTCTTTTCGATTACACGCGACCCGCTCCGACTAGAAACCGGTTCGACCGTCACGTATGTTTCCAATGAAATGAACTGCCGTTTACGCTCGTGAATCATGGTGTTGATGTCCTGCGGAACGATCAAACCACCGTCCTCATCGGAACCTCCCTGCATACCACGGGTTTCTTCAATTGTGCTTTCTTCGATCAACGTACGTTCTTCAGCGTTGAGCGTCTTATTGCGCAATGTTTTCAAGAAGGCGCTGCGGTATTGTACAGCTTTGTCAGGATCTTCTGCCCGTTTTTCCGGTTCAACAACTGGGGTTGTGGCTCCAGGTGTGTCCGTATCACGAATTTCGGCCAGCAAATCAATTTGACTTCGGAGCTCCTTCGCTGCATCCTTCGCCGCTCTTGCCTCGTCAAGCTTGCCTTCAGCAGCAAAGCTGCGGGCCTCTTCCAATTTTGCCGCCAGTCTTTGGCGCAATTCGCGTTCCTTTTCGTCCATAGTGAACCTCCATCAATGATTTATTTGAATATTAAAAAGACCTGTCAGCCGATAGCCAACAAGTCCAGTTCCAACAATAATTTTTCTTTTTCCAGCTTCCGCTGCTCCTTCGTAGTGATGCCCAGCTGCTCGATGCTCCGCTGATTGACTTCACTATCTTCATAGGCAGGGAAGGGCGTCGGCGATACTTCGAAAAGGTTAACATCAAGGAGCGTGCGCTCATAGACGTCCTCATCAGGGAGATACTGCCATGAATCGGAACGTACATAGAAACCAAAGCTTACACCGTCCACATCACCACGTTGGATGGATTCCATGGCGTCATTCCCCCAAGTGTTATTAGGCAAATCAAGCTCGAAGGCTAACCCTTCTTCGTCCTCCCAAAGCCGCAGCGTTCCACTTTTAGTTGATCCAAGAACAAAATCACTGCGATGATTCCAAAACGCCTTGATTGTGTTTTCTTTCAGGCTGCGGGCAAAGGCGCCTTTGGCTACACGTTCGTAAAATTCACCCCAAATAAGCTGACTGCGACGATTGAACTTTACGGCATAACCGACGACCGATCGTGTTGTTGATTCTCCTTCATTACCTGTACTTCGGATCTCAATTTTTTCGGCAGGAATAAAACGTTTGATCAAATCATCCATTTACTCACCTCCCTTCTCGGATTTAAGACCGGCTTTCAGCGCCTGGTATTGATCCATTTTTTCGAGACTGACATAGTTCAGACTGACAAAATGCCGGTCGCCCATCTCCCCGATGTTATCCCGCTCCTCCAACTCACGGACCTCATTGATTGAGTAGATGCCCATCGCAATCATTTCCTTGTAATAAGCGGCCCGGCTTGTGCTGTCGCCGCGAAGCTCTCCGGCCACATTGAATTTTGTGTAATAACGTCGCCGTTCCAACTCCGTGAACAGCTTATAGTCACATTCTTGTTCCCAGTTCGTCATGATCGGCTGCAGAGTGCTTTTTACGTATTCGAGGGATTGGTTCTCCATGTTGGAAAACTTCACGTCCGTTAAGCCCAGCTTGTAACCGGGAACTTTATAAATTTTGGCGACTTCAGCAATACCGAATTTGCTCGTTTCGATGAATTGAGCATCATTTAGCGGCATCCCCAGGTTCTGGTATTCCATCCCTGCATCCAGGATAGCGATACGATGTGCGTTGTTAAGTCCTGAATTTGCCTTTTGCCATTCATCCCGCGCTTTTTCTTTGGCGGGTTTATCCAAGGTTGCGCCTGCCGGAAGCTTTAAGATGCCTCGGGTCGCGGTCCCGTTGGAATAAAACGAACCGAGAAACTTTCGTTGTGATTGCTGAACGCCTAGTTCCTCACGAATGACGGATATGGGTGTGATCCCTTTAAGCCCACTCTTACTTATGGCCTTAAAATGAAGCACGTCCCCATGTTTGATCTTTCGCAGCTCACCGCTCGGCAGCGTCGTGACATACCATACTTCCCCGGTGACGTTATCCATATGGACATCCGTCCTTGAAGGGTCGAGCGGCCACAGCGCTTTTGGTCTACCGTTGTTTGGACCACTGGTTTCCCATTCGATATTAGCGTATCCATTGCCCCATACCGTTGCATGGACTTGCATCAGCTCCTTGAATGTGTAGGCGCTCATATATGGATTGGCACGCACGCCTAAAAGGCGAGTCACAGGATGAGAGTCATCCTTTTCGATTCCTTTCCCCCTCTGCCTGAACACCTGCAGCGGCAGCTTGCCGATGTCCCCACCTAAGATGGAAGCACATGTGTAGACGTTGCTGTTCAGCAGCGCCATATCATTCGTAATCCGCTCACCACTGGCCGTGTTGGAGACTCCAAATAGGTCCAGAAGCCATTGCTTAGGATTCAAAAACGAATCCTCATCGGATCGCCGCTCCCGCCAACGACGGAAGACGTTTGTTTTCATAGATTTATCACCCCCTTCCCGTTTAGAACGAGAAGTCATCGTCCATAATATGGGCGTTCAAATCAATCCGGCCGTCACCAACCATCGCCCGAACAAGGGCATTAATGACCGCTGCGATTAAGTCGATCCGCTGGCTGTCATCTTTGTGCTTTTTGCTGAGTTTGATATTTCCGTTATTGTCGATAATCTCAACGGCATTGGATAAGCACCATGTTAGAAGTGGGCTTCCATCATGAACGACAAGACCTTTCAGGAGAAGCTCACGGAAAAACTTTGTCGGCTCGGAAAGTGTCTGCACGCCTTGACGGATTTCCACTCGTTCATAGCCCTGCTGTTCCAGCTGCTGAGTGAAATGGGTAGCATTATAGGGATCGTAACAGACCTCCTGTACGAACCATTGATGTTCCCGCTCCATTTTCTCCATGTAGGATTGGATAAAGCTGTAGTCCACAACTTCACCAGGAGTCAGCGTGCACCATCCTTCATCTGCCCAATGGCGATAAGGCACCCGGTCACTGTGTTCGTGTTGTTTCGCTCGCTCAGCTGGCATGAACCCATGAGCAGTTACCGCAAAGCGACCCTCCGGCAGTCGGAAGACGTAACCAACGGCCGTTAAATCCGTGGTTTTAGATAAATCCAACCCGCTCCACGTCTCGTAACCTTTGACCAATTCAAAAAAGTCCGCTCGCGGCATCGCAAGGGACTTCCATTTGTTCATATGATTCGTGGACATGTACTTGTTTTCGCTATCCTTTTGCCATTGGTTCACTCGTTTAGTGAGCCATTCACGAATTTTATCAGGGTTACCGGCTCCAAAAGCTTCATCGTGTTCTGCTTGAATCTGACGGCGTAGTTCCTGAGCGTATTCATTGTCTTCCTGCAGGACGGGATTAGGCTTTCCCCATGTTTGTGGGTTATGAGGATCGTCGCCCGGATCCAATTCTCGAATCATCGCGAAGTAGCTTTCCTGCATAGGCACTTCGCCTCGTAGCATTTTGCATAAAAAATCGTATTCTTTTTTACATGGACTATTCTCAGCATCCTTGCCCGCCGTGCTGATAATTTGCATAAGCGACTGTAGCCGCTTCCCGAAACCTGAATAGGATACGTCCAGGATTTCGGATGTCGGGTGGGCGTGGTATTCATCGATGACAACCAAGCAAGGAGCGCCTGAGTCTTTATTCTTGGTGTCCTTGCTCAACGGTTTAAGCAAGCCACCGCGTGAAGCGTGTTCAATGTATCCGCGGCGAATACGAAGCCGTTTCGATATCGCCGGACTGTTCATGCCCATTTCCCGAGCATCGCCCCACACGCGCTTGGCCTGCCCTTTATCGACCGCCGCACAATCCACTTCCGGGCTATGCTCATATTTTCTCAACTCGGGTTGACCTGGAGGATAAATACAATCCGCGCACATCCCATACAGGGCCAGTCCACTCATTTCCGTCGATTTTACATTGCCTCGGGCTCGAAGATGGAACGCTTTTCGGAATCTGCGCTGTCCCGTATCCATGTGGACCCAACCGTAGACAACGCCCATATCAAATTTTTGAAAGGGCAGGAGCTCGATCATTTGTCCACTGAACACACCGCGAACGTGACGACAGCAGCGTTCAAACCATTCAAACACCCGATCAGCCCGACTTTCATCGAAAACATACGGAAAATCCGGCGTTGCTTGACGTTTCAGGTCATCCAGGTGACGCTGGCAGGCTAAACGTTCCAACTCGCAGCTAGGCCGGATGCCGAGCACAATTTCAGCAGCGTATTGATTCGTTGGATGAAGGTCTTCCCAATTAATCAAAGAGTTCTGCATCTGGATCCGGGTCTGTGTCTGCCTGACGCTTTGCAAGGCGGGCCCGAGATTCCGCATTCAGGCCAAGCTTGTTCGAATACGCCAGAGCAATGTTGGCGTAGCGCTGTGACATTTGAACGTAAGCATTAGGTACTTTTACACCGGACTTGTTGGTTTCCGTGTAACCATGTTCATCAATAAGCCGGTTCGCCTCCTGTACCTTCGATACTGCGTCACAATAAATCCCAAGTACATCCTCATCCACTTTGTCGAGCACGCCGAACTCTTCCATGTCCTTGACCGTCTTTCTCCAAATCTTTCGGGCGGGATCATCCAGCCATTCGGGAATTCGAAGTTTGAGCTTTTTCTTTCGCTCGAATTTTTTGGATGCTTCCTCCCGAGCTTCAACTTCTTTTTTGGTCCAGTTTTTCCCGCCGCCTTTTTTTCCGACTCGCATATGATTGAAATCAATGACTGGGTTTGCCAATTCTCAAACCTCCTTTCCCCATTTTCGCCACGGGGACTTTTTTTTGCATTTGAGGGGGCCGCGGTCTACTCCAGTTCTTGTAAATTTTTTAAGTGACCGGGGGGCCATAATTGTATTAAAATATTATAGGTAAAATTTACTATGAAAGGAGGTGTACCATGGAACTAGATAACCACGATTTTTACGAATCCCTTAGCAAAAAAGGGATTACACACCTTTATCACGCCAATACAGTAGTTACTTCTTGTACTTTTATTCAAGAAGGCGGTTTGCTATCGAGAGGTGCTGTAGAAGCCAGGGGACTTGTCCAAACCCCTCAATCTTCTGATGATGACGATAAGCGATTTAATGTATGGAACGATATATTTGTGGATAGCGTTGATCTACATGAGCGCTTTGGACGTCAGAATCACTATGGACCAGTACTCTTTAAGCTTAGTCTCGAATTACTTAAAGACAGTAATCTTCCGCCTGTATGGGTAACAAGAGATAACCCGATATACTGGAAATCCCACTTTGACGACGAAGACAAGTATTTTTCCAGTTTTGATGAGTTCGATGAGTCGTATTCCCTCGGAAACTATCGAGAAATGATTACTCTGAGAGATACGATGGATATCCTCCCTTTTGATCCATATCTTGAGGAAATAATCATCGATAATCCGAAATACATTCGAAATGGCAAGAATTATGGAAGACATGCAAAGTTAGCAATAAGAACAGCACTTATGAATAGCGGATACGACTATAGCCATGTAACTGTGTCAACTCGAAAGTGCGGGTCTTGCTACTGTGAAAGAAATTACTGGAATGACATTTCTGATAGCATCATGCAGACCAAATTTTTGCTATAAAGCCGCCGTTATGGTGGCTTTTTTAATTCCCAAACCCTCCATCTTCCCGTGCTGTCTTGGAGTCATGACACTGCTTACACAATGCTTGCCAATTGCCGCGGTCCCAGAATAGTTTTTGATCTCCTTTATGCGGTATGATGTGATCCACTACTGACGAAGCAGTCACCCGATCGTTCTTGTAACACTCCACACATAACGGGTTCTCCATAAGGAAAGCTGCACGCTCACGCCTCCATAATCGCCCGTACCCACGCTTTGCGGACGAACCTCGATTACGGTCATACCCTCTTGCTAGAGGCGCATGCATGGAGCAGTAACCTTCCCTCGTTAACTCTCCGCATCCAGGCTTCTTGCACGGTTTATTCGGACGCAAACTCACCCGATCCCACCCTTTTGATTGTCCAATTTATGGCAGAATGAATTACTCATATTACAGGTTTTGTTAAACTCAGATCATGCTTAAAAACCCACGCATAGCCTGGGCTTCTCTTGTCTGCTCGATTTGAATTTAACATATGCCAGATATGAGTAACTGGCTATCTTCGATGCTTTTTTAAAGCCATGTCCATGGTATCTTGAGCCATGCCGATATATCGTAGTGTTTCTTGAGGTGAAGAGTGATTGAAGTAGATCATCAGCAGCGCTATATCTTTAGCGGTAGTCTGATTATAGAAAATATAGCCGAAAGTCTTTCTCAGACTATGGCATGCGATTTCCGACAATCCAAACTCTTCCCCTATAGATCGGACGATCTTGTATGCCATTTCCCTAGTAATCGGACGGTTTGTACCTTCTCTACTCTTAATCAGGAATTCATTGGGCGGCTTCCCGGCAATGTATTGGGCGAGCTTCTTCTTCAGCTCAGAGGTTATCAGTATTCGTTTCTGCTTGCCCGTTTTTTTCTCGCGGATTGAAATGTGTGTGCCGGTTACGTCTCTGACTCTCAATCTAAGAATATCGCTTATTCGCAACCCTGTATCTATGCCGATGAGGAACATGATAAAGTTTCGGTAATTGGTCCCCTCCAGATAATCCATAATGTCCTGAAGGATCTCCATATCACGAATCGGCTGAACCGTGTTCATTTCTTATCACCGACTTTAGGCATGGAACCCTTCTCGCATAAGTCCCCTGGCTTTAAGCAAAACTGAGCGGACGCCTCCCACTTACCCCAAACACATCCCCTGCATTGAAGAGGCTGCCTCACCATTGGTTTGTTCTGCTTCATTTCACACCTCATTCCATAAAAAAGGCCACCCGGTTTCCCAGATGGCGACAAATAGGTTATGAAGAAAACTTCCACAGGCCTTAACAGGATTCGAACCTGTCCAAACCATGAAGGCCATAATAAAATTTGCGGTGCTCTTAACCGCCTCCCCACAGTCCACGCCCTTGACGATCAACGTCTAAGGTCACATGATATGACCCACAGCATGGCCGAGCGCCTACAGCGATAAGGGGCAAGTAGGCATGTACCCAGGTAATGATTACCTGTACCTACTGTATCCCCGTACCGCCGTCAGAACGCCGTCATGGTACCGTCGGATTACCCTCAGTTTTTTTCAGAGGATTCCCCACAATTTAAGACTATCGGCCACCGCCGAGATTCCCTTATCAATGTAACGATCTACAGTGCTTTCGCTCATGCTGCCTCTATAAAAGATTACCGTATCCTTGTAACGTCTTAATTTAAAGAACCTGTGCTCCACGATTCGTTTTACTTCTGTATCTTGAATCAAATTGAAGGCCAGCTCGATATTCTCGATCTCTTCCTTCTTTGTTTCGTAGACCTTCCTCATTTGATCTGGCAGATTAGCCTTTTGGGAAAATGCCATTACCATCTGCTTGTTCTTCATATATTCTTCGAGCAATTTACGCGTTTTCAACTTGTCAATTTCGGTTATCGACGGCCAGAGTTCCCCTTGCTCTTCCGTTCTTTCTGCTGCCAACAGCATTCCCCTCATTCCCCTCATTATTTGGTATAATAATGAAAGGAATATATTGCCTTAATCCGCCGCCGCGACGACCAATCAACTGCGGCGGATTCTTTTTATTTACGGCTTATTCCGTTCGTAATGTGCATTACCAGTTCCGACCACTCCTTACGGCTTCCTTATGTCTTTCCAAAGCGTCCAGCGCTTCTTTAACATCACCTTCGTACCGTGTGCCTTCTGCTAACTCAGTGAGCAATTCAACAATATGCTCCTGTTTCTGTTCCAACGATCTCGCTGTTTGTACAGCACATGAAATGCGAGCAATTCTTTCTCGCTTGGTCACTTGCGCGCCACCTTTCAACTGCACAGTTTATGTCTACTGCGCCTTATATCCATACACCCACGCGAATCCTCTACCCTTTCGCCCAGGATCTTCGATCAGGTAAGACAACCCTTTCCTTACGTATTCATCTGGCTTGATGCGAACCTGGCCGTACCTGGTTCTTATTGCTTGATGCGTTGCAATCTCGGCTCGTGGACAAACGACAAGGTTTAGGCGCTCGATTCGGCAACCGGATCGGATCAGCGGACCAAGCGCACTTTCAATCATTTGCACTGCCAAGGGGTTCATTTGACTCTTTCTCCCATTCGTTCAAGCAATCCAGCCGCAGCCTTACGATACTTCTCGTGCTCCTCCGGTACATTAGTTTTGATCTCATGCAGGACGGATAGGAGATTGCCAAAGTTACTTGTGACAGCCTCGAAATATACCGAAAACTTTGCCAAAGCCTCATTGTCACTACGCTTTACCTTCTCACGCAGCTGAGTCAGTTCTTTCTCAATCTCTTCTGGTACCTTTTCAATAATTTCCTTGGCTGGTATATCGATTGGTTTTGACTTTAGCTGCTTCTCCAATTCCTTCAATTTTTTGGCCGAGTCAACCAAATCAGCCTGCGCTTTGTTTAATTCCTCCTGGAGTTCGGCAGCCCGTTCATCATTTCCAGATGCGGTTGCTGCTTCCATTTCGGCCTTATACCGTTCGGCCAGCTCGTAATTCATTGCATTTTGTTGCTGCATCTCAGCAAGACTCGACTCTGTTTTTTCTCTCTCTAATTTTTCTCGCTCCACCTTCTCGTTCGCTTCCTTCAACTCTTTTTCAAGTTTTTGCTTATCCTTAATCAACTTCTGAAGCTCGCGAGTGGATAGGTCTTCCACGTTATTCTCCTTAACGAATTGTTCGCGTTCTTCCGCTGGCACTCCCAGAAGCGCCACGGCTTGTGTATAGGACAAACTGCCAAGCGATTGGGAATCTGCCTCTGCCCCGAACAATGAAATCTGGTTCGATCCGTATTGGTCAAATATTTTCATTAGGTTGTTAGCCGTACTTTGAGAATAGTCTACAGATTCCTGGAGCCATTTCCCCCATTCACCGTGAGGAAGCATTGATTTGGCTTCGACGAGTCGGCGGCCAATCTCGATACTGTTGTTAAGGATCAGTGTCTTCGTTTGGTCCTTGATTGCATTAATTTCAATCGCTATAACATCAGCTGTTCGGGTGGATAATTGTGTTGTCATACAGCTATCCCTACTTTCACTTTTGTCTTCTTAGGCATTAACTTTCGAACAGTGAACACATTTACCAGCTTTTCTATCTCCGGTGTCATATCACAGTTCTCAAACCCGAGACATTGAACGACCTTCCCACCGCTTACCTCCAACGTATAGAATGATGTATCCGGTTCATTCAACTTTCGAATTACGAATAGATCAACTTTTCCTTCGGCATACCGTTTAGAGTATCCACCGACACAATGACTTAAGTTCTTACCTTCTTCAAACAACTCAATTGAAGAACGAGCCGGTCTTATCAAATATCCATTCCATTCAAATCTGAACTTATCTAGTTCGGGTAAACGCCGTTCTATTTTTTCATTCAGTGATTTGTCCTTTTTAATTTTTATCCGACGTGTAAGCTTTAAGTGTGCTTCATGCAAATCGTTCGGGAACAGGTTATGTTCTTCTTTTATACTGATTCCAAGTTCAGCACATTGACCACGATAGTCGCGCCAATCTGTTAAAACTCTAGTGGCCTTGGTGTAATGACCTTTTTTCATTTGTTTCAGCAGGTATTTGATGATCTTTTCTTCAGGACCAAAGGTCAATGCGATCTTGTAAAAGTCCTGATAACCGGTATCTTCAATATCTGCTAGAATGTGAGCTTCCGTTATATTGATTGGAAGACCTTTCTTTTTGGCTTTCTGGAAATAACGCAGATGAAGAGGTTTATATATTAGTCCCGAACATTTAGCCTCTTTTATCTCTTGTTTGGTAAGCCGAAGCACTTGAGGCAAAGTTTTCCCCTTCCAGTTAACAGCTCCATAAGTTTTGTTTTTGTATAATTTCGCCCATACCATTTCATGCATTCCTGACTTGGTCAGATACTCTACGCATGGGTAACGAGCCGCTAAGTCAAAAAATTCAACCATATCTGATACATAATTCACATTTTTATATTTCGTATATTGTTCCCAGGTTGAATATTGAAACGGAGTTCCTTTTACTGCACGGCGAATATTTGAATCGGATCTAAATCTCTCCCAATGCTTATAGGAGCTATAATATCGATCGAAAGCCGAACTTGTCACAGGTTTCAGCTCTCCACTCCAACTATTGGCATAATAGGCGCCGCCTGGCTCAAATAAGTATTCAGAGCTACAATGAAATTTGGTTTCGACATTCTTAAAATCGCCACTATAATCACGGATTACCGATATGAATCTTGCGGTTATAGCATTCGGATTCACTTTTGATTTTTCGTACCAGACAAACACTCCATAATCCACCATGTATTTTCTGCTGATTCCGGCTCCACGAACTTTACAATCAGATTTACAGTGCGGGCATTTCGCCGTTGTCACCTGCTTATGCTTTAATCGTTCTACTGTTCTGTGCTGCTTTTTGCAGTATGTGCAGTATGCGAATTGTACCCCTGCCGCCGTCTTAACAAAGAGATACCTACTAGATTTAAGAACAGTTTCATTCACAAATCGAACAATAGACTTGCTGATCTTAGTAGAGAAATGTTTGGAAAACTCTTCGCGATCCATCTTAATCACCTCACAAAAAATCATCGAGTTTTACGTCAAAGCTAGGAGTTGCTAGAGCATCTGGCTGTCCTGGACTGTCGTACAAAGCAATCTTTGACTCATCAACTCCGAAATATTTCAGAACAATC
Organism: Paenibacillus sp. SAFN-054; assembly: GCF_051966755.1. NCBI lineage: Bacteria > Bacillati > Bacillota > Bacilli > Caryophanales > Paenibacillaceae > Paenibacillus > Paenibacillus sp. SAFN-054. The sequence goes on from NZ_JBQCKS010000004.1 coordinate 108,187, forward strand.
GCAAATCCTTCTGCATCGGTCAACATCGCCATGCCATTAACCTGCTTTTTTTGGGCTACCTTTTTCATAGCTTCCAAACTCTTTGCTATCGTTTTATCAGTGTCAAGAATCCTTTCGACACTGGTCGGATTAGCTTGAATATGATTGATTAGGAACTCCCCTATCACCTTGATGTATGGGTTCGTCTTGTTTTTTTCAATTTCAGTTTGCAGCTTAGTGATTGCCTCTTGCATCCGTTTCACCCCTTATAATTTTATGATTGCAAGGCCGCTGACTCTTGGCGGCACCATTTCCCAATACGACTCCCAAACTCTTGAATACCGCCCTCAACCTCTTCCTGATCCATATCAGCAAATTCGGAGTCGAGCTCCTGCCGAGTAGGAATATGTCCGGTCTCCAAAGTCCGGGACTTCAAAAATTCGAAGACGGTCCATCTATTCCCCATCATATAAACCTCCATTCTCAATCAGCTCGACTTCTCAAAGCTTCTCACGCCATCGCCACGGCAAAAGCTCAATATCCTGGCTTCATCGGCTGTAATTTTGCTATGGTCTATATCCTCGGTAAACCGCGCCCAATAGGGCATATACCGAAATTGACTTTTTTCAGCTGCGTTGTATACGTAAGCTGCAGGGCTCTCACGGTATTGCACAGGACATCCGACCTCTTTGCATCGAGTGTATGGGAGGAGAATGTCTGCCACGGGAGCAGGTCTTGTCCACTTGCCATCCCATACCAATTCCCCATCGATCTCGGCCTGAAAGGGGATTAAGCAGGGCTTACCACTATCCTGGGCCTGTACCTTGTTAAGCCAAAGCTTTCGCATGCTGGGATCGCCCACCTTTGCTTTCCTGCATTTTCTGTGCCTCTTGAAGCATTTTGTGATATTCTTCGTCAGATACGTCATTCGGCGGCTCAGAATCAGTAGCAATGGGAATTACAGGTTTTTGATTTCCTCGTGTTGTCAGCCCCTTTTTCTGCGGCTCTTTCGTCCAAGGATCGTCAACACCTTCCGATTGCCAGTTTTTAAGAATGCCGACTACGTAGCTAATTTTCCGTTTACCAGCTACAACCGCCTTCTTCAAAGCTTCACATACCCAACGCTCTCCGTATGTTCCAACCAAATCATTAAGCTGGTCTGCAATTACTGGGCTGATTGTGCCGAAGCCTTCACTTTGAAACATCCGGTACGGATTCAATTCGACAACGACCGCACCGCTGTCACTAGGTTCGGTTTTGGTTATGTTCTGTTCGGTATGGTTGGGTTCGGTATGGTTAGGTTGTGTTGTGTTGGGTAGCCCCGTGACACTCGAATCCGTCACAATGTCGTCACGCGTGACATTGGCGTGACCGTCGGAGTCTTCCACCTTTTTGGCGCGTGACCGTCTCTTCCTTTCCTTATTTTGCTCACGCTTTTCCACGAGACGTCCCGCATAGTCGTACCAGTCATGAATAATATCGTCGTGGTCAACGAATTTAGAGTCCCTCAGCGCGGAATACAGTTTTCCGGGAACACCGTCCCATTCGCATGCATCTTCAATGTCGGCGGAATCATACTTGGATAAGTCGCCATCTTGGGAGTAATCCATTGCCCACCACCAAAACAAATGCAAATGACCGATAGCAGTCGGGAGTGATACTCCCAGCAGCCTGGCTAAACGTTTTGTCTTGGGATGCCTTGCTAGTTCTTGGTGGCTTTCAATCCATGCCATGTGTTTATCACCACCTGCATTTTTTGTGGTATTATAAGAAATGAGATATTTTCAAAACCGATCACGCTGGCAGGCGTGGTCTCTTTTTTTGTATATCCGGTTCGAATGACTCTTTGACCTCAGCCGGATCGCACTTCAACAGTTTGATCTTTAGCGATTTGACTTCATCGATTATTGCCGGTGTATCCGTATCACCATCAAGCAACCTGGAATATAAATGACAGAGCCTTTTCCGCAATCTGCGGCGCATCATATCACGCTGCGCAAATACATCTCTCTTCACGCAAACCCCTCCTTTCTAAATGTGATGCGGTCAGCCGCATCTCTCGACGCCGAACAGGAGAATGGTTAGAATACTGTCCGATGCCGGGAGACAGGGCCGACAGGCCTTGTCATACTGTCTTGCTTTTCTGCCGATTGTGGAATAAAGTAAGCGCCAAGAGAATGTTTATACTAGTTTTCAACCAAAGCGCTCGGCCCGCCCGCCGGGCGTTTTGCATTTCTACTTTTGCAAAAGATATCATTCCGCACAGATAAGCCTCTGCTTCTTCAAACTTATCGGGTAGCATCACTTCAGGATGCTTTCTGATCCACTTCAGGTTATGTACTGCGTCCCGGCCTGCCTGTAAGGCATCCACCGCTAAACGTTCCTGCATCACTCCGCACACCTCAATTCAAATATTTTTTGGATTTCAGTTCAGCTCGATGCTCTTTCCAGATACCGACATAGCTAAATGCGTAATCTTTACAGAGAACTGCAACGTTATGGGTTAATGCTGTGATAGCTTCCACACATTCAAAGATCGCTGACCTTATGGCCGCCCGATCAGCTGTCGTTAATTGATCGGGACGCTTCATTATGGGAGCCGTCTTCATTGCAGCCAATGCCTCCTCTGCTTCTTCCATGGATTTAAGATGTGTTGCTGCCCTGTGCAGATCGGCATTATCCAGCCATGGAACACTAGCGCCGCCAGTGATTTCTTCCTGTGCTGCTAAGTAAAGACGCGGCTCGTCGAATGTACTGACCGCCTGACGTATCAAGCTGTTGGGTGCTTGCCGTTTTCCGTTTTCGACTTTCGCCACGGACGAACGGTCAATGAGGACTCGATCAGCAAACTCCTCTTGGGTCATGCCTGCCTGCTTTCGGTAATCGTGTAAAACATCTCCGATTGACATTCCAATTCCACCTCTCCTGGTATCATCACAATTCAGGGAGCAAAGTGGACAATTTGGCTCATAAACCTCATAGATTTGTGGCGCAATATTCAGTTATGATTTATTTGAGCAAAACAAATCCCCTTATTCCCCTCCGCCGCCTGCAGCTGGTACCGCTCTGGCGGCTGTCTTCTTTTTTAGTTGCCAGATGCAACCCTGTATCTTTGGCGGAACCAATCCAGAAAGTCGCCCCAGATCAGACGTTTCTGTCTTTCACCACCAAGATCATATAGAGGACAACCCCGTTCATTGACAATGTCATATGCCTTCTGTTTATCAATTTTCAAACGTTTGGCTAACTCAGGAATGGTTATAACATCCGTTTCTGAAAAGACTGGTTTATCCACCACGTTTATTACCTCCCTTAGAAAACTAATCGAGATATTCTTATACACTCTCTTTAACGCTATTAGTATAAGAATCTTGTACATACAGACCCGAAAAAAGTTTATTTATATCTTTGTTCAAGATTCTTGATATCTTAAATGCGTCGCTAAGAGAAGGACTTGAATATCCATTCTCCCAATTACTAACTGTTGCTTTCGAGTAGCCTAGTAATACAGCTAACTCTTCTTGAGTTAAGCCTTTATCTTTACGCGCGCCTGCCAAATCCAGATTCTTTTTCAAGCTCATCACCTTCTTTTATTGTATAAGTTTCTTGTACTTATAGCCTGATTATAGAGTATAAGATTCTTGTAGTCAACAATAAATAATAATTATCTTGTACTTTTGTTTTATATTTCTCTTTTTGATGTACAATTAGTTTGTACTTTTGGATTAGGGGGAATAGCATTGTTTCGTCCCGATAGACTTATTAGATTAAGAAAGAATAAAGGACTAACCCAGGAAGACCTAGGTAATAAAATCAATTCAACAAAAGGGACGATCAGTAACTATGAGAACGGTCACAGCACCCCACCCAGTGAAGCCCTAGTTCTGATAGCTAATGCGCTAAACACGACGACTGACTATTTACTCGGTCGAACTAATGAGGCACACCCAGACATATCAGACTCATCTAAAGAACAAGCTGAGTTTGAAGAATTTATTAATGATCCAGAACACGGAATTTTTTTCAAGGATTATCTTAAGGCTCCGGCCGAACGCCGGGAGGAAATGCGACTGATTTTCAAGATCTTACAAGAAAAAGAAAAGGGCCGTAAGCCAGAAGATCGTCAAGGTGAGTAAACAATCAAGCCAGTAATGGCTTTTCTTTTTATCCGAAAAACAGAACATACATTCTTACTCTGGAGGAATTCACCATGTATGAACATTATCGCAGGACTGAACTGGAACAATTCGTAGAGCATTTATACAATACAACCGGGATTATTGAGCCACAACAAATCACCATTACAGAGTTATCAAATCGTCTAAACGTTTGGGTGCATTATGTAGAAGCCAAGAGCCGTGCGATAGAGTCCAGGACAGGTATGCGAAGCATGTTTATAGATGAAAGGCTTACACCGGAGGATCAGCGAATGGATTTCCTCCATGAACTCTGCCATTTGCTCCGGCATGTTGGGAATCAGATGATCCTGCCCGATTTATTTACACAGGCGCAGGAATATGAAGCCTTGAATTTCGTGTTTTATGCTGCTATTCCTTTTTTCATGGTTAGCAGCATGCCAATCCCAGATAATAGGCAAAAGGCAATAGAATACATAGCTTATAACTTCAACGTAACCTTACAATTTGCCGCCAAACGATTAGCTCAAATTGAGCGTCGCATACTTCAATGGCAGTTTGATGCTGTAGCTTCTCAATGCTGTACAACGATTGAGACAAAGGACCAAGAGCCGGCCGTAGGCACTACCGTATATGCTTTTTATGATTCATCAGCAGATGTTAGCGGCCCGTCACAATTGGTCATAGAAGCAGATGAGAAAGCTGTGGACTCAGCAGTTGATTACTTGTTCTCCGTGGATGGTCCCTTCGACCGTTTAGAGCTGGAGGATTTGCCTTACTATAATCGGTGCACACGCCTCTTTGCCCAGGACTTGATCTATAAGGATGGTATGATCGGCGTGAATTTTGCGGTTTTAAATATTAAATATGGCAGGAATCAGCAATACGTCTTGCACATGAAGGATATCGAAAAAGTTGTTTATCTAGGGAGATACTTTTAAGGAGGGGATATTAATGAGAGGCCACATCGCTAAGAAGGGCAACAAGTACTACATTGTCATTGATCTTGACCGAGATGAAGTCACAGGAAAGAGAAAGCAGAAATGGTTATCGGGTTACGACAGAAAGAGAGACGCAGAAAAGGCGCTGCCAAGTGTACTATCGGACTTTATGAAAGGGACCTTTGTCGAACCCTCTAAAAAGACATTCGGTGAAATCATGAAATCTTGGCTCGAAGACAAGAAAACCTCCGTCAAGCACGGAACGTGGAAGTCCTATGAATGGCTGGTTAATTCACATATTATCCCCAACCTGGGAAACGTACAGGTCACCAAATTAAAGCCCCAACACCTTCATGATTTGTATCATAAGACTTTGATCGACAAACTGTCCGTGGGATCAATAAAAAAAGCGCATGTCCTTATTCTTGATGCTCTTAACCGTGCCGTTATCTGGGGAATGATTTCTCAGAACGTAGCCCAATATGTTGATCTTCCCCAAGGGAAGAAGAAAAAATTCGAAGTATGGAATGAAGATCAGCTCAGGGTATTCCTTGACGCTGCATCAAAGGATCAATATTACATGGCCTTCGAACTTGCAGCATCGACAGGCATGCGACAGAGCGAGATCCTGGCTTTAAGAAGAGTTGACGTCGATCTGCAAACCAAAACAGCATCCGTTCGCCAGGCCTACACATTGGCCGAAGTCGGACATGACTTTGATGATACGAAGAACGACAGCAGCGTGCGCTCTATCGCGCTATTTGTGGACACAGTCAAACTCCTGGTGTCACACTTTAGGCATCAGGATCGGGAACGAGAAACCAATCCCTTATATAACGATTCGGGTCTTGTTATTCAGACCAGTGTCGGCACCCCACTTGGCCCGCGTAATCTGATGCGTCATTTTTATCGTATTATGGAAGCAATCGTAAAAGATCATTCAGATTTCCCGAAAATTCGATTCCATGATCTTCGGCATACTCATGCGACGCTGCTGCTAAAGGCAGGGATTCATCCCAAGATCGTTCAGGAACGTCTAGGACATAGCTCAATCAATGTCACCCTCGACACTTATTCCCATGTCCTCCCTAACCTTCAGGAATCGGTATTGAAAAACATTGGCGATTCGATTACCGGGAAACGAAATCCCACCCCATAAAACACTTTAATTGAGCGAATGCAGAAAAACCAGGGCAATCAAACAAAAAGGACGCGGTCCCGCTAATCCGGAATGCCGCGCCCTATAAGGATTTTATATGAAGCAAAAAAAATACAACGTTACATTTTTATTTTATTCTAAATATATTTTTGTTTTCAGTAAAAGAACTTTGGATTGTTTTATCATAAACAAAGACATCTAACAATTCTTGCTCCCTAACACCAGTCTGAAAAGATATTTGTGATAATGATGTATCCATCTTTTCCGACAGATACTTAAGAGCATGAGCCAATAATTTTGGCGTTTCTGGAACAATCTCATCATCAAATGGCTCTTTATATCTCCACTTTTTCCTACTAATTTGCTGCCTCAAATAAAGTGCATATTCTTGCGTAAAAAGCTCAAGTTGTTCCGCTCTATAAATAATAGCTTGAACAGATACTAACCAATGCTTTTTTAGCAGGAGGAGATAATCTAGGCCAAGAGAAGACAAGTCCTTGGTTAAACCACTTTCAGGAAGCAATATTGCAGTTCCAAGTCTATTGGCCTCATACTCCATTATTTTACTGTTTTCTTTCTTGCTCAACGTCTTTTTAGAGTATTTAGAGTGAAGTATTAAATGACCCAGCTCATGAGCTATGTTAAATCTAAGACGAACTGCCGAAGTAATATCTTTATTAAGAATAATGTATGGAGTGTCGTCAATAAGTACAGAACATGCATCAATTCCTTGATGATTTAAATTTAAATATACAATGTATACACCCATCTTTTCGCATAAGGCGGTTAAATTGCTAATAGGCCCGTCGGACAAACCGAATCTTGTCCGAATACTCTTTGCTATATCTTCAACCTCACCATCTGGTGTAGGGGAAAAAGTGAACGGATCTACCTCCTTTAACAAACTATTGTCGAAAGAAGGCATCTTCACTTTTGATTTTATGTTTTTAACAACTAAATCGATAAGGCCAATTTGACTTTCAGTCTGATCTTTATATTTCTTTGCAACACTTGCTTTACTTCTATAAATGAACGCTTTATTATATACTTCTTCCTTTATTTCAGTTGTATAGAAAAAGGAAGGTTCAAATCGTAGTATATCAGCCAGTTTATGCAGCATCTCAATACTCGGAGTTGCCCTGTTTTTTTCATACTTTGAAATTGATTGATGGCTCACTTGAGCAAGTAAAGCTACCTCCTCAAGAGTCATATTTCTTATTTTTCTTGCTTCTTCAATTTTCCTGCCGTTGAACGCACTATGAAGTCTTTCTTGAATCATTAGCTTCCTCTCCCTCAGCATAACGCTGAAATTCTTCAAAAGTAAAATCGTCGATAGTCTCTATTTGGGATTTGGGGTAGAAGCCTTCAATTACTCGATATTCTTCGAGCAACTGGACAGATGCTTCAAAAATACCTGAAGTATTAGGAATTCCAAGATTAATAAAATTCGGGTTACTCGATTGATATCCATGATTCATCTGAAAATATTTCTGGGAATCATACGAAATACTGGCCTCAGAGGTATTGTCAACATCAATATAGCTTTGAATTGGCTTGATAAGTCTATCTCGACAAAACGCTTTGCGAGCGCATTGGTCCTTTGACTTAACTTGATTAAAGTGTAAAAGAAGATCAGCATTGTATAATTCAAGAAACGGATGAGAACGGTTGGAATTAAATTTGATTCGATAACTTAACGGAAGTTCCCCATTTTTCACTGCTTGAATCATAAAAAACTCGACAGCGACATTCTTTATTTCAGGAAGCAATCGTTTCTTGCCTCTCAGGCTTTTAAATATTGCAGTGTTATTTAACAAGAGATCTGACCATTTATATGCATCCATTATTGCTTGGGACATTCGCGCTCTTACTGAAGCAGGTAAGTATGTATCAATAAGTTGCCTTGGCTCTGGATTAATTATAATTTCCATCAAAACCCCACCCCTTTATGCATTTGCAACCATTTTACAATATAGAATGGTTTTTTGCAACCTCACTTTAATGGTACTCCCGCCTAAGAATGCCCAATATTCCACTTTACTCAACTAAAGGTTAGAAGAATGTTAGAAGTACAGCTCATCAAATAGAAAAGACGCGGCACCGAAAATCCGGAATACCGCGCCCTGTAAGGCTTTTAAAGGATGCTGGTGAAGGGAATTGAACCCCCGGCCTACGCATTACGAGTGCGTTGCTCTACCCCTGAGCTACACCAGCTTAAACAGGTCTTTCATATCAATACTGCAACGAAACAAAAACTATTATACATCTTTCATTTCAAAATGCAATACCCATTCGATCAATTGGTATTTATTGCAATTTAGAGCGCACAGATTGGAGCTTCTGCTCGCTGGAAGCTGCCTGGTCGCGTCTGTCGTCGATTTTGACGGAAGTGGATACCCGCTGTGCCCCCGACATGAATGGTGCCTCGTGCAGCGCCGCAATCGCCTTCCATACGTCCTCAAGCGGCCCCTCTATGATCGTGCTCATCGACGTTAACTGATAACTTACGCCCTGCTGGGTCGCCAGCACCCGCTGCATATCCGCCACATACGCGCTTAAGCTCGTGGTCGCCGTTCCGATCGGAATGACGGTTACTTCTGCTATCGCCAAAGTTACCCCTCCTCTATATCTAGACATGCTATTTGTTCGTTCCGCCGTCTCCCCTTATTGTATCCAACTCCGGAAAAGATAGCAAAGAGCCGGCAGCCGCCCCCGCAAATTTTTTTTAATCGCGCCATATGTGCTTTTACGGCCCAAAAGGGGCATTTTCGGACATTTTCCGAGTCATTCCTTCAGCCTCTTAGTAGCAAATCCGGTACTTCTCTGATATAATTCATCTTGCTTGTCTTTTTCGAATTTTGTGTTTACAAACACAATATATTGGGTTAAATTAGGATACAACAACCAAATATAGTGGAAACAGGTGAACCGCGCTCGATCGGGCCTACGGTTCCTAACAGGGAAGCACGGTGCAATTCCGTCACGGTCCCGCCACTGTAACCGGACAGCCGGGAGAGCTTCTCTTCGGCAAAAATCGGCAGAAACCACTGTGGGCAAAGTCGCTTCGCGGGAAGGTGCCGACGGACGTTCCGGGAGTCAGGAGACCTGCCTGTTCCTATACACATCACCTACGAGGAATAGGGAACGTGTTGCCATGAACATATCTACATATGGGGTGTAGATACATTCTTCTGCGCCCATTTTTGGTGCCTATAAGAATAACATGCAGCATTTTCGCGATTCGTTAGGTAAGATCGCCGGAAATGCTTTTTGTATGGCCCTAACCCCTTTCCTCGCAAAAGACATTAGTTCATTTTATATCACACCGTTTATTTTACTCATTATTCCAATATTACCTATCTTGAAAGGGGAACTGTACATGCCTCAGCTCGTGACCAAACCGAACAATCGTCAGCTGGCTTTTGATGAAATCCGCCTCTCCGTCTATGCGGACCGCGTTCTGGAAGGATTGGAAATGCTGGATAAGGAGCGCCTGCTTCGCGGCGTAACCAGCAAACTGCGCCGGGAGGAAGTAACCGGAGACGAAATCAGCAGCGCATTTACGATGTCGGCGCTTGAGCTTGTAACGAAGGAGGAGCCGAACTGGAAGTTCGCTGCAGCCCGCTCCCTTTTGACTTCTTTATATAAAAAAGCAGCATACAACCGCCGCTACAAAGCCTACGCGAACGAGCCTTACGGTGCTTTGTATCCCCTCATTTCCGAGCTGGTGAACAAAGGCATCTACCGCGAAGAGCTTCTCGAATGCTACACCAAAGAACAGATTGATGAGCTTGGAAAATGCATTGATCACAGCCGTGACCTGCTGTTTGATTACATAGGCCTTCTCACCCTGTCCGACCGCTATCTTGCCCGCGATTTCGACGGGCGCGTCATGGAGCTGCCTCAGGAGCGCTACATGGTCATCGCCATGTACCTGATGCACACCGAGCCTGCCGAGAAACGCATGGAGCTTGTCAAAGAAGCTTACTGGGCAATGAGCAACATCTATATGACCGCAGCGACGCCAACGATGTCCAATGCAGGCAAAAAAGTCGCCGGACAGCTGTCCAGCTGCTTTATTGACACCGTGGACGACTCGCTGGAAGGCATTTTCGATTCCAACACCGACGTGGCGCGTCTGAGCAAAATGGGCGGCGGCATCGGCGTCTACCTTGGCAAGGTTCGTGCGCGCGGATCCGACATCCGCGGCCATAAGAATACCAGCTCCGGCGTCATCCCGTGGATTCGCCAGCTGAACAATACCGCCGTCAGCGTCGATCAGCTCGGTACGCGCAAAGGCGCGGTTGCCGTCTATCTGGACGTGTTCCACAAAGACATCCTGGCCTTCCTCGACCTGAAGCTGAACAACGGCGACGAGCGCATGAGAGCGCATGACGTCTTTCACGGCGTATGTATTCCAGACTTGTTCATGGAAGCCGTCGAGCAGCGCAGCGAATGGAATCTCTTCTGCCCGCATGAAGTGAAGAAAGTGATGGGCTGGAAGGATGAGAAGGGCAACCCGCTTGGCCTCGAGGACTTCTACGATATGACGGTTGGTCAAGGCGAATTCCGCGAAAAATACGCGGAGGCTGTTGCGCATCCGCTGCTGTCCCGTATCACGGTGCCTGCGATCGACATCATGAAGCGCGTGATGAAGTCGCAGCTGGAAACCGGTACGCCGTACATGTTCTACCGCGATACCGTCAACCGCGCCAACCCGAACAGAGCCCATGGCATGGTGTACTCCTCCAATCTCTGTACGGAAATTATGCAGAACCAATCCGCGACCGTGGTGGAAAAAGAAGAGCTTGTGACGAAAGACGGACAGACCCGCATCGTCATCTCCAAAGTTCCCGGCGATTTCGTCGTGTGCAACCTGAACTCGATTCACCTGGCCCGCGCCGTACCAGCTGACGTGCTGGAGCGTTTGATTCCGATCCAGGTGCGCATGCTGGACAACGTCATCGACATCAACAACATTGAAGTGCTGCAAGCGCAGTACACGAACAGCCAATACCGCGCGGTCGGTCTCGGCACCTTCGGTCTGCATCATCTGCTGGCACTTGAGGGCATCCGCTGGGAATCGGACGAGGCCGTTGCCTATAACGATAACTTGTACGAAAAGATCAACTACCTGACGATCCGTTCCAGCCTGGAGCTGGCCAAGGAAAAAGGCCACTATCCGAAGTTCAAAGGCTCCGACTGGGAGAATGGCGCTTACTTCGACAGCCGCGGCTACACAAGCGGCGAGCGCGAAGGCAAATTCGTGACAACAGAACAGTGGACGGCGCTTCAGAAGGAAGTGCAGGAGAATGGCGTCCGCAACGCATGGCTGTTCGCCATCGCGCCTAACGGCTCCACTTCGATTATCGCCGGCTCTACCGCCAGCATTGATCCGCTCTACGACCTGCTTTCTTACGAAGAGAAAACGACTTACAAAATTGCCAATCCGGCTCCAGACCTGTCTGAAAAGACAATCTGGTACTATAAAACAGCCTTTATGATCGATCAGAACTGGTCTATCAAAATGGCCGCGGCCCGCCAGCGCCACGTTGACCAAGGCCAAAGCTTCAACCTGTACGTCCGCCCGGATATCCGCGCGACCGACTTCCTCGAGCTGCATTTGCATGCCTGGAGAGCCGGCATCAAATCGACGTATTACGTGCGCAGCCGCGCGCTGACGATTGAAGAGTGTGAATCCTGCGCTTCGTAAAGTTTATGAAAAAGGCCTTTTTCCCAACCCTCCCAAACCCTCCCTTCTAAGCTTATGCTTCCGAAGTAGCTTCCCTTTGGGAAGCTTTTAGGAGGGCCCCGAGGGCTCCTGCCCTCTGGACACCCGAAATTTTGGCGTGAAAAGGAGATGTTGTGCGTAGATGTTACTGCGTGCTAGGAGCGCTTTCGTCCTCGGCTCGTTTGCGCTGCAACTCGCTTTAGGACACGCTGGAATTCTACTGCTTAAGGGCAATACTTTAACTGCGCCAGGGCATTCCCTGTTTTGCTTTGCAAAATGCGGTCAGCCCCCGGCTGGTTTTTTTGATAGGAATAAAATATTAGAAGATAGAGCCACAAACAGATTGCAATAGAAATCAGCAGTTTTAGTCGGCAACACCCTAACACGATCACTGCATCACCCAGATGTTGATATAGATGCTTTTCTAACAATTACAAATCTTAAGGAGTGACGGACGGTGCAATTACAGAAAATTTTTAATACCGAAGCGCCCAACCAATCCACGCGCATTATCGAAGGCGAATGCTCGGGTATCCTCAACTGGAACGATATCCGCATGCCTCATATGTATAAATTGTACAAAGTGCTTTTGCTCAACCACTGGATCGCGGACGAAATTCCGATGTCCAAAGACGCGCAGCAGTTTCCGCTTCTGGATGCGGAAGAGCAGCGCACCTTCAAGATCAATATCTCACTGCTTGCGGTGCTCGACTCCATGCAGACCATGTTCGTCGGCGATGTGAAGAGATATTTTACGGATTCCTCGCTGGAAGCCATCTCGGCCATCATCGGACAACAAGAGGTTGTCCATAACCAGTCCTACTCCTATGTGCTTTCTTCGATCGTGTCGGAGCAGGAACAAAAGGAAATTTTCGAATACTGGAAGCATGATCCGGTCCTTCTCGACCGCAATCGCTTCATCTCCGAGATCTATCAGGAGTTCCGTGACGAGCAGTCGCCGCAAACCTTCTTCCGCGCGCTCGTGGCCGATCTCATCCTTGAAGGTATTTTCTTCTACAGCACCTTTGCCTTCTTCTACAATCTCGCCCGTGACCAGAAGATGATGGCGACCAGCCAGATGATCTCGTACATTCAGCGCGACGAGAACCAGCACTGCTACTTCTTCGGCGAAGTGTTCAAGCAGCTGCTCAAGGACTTCCCTGAGCTGAATACGCCGGAAAACATGGACTACGTCTACCGCACCATCGACCGCGCGGTGGAGCTCGAAACAAACTGGGCTCATTACACGCTGAGCAACAACCGCGGCATCGACCTGAACGAGCTGTCCGATTACATCAAATACATTGCGAACAAGCGCCTGAAGCTGATGGGCATGGACAAAGCGTACGAAGGCGTGGACTCCAACTGCATGCCTTGGATCCGTCCGTTCTCCGACGAAGCTTTGAACGCGACCAAAACGGACTTCTTCGAAGCCAAGTCCCGCAACTACGGCAAAGTCGGCGACGACAACGGGTTTGACGATCTGTAAGAAATTGCGAAGCTTTGACATGATATACATTTATATATTCAGCAAGAGCCTGTGGATCTCAGACCCGCGGGCTCTTTTATTTATGTTCTTCGTTTGCGCATGGAGGGGCCTCGCAGGATCTGACTGGATGGACTGAATGCTACCCTCCCTCATAGCTGCCCCGAACCGGTTACTGGCTATGGAGGCGAATCGCCTCTACTGTATTTGAACGCCCAGGCTGCCGATCACGGCCGAACAGATTTCCGGGCTATCTGCTCCTTGTCCGGCTGTGCCCCTCATCCCGCTGCGGCGTCCGAGCTCCACGGCAAGCTCCTCGAGTGCGTTATCAAGCCTTTCTGCAAGTTCTGGCTCAAGCCGTATATCTCCGGATGGAAGCTTCGTTACCTGCGAATCCACGGCATACACGCCCCCGAGGATGTGTCTTGCGCCAAGCGCCGATAGAACCGGCTTCAGTGCGTAGTCCATGGCCAGCAAATGGGCCGGGCTGCCGCCGATCAACAGCGGAAGAATGATTTTTCCGGCCAAGATTTTCTGCGGCAGCGTATCGAGAAAGGTTTTGAGAAGCCCCGTGTAGGAAGCCTGATAGACCGGACTGCCGATCATCACGACGTCCGAAATTTCCACCATCCGGTTGGCCTCGGCGATTTCTGGCGCATCCCGTCTCGCCCGGATCAGATCCTCGGCAGGCAGCATGACCACATCGATTCGCTGAACCTCATGTCCCCGCGCAGTCAGGTAGCCCTCTGCGTAGCGAAGGACTCTCGTAAGCCGGGACGCCGCCATCGGACTCCCGTTCACCGTGATGATTTGTGCCAGCTTGAACAACCCCTTTGGATAGGCTTGCCGAAAGTAGCGACAACGCCCGTAGTCTCCTCTGCTCCCACTACTATAAGCATCCGGCAGGGAAAGTGTTCTTGTCAGGTTAGAGGATGATTGCAGAAAAATGCATATTGCGCCTTAAACCGGTTTACGCTATACTTAGCCGAAAGAATTGAACACGTACCATTATGCCTTTGACCAGCATCCAACTGTGAGGCGTTTTCGACCAGAGCCGGGACTCCCGCTGCTCTCTAAGTTGACCGGCTTTCCGTCCGTTACCGCGGAACCAAGAGGATCGGCTCCTGCCTGCAAGGCAGTCCGGTCAAGTTGGGTGGCACCGCGAGCAGAGCGCTCCTCGTCCCAAAGGATGAGGGCGCTTTTTGTATTTTTACGGACAAAGGAGCTTGATTAACCATGTTAACGATGCAATTTATCCGCGACCATGCGGAACAGGTACAGCAAACGGCGGTAAACAAACATATCCCCTTTCAGGTGGAGGAGCTGCTGGATTGGGATGCGAAGCGGCGAGAGCTGCTACTGCAAGCGGAAGGCATGCGGGCGGAGCGCAACAAGCTGAGCAAGGACATCGCTCCGCTGATGAAGGAAGGCCGCGAGGAAGCGGCCCGGCCGATCATGGAGCGGGTCAAGGAGCTGAACGAAGGACTCGGTGGTTTGGAAGCCGAGCTGCAGGAAGCCGAGCGCCGCGTATCGGAAATGCTGCTGCTCGCTCCCAATATTGTGTCGGAGGATACGCCCGTCGGCAAGGACGACGGCGACAATGTGGAGGTCCGCAGGGTCGGCGCGGTGCCGGCGTTTGATTACGAACTGCGCGATCACGTGACCCTCGGCGAGCTGCATGACATGATCGACATCCCCCGCGGCGTCAAGACCGCCGGCACGCGCAACTATTATCTCAAGGGAGCCGGCCTCTACCTTCACCTGGCGGTGCAGCGGCTCGCGCTGGATTATCTCGCCGCGCATGGATTTACGCCGATGGATGTGCCGGTGATGGTTCGGCCTGAAGCCTTGAACCGGACGGGCTTCTTCCCTACCGGTCAGGACCAGACGTTCGAGCTGGCTGACGAGGGCAAGTGGCTGGTCGGCACGTCGGAGGTATCGCTCGTTTCGTACTACAGCGACGAATTCGTCGATGTGACAGAGCCGATCCGTCTGGCCGGGATGTCGGCCTGTTACCGCCGTGAAATCGGCTCGGCGGGCCGGGACGTCCGCGGATTGTACCGCGTCCACCAATTCGCCAAGGTCGAGCAGGTCGTCCTGTGCAAGAACGACCCGGCTGTGTCGGAGGCGGTTCTGCAGGAAATCACCGGCCATGCCGAGGCCATCCTGCAGCTGCTCGAGCTCCCCTACCGGGTTATGGCCGTGTGCACCGGCGACATGTCGCAGAAAACACACAAGCAGTATGACATCGAGACTTGGATGCCCAGCCGGGAGGCGTACGGCGAGACGCATTCGTCGTCGAACCTGCTGGACTTCCAGGCAAGGCGTTCGAATATCCGGTACCGGGACGAAGACGGAAATGCGCAGTACTGCCATACATTGAACAATACGGCCGTTGCTTCGCCGCGCATCCTCATTCCGCTGCTGGAGAATCATCAACAGGCGGATGGCAGCATATATATCCCTCAAGCGCTGCGCCCTTATATGGGCGGCAAAGAGCGGCTGATCCCCATGCAGCATCTGAAATAAAGCCGGATCAGGCATAATGGAAAGATGGATGGATCAATCCTGAATGCAGCGGCTTACACCGGAACTTTCTCCCTTCTGCGGTTGCAGAAGGGAATTCCGCAGGAATATACTGGTTGTACAATCGATTCAGCGCACCATGATCAATCCTACGGAGGTGATTGGATTGGACAATCCAACAAACGTACAAGATGTGGGGACGCTCTACCTGCAAATCGCAACCGCTAAGTTCAAGGAGCTCAAGCAATCGGCCGAAAAGGCCATGGCCCAAATTCAAGACGATATCAAACTGAATTGGGCTCCGAACGAGGAATCCAACAGCATTGCCGTCATCGTCAAGCATATGAGCGGCAACATGATTTCCCGCTGGACGGATTTCCTCACAACGGACGGGGAGAAGCCGGACCGTGACCGGGATGACGAGTTTGAGGGCACAATCGAGTCCAGAGAAGAACTGCTCGCGATTTGGAATCGCGGCTGGGACGTCTTCCTGCAGACGCTGTCAGAGCTCAAAGGCGAGGATATGCTGCGCACGGTCTACATCCGGCAGCAGCCGCACTCCGTCCTCGAGACCCTTGAACGCCAGATGTCGCACTATTCCAGTCATGTCGGCCAAATGATTTATGCAGCGAAATGGATTCAGGGCGATGACTGGCAGTCGCTGACCATTCCGCGGCGCAAGAAAGCTTAGCATTCTCTTGCAATTTCGCACGGCGAATCACAACACAAAAGCAGCCTCCCGGTCCGGTTCATGGCGGGGAGGCTGCCTTTTGTTCAGCTTGCAATGTTTGATTCATGTTCTGGATGCGTCTCTTCTCTGCCCTTTTCCGTGCGGTGGACTCCTGATGCTGATTCATCAGCACCACGCCCAGCATTGCTGTCACCAGGCAAACTCCGGCGATATAGACCAGCTCGAAGGCTCCCCCCGAGAACAGCAGCACCAGAAACAGCATCAGAAAAGTGCCGCAAAATATACCGACGCCTGCCATGATTTTCTCCATACGCTTCTCGCCTCCTCTCTAACAATAGCTCGATTGACGTCAGCAGGTTGTGGTTCCCACAGTATGAAAATCGTCTCCTTCCACATATTGTATATTCTTCTTTAAACATACGCATTCCTCTCCCATTCGTGTCACCTTTTTCATGGACGGAGACTATGCTGTAACAAGGGATTATAATGGGCAAGGAGCGAACTGAATGATGAAACCGGAGTATTCCTTTATCCATGCCCGGCTGAAGTCGGGCAAATATACGATGAACAAGCTGGCCTCGGCCGGACTTACCCTGCTGATGCTGATGCTGCTGTCGCGGGTGCTGCCGATGCCCGAAACGCCTTGGGGAGCACAGAGCGGCGAGCTGTTCATTACGCCTGAGGTATGGGTTTACAGCTATGCCATGCTGGTATCCATCGCCTCAGACGCCATACTGGCCATTCTTCCGCCTCTGAGCCGCATGAAACAGGCTTCCCTGTATGCGGCGGCCGCTTACACGGCTTTTTACTGCCTGTTCATCCGCACACCGGAATTCGATGGATATCCGGAACTGGCGGCGGTCGCAGGCGTCTGCACCCTCTTGGTCTTCTTCACCGGCAAGCGCATCTTCTCAGGCGATTCCTTGTTTACGCCTTTATTTGCGCTCGTCGTTCCGCTGATCTGTTTATTTTGTCTGTAAGAATCACATGATTGACGATCCTTTCAAAGCAGACAGACCGCGCTTAGAGGATGTTCTTGCGAGGTAAGGTGTTTAGCCCCAGATGCTTTAAGGTTCTTATCTCTAAAATCATCGGCACGGTCCCGTCATCCGGTGCTTTGCAGCGCCTCGATCAGGGCCTCGGCACTCCGCATTGACTGTGGCAGCAAATTTCGTACTTCGAATTGTCTTCCAGCAACAAAAAGCCGCCCCTCGGGTCACATGGACCTTAAGGGGCAGCCGCCACCAATAGCCTTTTCAAATGAAGCTGATTGGCCAGCCCGCCATCCTAATCCAGCCGCTTCAGCTGAACCGGCTTGCCTGTGCGGGCTGACTCGTACGCGGCAAGACCTACACGGGCGGACCGGTAACCATCCTCACCCGTCACGGGCACCGGCTGGCCCTGGATAATACGATCCACAAAGCTGTTCACCAGCTCGGTATCCATATCGTCCCCCCAGTAGCTCCATTCGGCTTTCCGGGCTGCATCGCTGTACAAATCGTTCTTTTGTGCTAATGCATCAATGAAAAGTGACCCTTTGGTGCCGATAACCTCCAAAGTTACATCGCCCCACGTCGGGAAACTGCTCGAACGGGACCAGCTCGGATCCAGCACGGCAAATACGCCGTTCGCAAACTTCACATGCACCATGCCTGCATCATCAATATCCGTTTCATGAAACAAGGTCTCGGCATGGGCATATACCTCCACAACAACACTGCCGGTAAACCAATGCATCAAGTCCATGACATGGACCGTATGATCAAGAACCGCGCCCCCGCCGGAATGCTCCTTCTCAATGAACCATCCGCCCGGCATCGTACCGCGATTCGTTCCCTTCATGGCAACAATCTCACCGATTTGGCCTTCATCAATCGCTTGTTTGGCTTGGCGAACCGCCGTCAGATAACGGCATGGGAAGGCGGTCATCAGCTGAACCCCTTGAGCCCTGCACATCTGAATCATACCGAGCATTTCCTCTTCAGACAAACCCAGAGGCTTTTCACATAGGACGTGCTTTCCTGCTTCGGCTGCTTTAAGGGTTAGCTCCGCATGACGGGCGTTCTCCGAACAGATCACAACCGCATCCACATCCTGGGCCAGCAGCTCGTTATAGTCTGCGTAATAGGGAATCCCCTTCCCCGTAGTAAACGGGGCAACCCGCTCGGCATCCTCATCGGCGATACCGACCACTTCCACGTCGCTTCTCCCCAGCATCGCGTGCAGATAGCTGGCCGCATGCATATGAGCAAAGCTGATAAAGCCTACTTTCATCTTGTTCATGACGTTATCCCTCCCAGGTGGACGGGCTGTCCTGTCTTCGCCGAAAGTTCGCAAGCGAGAGCGATTTCCACGGCTCGTCTGGCATCGGCAGCACTAACGATAGGTTCACTGCCCTCACGAATGCATTCGATGAAATGCTGTACTTCGAAATAATAAGGATCATGGAGCACCGGGCTGGACGGCACCTGAACGGCTTGCTCCGGTACGCTTCCGCCGGATGCAATCTTCAGATCCAGTGATTGAACT
The DNA here is from genome assembly GCF_051966755.1 of Paenibacillus sp. SAFN-054. Lineage (NCBI taxonomy): Bacteria > Bacillati > Bacillota > Bacilli > Caryophanales > Paenibacillaceae > Paenibacillus > Paenibacillus sp. SAFN-054. Next base: position 127,365 of record NZ_JBQCKS010000004.1, read on the forward strand.
TGATTGCTGTCGAAGCGGATGATCCCTCCATCACCGGATATTTCAAACTGGGTCGTAAACGGCCCTGCATATCCCCAGAAACCGGTCAGGCTCGCTATCGCCCCACTGCCGAATTTCATCGTCACCTGAGCGTACTCCATCCCCTTCAAGGAAGGACTTGTAACCGAAGCATACACAGACTCCACCTCACCAAACAACCAGCATGCAAAATCGATGTCATGAATAATCAGATCCATAATGATTCCGCCGCTCTTGGCCCGGTCATGGTACCAGGAATCCACGCCTTGCGGATAGGAACCGCTGCGCTTGAAATGCGCCATTTTGGCTTCGCCAATTTTACCGGCCCTCACTTGTTCAAGCGCATTCCTGTAGTTCGGGAAGAAGCGGACGACATGGCCGATGAACAACCGGACGCCATGCTGGCTGCATGCCGCTTCCATTTCTTTGGCGTCTTCAACCGTCAGTGCTGCAGGCTTCTCGCAAATCACATGCAGCCCGCGCTGCGCAAGCTGCAGTACGAATGTTCTATGCAAGTAGGTCGGCAAGCATACAGCCACGGTTTCCGGCCGCTCTTTCTCCAGCATCTCCTCCCAATTCGTATACGGAGCCGCACCGCTGAGCGCCGCAGCTTGTTCGGCACGCTCCTGAATCAGGTCGGCAACGCCAGATACTTGAACTCCCGGCATGTTCCCCAGGTTATGCGCATAAGTCATGCCCATGGTTCCGCATCCGATGATTGCGATGTTCATGATGATCCCTCCATTCTCTTCCTATATGATGTGGTTTGATCCGTGATTGCCAGCTTGCCAGCAAACATGATTCGTTCTTCTTCACAAGCGTTGGCACCCTAAATATTCTCTTCCGCGTCCGGGATAACCTGCCGCTCTCGAATGTTCATCCTTTTCTATTTCTTAAAAAATAGCCCCTCTCGGCGAATGAACACCAAGAGGGGCTATTTTCGTGGATACTGCTCACATTCTAGTTTTAGTAGGCGGCCGTAAACCGGGATGCCACGAAATACGGATCCTCCATCTCATCAATCAGCGCCGCAGCCAAGTCACCTGTCGTGATCCGGCTTGTTCCGAGCTCATCGGTGATCAGGCGGTCGATGCCGATCCGAAAATTTCCGCTGCGGCGCCCGTCTTCCAGCACGGCTGCAGGACTCAGATAAGACCATTCCAGATCCGACTGGCTGTAAATTTCATAGGCATCCGCATGCGCCTTAGCCAGCGGGTACACTTCCGCCGGGAAAGATGGCGTGTCCATCAGCCGCACGCCTTCGTCCGTCATCAGGCTGCCTGCGCCGCCAATCACGAGCAGACGCTTGGCACCGGACCGGCGCACGCCTTCCACCAGAGAACGGGCGGCTTCCACCAGTTCAGCTTCGGAGCCGAACTTCGGCCCGTAAGCGCTGATGACCGCCTCGCGTCCTTTCGTATGTTCTTCTACCGAAGCCGGGTCCATAATGTCGCCCTGCACCACATGCAGGCGCTCATGCTTCTCCGTTAACCGGGAAACGTCCCGGACCACGGCCGTCACTTCATGCTCGCGGCTGAGCGCTTCCTTCAGGATGGCTTGACCAACCATGCCTGTAGCGCCGAAAATCGTTATTTTCATAGGGTGAATTGTTTCTGTCATAAATTAAAACTCCTCTTGGTTGTTTTCTTTCCTTGATCCTGCAGATTCATAGATGCCCTTCTTCTATATTACCCTCAAATACCCATCCCTGCCCGGAAATCATCCATTTTCATTCATTAGCCGGAACGATTCTGCTTGTGCTCCATGATATATAAGCCCCGTCCTTCCTGCCATTCCACGTAAGCAAGCTCTTCCAGATCCGCGTACCCGCTGCCGCGCAGCTGCTTCATCAGCCATGCCCGGTCTTTGCCGAGAGCCTTCAGCCCGTCATCGTTGATCCGACCCTTCTCGAGCAGATTGTAGGTCATGCCGGGCTCCTCCTCCGAAATGCTCAGATCCGACTTTTGCACCGCCTCGTAGTCGGAATGTTTCATGACGCTGAGCGATCCATTCGTTTCAAAAATCGCATAGGATACCTCCCGTACGGAAAAGATATCCTTCTGGCGCAGCATCATCAGCAGCTGTTCAAAATCCAGGCGGTTTTTCTTCATTTCCTTGATGTCCACTTCCCCGTTCCGAATGAGGATCGAAGGCGACCCTTCGAGAGGTCCGCGGCTTTTCCTTGCATATTGGGTTACTTTTTCAAATACATAAGATAAAATAAACCATATAGCCAGCGAGAACAAAAGCTGGCCTAAATGGACGTCTTCCTGATATACGGTATTACCCACCAACTCGCTAAGCATGAGCGAAGATACGAAATCAAAGGGAGTCAGCTGGGAAATTTCCTTTTTGCCCAGAACCCGCGTCATAATCCACAGCCCGAGAAATCCGGCGACCAGCTTGACGGCAATCATTCCCAAGTCCATTACATAGCCTCCCCGCAGTCCTTTTGGTATCTATATAACCACCGCAGATACGGGTTGAAAAAATCCGCCTTCGATTCACGGGAGAAAATGGGGTAATAAATCAGGAACTCTTACGTTATCGTTTGGTAAAAGGAGCTGATGAATGCATGATTGGAGAATACATCATCCGTTTGGCAGTAGCCGGGCTACTCGGTGCCGTCATCGGGCTGGAACGCGAGCTGAGGGCCAAAGAAGCCGGGCTCCGGACCCACTTTCTCGTCGCCGTCGGCAGTGCGCTGATTATGCTCGTTTCGCAATATGGATTTGCCCAGGTACTGGGCCATGACCATATCGCCCTCGATCCGAGCCGCATCGCGGCCCAGGCCGTCAGCGGCATTGGATTTCTCGGAGCCGGCATGATCATCATTGAACGCAAAATGGTACGCGGCCTCACGACGGCCGCAGGCGTATGGGCCACCTCGGGCATCGGCCTGACCATCGGCTCGGGCATGTATGCCGCCGGAATCAGCGCGACGATTCTTGTCATGATCGGCCTTGAGCTGCTAAGCATGATCTTTAAAGCCGGGCGGTCGCTGAACATCTCCTTCGAGCTGGAATCCAAGGATTCCGTGGAGCCGATTCTGGAGTCGCTTGCCGATAGGAAGATTTCCATCTCGTCTTACGAAATGGAGCAGGACCCCGAGCGCCTGGGCATGTATCATCTCAAGATTGAAGGCAAAGCGAGACATAACGGTACGCTGCAGGAGCTGCTCAAGGACTTGGACAGCCTGCCGCATATTTTGTCCGCCAAGCTGGAATAAATCAGGCATCGGGAAATATTGAAATCCGGACGCCGTTGTGCAATAGTGAGAACAATAGCGTTAAGGGGGGAACTCGGCGTTGTACCTTGCTGCTTGGATTAATATAAACGATATTTCGGATACGCAGTCCAGAATCATCGTCACCGGACTCGCGGTCATCCTTTTCCTATGGCTGTACATCCGTACCGCCCGATCCTTTAAACATGCGGCCGTCTCCCGGCTCGAACGGCTGCATCAAACACTGGAGCTGTACTCCCGGGCAGCCGGAATGCTGGCCGGCGATACGGCGGCTGACATGCCCGCAGAGGCTGAACAAGAGCCGGATTCTCTGATCCTGATCCTGCAGCAGTGCAAGGCGGCCCCCCTGATTACGGCCGAGCTGCTGGAGAGCATCGATCACTTCGTCATCGAACGGGATGCTTCGCGGCTAACGCAGCTGCAGAGAACGCTGGACCGGGAGATCCGCCGGCGCATCGGCGAGCAGTCGTCCATTATAAGGTCGCTGGACAACCCCGGCTGGGGCATCGGCTTCTGGAGGCTGATCCGCCCTGCCATTCCTTTCGCGGCCTTGATGCTCATTCTGTATTGGTGCCTGCAGCTGTACCAGGCCTTCCACGAGCGGAGCATTCCGGCTGCTTCCTGGACAAGCGCAGAGCTGTGGATGCGATTTCTCTCCTGTCTGACGGCCGTCATCGCCTTCTATCTCGTCGTCATGACGCCCCGGAGAGATTCCATCCGGACGGCATATCGCGTTCTTGCGCTTTTGATTGCCACGGCTGCGCTTGCCCATTTCGCCGGAATCATGGCTTCACCTTACATATTAGCTGTTCAGCTTGTCCTTTTTCTCGGAGGCTTCGCCTTGGGTCCGAAGCGCTCCCGGCGTGACCGCCCGTACGCGGGCTCCGAGGATATACCGGAAGATTCGATTACAGAGAACAGTGCCCGGCCCAAAAAATAACCCGTTGAAGACCGCCCCCGGCAGGGCGGTTTCAACGGGTTTCGTTTGTGTGCACCAACAAACGGACCCGGAGGGAGAAAGATAACGGCTGGACCATCTCCTGGTAACTGGCAAACGTCCCGGAGACTGCTGTCGGCATACTGCATGGGATGGCTGGTACGAATTATGCCGCTTTGGACGGCTCCCTTAAGCCTGGCGGTGATCCCGGGCCGCCTTTTTCAAATCCTGCCGGGTCCTTGCCGTGATTCCCGCCTTGGCTGCTTTCGCATTTTCAAAACGCTTCCGCTCGGTCCGTTCCATCTGCACGATCTGACCTTCATGCACGACGATATGCAGAGAGCCGAATTCCATGTCATTCAACTGGCCCGCGATCCGCTCAAGCCATAACTGGTCTACCTGAAGCCCTTTTGCCACGGCGCATCCTCCTTAGCCCTCAGAACTTTTTTGGCGTTTCCTGCTATTCCCTTCGATCCTTCACAACGGACTATTATTCATCCTTTTCCAACCCATTTACTATGATTAATGTTTACAGTTACATTATCATGCCGCCAAAAAGGCTGTCAATGCGCATTTTTCCGGCCGTAGAAACTTTTGATGAACAGCGTAACCAGCGCGAGCAGCAAGAGTAGGGACGCCACCGCGAAGGAAGCAGAAAATTGGTATTCGTTATATAAAATTTCCACATGCAGCGGCAAGGTGTTGGTCTCGCCCCGGATATGTCCGGAAACGACCGACACGGCGCCGAATTCGCCCATCGCCCTCGCGTTGCACAGAATGATGCCGTATATCAGGCCCCAGCGGATGTTCGGCAGCGTCACCTTCGTAAAAACCGTCCAGCCCTTGGCCCCCAGCGTCATGGCTGCTTCCTCTTCCTGCTGTTCTTGGTCCTCCATCAGCGGGATCAGCTCCCTCGCCACAAAGGGGAATGTTACGAAGAGAGTAGCCAGCACCACGCCGGGGATCGCATAGATGATCTTGACGTCGTGGTCCGCCAGCCAAGGGCCAAACCAGCCGTTCGCGCCGAACACGAGCACGAAGATCAGCCCGCCGATGACCGGCGAGACCGCAAAGGGCAGATCAATCAGCGTAATCAGGATCCCCTTGCCCTTAAACTTGAACTTCGTGATCGCCCAGGCTGCAGCGACGCCGAAGATCGTGTTGAGCGGCACGGTAATCAGTGCCACCAGCAGCGTCAGCTTCAGCGCCGACAAGGCATCCGGGTCGGATAAAGCACTGATGTAGACATCCCAGCCCTTCTTGAGCGCCTGCGTCAGAACGACGGCCAGCGGGAGCACGATTAACCAGAGGAGCACAAGACCGGCACCGGCGATCAGCACCCATTTCACCCAGGATGCTTCCGTGGTCGCCTGCGAGGTTCGTACCGGACGTGCAGCCGTCCCTCCAGGAATGTGACCGGCCATGTTACACCGCCTCCTTTTTCCGGCTGGACCAGCGCTGCAGCGTATTGATCACGAGCAGCATCAGGAACGAGATCAGCAGCAGCAGCACGGCTACCGCGGCCGCGCCGGCATAGTCGTACTGTTCCAGCTTGGACATGATGAGCAGTGGAGCGATTTCCGTCTTCATCGGCATATTACCCGAGATGAACACAACGGAGCCGTACTCCCCGATGCCGCGGGCAAAAGCCAGCGCAAAGCCCGTGAGCAGCGGCGGCACCAGCCCCGGCAGGATGATGGAGCGGAAGGTCCGAAGCCTCCCCGCGCCAAGCGTCGCGGACGCCTCTTCGGCGTCACGCTCCGCGTCCTGGAGCACCGGCTGCAGGGTGCGCACCACGAACGGCAGGCCGATGAACATCAGCGCCAGCGTAATCCCCAGCTGCGAGAAGGCAGCCTTGATGCCGAGCGGCTCAAGCCAGGAACCGATCCAGCCGTTCGGAGCGTACAGGGCTGTCAGGGATACCCCCGCCACCGCTGTCGGCAGCGCGAACGGCAGGTCGATCAGCGCATCGCACAGCCTTCTACCCGGGAACTCATACCTGACGAGCACCCAAGCCAGCAAAAGACCCAGCACCGCATCCGCGAGTGCGGCGGCGGCTGACGTCGTAAAGCTGATCCGATACGAGGCCAGGACGCGCGGGTCCGTCGCCACCTGCCAGAACTTCGCCCAGTCGAGTCCCGTGGAATTAATCAGCAGCGCGGACAGCGGCAGCAAAACGACAAGGCTCAGATACGCAACGCTGTATCCCAATGTAAGACCAAAGCCGGGAAGTACCCGGCTCCGCCCCGTTCTTATTCGGCTCATTCGCTATCATCTCCCCATGGCTTCCCCGCCTTTATTTGCCTGGCGTGTAAATCTGGTCGAATACCCCGCCATCCTGAAAATGCTTGGCCTGGGTCTCCTCCCACGTTCCGAATACATCTTTCAATGTGAAGAGCTCCAGCGATTTGAAGGTGTCCTTGTACAGGTCAATGACAGGAGCGAGCGTCGGACGGTAAAAGTTATCCGCGGCTATTTTCTGTCCTTCTTCGGAGTAGAGGTATCTCAGATAAGCTTCCGCAACTTCGCGCGTGCCCTTTTTATCCGCGACTTTATCGACGACGGCGACCGGAGGTTCGGCCAAAATGCTGATGGAAGGATACACGATATCGAATTTATCCGGCCCGAGTTCCTTCACGGACAGCAGCGCCTCATTCTCCCAAGCGAGCAGCACGTCGCCGATCCCGCGTTCCACGAAGGTCGTCGTCGCTCCGCGCGCTCCCGTATCGAGGACAGGCACATGCTTGAAGAGCTCCTGAACGAATGCCTTGGCTTTCTCCTCGTCGTTATTGTTCTTCTTCAGCGCGTATCCCCAAGCGGCAAGATAGTTCCAGCGCGCCCCGCCCGACGTCTTCGGATTCGGCGTGATGACCTCAACACCATCCTTGGTCAAATCGTTCCAGTCCTTGATCTGCTTCGGGTTGCCCTTGCGCACCAGAAAGACGATTGTCGAGTTGTATGGCGTGCTGTTCTGCTCGAATTTGTTTTGCCAGCCTTCGTTGATCAGCCCTTTTTTCTGGATGGCATCGATGTCGTAGCCCAGGGCAAGCGTCACGACATCGGCTTCCAGCCCGTCGATGACCGACCGGCTTTGCGCGCCGGAGCCGCCGTGCGACTGCTTGATCGTGACCTTTTGCCCTTTTTCCTTTTCCCAGTAAGCCGCAAAGGCTTTGTTATAGTTCTCGTACAGTTCCCGCGTCGGGTCATAGGATACGTTCAGCAGGTTGATTTCTTTGGCGCTGCTGCTTGCTCCGGTCCCCTGTGTCTTCCCTTCTGCCGATGCACCGGCGTCATCCTTGGAACCGCAGGCGGCCAGCGCCGCCGTCAGCAGCAATACAAGACCGATGACCGCTCCCCGTTTGGCCGTTCTGACTCCCTTGCCCTTTGTCTTTGTCATTGTCCCCACTCCCATGTTCTCAAATTGGTTTGTTCCCGCTCTTAGGCAAGCTCCTACGGAGCAATGCAAAAAAACGGAGAAACGCCTGATCCAAGGCAGCTGCGGTCCGTTATCCGGCGCAGTCCATTCCTTTGGTTCGGCAGTTCCTCCGTTTGTACGGCGAGAACGATCATGATTTTATAACCATTATTCCTACCTGTTTAGTATGTTATATTCGTATTGTAATCATCGCCTTCTCCCCCGTCAATCCTTTTTTTGGGAAGCTCAACAAAAAAAGCAGCCTGCTGCATCATGCAGCAGGCTGCTCTTTCGTTCTAGGCTTCTAATGCTTGCACGGGACTACCGGGAAAATGCATACAGGCTTAGGTACCTCCAGCACATAACCTGTCGGCGTCAGCCTTCCGCTTCCCTTATCGATCTTGAAGGAGACGATCGTGCTACTGTTCTGATTGGCCGCCAGCACGTATCCCCCTTTGAACACAGCGAAGTTCCGCGGCGTCTTGCCGTTCGTGGACACCCACTCCACCGCAGTCAGCAGGCCTGTCTCCGAATCGACGTGGTAGAGGCCGATGCTGTCGTCACTGCGGTTGGAAGCGTAAAGGTATCGTCCGCAGGGCGTGATATGGATATCCGCGCTTGCACTTCCAGGTTGGGCGCCTTCCGGCAGAGCCGAGAGCGTCTGCAGTAATTTCAAATCGCCCGTCTGCGTGTCGAGTGCGTATACGTTCACCGTATCATCCAGTTCGTTGATGCCGTACGCCCACTTGCCGGACGGATGAAAGTCCATGTGGCGCGGGCCAGCGCCCGGAGCCGTCTTCACGTTATGATGCGATACGAGCTTTCCGTCCTCCAGCCGGTAGAAGACGACTTCATCCAGCCCGAGGTCGCACACAAGCACGAACTTTCCTTCCGGATCCTGAAATACGGAGTGCGGATGAGCCGCTTCCTGACGTTCCTGGTTGATGCTGCTGCCGCTGTGCAGGATGACGCTCGTCGGCTCAAGCTCACCGCCTGCCTCGATTCGATAGGCGTTCACATGCCCGCTCGTATAATTGGCCGTCAGAACATGTGCTCCGTCTTGGGTCACCGAAACGTAGCAGGGCGCCGCGCCTTGGGTCGGTTTGCGGTCGAGCAGATGCAGCTCCCCGGTCTCTTTGTCCACCGCATAAGCGAAAACTTCGCCTTCATCGGTTTCGCTCACCGCGTACAAGCGGTCCCTGTCCGCATTCATCGTCAAAAAAGACGAGTTCGCGATGCCGTCCGTGGCGTTCACGATTTCCATTTGTCCGCTATGTAGGTCAAGGGAACACAGGAAAATCCCCTTTTCATCCGCTCCGGTATAGGTACCTGCATAAAACAAGCTTTTGTTGTCACTCATGCTCATTCACTCCTTCTTCAACATTTAAGGTTCATTTTCATGTGAAATGGATCTGTTATTCCTACAATAAAGGTTTACATGCCTTCCAGCAACGTTAACTTGTCATTGAAAGAATGCCAAACCGGAAAGGTCTCACTTCCTATTACCCACAGGGGCTCCTTTTCCTACAACCCCATCAGGTTATCTCCGTCCATGCAAAAAGGCACCATCCCGCGCGGTGAGCGCAAAGACGGTGCCAACATGTTCATGTATAGACTTAATGCCGCAGCTTTCTTCTGGCTTTGAACTGCTTGTATTGAAAATATACCGTGCAGCCGATGCAGTACCCGCAAAGGGCGGCAAAAGCGGCAGCAAACAGCATAGCTGCGAATGCATAGCCGAGTACCGGCAGCCCCGCCAGGAAACCGAGCAGGGATAAGGTCAGGAATAGGACGGCCAGCGTGTTATTAAAGCGCTGCAGCTCCTGCGCCTGCGTCTGTGCACCTTGTACTTTTAAAAAGGGCTTTGCCAGCAGCACGAACAGGTTTTTGCCCGTCAGAAGGCCGATGACCTGGATCAGCCATAATGCGAGCAAAAGATAGGGCTGGTTAAACACAGCGGTTAAGATGACCAACAAAACGATTCCGGTCTGATTTGCTTTCACGTACGGTTCGGGAATTTCTTTCATGACGGAGCACCCCTCTCTTGAAATCAACTATATTATATTATTCCGATGAGATCAATATGAATTATACCCGAAAATTTAGCTGCCCAAGCCGTCATACTCCTCCCATGCCTGCAATATGGTTAACTGAAGCCATTTGAAGGAGGAGTTTGATGTGGGAATCAAGCTGATGAAAATCGCCTCGGTGTACCTGGTCATCGGTATCTTGTTCGGTATGTTCATGTCCATCACCCACAAATTTGGCTATGCTTCGGTGCATGCACATATCAATCTGCTCGGCTGGGCATCGCTAGCTCTCGCGGGAATTATCTATTACCTTTTTCCGAGCGCCAGCGAAAGCGTGCTTGCCAAAATCCATTTCTGGCTGCATAACCTCGGCCTGCCCGTCATGATGATCGGCCTCATCCTGCTCGTGAATGAGGTCGCCGGCGTGGAACCCGTCATTGCCACCGGCGGCGTGCTGGTCACGCTTGGCATTATCGCGTTCATGTTCAATATGCTGAAGAACGTGAGGAGATAAAACCGCCGTTCCAGAGCGCAAATTCAAGCCCTGCTTATACCAGGGCTTTTTGGGCTTCGTTTATTTTATATAAATAAGAAAAAATGATGTTCCCCGGTTAACCTTCCTCCTTCCCGTCTAGGATATAATGGAGTAGCGTATAGGAAGGTATAGAGATATAATTTGCGAGGAGGAATATAGAGTGAAATCGGTAGCTGTATTTTGCGGATCTAGCAAAGGGGCATCCCCCGTGTACGTGGAAGGCGCCAAACTATTGGGTCAAGAGCTGGCCCGTCGCGGCATAACTCTGGTGTACGGTGGATCCAGCGTTGGCGTCATGGGCGCCGTGGCGGATGCCGCGCTGGCAGCGGGTGGACAAGTGATCGGCGTCATGCCCGGATTCCTGGACAAAAGGGAAATTTCCCACAAAAATTTGACGGAGCTGATGATCGTCGAGTCGATGCATGAGCGCAAGGCCAAAATGGCCGAGCTGGCAGAAGGCTTCATGACCCTTCCCGGCGGACCCGGCACAATGGAGGAATTCTTCGAAGTGTTCACTTGGGCTCAGCTGGGGCTTCACAGAAAGCCGCTGGGATTCCTGAACATCAACCAATATTACGACCCGCTGATTGCCTTCTTTCAGCATATGGAGCGGGAGAAATTCATGCATGAAAAGTATCTCAACATGTCTCTTGTCGATGCAGACCCCGGCCGCCTGCTGGATCAATTCGAAACCTACGAGCCCCCGGCCGTAAAAACCTTCTTGAGACCGGAACAAACCTGAATTCAAATTATGCAAAAAACAGACTCGGCAAACGCGAATGCTTTGCGAGTCTGTTTTCATATTGAAAAAAGCAGCCCCTTATACCGGAAGCTGCTTCACGTCGTGCTATTCAATTGAAACCGCTCCGCCGCTTTCAGCTTCCGCGATTTGACGTTTGACGTCCTTCATCGTAATCCCGTCAAGATAACGTTCAAGAGCCGATTCCCCGCCGCTGTATATTTGATCCATGATTCCTTGAATGTTGGACGCTACCTCGCAAGGCAGCTCTTCGCCCCCGGAACACCAGCCCGGCTTCAGGGAACCCTGGGCGAGCAGACGATACAAGTCGCCAAGCGTCGCGTTCTCTGTATCCGGATTCAGCAAATACCCGCCGCCAACCCCTTCTTTGGTCGCCACATATCCATGTTTGCGCAGCAGGCCAAGCACTTTCCGGATACGGGCAGGATGCGTGCAGACGCTTTTCGCAATCTCCTCGCTGTTAGCCATATGATCCTCTTTTAAGCTAAGAAGGGTTAAACAATGGACGGCAATGTTGAACTCACTATTCATCTTCGCTCCTCCTTATACTGTAATTATATGGTTAACAGTTGGTAATGTCAACCTGAATGAGGCTTGACCCGGGCCTGCCTTAGCCGTGAAATCTCCGCTGGTCCATACGCTTTTTATTTTGTGACACCCTCTAGGAATAGATTAACCTTATCTCCCGTGATTTTATCCTGAAACAGGTTTGCGTTACAATACAATAGGGGGAGCCTCCACCAACTTTTCTTCAAGGAGATGAAACACCGGTCATGATTATCAAATTCATTCGCTTGCGTTAATGGAAGGTGCAGATCGAGTCGGCCCGGCTGCTTTTTTACAAGCTAAACTCCCGGGTTTATTTCGCTGCGCCTTTTCATTGGTCTACAAACGAATGAATGAGGTGTTTTACATTGTCCAAAAAAGAAAATGCAATGGCACGGGCACGCTTGTTTGCTCGCAATGAGCAAATTTTCCGCTGTCCCGTCTGCTCTCTGCCGATGAGATTGGGAGCACAATGGAGCCTGGCATGCGCAGCAGGCCATAGCTTCGACCTTTCCAAGGATGGTTATGTTCACCTGCTGCCGAACGCGAAAGCCTCCAAATACGACAAAGAGCTGTTCAGGTCGCGACGGCTGATCAACGGCAGCGGGTATTTCGCGCCCTTATTGGATAAGCTGGCGGACGGCATGAAGGAAAGCATTGTGGAGCCTTCATCCGCGCAGCCGCTGTCCATTCTCGACGCCGGCTGCGGGGAAGGATCGCATCTGCTTTACCTGCTTCGTAAGCTGGAGCCGGCCTCGCAGCAGGATATCCTGGCAGCGGGTATGGATGCATCCAAGCCCGGCATCGCGCTTGCGGCCAAAGGAAACGCTCCGGTGATCTGGTGCGTGGCGGATCTGGTCCGCAGCCCGTTTCGGGATCGGACTTTTCATATGGTTTGCAATATTTTATCGCCATCCAATTACGATGAATTCCGGCGACTTCTTGCTCCGGGCGGCAGGCTCGTGAAAGTCATTCCGGGACCCGATTATTTGAAAGAATTCCGGCAGGCTCTGTTCGGACGACCTGGGCCTGAACGGGAGGAGACGTCCGGTGAAACGGCAGCCTTGTTTGCCAGGCATTTTCCGGGGATGACGCAGCAGCGCGTCCGGTACGAGGTCCGGCTGGACGGACAGCATCTGGAAGCGATGCTGAGAATGACGCCCCTGTCCTGGCATGCGCCGGAGGAAAACATGCGGCGGCTGCTGACACAGTCAGCCTTTGCAGTGACGTTTGACTTCATCATTCTATGGAGTGAACCTTTAAGAGGAAGTTCAAAAAGTCCGCTTAGATAAGAAAACCAATCGAAGCCAATCAAAGATGAGCGACCGTGAGTTTTCTACGAAAACGTGAGGCTCCGCTCCTCAATTAATAAATAGGCGCACAAGAAACAAGCCGACATGTTCGTTTCATGAACATGTCGGCTTGTTTGCGTTGCAACTTCTAGCGGAGCGCCTGCGCGAGTCCGGTGAATATGACGCCAAGGGCATACGCTCCGGCATCCGGATAGCCGATGCTCCGTTCCCCGACCGTTCCGGCCCGGCCCATCCGGGCCACGATCGATTCGGTCATGCGCGCGCCTTCCACGGCGGCTTCCGCTGCTTGAACGCCTGCCTGCTTCAGCTCCAGGCCGTCACGGGCTGCTGCTGCCCATGCGTCGGCATAAGGCACCAGGGCATCGATCAGCGTCTTGTCCCCGACGACGGCTCCCCGTCCGAAGGAGCGTTCGCCCGTATCCTGAATGCCTTTGACGACAGCGCTCATCATGTCCGCGATCTCTTGCACGGACAGTTCCTTCCGGGTTCCGGCGTACTTGCCTGCTGCGCGGAATGCCGAGCCCCAAATCGGGCCGGAAGCCCCGCCGCAGTGCTCCATAATCACGAGCGAGCAGGCGTCCAGAAATGCACCCAAATCACTCGCCTGGGCCGTGATTTCGTTCCATTCCGCCTTGAGCTGCTTGAAGCCCTTGGCTACGCTCATGCCAAAATCACCGTCGCCCGCGTGCGAGTCCAGCTCGCAGAACGGAATTTCGTTCGCAATGATGATATCGCTCATGCAATCGATCAGATACATCATATTATTCAGCGACAGCCTTCCGTCCTGAAGAACGGCCGCCTCTTCATCCATCACAGCATGCGCGGAGGCAGTGACTTCTCCTGCCTTCTCCGCAACCGCCTCGGTATAACTCACCGGCTCAAACGGACCGCGAACGACCAGCGCAGGCGTATCGCAATCCGCACTGAGCAGCTGTTTCAGCTGTTCATCGAGCTTCATGATGGACAGCGAGGCTCCCGCCATGTCGATGCTCGTCATGAAGTTACCGACGAAGACTTTCACGACGCGGATCTTCCGGGCGCTGAGCTCCCTCATGACGGAGTTGTTCAGCAGATACAACTCCTGCAGCGGCGTTCCCCCGAACCCGTTGACCAAGACGGCGACTTCCTGCGGAGCATCTCCTGCGATCTGGAGGCTTTCCAGCAGCTCGCCCGTCATGCGGTGCGCCAGCTCGTCCGCCGAGATCCGCTTCTCGCGCCGGATGCCCGGCTCGCCATGGATGCCTACGCCATATTCCATTTCCTCCTCCCCGATGGAGAAGGTTGGCGTGCCTTTGGCAGGCACCGTACAGGAGGTGAACGCAAAGCCGATGCTTTTGACGTTGTCGATGGCGTTCTGGGCCGCAGCCTTCACCTGTTCCAGGGACATGCCCGCTTCCGCGGCAGCACCTGCGATTTTGTGAACGAGCACCGTTCCCGCCACGCCTCTTCTGCCGACGGTGTACAGGCTGTCTTCGACGGCAATATCATCGTCCACCTTCACGTAATCGACCTGAATGTCATCCTCCGCGGCCAGATGGGCCGCGTTTTTGAAATTCATGATATCGCCGCTGTAGTTTTTAATGATGAGCAGGGTTCCCTTTTCGCTCGCCGACGAACGGATTGCTTGATACACCTGAATCTGGGACGGGGAAGCGAACACGTCGCCGCAGACGGCAACGTCCAGCATTCCTTTTCCCACGAAGCCCGCATGGGCAGGTTCATGACCGCTGCCCCCGCCGCTGATCAGCGTGACCTTTTGCGTCTGAAGATTTCTCTTCATGATGATTTTATGCTTGCTATCAAATTCCAGCTCCGGATGGGCCATGACGAAGCCATTGCACATCTCCCTGACGAGATTCTCCGGTTGGTTCATGATCTTTTTCATGTTATCGCATCCTTATTGTTGTTTGAATTCCCGGCCGATCCGGTCGGCAACGACGATCGCAGCCGCGACGGCTTCCTCCGTGATCGGGAATGGCATGGCATGTATGGATTCCTCCGGAATGCAGGCCATCTGCGCGACCTTGGCCAGCTCCTCCGGCGTCACGCTGTCCACACCGATGTCGGCAAGGCAGACCGGCAGGCCGACTGCCGCGCAGAATTCCAGCACTTCGTTCAGCTCAGAAGTCGGTGCGTTCTCGAGCACCAGCTGCGCAATCGTGCTGAAGGCGACCTTTTCGCCGTGGAAATAATGGTGGGTTCCTTCCAGTGCCGTCAGACCATTGTGGATCGCATGCGCAGCAGCCAGGCCGCCGCTTTCGAAGCCGAGTCCGGACAGCAGGATGTTCGTTTCGATAATATTCTCGAGTGCTGGCGTCACCTGATTGCCGTCGCAGGCGATTTTGGCGTTCACGCCGTCCTCAAGCAGCGTTTCATAGCACAGCTTGGCCAGCGCGAGGGCTGCCTTGGTGCCCCGGGCTGCCGGTGCCGCGCCGGCATGGACGCCGCACGGCAGTCCTGCATTCACTTTGGTAAAGGAGCGGGAAGTAGCTCTTGCCTCAAAATAGGTCGACAAGGCGTCTCCCATGCCGGATACGAGAAAACGGGTCGGCGCATTCGCGATGACCGTCGTATCGATCATGACGACGCTTGGGCTCTGTTTGAAGTATGCATAATCCTCAAATGCCCCTTCATTCGTGTAAATGACCGCCGAATGGCTCGTTGGCGCATCCGTGGCCGCAATCGTCGGCACGATGATCAGTGCATCGCCTTCGGCTACGCATTTCGCTGTATCGATCGCTTTGCCTCCGCCGAGTCCGATCGTGCAGGAGCAGTTTTTTTCCTCCGCCAATGCCTTTAAACGAGCGATTTCCTCGCGGGAGCACTCGCCGCGGAATCCGCTTTCAACCAGCGTCACCTGAAACTTCGCCGCAGTCGCGTCCAATTTGTCCTTTACGCGCTTCACGTCTTCCGGATGGGCAATCAGCAGGGCGGATTCGCCGTACGTACGAATAAAATACCCCAAATTCAGCAGTTCGTTTTCACCCTGTACATATTTGCTTGGACTGATAAATGCTTTTCTCATCGTCTCGTTTCCCCTTTCGATGGTCGTCTATTGCCCATTATACGCGGGGGGACACGGGGAATTCATGGCATTAAACATGCCTTTTAAAGCGCTTTCTGATAGTATTATTATGTACGGCCTTCTGAGAAATAGTACTATCCTGTTCTATGAAAGTTCATGTTAGTATAATGAAAGTAGTAAATCGCAAGGATCATTGCGCAACTTACGTTTGGGAGCGAAGCCTATGAACTCACGTTACGATCTAAACCGGATCATCGATATCGATAAATGGCATAAGCTGCAGGACTCGATCTCCCTCGTCACCAAGATGGCGATCATCACGGTGGATTACAAGGGCGTTCCGGTCACCAAGCACAGCTACTGCCAATCCTTTTGCCAGGCGGTGCGCAAGGATGCCGCGCTGTCTCCCTACTGCCAGAAATGCGATGCCCGCGGGGGACTGGAAGCGGTCCGCACCAATAAGCCTTATGTGTATCAATGCCATTTCGGCATTGTTGATATTGCTATCCCCATCATTATCGACAACCAATACATCGGCGCGGTCATGGCGGGCCAAATCAAGCTCCGTGATTCCGACCTGCCGCTGGAGCAAATCGTGAACCGCCCGCCGAACGCGGAAACGAAGCGTAAATTCCGTGCCCTGCAGCCGGAATACCAGTCCCTGCCGGTGCTGTCTTCGGAAGAAGTCACGACCATCGCCGATATGCTGTTCCACCTCTGCAACTATATCGTGGAGGAGGCCATCCACAAAAATAATACGATTGATATGTATAAAAAGACCCTGTCGCTGGAATCACCGGCTGCCGCCTCCATGCGCGCCGCGGCTCCGACGTACGAAACGATCCAGGCGATGCAAAGCGAGCTATCCAGCACGCTGATCGAGACGAAAATCAAGAAGAGCACGGCCAATGAATACCGCTCGTCGAATCCGCTGCTGCAGCCCGCCTTCGATTACTTGTACCGCCATAAGCACGAAAACGTCCGTTTGCAGGATATGGCCGGCCTTTGCCATGTCAGTCCCAGCTATTTCAGCCGCGTGTTTACGCGGGAAACCGGCGAGAATTTCTCGGTGTTCGTTCCCCGCCTAAAAATCGAATGGGCCAAGCAGCTGCTGGAAACGACCGATCTCCCCGTCAACCAGGTCAGCGACGAGCTTGGCTTTGCCGAGCCGGGGTATTTTATCAAAACCTTCAAGAAATTCGAAAGCTTAACCCCGGCGGTGTACCGGAAGGTGTACTATCAGAAGCATGATCAGAAAATGTAGGCAGCTCTCGTTCCCAAGCATATTCATCCTTCGCAGAAGCTCTGCCAAGCCAAACGTTCACAACCAGTCGAGATACAGAATATACGGAAAGATCGAGCGAAAAAAAGAGTATTCCTGAACCGGTCCGGGCGACCGGCAGGGATACTCTTTTCACTTTCGTTCAAGATTAAGGTGTCTCCGAGCGCAAGTAGCTCTCCGGATCGACGTTCTCAAGTCCGGGAATGGGCTTGCCCATCGGCAGCTCGAAGGACCACTTCACGTTTGAATACCACTTGTCGGTCACTTTGCGGATCAGCGTGGCCTTTTCCGGCAGTTCGGTCATGCCCTGCACGACAAAGCCGGGGTCGCCGTCAATGTCCTTGATTTTCCCCATACTGTAAGACCCTCTGAAATGCGCATCATATTCTTTGCCATCCTCATCCTTCAAGACCCAAACATCCTTACTGAACTCATTAAGGAAAGCGCCATGCATCTCGATCAGCCCCGCCGTTTTCTGTTCCTGAGCCCTCGCGTTCGGATCATGTCCCACCGTAAAGCCGTGAAGGGTTAGTGTATCTTCCTGATCCTTAAATGTTACGGGATGTTCCTTAAGCTCACTTGGAACCAGTTCAACCGAACCGCTGCTTTTCACCGGAATGGAATACCCGTCCAATACGAAGCGCAGCTTCTGGCGGTCATAAGGAAGATACCTGAAGGTATAGGTCCAGTGCCGTTTACCTTCGCGGAGTTCGCTATGCTGCGAAATGATCGTCTCCGGATGTCCACCCCGATTATTGTTTACGCTTGAGATATCTTCACCCTTTTCATTCTCAAAATGAAACATCAGCTGCTGCTGACCCTCAAGCTCGCCCGGTGAGCGTAGTGCGGCATCGGTGATCAAGGAAGTGCTTAGATCCAATCTCACGCCACTTGGCGTCCGTACCAGCTTTTCCATCTCAATGCGCATACCATCGGGCGTAACATACTTCTCATTCAGAGGTGTCGTAATATTCAACGCATTCGCCTTTTTCATGTCGAGCTTGAAGTTGAAATCCCAGTTTCCTTTCACGATCTTTTTAGAAAATACATTTCCTATTTCGCTTACCTCTCCTAATACAGTTACTTGATCATTCTGAACTTCATGAGTAAAAACAAAAGTCAGTTTATCAATGAACTTCGATCCTCCTTGTTCCCGGAGCCGTGCCACCTCATGATCGTTAGCATCTAGAACAAGGATTTTACTCCAGTCCACCTGGTTCACGGCAGGCTCCCCTCGCGGATCCGTCACCTTAACCCCCATCACAAGCCGGGTCGCATCGGCGACCACTTCGTTAATCTCAATCGTGTAGCCTTTATCCTTCACTTTGATATGAGGGTTCTGCACGAGTCCCAGGCTCTGCGCATCCATTATCCCGCTGTCCGAGGTCTCCCTCGCAAAGATGGACCGTACCCAGTCGGCAATCGAAGGCTGCGCATACAGGGTTAATGCCATCGCTACCACAAGAAGCGAAGCGACCCACAAGGCCCCTTTTTTCAAGAAAGGCCGTGATCTGGGATGACGCACCTTGGAAGCAGCCACGGATTCTTCCTCCGCAGGCTCGATGTCCAGCAGCTCCAAGGAAGCCATGACCTGCTCGGTAAAGCCTTCCGGCAGGCTCTCGGCATACAGCAGCTGCGTCCATACCTGTTCTTCCTCCTCGGCTGCAGCTACCAGACTCCGGCATTCCGGGCACATCCGGATATGGAATTCCAGCTCTTCATCCGCCTTATTTCCAGACCGAACGGATTCTTTGGTCTGAGCAAGCTTCCAGCATGTCATGCATCATCCCCTCCTTTTCCTTGAACTTTTTGCGCAGAGACTTCTTGGCCCGGTGCAGCCGGTTGCGCACCTGATTCACCTCAATGCCGGCAATATCGGCAATCTCGTCGTAGCTTAGCTCATTCGTATATCGCAGCAGCAGCACGATCCGATATTGATCAGGCAGCTCCTGCAGCAGTCTCTGCACTTCCCCGCCGGTTTCCTTGCGGAGATAAGCCGATTCCGGCGTCTCGGCGGCGTGATGCTGCGCCCGGATCAGCACCTCATCCTCCACCGGATCGGGCTTTTTTCTCCTTCCGGCATCCTTCATCACATTCACGGCGATGGCGTACAGCCAAGAGGCAAAGCTCGCCTCCTCCCTGAAGCTTGCCAGCTTGCGGTAAGCTTTGAGAAACGCCTCCTGCATATAGTCCTGGGCATCCTGGGGACTTGCTCCCAAGCCTCTGAATAGGCCGTATATTTTATTTTTGTGTGTATCCACCAGCTGTGCGAAGCTTCTCTTGTCGCCAGCCAGTACCTGCCTGACCAGTGCAACGTCTTGTGACGGGTCTGCCATAACGATCCTCCCTGCTCATCATCGTTCCTTTATATAGTAGACGGATGTGACCCGGCGTTTCTCTCACTTCTTTCACACACAAAAAAAGGAGCCCTTCCCAAGGAAGGACTCAAAATCAGATTAGACATATGAAAGGGTTTACAAAACCATTATAGTATGAAAATGTCTATTTGAAAACGCTTTTTCGTAAACGCAGACCGTAATCGTAGACAAGGAACAGGTTCCTCGGTGAGCTTGTCCTTACATTAGGCTCTTATCCCGTTCTTCCTTGGGGCTTTTATATTGGAGGAAAGGTTATCGGGTCTGCTGAGAATAAAAAGAAAAATACGGATTGCCAAAACTAATATCATTAGTTATAATACTAATAACATTAGTTTACATTGTGGGAGGATGCTTCATATGAGAAAAACAACCGTTCATCAGGTGACCCAGCTTTCCTTTTTACCCCGTCTGTTCCCGGTTAATGTCTATCTTGTCGAGGAAGATAATGACCTGACGCTGATTGATGCAGGCATGCCGTTCAGTCTGAAGGGAATTTTGAAGGCTGCGCAATCTCTCAGCAAACCCATCACCCGTATCGTGCTTACCCATGCCCATGGTGACCATGTGGGCGCACTGGATAGCCTTAAGGAGGCCCTTCCGGGCGCCAAAGTATATATATCACGCCGGGATCAGGCCCTTCTTGCTGGAAGCCGGGCCCTTGAAGAAGGGGAGCCGCAGCTGCCGATCAAAGGCGATGTTCCGAAGAAAATACGCACCAAACCCGATCATTTGATCCATGACGGCGATCGGATCGGTTCCCTGCTCGCCATCGCTTCCCCGGGTCATACGCCGGGCCATATGGCATTCCTGGATACGCGCAGTCAGGTATTGATTGCCGGCGATGCGTTCCAGGTCCGGGGCGGCATGGCCGTATCCGGCCATGTACAGCCGCTGTTCCCCTTCCCTGCCTTGGCAACATGGAACAAGGGGGCTGCACTGGCCAGTGCCCGCCGCCTCGCCGACCTTCGGCCCTCCTGGCTTGCGGTAGGGCATGGACGGATGCTGGAACAGCCGCAGGCTGCGCTGACACTCGCCATACAACATGCGGAAGCCGCATTCGGAAAGGAGGCCTAGTCGATGGCCAAAATGGGACTCGACCGCCAAACCCTGCTCGTAGCCGCCGCCGAGCTTGCGGACGCTTCCGGCCTGGATTCACTTACCTTGGCCGCGCTTGCGCAAAAGCTGAACGTGCGCTCCCCTTCCTTATATAATCACGTGAAGGGCCTCCCCGACTTACGGGCTGCCCTCACCATCTATTGCATTCACCTACTCGTCGATACGACGCGCGATGCGGTGATCGGCAAATCCGGGGATAAGGCCATCCTCAGCCTATGCGAGGCATATCTCCGGTTTGCCCGTACCCGCCCCGGTCTATATGAGGCCTTTTATAAGGTAAACACGCAGCAGCACGAGGAACTGGATGCCGCCAAACAAGAGCTGCTGGAACTCTACCTGCGGATTATGGAGCCTTACCGGTTGAGCGAGGAGGAGACGCTTCACGCCATCCGCGGCCTGCGCAGCCTGCTGCACGGATTCGCGACGCTTGACCAGCATGGAGGCTTTCAAATGAGCCTTCCGCTCGAGGCCAGCGTACAATATGTACTCCGTGCTTTTCTAAGAGGAATAAGCCGGTGAATAAAGCTTGTCCCACAGCTGAAAGATGTCATATGACGTTCAAGTTTACTTCTGATTGCGTGTGATATAATATAGTTATACGTGATTAATTATCTTTTGTGATAGAGAGGAGTCTTGAACTTGGCTCATATGAGTCCCTCATATCTTCAAATCGGCTCTACCGTGGGGGCACTGGTAATGGCGCTTTTGGTTATTTTCGTGCGTTTAAAGGCCAGCAACAGACCCGTAACGATCAAAAAAATTATCATTCCGCCGCTTGGCATGTCCACAGGCTTCCTGATGTTCGTGGCTCCCGAGGTTCGGGTTCCATGGCTTTGGGCCCTGGCTGCCTTTCTCGTCGGCTGGTTCATATTTTCCTATCCGCTGATACGCAGCACCAAGTTTGAAGTCAGCGAGGGCCAAGTTTTCGCAAGACGCTCCAAGAGCTTTATCGTCATCCTGTTCGTGCTGCTCATCGTACGCACCGTACTCCATCAGGTCATTGACGAGTACGTATCGATCCCGCAGTCCGGCGCCTTGTTCTTCCTGCTGGCCTTCGGCATGATTCTCCGCTGGAGAATTTTCATGCTGAAGCAGTACCGCACCATTGAGGCTGCAGGCGAACTGAACGGCCACCCGGGCAATGCCGAGGCGGAAACGCCGCATCAGCCGTAAGCCATCCGCATCGGGTCGGACTTCGATTTATGCATACAAGATGCTGCATAGCTTCGTATTAATGAACCGGTCAACGGGCCCAAACGGCCGTTGGCCTGTTTTCATTCCTGAATGCATACGGGCATGCCTATTTGAAGAAGCTATGGGAGGATGCCAAAGAAACGGAAACCCAAAGACGGGATGTATGCGGCGCTGTGGAATTCATCACGTTTTTCTCGTAAAAATGAAGCAAAACTGAGAATTTTGGACCAAGATGCCGTAATCATGTGTAATTCTTCACAATTCGTGGCTTCCCAAGAAAATGCCTCGTTATCCTTTTGAAGATCATTATGTTACCATAGGAAATGGTGATTTAGATTCGAGACTTTTTTCGTTTTTCGAGGAAGGTCTTCAGCTTATAGACCCCTCTGCCTGAAAAGGGTCTATCAGCCCTTTTTTATAATAAAACTAAGCATTGCTGCTTACGCAAAGGAGAAATGGACATGTCAGAAATTACTACTGATGCAAAGACTGAACAAGCGAACACGCCTGTCAGCCACGATCAAAACGATTTGCTGGACCAGCTGCTCAAGCCAGAGGTTCAGGAATCCTTGACTACACTGGTCAACCATCTTCCAAAGCTGACTGAGCTTGTGAATGTATTGACAAAGTCTTACGACTTCGCTCAATCCGTGGCTACCGACAAGACGCTGAAAAGCGATACTGTTGGCGCGATTTCGGAAATGGCTTCCCCAGTCATCAAATCCGCTAAGAACGTTGCTGCAAACGTGATCGAAGCAAAAGACCGCGCTGACGAAAGTCATGAAGTGATCGGTCTATTCGGCATTCTTAAGCTGCTCAAGGATCCGCAAGCGCAAAAAATGTTCCGTTTCGTGAACGCTTATCTGCAGGTTTCCGCTGAACGCGCGAAAGAACAAGACCAACATTAATTCTCTTAATATGACCAGTAAGGACGGAGGAAAAACTATGTCAAAACATATTGTCATTTTGGGTGCAGGATATGGCGGACTTCTCTCTGCTCTGACTTTGCGCAAATATATGAACAAAGATCAGGCTCGCGTAACCGTGGTTAACCAATATTCGACGCACCAGATCATTACCGAGCTTCACCGCCTGGCTGCAGGCAGCATCGCCGAAAAGGCGATTGCCATGCCTCTCGACAAGCTGTTTAAAGGCAAAGACATCGATCTGAAAATCGCGAAGGTGGATTCCTTCTCGGTAGACAGCAAAGAAATCAAATTGTCCGACGGCTCCAAGCTTACTTATGACGCTCTGGTTGTCGGCCTGGGTAGCGTTACGGCTTACTTCGGCATCCCTGGACTGGACAAATACAGCATGGTGCTGAAATCCGCTGATGACGCCAACCGCATTCATCAGCATATCGAAGACCGCATCAAGGCTTATGCACAAACCAAAGACGCTGCGGATGCAACGATCCTTATCGGCGGCGGCGGCTTGACCGGCGTTGAGCTTGTGGGCGAAATTGCTGACATCATGCCGAAACTGACTGCCAAATACGGCGTGAACCCGGCCGAAGTCAAATTGCTGCTCGTTGAAGCAGGCCCTAAAATCCTGCCGGTGCTTCCTGACCACCTCATCGAGCGTGCAACGGAAAGTCTTGAAAAACGCGGCGTAACCTTCCTGACAGGTCTTCCTGTAACGAATGTCGAAGGCAACACGATCGACCTGAAAGACGGTCAAAAAATTGTTGCCAACACCTTCGTATGGACTGGCGGCGTTCAAGGCAATCCGCTCGTTGGCGAATCCGGTCTTGAAGTGAACCGTGGACGCGCAACCGTCAACGAATTCCTGCAATCCACATCCCATCCGGATGTATTCGTGGCTGGCGACAGCGCCGTCGTATTCGACGCAACGGGTCGTCCATACCCTCCAACCGCGCAGATCGCTTGGCAAATGGGTGAGCTGATCGGCTACAACCTGTACGCTTACCTGAACGATAAAGCATCCCATACGTTCAGCCCTGTGAACTCCGGTACACTGGCAAGCCTTGGACGCAAAGACGCTGTTGCGAGTGTAGGGGAAAACAACACTTCCCTTAAAGGCCTGCCTGCAACGATGATGAAGGAAGCAAGTAACATCCGTTACCTCTCCCACATCAAAGCGTTGTTCGCTTTGGCTTACTAAGCTTATCTGATATAGGCAACAATAAAGCCCCATTCCAATGTCGATCATTTGGATGGGGCTTTTTGCTTGGCTTTTATTCGCTTGAACCGGCCTGCACTGCTAAGCTCTTTTCCAGAGCCTCTTGCAGGGATAACAGCTCCTGCCGGACTTTCGGGGCAAGCGCCAGCTCGGGTACTTCGGGCAGAATCATGCTGCGCTGCTGCTCAGCGCTTTGAGCCATTTTCTCGAAAGACAGCAGCAGCCGGGCAAGCTCAGAATCAGACAGCTCGGGTCGGTTTGGCGTTCTGGCATAGGAATTCAGCAGATAGGCGAGCTGATCCAGTGCCCATACCACGGGCAGAAGCCGCTGCAGCTCCGCTTCGCTCCTCGGAATCTCGCCAAGCGCCGTTGAATAGACGGTCGTCAAATTCGACAGATTCGTCTTCATCACCCGCTGCTCCTGGCTTTCTTCCGCGCGGTATGCAGCCGGCTGCTTGGTGAACAGCATCGATGCCAGCTGCGACTGGCTCCGGATCGTCCGGCCCATCAAATAAGGGATGCGGCTTGATGCGGATCTGCGGCCGAGGAGCAGCACGCCGATCAAGCCGATCACGCTGCCGGTGATGACATCCACGATCCTCGTTCCGGCAAAGTACGCCACATGATGGATATGCGAGCTGGCTTCCGCCATCAGAAGCGCATTCGGCGTGACGAATAAAAGGGCGATCGCATAGTTGCGGACAATCGTCAGCTCGGCAAAAAAGGTGAACAGCATGATGGCAACCGAAATGACGAAGCCCTCCGGACGGGTCCACAAAATTGCACTCGCGGCCAAAATGCCGATAATCGTCCCGATCGAGCGCTGAATAGCCCGGTGGAAGGTCGCAATCACCGTCGAACCGAGCATGACCGATGCGCAGGACAACGGCACCCAATAAGAGCGGTTCAGATTAAACGCATGGGCTGCCAGTGCCGCGATTGTCAGCACGATCCCGAATCGGAGCGAAAGGAGAAATACGAGCGAATTTTTGTCAAAAGCGCCCAGAAAGACGCTTTTCGCCGGGGTCCCCGGCGATCTTCTTCCCTGCCATGCTTCTTCCGGGTCTGCCTGCATGATGGATGCCAGCGCTTGGACAGACTGGAGAAGGCCCTTCAGCCGCGGATCACCATCCAGCGCCCGGAGGGCTTCCGCCTTCCTATTCCCGTGTGCGTGAAGCTCAGCGGCTACACTGCCCACCGCCTGCCCGAGTTCCGCCGGGAGCGGCTCCCTTCCTCGCCTGTTCCAGGCGTCCGTCTCCTGGTAGATCACATGGGCCTGCCGGAACAGCCGGAGAAGCAGACCTACAAGCCTGGGCTCACGCCAGGACAGGCCTTGACCTGCAAAGGTGGTTTCGGCCTCCACCATGGAGATCAGGGTCTCATGCCTCGCCTTGGTGTAATGTTCCGTTCCGGCTGCATTCATCATTGCCGCTAAATTGCGATACAAGGCGCGGACCGCCAGTATTTCGGGACCATGCGGATTCGTAAGCCAGCCCGCCATCGCGATCAGCCAGGCGAGCGCTCCTCCCAGAATGACGAGCATCCCCCTTGTCAGCGCCTCTGAAGGTCCATCCGGCATGCCGGAGGCGAGCGCGAAGCCGAGGACGAAGAACAGCGCTGCCGGGCCCTTGAATTTCAAAGCTCCAAACATAAAGGTGGCCAGCGCCCCGATTCCTCCGAGCACCACCGCCGACAGCACCGGGTACGGCGACAGCAGCGAGCCGCTGAAGACGGAGAACCCGAGGCCGAGCATCGTGTAGAAGAGCTTTCTCGCCCTTAACGCATAGGGTTCGTTAAATGTATACAAATACGTAAAGCCGCCCGTCCCTGCCAGCAGTCCATAATCAAAGCGGCCGAGCAGGAGGCCAATCAGCGATGGAAGCCCGAGGCAGATGCCCGCATGGATGGCACGGCTCCAAGGCAAGGCCGTTTGCTTGATTTCAAACGCCTGCCGAATCACGGGGTGAATGAGAGACGGCCGTTGACTTCGCGTGTTCATACCTTTTCTTCCTTTCTGAATGCCCGAGACATTCTAAAAAGAGCAGCTTTACAGGGAGCAGAATTTCATCCCGCGCCGTGTAAAGCTGCCCTTTCCAGCGTATATATGAAGAGTATTTCCATATTAAGAATCAAGTATAACCAGGCCATGCGAACGAAAACTCTCCGCTATGACCTCCCCCTCACCCTTGAATCAATTATGTCGCATACGTTGAGTTACTAATAAAACTTAACCTCATACTCGCAGTGTTCGTCGCCGTTCACGTTGCATTTCACTTCCTTGACGGATACCCTCCGGCCTGTGATCCGGGTTAACGCCCCCTCCATGATCGCGCCTTCCAGATCGCATACAAGCTTGCCCTCCTGGACAGGCAGCCCCTCGCAAAAGCAATCCTCCACCGCCACACGCATCGCGTGCTCATCCTGCTGCACAATGACCGGAATGCCGATTTTCAGCTCCACCAATAAGCGGAAGAGCTCCTCCACGGTCTGGGCCGGCAGGCTTTCGCCAATTTTCCGCCCGATGGTCGCCGTCGTATTTTTCCCTCCCATCGGCAGCCCTTCATGCATCCCGATCAGCCGGATCGCGCGGAACAGCTCCAGCGGAACCTGATTGCCGAGCTCTGTTCTCTTGATATGTTTCAAATCATCGAATGTAAAGCTTGCCATGTGATCTCCTCCCGATTCTTCATTGTTCCTCTCGGAACGGACAAGCGGCCACGTGAATGGATGCCGTCGGGCAGCCATGCTCCGCTTCGTCCAGGCTGTCCCATTGATCTTCCGGGACTTCCGTAATGCCGAGGTTATGGTCACCGGGTAAAATGTTCTCGGCGAGCCCTTCGTCATCATAATCAAAGATATCAGGGGCCAAGACACCGCAAGCGCCGCAGGCAATGCAGGTGCTTTTATCCACAAAAGTATAGGTCTTATTCATCTCCCAACCCTCCTCCTGATTGCTGACATCGGATCCGGATCTATCTGCGATCTTCCAGCCTTCCCTTGATGATTTCAGCGTATCATCGGCTGCAAACCGACCTTGTGATTTTCATCACATCGTTTTTGTCGGTTCCTTGATGAGTCCGGTCACCAACCAAAATTCGTGTTTGTCCGCATGTTCTTAAAA
This sequence comes from Paenibacillus sp. SAFN-054, assembly GCF_051966755.1. Lineage (NCBI taxonomy): Bacteria > Bacillati > Bacillota > Bacilli > Caryophanales > Paenibacillaceae > Paenibacillus > Paenibacillus sp. SAFN-054. The sequence continues at coordinate 154,424 of NZ_JBQCKS010000004.1, forward strand.
TCCTCCATCCCCTATATCCTAAAAAAGGGGTTTTATGACGAAAGCAAGGAGGAACGCATGCGAAGGCTTGTCGCTACGGAATTTACGGTCTGGGTGTTTACCCGGTCGGAACTGGTCAAATTTGTGATGGTGGAAATCCTCTTCAGCTCCGCGCTTTATGCGGGGTTGAGGCGGGTAAACGGGCATGAGGCTATCGCGATTTTGGGAAGCTCCATCGGTACGCACCTGTTCAAATATGTGGGACCAGGCGGGAGATTCCCTGTTTGGCGCAGCAAAAAGCAGCCGCAGTCTCTGCCATGGAGTCCTGCGGCTTGGAGGGAATAGAACGCTCGGGAACCGGTTAAGCTGCTGCTGCCGGTTTTGGTTCGTATGGGGCATTTTTCAGCCGTTTTCAGCCCATTTTCGTCCGTGATGGGATTTTAGTTGAATCCTCATGTAAAATAGGAATGAAGGAGCGGATGAACTATGAACCGTAAAAGAAGAAGAGTCGCCATCGTAGGCTCCGGCATGGTCGGATCCAGCTGCGCGTACTCCATGATTAACCAATCCATCTGCGACGAGATCATGATGATTGACCGTACGTATGACCGGGCGCTCGCACAGGCGCTCGATTTGTCGCATTGCATTGATTTCACACATACACGTACCACCGTTTATGCCGGTACCTATGCGGATTGCTCCGATGTGGATGTTGTCATCCTGACGGCAGGAGCGAATCCCAAACCGGGACAGAACCGGATGGACGTGCTGGCCGAGGCCGCGGAAATTACCCGCCAAATCGTGACTCCGATCGTAGAGAGCGGATTTAACGGCATATTCATCGTGGCCGCAAATCCGGTCGATGTGGTCACCTACATGATCTGGAAGCTGACAGGCTTTCCGCGCCATCGCGTGATCGGCTCCGGCACTTCCATCGATTCCTCCCGCCTCAAAACGCTGCTCTCCGACGTCTTCTCCATCGATCCGCGCAGCGTAAGCGGTTATGCGCTCGGCGAGCACGGAGAGTCGCAGTTCGTGGCCTGGTCGCATGTGACCATTGGCGGCAAGCCGATCCTGGATATTCTGGCGCAGCATCAGGAGCGCTTCAAGCATGTTGACCTGAACGATATCGCCCGCAAAACAAAGGATGCGGGCTGGGAGATATTCACGCGCAAAGGCTCGACCCATTTCGGGATCGGGAGCGCGATCGCCCATATTGCACGGGCCGTGCTCAATGACGAGCATAAAATTATCGCCGTATCCGCCATACTCGACGGAGAGTACGGCCAATACGGCGTATGTGCCGGCGTGCCGGCGATTATTAGCAGCGACGGCATCCAGGAGCTGCTGGAGCTGAAGCTGAATGAGGAGGAACAGGAGCGTTTTCAGGCTTCCTGCGACCTCATCCGCCGCAATTTGGAGGGACTCGAGCTGGAACCCATCCAAAAAGGCTAAAAGCCTTTCGGATCAAGGAGAATAGGGATATAATGGTAAATAATTGTTATATAAATTGAACTAAAGAATAGGAACGAACTTTGCCTGTATTTCAGATGGAATCAAGGAGAAACACGGTTAAACTTTAGTTCATTTTATATAGAATGGAGCTGATCCCTCTGGACTTCGTTGCTGCCGCGATCGCCATCATGCTCATGTGCGGCTTCTACTTTGCCGTCGCCTATTTCGGTTTGAGGCTTTTGTTCAAAAAAGTGCTTCGCCGATCCGTGGATCCCGCTATGCTGATGGCCGCTATTACGATAGGCGTTGTCCTGATCTTGATCGGGCAGCGATTATGGTATCACCAGCCATTTGAACCGGCGCTGGTACTGATGCCGATCGCCGTGACCGCGGTGCTGCTGCGCCGCATCCGAATGCAAGGAAGAAAGAAATAATTGTATTGTCATTAAGGAGCCTTACCCCGCCTTCCGGCAAATGAAGATCATTTCCGGACTGGCGGGGGTTAACGGCTTCTTTTTCCATCCCCCGTAAACATGCAATATCTCAGAGCAGATCTGCTTTAGGCGGAGAGCTTCCTGATTACAAAAATCAAGAAAACTGCCAAAAGCCAGCTACTGGAGCCTTTACTTCACCTGCTTGGATTCCAGCATATATGTACAGCGCCCCATAGCCAAACGGATAACTGTAATGATCCACGAGCAGCGTGTCCGGATAGCCGTCTTCATCAACTTGGAACAGGAAAGATAACAAATCCTCCGCCAGCCTCTTCGAATAAAATCCTTCCTTCTGAATCAGTCTCGGCGTCCCGCCGAATTTAATCAGGAAAGGCTCTTCCACGGATTCATGGTCATTGCGGACTTCTCCGTCCGTTATCTTGTGCCGGATCAGACCCGGGTGTTTGAAGATATCTTGGGTGCTTTCGGCTGAAACCGGATGCTCAATCACTTTGATGGAGCAATCGGGGTAAATGTTATGTTCCAAGTACTCCTCATAGCTCTGAGGGATGAAGACCGAAATCATCCATGCAGGCTTGAAGGGATGGGCGATGCTCATGTAAAAATAAAAGAATTGGTCTCCTTCATGGATAAAATCCGCTTTGTCATCAAAGTAAGCGGGTGCATTGCCGCCAATCCAGCTCTTACATGTCTCTGCAGTTGGACCTTCACTCGCATAATACAAAATACACTGTGTCCGGTCGGTTAAGAAGCTCGCCGGATTCATTTACAGCTCCCCTTCAAGAAATTGAATAAGGTACGCCTCTGGTTGTTCGATAAATTGAGTAAAGCTGCATAAATCGGCGTGCGTCTGGTGCTCCTCGTCATAACAACCGATCATACCCTTCTTCGGGTTCCACACCAGCTGCAGATCCGAATAATTGTCGATATCGGCTGAGAGACGCAGCAGCTTTTGCCGGCCGTACTTCATCTCGACCGTATCGGTCAAGGTGAAGAAATCGATATAACCAATGCCATATTCATTATCTGAAAGGTCTAGGCGCAGATGATCTCCGGAAAGAAAGCGGATAAGCTCGTCATTTAATTTATACTTTTTAAGTTCATATTTCCGGTTCTCTGCATCATGAAACTCTGGCGGCTCCAGTGACTTCAAATAATCCGCCATGACCTTATCCTTATTGCTTACAGCAATCGTGTATGCCCGGTCGCCATTCTTCTCTGCGATAGTAACGTCAGCGCCGCGTTCAACCAAAAATTTCACCATTGCTTTATTTCCTATTCTCGCTGCAACGGTTAACGGAGTCGCTCGATAAGGATAGACCATGTCCGGCTCATTATAATTAATGTCCGCCCCGTGATCCAATAAATACGTAAGGATCTTGATATCATGGTTGGACACGGCTTCACGCAATACAGCACCCCCGAACTGCTGTATATCTAATCCCAGCTCATGAATAAGCGGAATATTGCTCTTATTGCCGTAGTACGCTTCCCAATAGGCATCTGAGCCGACGTGATTGAGCATATCCATCCTGGCTCCATGCTCTACAAGGTATCGGATGATATTTTCCTTACAGTAGCGGACAGCCTTCAGAAATGCCGGATTCTGAGGGATATTCAGGTTAACTCCCTGCTCCACAAGCAGCTTAATCACATCGAATTTCTGACAAATAAGCGCCAGATTGAGCGGACTTAATTTCGTTCTCTTACTAAGTACAATCTCCTTTTCGATATCCCAGCCAGCTTCCAGCGCAGCCTGCAGCTCCGGAATATTACCTGTGTAAATGTGCATCGCGATTTCCGGCAGCGTCTCGAATTTCCCGATATCTTTCAGTTGAATCATCCTGCATTCACTCCCGTTCCAAATATTGATGGTATTTCCTATGTTCAATTGATGGTATTCTGCCGGTTAGACCTGTTCCAGCTGGCTCATCTCCGGCGGAACCCTATGCTTCGTTGCCTGCTCGTATCCGTAAGCAAGCTTGATCAATGTCGGCTCGCTATAGGCTGTTCCGATAAACGTGATGCCTACCGGGCCTTTCGTGATGTAACCACCAGGCGCAACCACACCGTTCCGTGCATATCCGCCGGGTACAGTAATGACCGGATATCCGGCGCGGGCCGCGATATCGTCGCCCTCCTCGCAGCCGAGGAACAGAAGCGCATCCAGCTGATGCTGCTTCAGCGCTGCGTCGATTCCCTGCTCCCGGGCCATCTGCCCGTTCAAGCGGCACGCTTCGGCGTATTCCGGTTCGGTCAGCATGCCGCTTGTGGCCTCCGATGCTTCCAGCACGTTTTGTCCATACTTCAGGCATTGATCGGCATGCTCCTTGTTGAAAGCGATCACCTCGGCCAGCGTGTGTACGGGAATGTTCTCCGGCAGCGGTGCAAGATAATCGTTGACGCCCTTTTTGAATTCGTAATGCATGACGCTCCAGTTCCAGCTCGTTTCCTGGCACGGAAGCTCCACCGGATCGATAATCGCGGCCCCTTCTCGGCGGAGCACACCGATGGCATCCTCAAGAATTTGCATCCGGTCAGGGTCCAGCCCTTCGTAATAGAACCGCGGTATTCCGATCCGCGCCTGCTTCAGGTACGAGGCATCCAGGAACGGCGTATAGTCGTTTAGAGAACGGCCTTCGCTCGCCCGGGTCGCTTCGTCCCGCTCATCCACACCCGTCATCGCGCCGAGGATAATCGCGGCGTCGGCAACGGTCCTGGCCATCGGCCCGGCGGTATCCTGCGTGTGTGTAATCGGAATGATGCCGCGGCGGCTGACCAGCCCTACCGTCGGCTTGATGCCGACCAGCATATTTTGGCTCGCCGGGCTGATGATGGAGCCCGATGTTTCGGTGCCGATGGATGCCGCGGCCAGATTAGCGGCGACGGCCGCTCCAGACCCGGAACTGGAGCCGCCCACGAACAGCTCGCCCGGCCCATACGGGTTCAGGCATAGGCCGCGGCGGGTGCTGTATCCCGACCACATGCCGTCCGCCATGAAGTTTGCCCATTCCGTCATATTCGCTTTGCCGAGGAAGACCGCACCAGCCTTTCTTAGCTGCGCGGCCACGAACGAATCCTGCGCAGCGGTATGCTCTGCGAGGGCCAGCGCACCGGCGCTGGTATGCAGCGCGTCGCAGGTGTCGATGTTATCCTTCAGAAGCAGGGGAATGCCGTGCAGCGGTCCCCGGCTGCCTTTTTCATACCGTTCGTCATCGAGCGCCTTGGCAATGCTTATCGCTTCAGGGTTCACTTCGATGATGGATCTGAGCTTGCCGTCATATCGCCCGATTCGCTCCAGATAGGCCCGGACCAATTCCTCGGAGCTGGTCTCTCCCGATTCCATCGCTGCCTGCATGCTGCGGATATCCGCTTCGATAATCCACTCTTCTATGTTAGCTGTGTTTTCCATTCGTTTTCACCTCAACGTTTAAGTGGAGCGCGGCCGGAGGACCGGTTCAGACATTCGCATACTTTTCCATATGCTGTCTGTACAGCTTCCACGCTCCCTGTTCCTTGCGGAATACTTCCATCGCCAATGCGCTCGCAACCTTGCGGCCCTGCAGACTGAAGTCCACGATGGCCGACAGGACCAGTTCATGGTCCTCGCGCATGTTCAGGGTCAGATCGGTGTACTCCCAGTGAGGGTTCTTGCCCTCATAGAGCGCGAGGGTTTCGGTATTATCGGTTCTGTAATGCTCCCCCCGGTAAATTGCATAGTCCTTGTCCTGGTAATAGCCAAAATATCCGATAAAATCGTCCGATATCCACTCGTTTATCTCTTCTGCGGTTCCTTCGTTGATGACCTTCCGGTACTCTGCGACCGCTGCAATGGCCTCGTTGAACATGCAACCACGCTCCTTAACTAATAAAATCCGATGGTTCACGCGATACCTAGATACCGGCCGTATTCTGCAAAACGATCCTCCAACCGTCCGGGTCGCAAATCGTAATCCCGTTTACATCCCAGTACGGATTCTCCGACGGCACAGCCGGATACCCCATCCGGTGCAGCCGGCTTGCGATTTCATCCCTCGCGTTTTTATCGGGTATGTAAAATACGAGCAGATTGTCCGCTGAAGGCGGCGGCACAGGGGCTCCATGCTCATGCTGCGTAAATTCCAGATGATAAGCCTGATCGGGCATCCCGAACATTACCCCATCATATCCCTGGTGGTTTTGAAAAGAGCCGATCTCCGGAAGTTCGAGCCCTTTCCCATAAAACTCCCTGATTCGTTCCAATTGATGCGTCGGCCGCGCGGCGCGGAACTGCACCGCAGGCATGCTGCCATTCCACAGACGTCCCATAGTTTTGCCTCCATAACTCGCGTAATTCATAGTTCTCTTGTTCCATGGTCTCTGTCAGATATTCCACAACCATCCCTCCATTTCCTCTTGTCTCGGGGGTTCTTCACCTCCTACAAAAAGACCGGAAACAGGGTGATTCCATGCTACTTCCGTCCTTGCGGGCCTTTTGCCCCAAATTCCAGAAATTGTGTTTAGATGGCTGATTTACGGTTAAAAAAAGTGAAATAAATGGTAAAAACAGTCGAAATCCCGTATCAGCACGACTAACGAAAAAGAACGGAAAAGGAGGAACGGCGTTGATTCGCAAAATTCAACTTCCGCTGCAAACGGGCAGTCTGGTTGCTTCATTCATGTGCTGGGTGTTGATCTCATCGCTTATGTCCTACATCAAAGCCGACATCGCCCTGTCTCCCGGCCAATCCGCCTGGGTGACGGCCATCCCGGTCATATTGGGCTCCCTGCTGAGAATACCCGCAGGCTTCCTCGCCAACCGGTTCGGCGCCAGGGTTTTGTTTACGATCAGCTTTTTGGCCCTGATGCTGCCGATCGTTTATCTCGGATACTCGCACACGTTCGTGGATCTAATGATCAGCGGGTTTTTCCTGGGCATCGGAGGCGCTACCTTTTCAATCGGTGTCACTTCCCTGCCCAAATATTATCCGAAGGAGAAGCACGGCACCATCAACGGCATCTACGGCGTGGGCAATATGGGAACCGCTTTCACAACGTTTGGAGCCCCCTTGCTCGCGAACGCTTGGGGATGGCGTCCTACGGTGTATGCCTTTCTCTTCCTGGTCGCCGCTTTTGCGCTGCTTAATTTCATCGCCGGCGACCGGCATGAACCGAAAGTGAAGGTGTCCAGCCTCGAGCAGTTCCGCCAGGTACGTGGAAATGAAAAGCTGTGGTTTCTCAGCATCTTCTACTTTATTACATTCGGTTCGTTCGTTGCCTTTACCATTTACCTGCCGAACTTTCTCGTCAGCGAATTTGGCCTCGATAAAGTCGATGCAGGAATGCGGACCGCAGGTTTCATTGTGCTGGCCACGCTTCTGAGGCCAGTCGGAGGCTTCCTGTCCGACAAAGCCAACCCCTTTATCGTACTGATGATCATTTTTGCCGGGTTAACGGCTTCCGGAATTTTGCTGTCTTTCAGCTTGTCCCTGCCGCTGTTTACGGTAGGATGTCTGACGGTGGCCGTCTGCGCCGGCATCGGCAACGGGGCCGTGTTTAAGCTGGTTCCGCTGTATTTTTCCAAGCAGAGCGGTATCGTCAACGGGATCGTTGCCGCGGCCGGCGGACTCGGCGGATTCTTCCCGCCGCTGATGCTGACGACGCTCTACAGTGTGACCGGCCATTATTCCATCGGATTCATGGCGCTGTCCGAAGCGGCCTTAGCCAGCCTTGTGATTGTATTCTGGATCTCGTTTCAATCCAAGCTCCAGTTATCGGCCGACATTATCCGTTCGACGGCGGATGCGGTGATGGTAACCGACAGCAATAGCATCATCGTCAGCGTAAACCATGCCTTCAGCCGCATCACCGGTTTCGATCAGGAGGACGTGATCGGCAAGACCCCCGCCATACTCAGCTCCGGCCGTCACGGCCGGGCCTTTTACGAATCGTTCTGGCAACAGCTTCTGGAGAAGGGGCACTGGCAGGGCGAGATCACCAATAAGCGCGCGGACGGCAAGCTGTACCGTGAGTGGCTGACGGTCAGCGCCATCAAGGATGAGCGGGACAAGGTCAAAAACTATGTGGCGATCTTCAGCGACCTGTCCGATCAGGATCAACCCAAACCAAAGGAGAGATAAACATGTCAGGACCCGCATTAAGAAACGTAGATAGCCATGCCTCCATTCATGAGGCCGCTCTTGAGGAAGCCAGGGAGCTGACTGCCATGCTCGCACAATGCCTGAACGCGGGGGATGCGGACCGGGCGCTCGAGGTCGCCTTTGTGGCCATTGAGCACTGGGAGACCCGTACCCTCCAGCATGCGGCCAGCGAGGAAGAAGGATTGTACAGGGAGATGGCGCTTGCCCGTCCGGAACTGAGGGATACGATCATCTCGCTGACGCGGGATCACCAATTGATGAGGGAGCTTGCCCAAGACATCCGCGAGCTTCTGGCATCCGAAGGAGCTTCCATCGGCGTGTTGGACCGATTCCGCGCGATGATACGGATCGATGAAATTCATAACCGTGACGAAGAACGAATGATCGGCCATACGGAGGTGATGGGACATGCAGACGGAGAAGCAGTCTGAGCCGAATGCAAGCCTGAAGGAAAGGCCGCTGCAGTATCTCGCCCCCGAGCTGTACGACAAGCTGAAGCTGGAACTGGACCGCTGTAATCTGCATCCGTATGATGTCAAAGCGTCCGGCGCAGTTGTTCCCGGGGGCATCGAGGTCATTCTGCGTTACGGCGAAGGGCTCGCCTACCTGAAACGGCAGATATTCAACCGTGATTCGTCCACCGGATCGGCTGAAGAGCTTAGCGCCTTCTTCCGCGCCGCATGCGACGATATTCAGAAGGCGCTGGTTGCCGATTATTTCAAAATGATGAAGCCTTGAGTTGACTTCCCGGGCATTACTCCCTACCAATCCAAGCGAATAAAGGAGGCTGTTCCATGACGTCCGATTTTGAAGACGAAATTGTGAATCAGGATCGCGAGGATCTCTCCGCGGTTCTCAGCATGCGTTTCGGCGCCATTCCCGTCGAAGCCGCAGAGCTGATCGCAAACATTCATGATCCGAACCGGCTGCAGCGGCTTATCCTGGCGGCCTGTAATGCGCCTGAATGGAGCATTTTCTTCGATGAGCTGCAGGAAGACGGCAGCGCATTCAAGCTGACAGGGGAACGTTTCAATCCGATCACAATGACTTCCGGGAAAGGGTGAACTGAAGCGTGAGCAACAAGCAGAACAAGCTACTGCAATCCCTGAAGCACTTGAGACGGGGATCGAAAATCAATGACGGCTGGACCGAGGAGAGCACCAGCGGACGGGACTGGGAGAACCTGTACCGGGGCCGCTGGCAGCACGACAAGGTGGTTCGTTCCACACACGGGGTAAACTGCACCGGCTCCTGCAGCTGGAAGGTGTACGTCAAGGACGGAATCATTACCTGGGAAACCCAGCAGACCGACTATCCGTCCACGGGAGCCAACTTTCCGGAGTACGAGCCTCGGGGATGTCCCCGTGGCGCCAGCTTTTCATGGTACACGTACAGCCCGGCCCGGGTGAAATTCCCATATATCCGCGGGGACCTGCTGGAGCTATGGCAGGCCGAGACCGCACTCGGCTTCGACCCGGTGACCGCTTGGGGAAATATCATGAACGACCCGCAGAAGCGGGAGCGCTATGTAAAGTCACGGGGAAAAGGCGGCTTCGTGCGGATCGATTGGGACACCGTCTGCCAGATCATTGCCGCGGCTTCCATCCATACGATCCAAACCTACGGACCTGACCGTATCGTCGGCTTCAGTCCCATCCCGGCCATGTCGATGGTAAGCTACGCCGCGGGCTCGCGGTTTCTGTCCCTCATCGGCGGGACGATTCTCAGCTTCTATGATTGGTATGCCGATCTGCCGCCCGCATCCCCGCAAATTTGGGGCGAGCAAACCGACGTTCCTGAGAGCGGCGACTGGTATAACGCCAAGTATTTTATCATTTGGGGAACCAACCTTCCGCAAACGAGAACTCCGGATGCCCACTTTATGGTCGAAGCCCGCTACAACGGTACCAAGGTCGTCGGCGTCAGTCCGGACTATGCCGAATACGAAAAATTCGCGGATATTTGGCTTCCCGCCCGCGTCGGCACCGATGCCGCGCTCGCCATGGCGATGACCCATGTCATTCTGAAGGAATTTTACGTGGATCGCGAGACGCCGTACTTCCAGGAATACGTCAAAAAATTCACGGACCTTCCCTTCCTGGTGCTTATCCGCGAAGATGCCGGCGGCTGCCGGACAGACCGCTTCCTGCGGGCTTCGGATCTCGGGGATATGCAGGAGCTTGCCGAATGGAAAACACTCGTGTGGGATAGCCAGGCGGATGCCCCGTATGCCCCGAACGGAAGCCAGGGCTTCCGCTGGGATCAGCAGAGCAAATGGAATCTGGATCTGACAAGGGAGGACGGCTCGGAGGTGCAGCCTACCCTCTCCTTCATCGATCATGCCGATCAGGTCCTCCTGGTCGACTTCCCTTACTTTGCGGAGAAGGAAGGCGACATTGTCCGGCGGGGTGTGCCGGTCAAGCAAGTCCAAGGGGCAGACGGCCAGACGCTTACCTTTGCCACGGTGTACGACCTGATGATGGCCCATGTCGGAGTCGCGCGCGGCCTTCCCGGCGACTACCCTGCCGATTACGATGATCTGAAGCCCTATACGCCGGCCTGGCAGGAAGCCATTACGGGCGTAAACAAATCGCATGTCATCCAGGTTGCCCGCGAATTCGCCGATACCGCGGCGCGGACGGGCGGCAAGTCGATGATCGCGATGGGCGGCGGCACGAACCATTGGTATCACAGCGATCAAATCTACCGGGCCATTCTGAACCTGGTCCTGCTGACCGGAGCGCAGGGCGTGAACGGCGGCGGCTGGGCCCACTATGTGGGACAGGAGAAAGTGAGGCCCCTCGAAGGCTGGCAGCAGGTCGCGTTCGCCGGGGACTGGACCAAGCCGCCGCGGCTGCAGAACGGCACGTCCTTCTTCTACTTTGCCACCGAGCAGTTCCGGTACGAGTCCCGGGTGAACGAAGAGGAACAGACGCCATGGGGAGGCATGTACAACAAGAAGCATCCCGCCGACGTCAACGCGCTTGCCGCGAGGCTCGGCTGGCTGCCGTCCTTCCCGCAGTTCTCCCAGAACTCGATCGACCTCGTCAAGGAAGCCCGGGCCGGCGGCGCGGCAACCGACGAAGAAGCGGCAGCACGCATTGCCTCCCAGGCGGCTTCAGGCGAAATCGAGTGGGCGATCGAGCATCCGAACGACCCGCGCAACTTCCCGCGCGTCTTTTTCAATTGGCGTTCGAACCTGCTCGGGGACAGCGGCAAAGGGCATGAGTACTTTGCCAAGCATCTGATCGGGGCGGACAACAACGTGCTGACGGACACGGCCCATTCCTGGCAGCCGGAAGACGTTCATACCGATCCGGTGCCGCCGGAAGGCAAGACGGATCTGTTCGTCAGCATCGACTTCCGGATGACGAGCTCCGGCCTGTTCTCGGATATCGTGCTGCCTGCGGCGACCTGGTATGAGAAATCGGATCTCAGCAGCACGGACATGCATCCGTTCGTGCATCCGTTCAATCCCGCCATCTCCCCGCCTTGGCAGGCGAAGAGCGACTGGGATACGTTCCGGGAGATCGCCAAGGCGTTCTCGGAGCTTGCAGAGAAGCATCTGCCTGCATGCGAGGACGTCGTCATGTCCCCTCTTGCCCATGACACCCCGAGCGAGATCGCTCAGGCTTACGGCAAAATCAGCGATTGGCGCAAAGGCGACGTGCCCGCCATTCCGGGGAAGACGATGCCCTCCTTCCAGATCGTGCAGCGGGATTACCCGAACGTGTACCGGAAAATGACGACGATCGGCCCTAATATTAAAAAGGGCTATACCGTCAAAGGCGTTCACATCCCCGGCGAGAAGGTGTACGGCCAGCTGCTCGAACGGCTGGGCGTCTCCCGCCGCGAGGGCGTCGGACATGGGCAGCCCGATCTGCTGACGGACAAGCAGGCGATCGAAGCGATCCTGCTTATGTCGGGTGCGACCAACGGTCAGCGGGCCGTCGAGGGCTGGCGCTCCATGGAGGCCAAGACGGGCAAGAAGCTGGCCCCCATTGCGGAGCCGCGCGAGGAGGACGCCTATTCGCTCGCGGATCTCACCGTCCAGCCGCGGCCGGCCATTTCGGCGCCAGTCTGGAGCGGACTTGAGAAGGACAACCGCCGCTATTCTCCGTTCACGCTGAATACGGAATACAGCATTCCGTGGCGGACGGTGACGGGCAGGCAGAGCTTCTATCTTGATCACGAAATGATCCTGGACTTTGGCGAGGCGCTGCCGATTTACCTCCCGCCGCTGGCCCATGTTCCTTTCCTCAAGGGAGAAAAGGAAGTGTCCAATCCAGGCAAATCCTTGACGCTGCGCTATTTGACGCCTCACCAGAAATGGGGCATTCATACGATGTTCACCGAAACCAACCAGATGTCCACCTTGTTCCGCGGCTGGCAGGTCGTCTGGCTGAATGAAAAGGATGCGGCTTCCATCGGCATCCACGATAACGACTGGATCGAGGTCTACAACCGGAACGGCGCCGTCGTCGCCCGGGCCGTAACGACATACCGCATCCCCGAAGGCATCGCCTACATGTACCATGCGCAGGACCGGACGATGGGTGTGCCGGGGACGAGCATCAACAAGAAACGCGGGGGAACCCATAACAGCGTCACCCGGATTACGCTGAAGCCGACGCATATGATCGGCGGATACTCGCAGCTCAGCTACGGGTTCAACTACTATGGCCCGACAGGCAATCAAAGAGATACGATCACGATCATCAGACCGCTGAAGGAGGTTGATTGGCTTGAGGATTAAAGCACAGGTTGCCATGGTTATGAACCTTGATAAGTGCATCGGCTGCCATACCTGCTCCGTAACCTGCAAGAACACTTGGACGAACCGTCCCGGTGCCGAATACATGTGGTTCAACAACGTGGAAACGCGCCCGGGCCCAGGCTATCCGAAATCCTGGGAGGATACCGGAAAATACAAAGGCGGATGGGTGCTGCGCAACGGCCGTCTGTCCCTGCGGGCCGGCGGCCCAATCACCAAGCTCGCCAACATTTTCTATAATCCCGACATGGCCAAGCTTGATGACTTCTACGAACCCTGGACCTATGATTACCAGAGCTTGATCGACAGCCCCAAGCGGAATAACCTTCCGGTGGCACGGCCTGTCTCGATGATCACCGGCGAGCATATCGACAAGCCCGAATGGGGTCCCAACTGGGACGACGATCTGGCGGGCGGCAGCGAAGTCGTTCCGCTGGACCCGAGCGTGCAGAAGCTTCAGGAGCACATCGCGATGGAATATGAAAAGACCTTCATGATGTACCTTCCGCGGATTTGCGAGCACTGCCTCAATCCTTCCTGCGTCGCCTCCTGCCCTTCCGGCGCGCTCTACAAGCGCGAGGAGGACGGAATCGTGCTGGTCGATCAGGAAGCCTGCCGCGGTTGGCGCTTCTGCATGAACGGCTGCCCGTACCACAAGGTCTACTACAACTGGAACACGCACAAAGCCGAGAAGTGCAACTTCTGCTACCCGCGCACGGAAGCCGGGCTTGCCACCATCTGTTCGGAAACCTGCGTGGGCCGGATCCGGTATATCGGCGTCGTTCTCTATGACGCTGACAAGGTCAAGGAGGCGGCTTCCGTACCGGACCCGCAGGATTTGTACGAATCCCAGCTCTCCGTGTTCAAGGACCCGTTCGATCCGGAGGTGATTCAGGCAGCCCGGGAGGCCGGCATCAACGATGCATGGATCGATGCCGCCCAGCAGTCGCCGGTTTACAAGCTGGCGATGAAATGGAAAGTGGCGCTGCCGCTGCATCCGGAGTACCGGACGCTGCCGATGGTCTGGTACGTCCCTCCGCTCAGTCCGATCATGAACCATATCGACGAGGAGTCACTCCAGCAGGCGGATCACTACATTCCGGCCGTGGACCACATGCGGATTCCCGTGGAATACCTGGCCTCCCTCTTATCGGCTGGCGATACGTCTGTCGTGCGGCGTGTCCTCTTGAAAATGACGGCGATGCGCGTGCATATGCGCGATAAATCGGTCGGAGGCATGGATGAGCTACGCCACAGCCAGCTGCTGGAGGAAGCGGGGATGACGGTGGAAGACATCGAGGATATGGCCCGCCTGTTTGCGGTCGCCAAATACAACGAGCGCTTCGTCATCCCGACGGGGCGGCGGGAAATGGACGACAACCTCGCTTTTCAGCAGGGAGCGTGCAGCATCGAAGGCATCGCCCCGCCGGAAGGCGTCGTATCCTATCCTTTTGCAAGGGGGGAAGGCTGATGAACGACGAGCAAAGAATCATCCTGGCCGCCGTCTCGCGGGTCACGGGATATCCGGCCGACGGATTTCAGGAGGAGCTTGAAGAGATCATTGCGGCAATCGATTCAGAAGATGCGTTATCCGGAGCAATCCGGGGTGAGCTGACTACGGCACTGGAACAGCTGCGCCGCCTCCCGCTGAAGGAGCTGCAGGAAACGTACGTGGCCGCCTTCGATCTGAAAGAGGCTACGGGCCTTTATCTTACCGCGCATGAGCTGGGTGACAGCCGAGACCGGGGATCTTCGCTCATCCTGCTGCAGCATATTATGGCTGATGCCGGTTACGAGACGGCGGACGGGGAGCTGGCAGATTACATGCCTGCCCTGTACGAGCTGGTCGCGGCCGCGCCGGACAATGTCCATCTGCGCGCGCTTCAGCGCCGGCTGGCCGTAGCAGCCCAGCGGATTGCGGAGCATCTACCCGAGGGCCATCCGTACCTGCCTTTCTTCATCATCGCGATCCGGCATGTGTTCGGCGTACCGACGGAAGAGGATGTCCGGAAGCTTGAGCAATCCAGAGAGAAAACGGATCTCGCGGATATGCCGTATCCGCTCCTGTACGGCATGGATGGCATGGCGAGGTCGGATGCCGGCATGCATGCGATGAGCCCGTGCAAAGGAATGGAGGTATAACATGTCCGGGATATTCTGGTGGATCATCTTTCCCTACTTGACGATGACGGTTATGATCGTGGGGCTCCTCTACCGCTTTGCTTTCCGTCAGACGAGCTGGGCGGCGCCTTCGACGGAGGTATTCGAAAAGAAGATGCTCAAAGTGGGATCCCCCCTGTTCCATTACGGCATTATTTTCGCCTTCGTCGGGCATGTCATGGGTATGCTCATTCCACGTCGGGTATATTTGGGGCTTGGCGTGTCGGACGAGATCTATCATATCTTTGCCATTGCGGGCGGCGGATTGGCGGGGCTGATGGTGGTCGCGGGACTCGTGCTGCTGATCGTAAGGCGCCTGACGAGCGACCGGGTACGCCGCCAAGCCACATTTACGGATTATTTCTCGGGCTTGATGCTGCTGATCGTGGCCGGGCTCGGTACCTATTTGACGGTGATATACGATACGACGGTCGCGGCTTTCGAATACCGGACCTCAATCGGCCCCTGGTTCCGCAGCCTGTTCATCTTCCAGCCCCAATATGAGCTGATGGAGAATGTTCCGATCCTGTTCCAGCTTCATGTCGTCTCTGCGTTTCTGCTGTTTGCATCCATCCCGTTCACGAAGCTGGTACACATGTTTTCGCTGCCTATTCGGTACCCGGCTCGCGCGCCGCAGCAGTACCGTTCCCGGTCAGGCTATGCGGATAAGCCATACCGGAACAAAGCCCGAAATTCGGACCGCTTTTAATGATTAGATGGTTCCCTGGACAGCTGCCGAAGGCACATTGTTGTCGCCGGAGCCAAAGTCTTCCATACACATGTTCAGGGCCACTCGGCTCAGCCTCGTCATGGATGCCATTGACGCTGCTGGGCCGAGTGGTCCATTTTTTATGGGCCAGATAAGGATTCATGCCCAAACTCCCTGCAGAGGAGGAGTCATGAACCTATCCCCAAAAATAAAAGAAACCTCTTGTAACAAATGGGGTAATAACTTACATCACAAGTCCAATTTCAGGAGGTGGCATTTCATGCAGCCGGAAAAACCGCAGCGCAGACCGGTCATCGCCGTCACCGGGGCAACCGGGTACATCGGCCATAACCTGCTGCAAAGGCTGATCCCCCATGCCGACATCATAGCGCTGTCCCGCCATGGCGACCGTTATGAGAATACCGACCGGATCCAGTGGCGCTCGTGCGATTTTTTCTCGTTCGAGGATGCTGAAAAGGGGCTTCGAGGCGCCGATTACGCGGTTTATCTGATTCATTCGATGCTGCCTTCCGCGAAGCTGACGCAGGGGAGGTTCGAGGATATGGACGTCATCCTTGCCGAGCATTTTGCCCGGGCTGCCTACCGGAATGGCATAAAGCAGATCGTGTATTTGAGCGGAATCATCCCTCCGGATACACGCAAGGACGACCTGTCCCGGCATCTGCGCAGCCGCCTCGAGGTAGAGCAAGTACTCGGCTCTTATGGCGTGCCGGTTACGACGCTGCGCGCGGGTCTGATCGTTGGCCCGGAAGGCTCGTCCTTTCCGATTCTCGCCAAGCTGGTGCGCCGCCTGCCCGTCATGATTCTGCCTACCTGGACAAGAACGAAGACTCACCCGATCGCGCTCCCGGATGTGCTTGAAGCTTTTGTGCGCAGCATCGGCAACCGTGAGGTCTACAGCCAAGCGATCGACATTGGAGGCCCGGATGTCATGTCTTATAAAGATATGATACAGCAGACCGCGGCCATGCTGGGCAAACGCCGCAGGTTCTTTCCGGTACCCTTGCTGACGATCAAGCTCTCAAGGCTGTGGGTGACGCTGATTACCGGGGCTCCCAAAGAGATGGCTTACCCGCTCATCGAAAGCCTCGCCCACCCGATGGTTGCCCAGTCGCGGCATCTGGTCGAAGGCATCAGTTACGGCAGCATCGCGTATGAGGCGGCCGCCCGGGCGGCGCTTGAGGAAGAACGGCAAAAGAAGCTTGAAGAGAAGCGAGGTCGCAGTAACAGGAGCAGACATCCTCTTCGATCCCTGAGGCGCTCCCTCAAATCGGATGTCCGTTCCGTGCAAAGGATCTGCCTGCCGGAGGGCAAGGACGCGGACTGGCTGGCGGCTTATTATTTGGCCTGGCTTTCGCGCTTTGCCAAGCCGCTGATCCGCACGGAAACCGGCGCAGACGAAATCACGCGCATCTATATCCTCCTCAGCAGGAAGCCCTTGCTGGAGCTGGCCTTTGTCCGGTCACGAAGCCGGACGGATCATGCCATCTACCGGATTGCCGGCGGCTCTTTCGCGAACGTCAGGGATGCGCATCGCGGCCGGCTTGAGTTCCTTCAAATTCCGGGTACCCGCGAATGCATCGTTGCCATTCACGACTACATGCCATCCCTTCCGTGGTTTGTTTACAAATACTCGCAAGCCAAGGTTCACCTGGCGGTCATGCACCTGTTCAACCGCCACCTTCTTCGCCTGATCCGCCGGAACAAGCTGAAGGATGCCAAACGGCACAAGCATGCCGCGACCGTCAAAAGACCATGATGCCCCTCTCATCGCTCGCGGCCGGTTTAACATACACGTTCAGCGCCTTCGGATAACCTCATTGCGGATACCGTTGATGCGGCTGATCCGCTCGTCCCGTTCTTCGGTGGTCTTCAGCGGCCGGCATTTAACGCTGCCCTCCCCGCTGAAGCGCTTCGTCCAGAACCTGCCCGATCAGCCGGTGCTCGTCCACGACATGCTCGAACTCTTCCGGCTCGACCCAAATGCGGGACAAACATTCATGCTCGCGGTTGAAGGGAAGCACCTCCGTAATCTCCATCCGGTAAAACGGCTGATAGCCGATCATCGGGTACTTGCCGCCTGGGTCAAAATGCTCGTCTTCTTCATGACTGACCTCCATTTTACCGAGGTAGACCGCCGTTCCTTTCACGCTGCCCTCCTCCCAGGCTTCCCGGTGAAAGGCTTCCTCCGGCGTTTCTCCCGGCTCCACATGGCCTCCGGGTAGATTGAAGCCGCGGCCCTGCACATGCACGGCCAGCACAAGGCCCTGATGCAGGCATATGCCATGCACGCTCGTAACCAGCGAGGGATCGGGCTCCTCCTCTCCCGGTATCCAGGTCAGCTTGACTTTGTGTCCGTTCCAGTTTTCATATATGGATGGATTCATGGCTGTTCGTCCCTTTCTTTTAGAATGCGGATGCTCGCTGGCACCCTCGTAAAATGGGTAAGCTTGACTTCGACGATCTGATTCGCAAGAAGCTGATCACGCACCCCGGAAAGATGAATCCGCAGCCGTTTCAGCTTATCCTCCGTCGTCAAAATATGGATCAAGGTGCCTTCCTTGTTAATGATTTTGCCTTCAAACCGGTCCTGCCTACGCGTTACCATGTCATATATAATGAAAAACAGCGCCGCCAGACTCCCCAAGGCAACAAGAAAGGCAATCCAGGCGAGAATGGAGGGCTCATGAAGCCGTGCGCTGCCGAATATTTGAAAACCGGACATCCAGCACAGGTTCAAAAAGAGAATCAGGTAAACAAGCAAGCTGCTGTAGGGATTTAATTTCAATTGAAACGCCTCCTATACATGAGTCCTTCTCTAACTTACGATCGGCGTCGGATTTCTCTTTATGTATATGTTCGCGCATATGAAAACGCCCGCTGCACTTGCTTCCACAAGCCCGCCGGGCGTTTCCTGCTATCCTCATATGCTGCTATAGGCTGTAAAGTGCCGCTTCCCTATTTTCCGGCAATCCTCCGGTACGTTACCTCATCTGCCACCACATAAAGGCGGGCCTTCTGAGGTATGGGATCATTCAGCTTGCGGTTAATGGACATGTCGCTGCGGTCAGCCAGCAGGGTCGCTCCCTGCCGGAGCAAGTCCTGAAAGGCCTCTCCGTAGGTGCGCCACGCCGGATTCAGGGGAACCTCGTAAATATCGTCCCCCTGCTCCCGGCTGATCAGCTGGCTGATCACCGCCGAATTGCCCTCCTGCAAAGCGGCGCGAACCGCCAGGCTCGAAATGGCGTCATGCGACAGCACGAATTCATTGACCTGCACGAACCGGAAATTCTGGATATGCTTCTCATGCATGATCTCCACTGTAGTATGTACCTCCGGAGCGATCCGTTCGATGCTGGAGGCGGTCATCAGCGATTTGCCGTCGATCAGCGACGTATCCTCAATACGGGTGTCGGCGAAAATAATTGCCGCTCTGGCCCTTTCAAGCCCCGCTTTACGCAGAACATCCTCTGCCGAAGGATCGCCGCTGACAAAATGCACCTGATGCTGTTCCTCTATCGGATGCCGATCCGATTCGTCGATGATGACGATTTGAGCTTTTTCGTCATACGTCAAAATTTCCTGAACAGCGGATTTCGCCTTTCTGTTCCAATTCATAATGATGACATGGTTCCGGCCGTGATACGTCAACGTTCCTGCCTCCCTCTGCCGCTGAATGCCGCCTATGGAATCAATCACTTTGCCGATAACCAAGCTGAGCAGCCCAATGCCAAAGATGTACAGGAACAGCGTAAACAGCTTGCCCGAGACGGTGGTGGCGAAGAAATCGCCGTAGCCCACGGTCGCCATCGTCGTCATGACCCAGTACAAGGCATTGAACCAGTTGTGAAACGTTGTTGGCTCCAGAATGAACGCGATGGTTGCGCTGCAGGTGACGAACAAAAATATAATGAGTGCTATTGTCGTTTTGCGCATACGCATCATGCGGGTGGATAACCGGAGGAAAAAATGCACCTGCCTACCCCTTTCTGAAGCGGCTGACTAAATAATAAGGCTGCTGACGGCAAAAGCCGTCCCAATGAATACCATGCACAGCAGGGTGGCTACCGCCACGTTGCCTTTTTGCAGCATGTCGGCAATATTGAAGCCCGGCGTAACCAGCTCGAAAATCCAGTAGGCCGCCACGAGGCAGACATACCCGACCGCAAACCACATCGCCAAAAACCAAATGGACGTATTCGTGTACGCCGCAACGCCGAGAACGATCGCCGTAGCCAGGAATTTTCCTCCCAGCGCCAGACCAACCGCCACGTTCCCTTTTTTCAATTCCTCCATGTCCTTAAACGGCGTCATCCAGCTGAAAATCAACATTCCCAGCAGCTGTAGCACGATAATGACAAGCACACTTACGACCAGATTAACGACGACGGTCAACTCGCCCACCCCCTGAATTTTGCGTAAGCCGAATCATAGTCGGCAAAATCATGTATCTCTTCGAGCTTGACGGAAACCTTCTTCAGCTTCTCGAGGCTCTTGTAGCGATCATCGTCGATCGGCTGCTTGATCCGGTTGCCCGAGGGCAGCTCCAGCACCGCGAAGTTCCGCGTTTTATCCTTGTACTTCGTTTTGTAGACACCGACCAGGTCGATTTCCGTCGTGACGGGCACCTTGAGGTTAGCCATGTCCTTCTTGGCCTCATCCTGCGTCTTGAAGGTCTTGATCGTAGACCAGGCTGACAGCTGGACGTTATTACGCTGAGTCGCATCCGTGGTCATTTCGGCGTCCATGTACTGCAGAGTCCAGATTTTGTCCCCTGTCGCGTAATTCCCGTCGTTGGGCATCAGTTCGTTGTCGGGCAGAACCGTCATGTCGCTGCCGATCAAATCTCCCACGCTGCTCTCCACGATCCGGTAATCCCACGGAACGCGGGATACATTGTCCAGCGCTGCCTCCTCCGAGGAGGAATTCGTATGAAAGACGGTGCTCTCATTGTCCGAGCAGGCATTCAGCAGCAGCACCGCCAGCATGGAAAGCGCCAGCATGGAGGCAAGCTTGATCCCCCGCGCAGACCGGCGTTTGCTATCCCTGTTTCTTCTCATCTATTTCACTCCTATCGCGATAAAATGGCTCGTATTCCCGGTAATCAGCCCGCCGGCTCTGCCCAGCAGACCGCATGGCTGTCCGTTGATCATGAACATTCCGGTTAACAAGCGCCGGCTGCCGGCAACCGTCTCAATTTCGGGCAAATTGGCCCGCAGCTGATAGACGGAAGGGAATAATTCGCTGGTGTCAAAGCCGTCCTCGTCCTTGATTTCCAGCTCCCCGCTGCTGTCGAACATCTGAACGGAGCCGCCTTCGCGCCCGAACATCGATTTCGAGACATAGCTTCCTGAAAAGACCGGCTTGTTATATGTCGGCAAAATATATTTTTCGATCGTTTCGCGTTCACTTTCGTCATACAAAAGCCCGAGCTCGTAAAGGCCCCAAGCCGCGGCGATCAGCCCCTTGGACTGCAGCAGGATGCTGTGCGGCCCATTAAACAGCGTCAATTTGCCGGTCTCAACCGCATATGCGAGCGCATCGCCGCCGTCATCCACGGCCATCCATTCCTTCGGATACAGGGCGAACATGCGCTTGATCTCGCGCCCGCTCCCATCCTTTACGACGCCGTGATCGATGGTGAGCTCCAGGCAGTCCACGCAGGCGATGTCGAGGCCGCTGTGCCGCACGAGCGCCTCAATCGTGCCCGAATCCTCCAAATGCTGACCATATGCGATGCAGGCAGCCGTATCCGGCTGCTCCACGCCCCAAGCTTTCGCGAGAAGGCCTGCCATCTGCGCATTCGGCGAATCCACCCCAGCCTCTTGGCACATCCAGGGTGTAACAACGGAGGCTTCCACGTAGCCTGTCGGCGTATCCGCGTTTAATTCGTACAGCTTGATGCTTCCGTCATGCGCAACAGCATAATCGAACCGCGCATAGCGGCTGATCAGGCCCTCCTCGGGCAGCGGGCAGATATCCAGCATATCCCATAAAATATCCGGGATACCGATCAGTTCATAGAGATGCCGGTTGCCGTGAACATAGCGAACCGTCCGGTCCAGAATCCTCCACAGCTTGGCGGAAGCCTGTTCCAGTTCGTCATAGGTTTCTTGGTTCATGGTGACCAGTTGGTCAAGCCAATACTCCTCTTCCTCGAGATCCGCCCACGCGAAGCCCAGCTCCCGAAGCTCCTCTACGCGTTCCCTGCGATCTGCTCCTCCTGGCTCCAGCACGGTAAATACGCTGCCGGTCATCCGCCAAACCCGCTGCTGCGCGAGCTCGATCGCGATCCCGAGAAAATGCCGGATTTCGAGCTCGAGCTTCCCGACGAGCTGTAGCCGCTCGATTTGCCGCCGATTCCGCCCGATCCCGAAGAAGTGCCGCGCCGGGTAATCGACCCGGTGGATCTGGAGGTTTTGGGGGTTACCGTAGAGCCGACAACCGATTTGTTCTGGAATGCGCCGCTCGAATAGGTACGCGGCTTATACGTCTGTGACGTGCCGGTGTAATACGTACGCCGGTTATCGTAATAGGTGCTCGGCCGGTAGCTCGAACCGCTGTTGAACAGAAAATGGTACAGCAGCAGATCATCCCAGCCAAATCCGGAATGGCTTGTGCCATAGTTGTTGATGACCGTTGTTCCGCCGCCTCCGCCGCTTCCACCGCTGCTGCCGCCGGAGCCTTCTCCCTGTTCCTTGTCTTCCTGATTGAGATCGTCCGGAAGCGGAATGTTCCAGTCAACATTCTCGTCGAAATAGGCTTTCACTTCCTCTGTGGACCAAGAGACCAGCTTCGGCTTATCCGACGTTCCGGTCGTTGCGTCAGCAGCCGTGGCCCCGGACAGCAGGAAAGCGTTCGCGAGAAGCGCCACGCCCAGCGACGTGGACAATACCTTCACAGGCTTGCCGTCCGGCGCGAACAGCTTGGATGCCGGTTTTTCCTGTTCCTTTTCCCGGGGCTGTTGTTCGTTCGTCATGTTTCGTTCCTCCCTTCCCTGTAATCTGCCGCTATTCATTCCGGATCCGGACAAGCAGCAGCTCGAGCTTGCCTTCATCCACGTTCAGCCTGCCTTCAATCGCTTCATATTCCTGCCCGCCGACGACGAGGTAATTGACATGCTCCAGCGCAGCCACCATATTCATGCTCCAGCTTCGCTCCTCGATCAGCCTCAGCTCGCCACTCGGCGTTTTTTCCGTCAAAATCACGCTCATATCATTCCCCATAATGCCACCCTTTCTTTGGTTCCATTTCATGCATATGTCATTTGATACGTAAAAAATCATCGGTACGTTGCATCAATTTAAAACGCTTTTTTATCCATACCCGATTCACAGATTATGGAAGCATGCATCTATCAGGATAAAACCTCTCAACCAGAAACGCAATCCTATATTGTCAGATTTCTGTATAATTCGAGCCGATTCACCATCCTCCCATTATATTGATTTTTTGGTGCCAGGCGGAAACCTTATTTTGGAATATGACGTCTAAATAGATATGAACGCTCACAAACAACTGCAGAAACGAGGTAGATGATGATGAAACGATCCAAACCGATCCGCGCCGCTGCCTTATCGGCCCTTGCGGCCGCCCTTCTATGGACCGGAGCCCCTCTCCCCGTTATCCATGCCGACTCTCCCGCCGTTTCCTATACCCATTGGGCCGCAGAGCGGATCAAAGCTCCTATGGTGAAGCCGCAATGGACAGCCGCTGTTGATCCCGGTTCAAGCTCAGCCGTCACCGAAGGTGGTTTGGTGCTGTCTTTATCGGGCAAGAAGCTGATTGCTCTGAATCCAGCCAACGGTAAAAAGGTATTTACCTACGGTAGCAAGCTGAAGCCCTACGTGAAGGCGGCAAACGGCCGGGCCTTCGGCATCGGAGAAGACGGGCATGTCTATGCCGTCGACGCCAAAAAAGGAACCGCGCTTTGGCATACGGCCGCCGGCGTAACCGATGCGGATGCGCCCGTCGTGTTCGCCGGAGATACCGTCTACATAACGAAGAAGAACGCCGTCATCGCGTTGGACGCGGCCACGGGCAAGCAGCGCTGGAAGGCGGTCGAGGAACAGGCGGAATACGGCGGCTTCGTGGCCATGGAGAAGGAAGGCATCGTCTTCGTATCCTACGTCCTGTCCGGGGCTCTATCCTTCTCCCAGGTTAACGCGATCGATAAAGGTACGGGCAAAACACTCTGGAAAGCCGACCATCATGAAACACCGATCGCCGTCAAAGACGGACTCGTGTATACCAAGGCGGAGCCTGCTCCGTTCGGCGAAGAGACCGATACCGTGGACCAGACCCTTTCCGTCCTGAATGCCAAGACGGGCAAGAAGACCGGCGAGCGGGTGTACTCCTGGCCGAAGGCAGACAAGAATCCCTCCTCTTCCGTTCTAAGCGGCTCCATGCTGCTGGACGGCAATGATCTGTACCTGGTAACGGAGACCTCCGTGTCCAAATACGATTTCAGCCATTACGAGCCAGGCGGCAAGCCGGTCAAGAAATGGATGAAGCCTGCAAGCAACATCTCCCTGATCGGGTCAGCGCATGCAGGCAGAATATATTTCATGGACTATGATACCTATGAAGTGATTGGCATGAAGCTCGCGGACGGTCAGAAGGTAGGCTGGAGAGCCGACAATCCAGCCATCCAGACCGATATCTACGGAAATGGCGTGTACATCGGCCAAAGCGACGGCGTCTTCCATGGTTATAACCTGCAGACGACGGCTGCAGCGTTTACGGTGCAAACCGGCGCCCGGGATTACGGCCCGACGCTGCGCTCCGGCCAAACGCTCCTCATACAGGCGAAGGATAGCGGCAAGCTGATCGCCGTTGCGGTGCCGAAGGCGCTGCAGTAGCCAGGCTTATACGGAAGGAAGAGGCGTGAAAGTGCCTCTTCCTTTTTTCATGCGGCACCTCTTCCTACTCCTTTCAGGGTATGCTTTGCTTGTATATTTCTCCTTACTTGGATGATTCGCAGTACAGATGGAGGTATGGCTGTATCACAAATCCATGGAATTACGTATGTACTTAGAGCCACTCAGCATGTTCGCTGAATGGCTGTTAGATGAATTAGGCGTTTTCTTTCAGGCGTAGAATTTCCTTCGTGATTTCCTTCTTTTCAATCCCTTTAAAAACAGTGAGCTTCGGAGGGGCAGGGATATCAAATTGAACATGGGAATGGGATAATTCGAAAATAAAAGTACCCACTTTTTGTTGATGACCGTTTTCTATGACAATCCAAAAGACCCGTCTTTCATGATCAGGTGATCCCCACTTTTCCTTTTCAATTGAATTTCTGAAGTTTAACCATTCAGCAATGATAAAGTCGTCTTCTCTTGCCTTTTCCGCTGACCGGAACCCTTCTCTCTCAAGCTCCTTCCAAGCAGGAGGCAAGAGTTTGTCCAAGTACATGCCGTAGGTGGCATCTTCATATTCCGGAAATAAGGTTTTCAGCTCCTCCAGATTTTCGGATAGAACCTCTTTCCAGCGATTCTCAATATAGCCGGATACGGCTTGCCCTAATTCATCAATGGTCATTTCGGAGCGAATGTTTAATTCCTGCATCGATGATCCCTCCACAATTCATATTATCTTACTCCTTCATCTTAAAACATTGAAGCCAATTCTAAGGTTATTAGGATAGAGGGGTTGATTTGATTCATATCCATGTGTTAAACGTTATATGGAATTCAATGTCCAAGGAGATCACTCATGAAAAATAATCTACGGCCGATAGATATTGCCCGAAGGTTAAACGTAAGCACAAGTACTCTAAGAGGTTACGAAAGCAGAGGAATCGTTCCTGTTCCAGAGAGGCTGGCCACAGGGTATCGGGTTTATACGGAGGAACACCTCGCATATTTCGAATGTATCGTCGCGATGTCGCCGGGATTCGGAATGGATGTCACAGCTGCTGTTCTGCAAAATCTCCAGCAAAAAAAGCTTAACGCTGCTCTGTGGTTGATCAATGAAGTGCAGGCAGCCAATTACGAAGACAAAAAGTTAACCATCGAGGTCATCAAGCATCTGGAACACGCCATGGATTCACCAAATTCACAGCATAGCCCTATGACGATTGGTGAAGTATCCAGCCAAGCCAACATCCCCACCTCTACGCTGCGGTACTGGGAAAAGAACGGGTATCTCACTTCTTCGAGAAATGAACACAATAACTATCGCTTCTTTCATTCGGATCAGTATATCAAGGTCTTGTTGATGAAACTGATTCAAAACGCTGTCTACTCCGATGAAGTTGTGGAATTAAAAAACAGGATTCGGAGTTTAGCGGAGGGCGACATCGAAGAAGCAAGAGTAATAGTAGCGAGATGTCAGCAATATTTGGACCAACGCAATCAGCAACAGCTGCATGGACTGCACTTCTTATACCGCTTATGCTCCATATTAGGCCTTAATTAACTTGATGAAAGCTTTCGGGCAATGGGGTTAATGTTTTATCTGATGAAAATTTAACCGGGTCTTTTTATATATGCGCTAAATAAAGGGCGGTGCAAATACTCAGAGTTAAGAGGCTCTACATAGGGCATTATTTTTCGGATAGGGAGTATCGGATTGCAGACGTAAAAAAGGCAGAAGAATAAACCTTGCGTTTATTCTCTGCCCTTCAATACAAAGCTGGGGAGTCCCGACCTTGCTCGGTTACGCTTCGGCCTGCGCATACGCCGCTGCGGCTGCGTTAAGATAATAGGCAAGACCGGTCTGCTGCGATTCCAGCATTTTCAGATGAAAGTCATCCTGCATGAAAAATGCCGTCTGTGCGGCGAAATCCGCAGGCGATACCTGGTGTCCATGACCATTCATGAAAGCCAGGTGTTCGCGAATCAGCTTCTGTACACGGGAATCATGGTGCATAACCCCGCCTTGCAGGGAAGAGGTCATTTCCTTCATAAAAGCCGCTGCCTCCGCTGCCTGCTCATTCAGATGCGGCACATCGATCCGTTCCGCCTCAAGCTCTACGCCGTACTGTTCCTTCAGGTACTCGCCTTGCTCCCGCAAGGCCTCCCGCCATTCCTCCTCGCTTCCAAAGCCCTTGAACAGCTCCTCCTGCTCCAGAGGACTGCCGCTCTCGATGCCGGCTCTCGTCTTCTTCAGCGTGTCCACGATCCGCTCCAGCCTCTGACGGCGCTGCTCGAGAAGCGACTCCTGCTCCGCCAGCATGGCCGCCCGGTCCGGCTTCTGTTCCAGCAGTTCTGCGATCTGTTCGAGCGAAAAGTCCAGCTCGCGGTAAAAGAGGATCGCCTGCAGCCGTTCCAGCTCCTTCGGCCCGTAGAGGCGGTAGCCCGCCTCGCTGATTTCCGCCGGCTCAAGCAGACCGATCTTGTGATAATGATGAAGCGTTTTGATCGTCACCTTCGAAAGCTCCGATACTTCTTTCACTGTGAATAGCATCTATTGCCTCACTCCCTTCAGAATGAAGTCTAAAGCCTGACCCAAGAGGAGGGTCAAGAGAATTGATTCGAATTCCGAACGAATATTAACTGCCAAATCAAACGGTTTTACCGTATCAGCCTCATGGATGAATATGACATATCCTCACACAGAACGCCTGTTCCACGCACGAAAAGAGCGCCCTCGTACCCGAAGACGCCCTTGTCAAGGTTTACCCGCCGCTTTCCGGCTTCAAACCCTTTTCATGAAATTTTCCCGTAAATTCTATACTTCTTTCATTTTAAAATAGATCCATCCAAAGGCAAAGAAGACGACGAAGCTGCCAAGCACGGTAATCATCAAGCTTTCGAACGGCAGATTCAAGGCTCCGAAGCCTCCCCCTTCCATCTGATTACCGGGCAGGGACGCGAGGAGCGGCTGGGCCCATGGATAAAATGGACCATACGTAGCTGAGTTGGCCACCAGAAGATTCGGAATCGTGAACGTCACGTTCAGTGCCAGCGGAGCGGCAAAGCTGCTCCACATCATGGATACGGCCAGCTGCAGTGCGGCCAGCGGCAGGCAGGCGACCCAGCCCCCGAGCAGGCTCCGCAGCATGATATCCCATTCGACCGGCGCATGAATCCCTTGGATGAAGCCGACCACAAACACGGACCCTGCGAACAGCAGCTGCGTGATCAACAGCATGACGACGACGACCGTATATTTCGCGAAATAGACGCCCGTACGCGTAACGGGCAGGACGAGCAGCTGCTTCCAGCCGCCGCCGTTATGCTCGTAACGGCAGATGAAGGCCGCGAAAATACCCGACATGATCGGCATGAACAGCATCGCATGCATCATGCTCATGAC
Organism: Paenibacillus sp. SAFN-054; assembly: GCF_051966755.1. NCBI lineage: Bacteria > Bacillati > Bacillota > Bacilli > Caryophanales > Paenibacillaceae > Paenibacillus > Paenibacillus sp. SAFN-054. Next base: position 182,381 of record NZ_JBQCKS010000004.1, read on the forward strand.
GAGCAGCAGCTGAACCCATGGCATGGCCGTCTGGTCGACATCCGACAGCAGTCCCGTCAGGATGGCGACGAGAGGGCTGACCAGCACGAGAAGGACGATGAAGGATCGCGACATTTTCAGGCGCTCGGAAGATAATACTTTGAAGTAGCCTCCCATATTAGTCCACATCCTTTCTGACAAAATGCCCCGTCCCGAACAGATAGATCAGGATAAACAAAATAATCCCCGATGCGACCGGCATTGCAGGCTTAGCATCATAATAGGCAAGCATGGGCCAAGCTAATGGCAGGAATTCCGGGTAATTCCCCGCAAACATGGTCGCAATCGCAGCCGTAATGCCGATCATGATCGGCAGAGCCTGATTCTTGAACGTCAAGGACAGGTACAGCTGCAGCGCCAGCATCGGCAGTGCACCGAGAAACGGCAGAAACGACAGCTTCAGCAGCTTCAGATAAGGAATATCCCCCGCGCTAAAGCCGAGAATCAGTCCTAGGCCGATCGTGCCCGCAAACAGCAGCACGCAGGCCACCGTCAAAGCTATCACCCCAACGAGGTACTTGGAGGTAAATACCGCGGCTCTCGAAATCGGAAGCGCCAGCAGCTGCTTCCATGAGTTGTTCAGATGCTCCACGTTCGCGATCTGGGATGCGATGAGCGTCGCGCCGAGAACAAGGGCAATGGGGACAAAGTCAAAAATTTGACTGGCCAGACCTCCCCACACATCCTCCTTATATTGGTGCCCTACAAGATAGTCGTATCGAAGCCCGAAATTCAGCGCCTGCAGCGCGATGAGTCCGAGCGAGCCCAGTAGAACCAGAAACCACACGCCTTTTCTGCGTATCTTGAGCAGGTCTGCCGACAGTACCCTGAGGATCATCACTGGAATCCCCCCTGCTCGATTACCTGCATGAAGATATCCTCCAGCGTCCGGCGCTTCTCTTCCACCCGGTAAATCGCATGGTTGTGATCCACCAGGCGTTTGACGAGCAGGGCCACCTCGGGATCGCTGAGCTGTTCCAGCTTCAGTCCACCGTTCTCCAGCTGCCCTGCATACCCTTGTCCCCGCACCAGCTGCAGCGCCTCCTGCGGCTCGGAGACCACCAGGCGGAAGCCTCCCGACGCCTGCTGCTGCAGATTGCTGATCGTATCCTGGAACACCATTTCGCCTTCGCGGATAATGCCGACGGTTCCGGCCATCTGTTCCACCTCGGACAGCAGGTGGCTGGAGACCAGCACGGTAATGCCGTGCTGCTTCGGCATGCTGCGGATAAGCTCACGGATTTCGTGGATGCCCTCCGGATCGAGTCCGTTCGTCGGCTCGTCCAGGATCAGCAGCTCGGGATTGCCGAGAAGAGCCGTCGCGATGCCGAGACGCTGCTTCATTCCGAGGGAGTATCCCTTCACCGGACGCTTCGCTTCCTTCGTTAACGAAACGATGTCCAGCACCTCATCAATGCGCGACTTGGGCACGTCCAGAATGCGGCGGACCGCCTCCAGATTTTGCACCGCCGTCAAGTGGCCGTAGTTGGAAGGATACTCCACCAGCGAACCGACCTTGCGGAGAATATTCATTTTTTCTTTCTTTAAATCTTTGCCGAAAATCCGGATCGATCCCATCGTTGGACGAATCAGACCCAGCAGCATACGGATCGTTGTCGTTTTGCCCGCGCCGTTCGGCCCGAGAAAACCGTAAATTTCCCCTCTGGAAATTTCCAAATTCAAATGACGGACGGCATAACGCCCGCCGTATTTCTTATTCAAGTCTTTCGTCTGAATGACGAGTTCACTCACGATTGATCACCTCGGAACATATGTTACAGCTCCAAGGTTAAAAGACAGGCAGGCCCAAGTTTAAAATTCGTTTAAAGAGGTTGTTCAAATAGCCCGCTTTTGATCACGATGTGTATCGAGAAGTTGATTCGGCATCGAATCTTAAATTCAGCCGGGCCCTCCGGTGCTCACGTACCCCAAGTACGCTCCGCTCCTCAGTCCCTATCTTCATTTAATCTTCTCGGTGCTGAAAACCGGCCTTTTTGAACTCGTACTTAAAGTAGGGTTGCCTATGGTTAATCTTTATTCGCAAGCTTCAGTCCCGGTTCGCTGCCGGCTGCCTGGTATATGAGAATGTCCGTGCCTTGGCTCGAACTGGCCACATCCATGACCAGCCCCATTTCCCTCGCCAGAAAACCGACGATCGCAAGTCCGATCCCGGCCCCCTTGTCTCCCGAGGAAGCCTCCATCCCTTGGCCTTTGTCCGAAACGAGGATGGCCGTTTGTCCGCCAGGCAGCGCCCGGGCATGCAGCCCGATATATTGCCCGCTGCGGGCATGCCTGACGGCGTTCTGGAACAGGTTATCCAGAATCCGGCGGAACCACTGCGGATCGATGATCCAGAACAGGGGCTCCTCCGGAAGATCGATATCGGCTTCAAAGCCTTCCTTTTCCCAAAGCGGGTACCACGCCGCCGCGCTCTCCCTGACAATGCGGAGCACGTCGCACCGTTCAGGCTCAAGAGTGTATTTGCCGCTGGTCAGCAGATTGTAAGACAGCAGATTGTCGATGAGGCCGGACAAATCCCCGAGCTTGGTTTCCGTCAGCTTCAGCAGCTGCCGTCCCTTGTCCGACAGCTGCTCCTTCTGGAGCGAATACACGTGACTGCGAATCACGGTGAGCGGCGTTCTCAGGTCATGCGACAGGTTGGCGATAAGCCGCTTGCGCAGCTCCTCCTCCTCGCGCTCACGTCTTTGGCTGCTGCCGAGCCGGGCGACCATGCCGTTAAAAGCATGCTCCAGTTGGCCGATTTCGTCCGTCCTCTTGATCAGGATCGGATCGGGCAGACCGCTGCCGTCCTGCAACGTCATTGCCGATTGGAGGCGAAGCAGCCGCCTGCGCATGTTCACGAAGAACATCCAGGAGACCGCGATGAACAGCAGGAACATGAGCAAAATAATGCCGAAGAAAATCATCGAGGTCCGGGCGGACATTTCATAGCCGCCTGTCCTGAGCTCGGATCTCGACACCTGCATCACCATGAAGCCCTGATTCAGCTTTGGATTGTCGCCGATAAACGCGATGACGGAAAACTGCTGCGTCGCTTCCCTGTAGCGTTTCATGTAGGCGACGGCATCCGCGGCTTCCCAGGTTTGGGGAAGCTCAAGCCTGCTCGTCCCGGGCTGCCGTACCCGCGAATTCGCATCTACCCAGAACATGTCCACTTTCGAATAGGACGCATGCAGCTCGCTGATTCTGGCATCGATCTGTTCCGGTGTTTTCCCTTTCAGCCCTTTGGCTTCCCTATGCCACATATCTTCCAAATGCATGCTTGTATAAGGATCGTTCTTCGCTTCAGGCTCCGGCATCATATTGCCGATGATCACGCTCTGCACGAATTGATAGCCGACAAGCGAGGCGGGGAACACGACCGGAATGAACAACAGTGCGAAAACGATGATGAGCAAGTATCTGGAGAGCAGCGAGCCCCGGAAACGGGATGTAGGCAGCTTCCCCTTCCTCATGCCCTCACCCGGTAACCGACGCCGCGCACCGTCTCGATAATTTCCGGATTGGCCGGATCACGCTCCACCTTTTCCCGCAAATAACGGATATGAACCATCAGCGTCTTATCCCCGTCCAGATAAGGTTCTCCCCAGACCCCTTCATAAATTTGCTCCTTCGTCAAAATCTGGCCGAGATGGCGGAGCAGGTAAGTGAAGATTTGAAACTGCTTCCCCGTCAGCAAAATCTCTTCTCCCGTATCGTTATTCACGATCCGATTCTCGCGTTCGTACACGAGCAGATGCTTCAGTACGAGCGGCTCGGAGGAAAAAGAGCCGGACCGGCGCAGCAGCACCTCAATTCTGGCGGCGAGCTCATCCGGATGGAACGGCTTGGTCAAGTAATCGTCGGCGAACTGCAGCCCTTCCAGCTTGTCGTCGATGGAGGTCCTTGCGGACAGCATCAGAATCGGCAGGTCCGGATAGGCCTTCTTGAGCCGCTGACCCACCGTGAATCCGTCCAGACCCGGCAGCATGACATCCAGGATGACAAGACGGCAGCCGGATGCCTGTTCCACGGCGTGTTCTCCGCTCTGCAGCCAGTTCACCTCATATCCCCGAACGATCAAATCTTCTTTGACCCATGTCCCGATCTCCACGTCATCTTCGATATATAACAAATGAATTCCCAATATCTTCTCGTCCTTTCAGAACCGCTGCTTTTCATATTGTGCGCCAAAATGAATCATGGTATATTTTAGATATCAGGCATTTGCGCCAAGCGCGCCATGCCGACACTACCAATTTAAAGGCTATGCTACCTGAAAATCAAGGTACAACCTCGAAGACTCGAACGGAGTCCAAGGGTTGTACCTTTTTTGGCGTATAAGAACATACAAGCGTCATAAATCGCTTTTTTTTGGCGAAAGACGGATCGCGCTTCGTGTGTTGCGGGAAACCTTATGCCTATACGTTCCAATCAAAATGGTTCTTCAGCCTATGGATGGTGGTAATGTTTCTTCAAAACTGTGGAGGAGGACAACAAAATGCTGCTTGAAGCTGTGTATCACCGCCCCAAACTGAACTGGTGCTACGCCTATGACGGGCGGACCATCCATCTCCGGATCCGCACGAAGCGCGGTGACGTCACCGCTGTCTCGGCGCTTGCCGGCGACAAATATATCTGGGATCAGTCGATGGCGTATGTGCCTATGGATATCATGGCATCTGACGAGTTGTTTGATTACTGGGAGTGCGAGATCGTGCCGGAGTACCGCAGGCTCAAATACGGGTTCCTGCTGGAAAGCGGGGACGAACAATACTGGATGACGGAATACGATTTCCTGAAACAGCCGCCTGAGAACCCGGATCGTCTGTTCGAGTATCCATTCATTAATCCGGTCGACGTATTCGAGACGCCCGCCTGGGTTAAAGACGCCGTTTTTTATCAAATCTTCCCCGAACGGTTCGCCAACGGCGATCCATCCCTCAATCCCGAGGGGACGCTGCCATGGGGCGGCACGCCGGAGCGCGACAACTTTTTCGGGGGCGACCTGCAGGGCGTCATCGATCACTTGGACCATTTGACCGAGCTCGGCGTCAATGCCGTATATTTCACGCCGATCTTCACGGCGACAACCAACCATAAGTATGATACCGAGGATTATATGCAGATCGATCCGCAGTTCGGGGATCTCGACACATTGAAAAAGCTCGTTGCAAGCTGCCATGACCGGGGCATTCGCGTGCTCCTCGACGCGGTGTTCAACCATTCCGGCAGAACCTTCGCACCGTTTGTCGACCTGCAAAAGAATGGGGAAAAATCCCGCTACAAGGACTGGTTCCACGTTCGCAAGTTTCCGATTGATGTCGAGGACGGCATTCCGACCTACGACACCTTCGCATTCGAGCCGCTGATGCCCAAGCTGAACACCGAGAACCCCGAGGTCAAGGCCTATCTCTTGAAGGTGGCCGAATACTGGATCAAGGAAGTCGGCATCGACGGCTGGCGCCTGGACGTCGCCAACGAGGTCGGTCACCAGTTCTGGAGAGAATTCCGCCACGTAGTGAAGGAAGCCAATCCGGACGCCTATATTCTGGGCGAAATTTGGCATGAATCCTCCCCTTGGCTGATGGGCGACCAGTTTGATGCCGTCATGAACTATCCGTTTACGAATGCCATGCTCGATTTCTTCGTCGACGGGACCCGGGATGCCGAAAGCTTCGCCAATGCCATCAGCAAGCAGCTGGCCCGCTACCCGCGTCAAGTGAACGAGGTGGCCTTCAACCTGCTGGACAGCCATGATACGGCGAGACTTCTGACGAAATGCGAAGGAAACAAGGACAAAATGAAGCTGGCTGTCCAATTCCAGCTCACATTCAATGGTACGCCTTGCATCTACTATGGGGATGAAGTGGGCATAACCGGCGGCTTCGACCCGGACTGCCGCAAATGCATGGAATGGGATGAGAAGAAACAGGACCGGGAGCTGTTTGCCTTCTATCAGAAAATGATCGCGCTCCGCCTGAAGTACAGCGCCCTGCGGACAGGCAAATTTTCCTTCCTCTCGGCCGAGGCTGACAGCACAACACTTGTATATGCACGGCAGGACGAGGAAAACCTTATCCTGATCCTGATGAATAACAGTAAAAAACCTCAACCTGTGGAAACCGCAGCGGCGGAATCCCGGTGGGAGGACCTTCTTACCGGCCAAACGGTGAACGTTGTCAAGGACGGCATGTTAAAGACCGAGCTTCCAGCCTACGGCTGCCTCATGCTCAGACAGATGAAATAACCAAGGAAAAGGGATGTTACCGCAAGCCGTGAACCCGGCTGGGGAACATCCCTTTTTTAGTCGGATAAGCCCGCTATACGAAATTTCTCGTATCGTTGTTCCGTCCGAATTTATAGGTGGCAATCAGAAAGAACACCACCGCGAAGGCACACAGAATTGACAGATGGAAGCCGATGCTTCCCAGCGTCTCTCCCGACTGCAGCTTTTCGATCGATTGCAGCACCCAGTTCTGCGGCAAAAAGTCGGCGACGCGGCGGAGCACGTCAGGCATAATGCTGATCGGGAAGAAACAGCCCGAGAGCAGGGACGTCGGCGTGATGATCAGATTCTGCAGCGCACCGGCCATGCCCGAGCTTCTGGAGAAGGCTACGATGACCAGCGACACGCTGACAGAAACCAGTGCAAAAAGGATCAGAATGATCAGCATGTCGACCATCGGGATACCCGGATCAAGATGGAAAACCACCCGCATGAAGAACAAGGCGACGATGATCTGCGCGATCATGACGATCAGATTCATGATAATATTCGCAAGCACATAGGTCCGCGCATGGATCGGGGATGACAGCACCCGGAAATAGGTGCGGTTCTCCCGGTTCTTCAGCATCAGCTCCGACAGCCCTACGGCTGAAGACATCATGAATAACAGCAGAAAGCCGATGGATTGGTAGGACATGTCCTTGGTTGTCGCCGTATCGTTAACGGATTCGGATGTCAGTTTAAAATCACGGTTCCGGTACTGGTCATACAGCTTCTGAAACGCTGCCTCATCTCCCCCGGCGATTCTGCCCAAGGACGTTACATTATCAATATATCCGTACAGCATCGATTTCATATAGGCCGTGACCTGAGCGCCCTTCACCGACTCGATCGCGATATGGTCCGGACTGCCGGTAAGCACGCTTTCCGAGAATCCGGAATCCAGAATCAATCCGCTGTCCAGCTTGCTTGCCGCCAGCTGCTCCTTCAGTTCGCCTTCCGTTACGCTCACGACCTTCACATGATCCAGGTCCTGCACGAAGCGGATCGTGTCTGCCGCAATCAGTCCGCCTTCGTCCGAGTTCACCACACCGACCCGGAGCTCCGTCGCACCTCCTGATCCATATAGAAGAACGGATGCCAGGATGCCGGCAATGGGCAGGCCAAAGTATAATATCAGCGTGCTGCGTTTACGGAATGTCTTGTGCAGCGTTCGGGTCACCAAAAACCAAATTTCTCTCCACATGCTACAGTCCCTCCCTGCGTCTCATTACGAAGATCGATGTACCGAGAAATAATGCGCCGAATCCGATATTCAGTACGATCACCGGCCATGCCGCTGACACATTGTTTGCATAGATAACCTCCGTCAAGCCATGATTAGCCCAGCGGATCGGGGACAGTTGGACCAGAAATCCCATGATGCCGCCTCCCGAGTCATCCCCGATCGGGAAATAGGCGCCTCCGAAGAAGGACAGCAGCTGTACGATCAGACTGATAAAAGCGCGGGATGCTGTTCCCTTCATCAGGTAGCTGAGGGCAAGGCCCAGACTCATGGCCATAATGACTTCCGTCAGCAGCACCAGCAGAACAATGCTCATATGGTCTCCCCAATACGCTTTAAACACGTATTTGCTGAACACGATCATCACAAGGACGCAGCAAAAGTTCATGATGAAGCCCCCCATGATCTTCCCGGTGAAGATTTCACTCTTGCGAATCGGTGCCGTGACGAGCCTGACTGCCGTTCGCTGTCCGATTTCTCTCTGAATGAGCCCTCCGGCGGACATGGCCGCCCACATTGCAACCATCACCGTCATAGCCAGCGCATAATAATCGACGGATCCCGGCGTCCGGTCCGGATTCACGGATATTTCCTTGATATATTCGTGGCCGCCGCCTGCAAACACCATCTCGGCTTTCGCCGGTTCAAGTTCGGCCACCGCCGCTGCGGCGTTATATTTATCCGTGAAGGAGGCCAGCATGCCCTGCACGATATTGCTTTCAATCGTATCGCGGCTGCTCCCGTAAAGGGATATCCCCTGATTCGTAAGCTCCACGAAATCGGCATAGCGGTTATTTTCGACCTCTTCACGTCCGTTCATGCCGGGCTTCAGCATTTCGAAAGTCATGCCCGATTTGCCCAATTCCTTCGTGAATGCCGTGAATGCCTCGGACAGCGAACCGCCTCCCGTGGAGTCTTTCACAACGACCCTCACATCCCCGATGCTGACATTGGAGCTGAAGGCATTCGTCAGTGCAAGCCCCAGGATCAGCATCAGCACGATCGGGAACGCGATCATGAACATAAGCGTGCGCCCGTCGCGGAAATTGTGTTTCATCTCCTTGAATGCAATCGATAAAATGTTCATCCGGTTAACCTCCTTATCCGCCCAGTCATTTGTCCCGTAAATTACGTCCGGTCAATGTCAGGAACACCGTTTCCAGATTAGGCTCCTGCTCCTCCACCGAACGGATTTCCATGCCCATATCCATCATCTGCTTCAGAATCCGGTTCAGATTGTCTACGGCCGCATCGCTATGAATGCGAATGACCTGCTCTTCCTGATGGACCGTGCGCACCCCCGGAATGGAACCGAGCTTCTCGCCGACCTGATCCAGAACGGATTTCACCTCAATGCGGATATCCTTCACGTCCGTGATGGTGGATTTCAGCTGTTCTTTGGTTCCTTCAGCGATGATCTTGCCATGGTCCACGATTGCGATGCGCGAGCAGATCTCCTCCACTTCCTCCATGTAATGGCTTGTGTAAATAATGGTACAGCCCGACTCATTCAGCTTCCGGACCGAAGTGAGAATATAGTTCCGCGACTGGGGATCGATCCCTACCGTCGGTTCGTCCATGATGATCAGCTTGGGCTTATGGGCGATGGCGCAGGCAATGTTCAACCGGCGTTTCATGCCACCCGAGAAATTTTTGGGGAAGCTCTTCGCCTTATCAGCCAGCCCGACAAATTCCAGCGCTTCCATCGCGCGCTCCTTCAACTTAATGCCCCGAAGTCCGTATAGTCCTGCAAAAAAGCTCACGTTCTCATAAGCGGTCATATCCTCGTAAATAGCAAGATCCTGCGGGACAACGCCAAGGTTCATTTTGGCGAACCGGCTCTGCTTCATAATATCCTTATCCAGAATCCGGATTTCGCCGCCCGACGGACGCAGCAGCGAGGAGACCATGTTGATCGTGGTGCTTTTGCCCGCTCCATTGGCCCCGAGAAACCCGAAAATCTCACCCTCCCGGACCGTCAGCGATATATTGTCGACAGCGACGAAATCGCCGAATTTCTTCGTAAGACCGCGGATATCCAATATGTTCATTGCGCGTTCACACTCCGTTTCTTTGTTCTCTTTGACAGTTTGAGCGAACGGGCGGCGTGCAATGTTCGATCAATCTGTCTTGATGATCCTATTGTAAGAAAAAAGGATGCTCTTATGTCAGTGCATAAGTTCATCCTTTATACATGAGAAAATTCATATGTTGATGAGGCGAAGCGGCGTGCAGATGATCAATCTCACCTATGATTCGTGGGGAATCAGGGTGGTTACGCTGAAGCCGCCTGTCCCATCGGCGACGACGGTGCCGTTCACGGCCGCCGTCCGCTCTTCCATTCCGACCAGGCCGAGTCCCTTGACGATCTTCGGCGAGCCCTTGCCGTTATCGGTCACGACCGCTTTGATGAGCCGGTTCAGCACCCGGATCTCCACGTGTACGGCTGAAGCTCCGGAATATTTGGCGCAATTGGTCAGCGCCTCGGTGACGTTCTCATAAATGATTTTCCACTGCAGCGGGGTGATGAGCTCCATGTTCCCTCCATGCACGACCGAGGTGATCAGGCCTGTCCTGCCTCCAAAGGCTTCTACGGCCGTCTTCAGCCGGCTCAGTCCCAGCTGCTCCACCGGAGGTTTATTGCTTTTGAGCGTCAGGCGGATCTCCTCGATTGCCTCCTTGGAAATGCCGATGGCATTGTGCAGCAGCGTCTCTGCCATAGGCGGGTCACTGTTCAGCAGACGCTTGGATGCCTCCATCTGAATCAATGCTCCTGTCATGGCATGCCCGATGCCATCATGGATTTCCTGGGTGAGCCGGCTTCGTTCCTCCAGCTTGACCATATAGGCCGAGGCCTTGGCGAAGTCCTCGTTGTCGTTCAGGCTTTTGGCCAGCTTCTGCAGGTCCTTGCGCATCTGCTCGATGTCATCCTCCTGCTTGTTCACCCTCCTCATGTAATGGCAGACCATGGCAAAGTTGAAGTAGCTCAGCACTGCCGCGAAAAGGTAAAGAATCAGCATTTTATCCTGAAGAAACAGGACCGGAATCATGGTCGCGAACAGCGCATAGCCCGTTTTTCGGGGGTAAAAAGAAGCCAGCTCATAAAAGCCGAACGGCAGCAGCAGCGTGAAATACGGATGGTACGCCGCGCAGCCGGCCAAATAGAGAATGATCAGAACGATGATCGCTTTTTTGAACGCACTTCCGAGCATGATATGCAGAACCAAATTCAGGGCAACGTAGAGGAGGAAAAGGAACACCATCCACGGGTCTGCTGTGGCCGCCGCAAAATACGTCGCAATAACGACGAACGCAAGCGTGATCGTCTTATTGCCGACTGTCCATAAATCCATATGCAATCACGCTCCTTCCCTCTTACCGGGTCTTTCCCGTCAGATAATAGATCGCGATCTGCGTCCGGTGCGAAAGCGCCGTTTTGCCCAGGATCGAGGTGATGTAATTGGCCGTCGTCCCTTCCGATATGAACAACTCTTTGGATATTTCCTTGTTGGACAGGCCCTGGGCAATTCGCGCCATGACGTCCAGCTCCCGCTCCGTAAACGGGCTGCGGTCGAACGGGCTTGCATCCGCCTGTGCGTTCCCGGCTTCCGGCATTGCCGATGCTCCCGCGGGTGCGCGCGGTGAATCCTGCTTCGTCGCCGAGGTCCCCGTCACTTGAGACTTCAGCTTGTCTAGTATGACGTCCTGGAGAACGCTGTGGCCGTTATGTACGCTTTTGATCGCATCGCGGATGCGCTCCGGATCGTTGTTCTTCAGCAAATATCCCTTTGCGCCGAAGCGGATCGCATCGAGTATGTATTCGTCGTCGTCGAAGGTGGTTAAGATCAGCGGCTTCGTCGCCGTCTGCTCGTTGATCTGCCTTGTCGCCTCCACGCCGTTCATATTCGGCATCCGCACATCCAGCAGGGCCACGTCCACCTCGTGCGTCCGGCAGAAGTCCACGGCCTCCTGTCCGTCCCCCACGGTCGCGAGCACCTCAAAATCCCCGAATGTATTCAAAATAATCTTCATCCCCTCCCGGATGAAGGAATTGTCGTCGGCGATCAAAACGCGAATCTTCATCAATACTCCCCCTTGTGGTCATTATTGTACCTGACCCTTGTATTTTATTGGAAGATCTATTTCATGATTCCATCCTTTGAATTCCAAAAAAAAGAGCAGCATCATCCTTAGATGATCTGCTCTTCCCCCTGCCCTACCCGAGCCTCATACTCGGAACAAAGACATGGACTCCTGCAATGCCTGCGACGTATCTTCCAGCTTAGCCGATAAGGCCACCAGCTGCTTGCTCACCGCTTGCTGCCGGGAGGACATGGATGCAACCTCCTGCGTTGCGGCCGTCGTCTCTTCCACCACGCTGCCGATGGAACCGATGGAGGATGCGAGCTGCTGCTGCGCACCGATCAGTGCGCCAATGGAAACCGAGGAGCCCTCGATCCGCGCCAGAACGTCGTCCATCCGTTTCTTCACATCCTCGAAGATCGATGCGGCCTCAGTAACCGACTGCAGCTGCTCATCATAAACCGGGAGCACCTCCGTCAATCCGGACACGGTCTGCTCGACGCCGCGCGTAATGTCGCCAGCCATTTCCGCCGCCATATGGATGGACTGCTTCGATTCGTCCGCAAGCCTGCGGATTTGATCAGCGACAACCCTGAATCCTTGTCCGGCCGAGCCTGCCCTTGCCGCTTCGATGGCGGCGTTCATGGACAGGATATTCGTCTGCTTCGCGATCGCGTTCATCAGCTCGAGCAGCTGATGTATCGATGACGCATGCCCCTTCAGTTCGGCGGCGGAATCCGCGATGCCCTGATTGCGCCGCACCAGCTGATCGGTTTTGTGCACGAGCTGCTGCATGTAATCCGCCCCTTGTCCGCTGGCCTCCCTCACGCGGGCCGCAGCCGCTTCCACGATACCGTTCGCTTCCGCTACTTGGCTGATCCGGCCGGTCATCCCCTCGGCCAGGCTGCTTTCCGCTTCTGTTTCGGCCGCCAGATGAGCCGCCCCATCCGCAATGCCCTGCGAAGCAGCAGCAAGATCGCCGGCAGTCAAGGCCGTGCTTCTCGATGCCTGCTGCAGCTCCCCGGCCGCTATGAGCACGTCACGCGCAGAGTTCTGCGTCTGCTGCACGAGACCGGAAATATGCTCCATCATCCGGTTGAAGCTCTGTCCGAGACGGCCGATTTCGTCGCCCCGTCTGAATCGGGTGCGCACCGCCAGATTGCCGCTCTCCCCTTCCTCCATCAACCGGCACAGCTTGCCCAGCGGCCTGCCGACGGAACGACCCGCATACCAGCCGATGAGCAGCGCAATCGCGACGGCAGCCACAATGACGATCAGCGTCACGTAGAGCAGCTTTTGCGTGCCTTTGACGAAATCGCTTACAGATGCGTAGCCGACAAGGATCCATTTGGCCGTGGCCAGCGGCTTGTAGACGACGAGTTGCTCTTCTCCATTCTCATCCGCTGCCTTCATGGAAGCTTCTTTCAGGCCCTCCGTCTTGCCGATCCGAATCGCCGAGGCCTGCCCAAGAAGGGAGCGATCCTCGGCATGAACGATATTTCCGGCCGAATCGAGCATTACCGTACGCCCGCTTTCCCCGAGCTTCAATCCCTCCAGCATGTGATCCAAGGCCTGCTCCTTGATTTCGAGCAGAAGAACATATTCCGCCTGCGGATTCTTCATGTTGCGCAGCAGTCTGCCTAACGTCAGGGACGGCTCCGCATAGGCACTGAAGAATCCTTTGGGCTGCGCAGGGAACCATACCGTCTGGCCGGCCGCATCCACAATGGAACCGATATTCCGCTGAATGCCCTCATCCGATCGCAAATTGTTGATGCCGCTGGACTTGTAGGACATGCTGTCCACGAGGCTTTTGGAGACGAGCCGTACGCCAAGCAGCCGGTCATCCGAGCTTTTGATGGAATCCAGCCGGCGGCGGATCCGCTCTTCGGCTGCGTTTTTCTCTACCGTGCCCACATCCGGTTTGCTGACGGTTTCCAGATCGCTTTTGAGCGTGCTGTCCACGGCAAGCTGCCGGGTCTGTCCTTCGTACTGCTGAAACAGGAAATCGAGCTTGTCCGCCGCCTGCGCAACCGCCAGCGACGATGAAGCGGACACCTGCTCGGTAATAATGTTCTTCGACGTCTGGTAAGAGATCAGCCCGACGGCCGCGGTTAGCAGCACGACCGCCGCCACAATGATCAGGAACAGTTTGACGCCTATGTATGGAATGCGAAGCCGCATGGTTAACATGAGAATCCTTTCCCCCTTCAGGCATAAGCCGCAAAAAAAGGTACAGCGCGCACGGGCAATGCAGCAGCTGTACCTGGAAGTCATGTTGTGATGATCAGATGTTTAACCTTTGCTTGCGCCCGAGGTCAGCCCGTCTACCAGTAAGCGCTGCAGGAAGATGAACAGAATCGTAATCGGAACAGCGATCAGGACGGACCCTGCGGCAAATGCCGTGAAATTCGTGTTCTGGTTGCTGGCGACCATATCATACAGGCCGACGGCCAGCGTCCAATTTTCCTTGGTACGCAGCACGAGCCTCGCGAAAATATAATCCACCCACGGACCAACGAATTGCGTCAATGCCATATAAGTGATCATCGGTCTAGACAATGGAAGAATGATGCGCGTAAAGATCATCCAATTGCTCGCCCCGTCAATTTTGGCCGCTTCGTCCAGCGTCCGCGGAATCGTGTCCAGGAAGCCTTTGGCGATGAACGTTCCCCCGAGCGGGGCCCCCGCGGCGTACACAATGACAAGCGCCAAATGCGTATCGAGCAAATGCCATTCCTTCAGCAGCAGGTAGATGGCGATCATGCTCATGAATCCCGGAAACATCCCCAGGATCAAAATGGTGGACAGTGCCGTTTTGCGGAGCCGGAAACGAAACCGCGATAACGCATAACTGGTGAGCAGGGTCAGGAATACGCCGATAATCATCGACAACGTGGCAATCTTTAGCGTATTCAGATACCATTGGCCGAACAGGATGCTCTGGGAGTTAAACAGCTCCCGGTAATGCTCCAGCGTAAAGCTCTCGGGAATCAGAGACTTGCTGTAGAGCGACTTGCCCGGACGGAACGACCCCAGAACAACCCACAACGCCGGGTAGACCGCCCCGATCGACAAAATGATCAATACCAGGTAGCTGAGACTGAGACGTATCCCTTTTCTCGCTTTGCGTCCGTTCATTGGATCATGTCCTCCTCTTTAAATGACTTGGTCCGGCGATAATTGTAAATGGAGAACGAAGCGACGATCAGGAAAATAATAATGCCGACAGCCGAAGCCATGTTGTATTTGTTCTGATCCAGCGTCAGTTTGTACAGCCAGGTGACGAGCAGGTCCGTCGCGCCTGCGTACTGGTAATCCCCGACGACCGGATTGCCGCTCGTCAGCAGATAGATGGCGTTAAAGTTGTTGATGTTGCCCGCGAACTGCATGATCAGCGTCGGCGCCGTGGAGAACAGCACCATCGGCAGCGTGACGATGCGGAATTTCTGATATCCGCTTGCGCCGTCCATTTCCGCCGCTTCGTACATGTCTTTCGGAATCGTCGTCAGGATGCCCATGATCAGGATCATGGAAACCGGAATGCCGACCCACATGTTAACGACGATAACCGTCACTTTAGCCCAGAACGGATCGGTAAGCCAAGGAAGCCCGGCAAGCCCGAAGTAGCCGAAATACTGGTTAATCGGGCCGAATTGGCCGTTGAACATGTTGCGCATGACAAGCAGCGAGATCAGCTGCGGAATGGCATATGGAATAACCAGGATGGTCCGCCACAAACCTTTGAATTTAATGCCCTGCTGATTGATCAGCAGCGCAACGAGCATGCCGCCCAAATACGTGGTCAATGTGGACAGGACCGCCCAGATGATCGTCCAGGTCAATACACCGAAAAAGGTATGGCTCCAGGTTTTCAGCGACAATAAATCCTTGAACGTTTGAAAACCGACCCAGTCGACGAGCTTCGCCGGCGGGATATGGTTCGGTGCGGAATAGTTCGTGAATGCCAGCATGATCATGAACATGATCGGCATGATCGTGAAGAATAGAATGCCGATGGCCGGCAAGGAAAGAAACGACTGCGCGAATTTGTAGTCCAGCACATAACGGACCGATTGCTTGAAGTTATGGGGCTTTCCACCCTCTTCCCGGTTCCGCGCCGTTTTATAGGCGTCCCGAATATTCATGATGTACGCGGCGATGAACAATGCAAAAAACAATAAAACGATCAAGCTCTGGACCAAAATAAAAATGGAGTGGTCCCCATCGAGCCACTTGCCCTTTACCAATCTCCGCGGCGCATCCCCCAGGGTGACAATCCCCCATAAAGCTCTTCCTAAAGTGCCGCTGAAATAAAAAACGCCCCAAGCCTCGACAAGCAGGAAAACGATGCCTTTGATGATCTGGCGGTTATATATTTGTCCCAGTCCCATACTGAAAACCGATAGTATCGTTGCCTTGATGCGGTACCCCTTCATCAGCCTTCTCCCTCCCCGAACATTCACGCGTTACTCAAGAAGCGCCATCCCCATTGCCGCAGCATCGGTCCTGCGGACCCATAGCCGCTTGCGATGCAAGGAGAATCACCCGCCGCTCGGTGAGCGGCGGGTGGGTTCACCATTTTAGCGCAGCTGAAGCCATTTCTTACTTGGTTGCGCCGTTGTTCAGATCTTTAATTTGCTGTGCAGCTTTATCCATCGCCGTTTTTGGATCGACGTTGTTATCCCAGATTTCCGGCAGCGCCGCGTTCACAGGGCTCCATACGTTGCCCATTTCAGGAATGGACGGCATCGGCTGCGAGTTTTTGGCCTGCTCGGCAAATGCCGATACGTAAGGGTCGCTCTTGATCTGATCCGCTTCCAGCGCTTCCTTGTTCGTAGGAATGGAGCCGACTTTCTCGTTCAGCAGCAGCTGCGCGTCTTTCGAAGAAGCGAATTCAGCGAACAATTGGGCAGCATTCGGATACTTCGTGAAGGAGTTGACGTACCAAGCTTTGATACCGGAGAAACTAATGGCCGTTTTGCCGCCAATCGTCGGAATCGGAGCGATGCCCAGATTGTCGCCGAGGGCCTTTTTGTAGCCGCCGAGCTCCCAAGGTCCGTTGATATCCATCGCTACGTCGCCGGAGTTAAATAAACTGCGTTTGATATCCGGGTTGATGTCGCCGCTCTTTATAGGCAGGATGGTTTTCAGCTCCTGGTACACTTTCAAGCTTTGCAGTGCACCTTCGCTGTTGATGCCGATATCGTCTTTATCCGTGCCGTTCTTGCCGAAAATATAACCTCCGGTCGTTGCGATGAACGGATAGTTGAAGTACATATTGCCCGTTTCCCACATGATGGCGTATTTCTTCTTGGCGTTGTCCGTGAACGTTTTGCCGAAGGCGATGACGTCCTCAAAGGATTTTGGCTCTTCTTTAACAATGGATTTATTGTAGTAAAGGGCATACGTTTCAGCCGCTCTCGGATAGCCGTAAAGCGTGCCGTCATAGGATGCACCTTGGACGGAAGCTTCGGTATTGTTATTGGTCGTTTCATCCTTGAACGTATCGTTCGCGAGCAGAAGTCCCGCTTCAACCGCTCTTCCCAGGTTATCGTGCGGGAAGATGACGACGTCAGCCGCCAGACCGGAAGGGCCGTCCTGGGACAGCTTCGTCACTTGGTCCGTTGGCGCAACTTCCTCAATCTTGACCGGAATGTTGTATTTAGCCGTAAATTGCTTGGCAATTTCGTCCGTGAACGCTCTTTCGTCCTTGCTTTCCCATACGATCAGCGATGCGCCGTCTTCCGGTTTCAACGCTTCCGCGGATGTCGAATCTTCTTTGTTATCCGCAGGTGCAGTAGTCTCTGTATTCGTGTCCGCCGGTGCAGCCGGCTCCTCCGCCGTTTTGTTAGAGCTGCCGCATGCCGTAATGGAGAATGCCATGGTCAACGTTGCAGCCAGTGCCATAACCTGTTTCATTTTCATTTTAAAATAACCCCTCTCCAAGATTTATTCTTGTGCGATCCTGATTCTAGCGCAAACGATTTCACAAAAAGGGTGAAGAATCTACTTTTTATGTATACGGATTGAGGTAGTTCTTCTTATTCCTCTTCGATTCATCCATGTGTATCGACCAATAAACCCCAGGTTCTGGTAAGTAAGCGCTTTAATCATGCGTTTATCATACACAACGCGTAATGTTTTGTAAAAACGTTTGCACAGTGTATTTTGAGCCATAAGACACATTTTCATGGTAATTATCTCATGTTTACTCTGCTTATCACACAATACCTGCAGATTTCGTGCCATTTCACTGCAAAACAACAGTGGAATAAGCTGGTATAGATACAATATTTTCGTGAAATGATGCGGACTTATCGCTGCTTCTGATCATTTTTGCAAAGGAATAGCCATCCGCTGATTCCAGTTCAAGCTTCTGCGCTTGACCTGACAGGTTGTGCAATACTAGCACAGACTGCTGTGCACTACGGCGCATAAACGAAAGGATCGATGGATTGTGAGTATCGACGGTTTTCAAATCTCCATCGCGGAGCGCAGGCAGCTCGTTCCTCCAGCCAATTAGCGTGCGGTACACGGACAGTAGAGAATTCTCCTGCCCCGTCTGGGTTTCCACATTGGCATTGGCTTGATTGGCACCGTTTATGACGGCTCTCTCCCAGGTCGTTAGCCCTTTGCCCTGGCCATCCTTGCTCCATGCAAACGGTTCCCTGATATGCTCGTCAGGCTTGACCCCCAGCATGCCGATTTCCTCGCCGTAGTATATAAACGGATTACCCGGGAGCGTGAGGAGGAGAGCTGCTGCCATTTTGGCGTGATTCGGATTGCTGCCAAGCTGGCTCATGACCCGGTCTTGATCGTGGTTGGTCAGAAAGACGGCATCCACGAAGGCTCCCTGGGACTTGTTCATGTAAAAATCGTTCGTACGTTCCAGCGTAAAGCCCAGGTTATTGTCCTTCTCCTGCTTCACTGCACTGATGATGTTCTCTGCAAGGTTAAAATCAAAGGCCGAGTCGAAAGCGCCATCCAGGTACGGAGCGATGA
Source organism: Paenibacillus sp. SAFN-054 (assembly GCF_051966755.1). Lineage (NCBI taxonomy): Bacteria > Bacillati > Bacillota > Bacilli > Caryophanales > Paenibacillaceae > Paenibacillus > Paenibacillus sp. SAFN-054. Next base: position 201,022 of record NZ_JBQCKS010000004.1, read on the forward strand.
CGGCGGCCGACTTCTCCCATACCTCGCCGACCAGGTACACATCTTTGTTTACGGCACTCATGCCGCTGCGGAACTCCTTCCACCAAGCCGCATTTTTGTCTGTCGTTGCCGTGCTGCGGTCGCTTTGCAGATTTTCGTAAATATGCTTGGCGCCATCGATCCGGAAGCCGTCGACGCCGAGCTTCAGCCAGAACTTCCCTACATCTTCGATTTCTTTGCGCACCTCCGGATTGTCGTAGTTCAGGTCAGGCATGCCTTCCCAGAACGTGCCGAGATAATGGCTGCCGCCGAGTTCGGTCCAGGGAGTTCCGCTTCCCGCTGCGCTTGTGCCTGATGGAGGGATTCCCTGGTCCTCCGCCCATACGTACCAATCGCGGTATTTGCTGTTTTTGTCTTGACTGGCCTCGATGAACCATGGATGCTTCACGCTCGTATGATTGACGACAAGGTCCATGATGACCTTGATTCCGCGTTTGTGGGCTTCCTCCACCAGCCTTTTCATATCGTCCAGCGTTCCGTAATCCGGATGAATGTCCCGGTAGTCGGTAATATCGTAGCCATGATAGCTTGGCGACGGATTGACCGGCATCAGCCAGATGCCGCCTACGCCCAGATCGTCATGGGTATCCGGATTGCCGTCGTTCAAATAATCCAGCTTCTCCGTCAATCCCTGGAGATCCCCGATGCCGTCGCCGTTCGAGTCATAGAAGGAGCGGACGAACACTTCGTAAAATACGGTTCCGGGCTGCTCATGAATTGCAGCTGCTTGCTCCCCCTTACCGGTGCCGGACGCGGATTGCCCTTGATCCTGCCGCGGGCTTGCCGGCTCCTTCTCCGCACCAACCACTTGCCGGGAGCGCTCGTCCGCCGGCACGTCCGCCTTCCCTCCGCTGCAGCCGGCAAGCAGCGAACTTGTTAAGACCGCCGCGCTTACGCCGGCCCCCAGACATTTCCATACGGCATTTCCCGTTCTTATCGCTTGAAATCTCATGCCATCCTCCTTCATCAACGCCATTGTAGGATATACGGATTGATCCGCTTTCGAGGAATCCTGCCAGCCTGGATTCCCAGGCCCCGCTAGTGAAAGGTCTGCAAAGGCCCCTCTTTGGGGTATAACCGTTGCCCCCTTAAGCAAGCGCTCTCCTCATTAGGCAGAATACGCTTGATAAAAACGTTTGCGCAAGACCCTTTTTTCTTGAATTTTACATTTCAATCTCATTTGCCGCATCTATAGCCGGAAGAAAAGCCCGCCTTTATTCGTTGCTGTCATTAGGCTGAAACCACAAGTGCAGACAGCTTTCGCGCATGTTCCTCCTTTTTCGTGAAAACAGGTTTGCCCGTGAGCAACCATATTTACAAGCCCCAAGGTTTGGATTAAGATAGCAAGTGTAAAAATAGCTTATCCAGTTCTAGCGATGCTGCTCCTCCCGCAGAACCGCCAACCGCGGATTTTCTATCGGGTTTAGACAGGATGCAGCTCGCTTTATTCGTTCATACTCTATCATCGGAGCGGGTGATCATTATCCCCGTTTACGAAGGAACGCAAACGGTTCCACAGGGAGGTAACCATGTCTGTAACGATAAAAGATGTCGCCAAAAAGGCCGGCGTTTCCCCCTCCACCGTGTCCCGTGTGCTGTCGAACAACACCAGAATCAGCCGAGAAACGACCCAGAAAGTCCGGGATGTAATGGAGGAGCTCGGATATCATCCGAACATCATGGCCAAAAGCCTTGTTTCGCGGACCACAGAAAGCATCTGCGTGATTCTGCCGAAGCCCGCCGAGGAGCTGTTCCTGAACATGTTCTTCATGGAGCTGATCCGCGGAATCGTCACCCAGGCCAACCGCTCGGGATATGACGTGCTGATCAGTTCGGGCGGCAGCGAGCAGGAGGAAGTGGAAGCGGTATCGCGCCTTCTCAAGGGAAGACGCGTCGACGGAGCCATCCTCTTGTACTCCCGCAAGGATGATCAAGTGGTCGAATTTTTGACAACGAACCGCTTTCCGTTCGTCCTCGTCGGACGCAGCGAGAAATTCCCGGACATTCTGTCCGTTGATAACGACAATGTCCAGGCAGCCTATGATGCCACGAAGCATCTGATCTCGCTCGGCCATCAGCGCATCGGCTTCGTCAGCGGACCGCCGAACCATATCGTTTCGCGTGACCGCATGAAGGGCTATGTCACCGCGCTGGAAGAATCCTCGCTTGAAATGCGCAAGGAATGGATCGTCGAAGGCGAGTTTTTGCAGGAGAGCGGCTACCGCGCCATGTCCTTTTTCATGAACCTTCCGGAACGGCCCACGGCCTTGGTCGTCGTGGACGACCTGGTATCCCTCGGCGTATTGCGCGGACTGCATGAGCTTGGCTATAAGGTTCCGCAGGATTTGTGCATCGTCAGCTTCAACAATCTGTCGATTGCCGAGCTGTCGACGCCGCCGGTCAGCAGCATGGACATCGGCATTTACAATCTGGGTTACACCGCGTCGCAGGCATTGATCCAGTCGATTCAGCATGATGGGGAGAAGCAGTTTCAGAAGCGGCACATCATTCCCCACCGGCTCGTCATCAGGGAATCGTCGATCTATTCGCCTCCGAAACCGTCATAATCGGAGCCTGTCAGGCCTGCCGGATATGGAGTGAATATCCCTAATAGACCGTCTTCGGACCGGTCTTTCGAACGCCTGCCCGGAAGCATATTAAAAAAATACCTCTTGACGAAAAGGCCTGTTAGACGTTATTTTCACAGAAGAACCATTCCTGATCGTCTGGCTCTCAAGCATTGGACTTTCTGGAACCTGGCCTTATTACATCAATCATACGGATATATTATAAGCGGAGCATCTTCGGTGCTTCCTTTATTTTCAGTCATTGTTCAAACGTTTGCACAATAATTAAGGGGGACTTTTTCGATGACTCTTCATATGCCGATTCGCGCCTGCCTGTTCGATCTGGACGGCGTGCTCGTCGATACCGCGAAATACCATTTTCTGGCCTGGAGACGCCTTGCCGAGGAACTCGGGTTTACGTTTACCGAACAGGACAACGAGCGCCTGAAGGGCGTGAGCCGGATGGCTTCGCTCGACATTCTGCTCGAAATCGGCGGCCTGACGCTGGATGATGAAACGAAGCTGGCTCTCGCCGAGAAAAAGAACACCTGGTACGTGGATTACATCTCCCATATGGATGAATCCGAGATTCTGCCGGGAGCGCTCTCCTTCCTCCGAGAACTGAAAAACGCCGGCATCCTCGTCGCGCTCGGTTCAGCGAGCAAAAACGCCATGACGATCCTGAACAACACCGGCATGGTGCCCTATTTCGACGCCATCATTGATGGAACGAAGACGGCAAGCGCCAAACCGGATCCGGAAGTATTCCTGCTCGGTGCGAAGGAGCTGAACGTGAGCCCTTCCGAATGCATCGTGTTCGAAGATGCCGAAGCCGGCATCGAAGCGGCCACCCGTGCGGGAATGCGCAGTATCGGCATCGGTTCGCGAGCCACTCTGGGACGTGCTGATGAAGTCGTATCCTCGCTGCAGGATATGTCGGTCGAGCGTCTGCATGACATCTTTCCGGCTCATTAATTCGGGTTATTTCCCCGGAAATCGAAAATAAATGACAGCAAGCCCCCGCAAAATATACTAATGCATGCACGTATCTTTAAATGACTTTTACTATGCCTTCAAAAAGGAGCCGGTTATTGTGAAACAATATTTGAAGCTCGATAAATGGAACATTATCGAAGAAGACTTTCAACTGCATCAGCATGAAATCTCCGAAAGTATTTTCAGCATCGGAAACGGATATATGGGACAGCGCGCCAATTTCGAGGAATCCTACAGCGGACCTTCGCTGCAAGGCAGCTACATGGCAGGCGTGTATTATCCCGACAAAACCCGCGTTGGCTGGTGGAAGAACGGCTATCCGGAGTATTTTGCCAAAGTGCTGAACAGCACCAACTGGATCGGCATTGACGTCGAAATCGACGGACAGCCGCTGGATCTCGCGGCATGTACGGTCAAGGACTTCTCGCGCGTGCTCAACATGAAGGAAGGCACCCTGTCGCGCAGCTTTACGGCTGAGCTCGAGGGCGGCAAGGAAGTCCGCGTGGAAGCTCTGCGCTTCGTCAGCATGACCCGTCACGAAATCGGCGCGATCCGCTACGCGGTTACGCCGCTGAATTTCAGCGGCACACTGACCATAACGCCGTATCTGGATGGTGACGTGCAGAACAAAGACTCCAACTATGAGGAGAAGTTCTGGACCGAGGTCGCCAAGGAATTCGGAGAAAATGACGCGGTACTGACTATCAAAACGAAAAAGCTCGACTTCCATCTGACCTCGGTCATGACGTATGAGATCAGCAAAAACGGCGAGCCGCTCGCTTTGGAAGCCGAACGTATCGAGAAAGAAAAATATGTCGGTTTCCGTATGCAAGCGGACGCTGCCCAGAATGAGCAGGTCGTCATTTACAAATATGCAGCGAACGTCACTTCCCGCGATTATGGCTTTGGCCAGCTCGTCGATGCCGGACGGACCGCGCTGCAGAGCGCTGTGGAAGCAGGCTTCCAGGAGCTGCACAAAGAGCAGATCCAGGCATGGGCCGACAAATGGCGCGACAGCGATATCGTGATCGAAGGGGACGTAGCGGCTCAGCAGGCAATCCGCTTTAATATTTTTCAGCTGAACCAAACCTACAGCGGCGAAGACGACCGACTCAATATCGGTCCGAAGGGCTTCACCGGCGAGAAATACGGCGGCAGCACCTATTGGGACACCGAGGCTTACTGCCTGCCGTTCTATCTGAGCACGGCGGACGCCGCGATCGCGCGCAACCTGCTCATCTACCGGTACAAGCATTTGGATAAAGCCAAGGAAAACGCGCGCAAGCTCGGCTTTACCAAGGGTGCTCTCTATCCGATGGTGACCATGAACGGCGAGGAATGCCATAACGAATGGGAAATTACCTTTGAGGAAATTCACCGCAACGGTGCCATCGCTTATGCCATCTACAATTACGTGAATTACACCGGGGACCTGGATTACCTGGGACAATACGGTCTTGAAGTGCTGGCCGAAATCGCACGCTTCTGGGAAGAGCGCGTCAATTACGTGCCTGCCAAGGATCAGTATGTCATGCTCGGCGTAACCGGACCGAACGAATACGAAAACAACGTCAACAACAACTGGTATACGAACCGCATCGCGTCGTGGACGATGGAATATACGCTCGAAGTGCTGGATTACCTGCGCGAAAATGAGCCTTCCCGATACGCGGAACTGGCGGAAAAACTGCAATTGACCGAGGAAGAAACGGCGAAATGGCAGGAAATCATCGAAAAGATGTACTATCCGTACGATCCGGAGCGTGAAATCTTCCTGCAGCAGGACGGTTTCCTGGATAAAGATCTGACCCCTGTCAAGGATCTCGATCCGAAGCATCTGCCGCTGAACCAGAACTGGTCCTGGGACCGCATCCTGCGCTCGGCTTACATCAAGCAGGCCGATGTTCTGCAGGGACTCTTCTTCCTGGGCGACCGCTATGACCTGGCGACGAAGAAGCGCAACTTCGACTTCTATGAGCCGCTGACGGTGCATGAATCGTCCCTCTCCCCTTGCGTGCATTCCATCATGGCGTGCGAGCTCGGGTATAAAGAGAAAGCCTATGAGATGTACCTCCGGACCTCACGTCTGGACCTGGACAATTACAATAACGATACCGAGGACGGCTGCCATACGACAAGCATGGCTGGTACGTGGATGTCGGTCGTTCACGGCTTCGGCGGGCTGAAGGTCAAGGACGGCGTATTGCATCTGAACCCGTTCAACCCGGGCCACTGGAAATCCTTCTCCTTCAAGGTGATGTTCCGCGGCTCCCGCCTGAAGGTAACCGTTGGCGAACACGACGTGCTCGTGACCAACGAATCCGAAGTGCCGGCTGATCTCAACGTATACGGCAAAGACTATACGGTTGGCGGCATGGGCAACGTCAAAGTATCTCACTAAAACAATTCATGAACGTGGAAAAGGACCCTTTGAGGGTCCTTTTTTTGCGGTTATCAGTACTGAATTCTCCCATTTGAAGAACCATACCCTGGAGCGCATGATGCAGGCCGTCCATTCGATGCAGCGCCAGGCTGCTGCATGTAAAAGCCCTTTCTCGTTCATCGCGTGGAAGGTTTTTTTACGAGCGGATCGAATATACATATAATTATGTATAAATATGGATATGGTTAAAGGGAGGAGACACTATGCGCATGTTCCGCGAGGAACCGCTTTGGATCAGAGCCGTTTGGATGAGTGCGGTGATCGCTGTGTTGACCCTACTGCTTTTAGGCCTGTGGAGATACACTCCTCTATGTGCTTCCATCTTATATGTCTTTTTTTCGATCCGTCATTGGAGAAATAAGGAGGAGAACAAGCGGATCCCTTATCTGATCGTCGCTATCATGTTCTTCATAAACTTTCTGCAAATGATTGGCGCGCTATAGGCTATTCTCCATTAAAAAACCGTAACCCTCTACAGGATTACGGTTTCGTTATGCTATCTTATGTACCCGCTACACGGCGCGCAGAGCATCAAACGGAGGACGATCCGACGGCTTGCCGAACAGGTAGCCCTGTGCCAGATGAATGCCCGCATTCCGGCAGAATTCGAATTCCTCTCGCCGTTCGATTCCTTCGGCCAGCACCTGTCCCCCAAATTTATCGGCCTTATCGATGATGTTCAGGATAAGCTCTCTTTTGGACGCCTCCTGGTCGCAGCGGTCGATCAGACTGCGGTCAATCTTGACATAATCCGGCTTCAGCATCGACATCACTTCCATCGTCGAATATCCCGAGCCCACATCGTCCAATGCCACCTTCATGCCATGGTCGCGATAGGCCTTGAAAATCTGCTGGAGGTGGTCCATACTATCGATCTTTTCCGTTTCCACCACCTCGAACACGAAATCTCTCGGATCCAGATGAAGTCTGTCGATGGTTTTAAACGTATGGCTCAGACAATATTCAGGGTTGTAAATGGATGAAGGCAGGAAATTGATGAAGCGTTTGATGCCCCGCGGCAGCCACTCGGCGCTCGTCTCGATCGCGGAAATGCGGGCCGCTCGGTCCAGGAAGGAATGCATTCCGGTTTCCCTTGCGATTTCAAATAATTGATACGGCTGAAAGGGCACACCGTTTGGCGCAGGGCGCAGCAAAAATTCGAAGCCGATAATCTTTTCCGCAGCGTCGACGATCGGCTGCATGTGGCTTGCGAATTGGCCCTTCTGAATAATCTCCACCACGTTCACATGATTCATTCTCGCCTTCATGTGGGCCAGCGGAATCCAGGGACTTTTGCCTTCGTCTCGGCCCCTGCCCGTAATGGAGATCGACGTGGCTTCCACGATGTCTCCCGGAAGCCTATAGAGGCTGTACAGCAGATCCAGAAGTTCATCCTTCGTAATGTAAGATACGGCGATGTCTTCAGCGCCTGATTCCGATGCAAGCTGTTTTTCCTGGATTACTGCAGATACCAGATGATGTCTGGGCTTGAATCGAACCCTTCCTTGATCTTCTACCGGTTGTATGGGGGCGCATCCGCTGCAGCTCATGTGGTTCCTCCTTGGCATATTTTGCCGAAAATTGTTGATTTGATTATAGCATGGTGTTTACCGTTTGTGTGTGAGGTTTTGTTAATTTTAAACAATTTTTTAACGAAAAAAAGCCGGCGGTCCACCTTGGCCGCCGGCTTGACTGATCTTCAATAACCTATGTCACAATTAACTTAATGGAATCCGAATTTGTTGGCCGACCTTCAGACCTCGAACATTGCTGATTCCGTTTGCCTTTGCGATTTTCTCCCAGTTCACGCCGAACTGAAGTCCGATCCGGTACAGGTTGTCGCCTTTCTTGATGACATATACCTTGCCGTTCGCAGATGGCTTGGCGGGTTCAGGCTTTGTCGGTTTCGGATCCGGCTTCGTCGAAGGCTCGGACGGTGTGGCTGGAACCGAAGGCTTCTCCGGCTTCGCAGGCGGCGTTACCGGCTCCGTGGAAGGAGCTTCCGCTTTCGCCGACAGATCCAGGCCGTACGTCGCAAAGCCGTTCTCGCCCGCTCCGACAAACGTCATGTTCTTGCTCTTTGCGACCAGGTCCTTCGCATCCGGCGAGGAAGTGAACGTCACGTTCAGCTTTTTGTCGACCGGAGCGAACGACCAGTTGTTGTCCGCGGACGGGTTGATCGTCTTGTTGTCGCGGATGTAGTCGATGATCACTTGACGGTTCTCGTCCGGCGCAGCCATAATGATCCGTTTGCCGTCCGGATTCGCCAGTTTGGAGGACGATGCACGGTAGTTGTTCGTTGCCACGACGAATTTTTGCTTCAAGTCGATCGGCTTGCCATTATACTGCAGATTGGTGATGCGGCTCGCATCCTTGTTCACCACATTGCCCTTAAGATCGTATTTGTTCGGCTGCGTCACGTCGATTTGATACGTTACGCCGTCGATCACGTCATAGTTGTACGTCGGGAAGTCGTTGTTGATCAGCGGCTGCTCCGTCGTTTTGGAAGGGTCGATCTGGTTGAATTGTCCCGCGGACCATTCGAGCCAGTTCTTCAACTCTTCGCCGTTGACCACAACAGCATGGACGGTGTTCGGATACACATACAGATCGGATACGTTTTTGATCGCGATCGTTCCTGCCGGAATGTTCGTATAATACGAAGCGCCGGAACGTCCGCCCGCTTTAAATGGCGCACCTGCGGACAGCACCGGAAGGTTTTCGTACTCGGTTCCCTTCAGGTTCTTTTCTACATACCATTTTTGCGCGTTCGTAACGATTTGGATCGAAGGATCGTCTTGCACGAGCGCAAAATAGCTGTTGATCGGAGCAGTCGTTTCGCCTACCGGTCCGCGGACGTATTCGACCGTGGCATCATGCTCGGCTTTGACGGCGTCGACGATTTTTTGGTCGGCATCCACCAGCGCTTTTTTGGTCGCAACATCGTACACGGCACGGGTTTCGGTTTTGGAGCCGCTAACCTTCCATTTGCCGTCTACCTTCTCGAGGTCCAAATCGATAATACCAAGGTGGTCACCCCAGTATCCAGGCTCCACCGACGGAACGCCGTTGATCGTCCCCTTGTCGAGATCCACGCCCTTTTTACCTTTGAACTCGGCGCTAGGGAACGTTTTGTGGGCATGCCCGAACATGATGGCGTCAATGCCTTCCACCTGGCTGAGGTAGAGCACGGAATTCTCCATCAGCTCGGTTTGCGGAATGTCTTCAAAGCCGGAGTGAGGAATCGCCACGATGACGTCCGCTCCTTCTTTCTTCATCTGCGGCACGAACTTTTTGGCTGTTTCGATAATATCCTTGGTTATGACTTTACCGACCAGATTCGCGCTGTCCCACTGCATGATCTGCGGAGGCGCGAAAGCAATGACGCCAACCTTGACGGTTTGCTCCTGGCCGTTCTCGTCGATCACTTTCTTGTCCAATATGGTATAAGGGGTAAAATAATTCACGTCGTTGCTGTCGTCCTTGTCCCCGTCGTCTTTGTAAATGTTCGCGTTCACGATCGGGAAGTTGGCGCCCTTTTCAGCCAATTTCAGAAAATCAAGCCCGTAGTTGAATTCGTGATTTCCTACGCCGCCCGCGTCATAGTTCATCAGGTCCATGGCTTTATATACGGGATGAGTCTCGCCCGGCTTCAGCGGGTTGACTTTGGCCACGTAATCCCCCAGCGGATTGCCCTGCAGGAGGTCGCCATTGTCGAACAGCAGGCTGTTCTTGGCTTCCTTGCGCGCAGCGTTGATCAGGCTGGCCGTTTTGGCAAAGCCATACTCGTCAGTGGGCTTGTCTGCATAGTAGTCATAATTGACCATGTTGACGTGCAGATCGGATGTTTCCATCAAACGGAGCTTGACCTTGGAAGTGGATGTGCTTCCGTCTGCATAGGCAGCGAACGGAACGGCCAGGACATTGATGGCCACGGCTGCAGCGGTAATGCTTTTTACTACTTTCTTACGGGACTTCGACATGTTACCCCTCCTAAAATGTATACCTGAACGCACGGATGAAAAGGCCCGCTATGTAACCGTTCTCCAAAATAACCACCGGTTAAATATTTGCAGGGTCCATTTAGTAGTGTAAATCCATTCCACACCAAAATAAAGACAATTACATCCATTTGCAAAAAAATAATACCTGAGACCCTGTCTCAGGTATTATCAATAACTTTACATATGTTTTGTAGGTCCTGAAGCCCTGTCCGGGGAACCCTCAGGCTACTCGATCCACTCGTGCTTCTCACCGTCCGAGGTATACTGGATGCGCACCGGCTGGATTTGGAGAATGACGTAGTCGGGATCCTCCGGACCGTTGAACATCTGCGCGAACTCCGGTTTCCAGATCTGCTTGCGAAGCGCGTCATTATCCGAAATAATGCACGTTCCCTCGATTTCGACCACATCCTTGGTCCCGCCCTTTTCGTATCCCATCAGCAGAGACACATGCGGATTCGCTTCCAGCTCCTCCACCTTATGGGTTTTGCGGTCCGTGACCAAATGTATGCTGAGCCCTTGATTGTACAGGGCCATATAACGCTGTTTGGGTCTGTTCCCTTCAATTGTAGCCATAGAACAAAACTCATTGTGATCCATGATCTTGGCCAATTCCTGTTCCAAGATGATCTTCGCTTCCATACCTATCCTACTCCTATCCGTTAGTATCTTGTCACGTATATGTAGTGTACCCTTTAAAAATTTGGATGAACCGCGCACGGACAATTTTTCAGGAACCGATATACGCTGGGGGGCGGTCTTGGTATGATGAAGAGACAAATGTCTGCATCACCCATCACACGGATAAAGGAGTTTATGATGAAACGGTTATTATGGATCGGATGTTTATCCTACTTCCTGATCGGCCTGGCTCACGTCGTGCTCGGTTCGGTGCTTCCCGTGCTGCTCGAGCATTACGGACGGGAATACAGCGAAGGCGGGACGCTCATTTTCACCCAGTTCGCCGGATTTCTGGCGGGCGTGCTGGTCTCTCCACTATTGAACAAACGCTTCGGCAAAAGAGGCGGCCTGCTGATCGCCATCGCCCTCCTCTGCGCGGCTGAGCTCGCTTATATGATGCTGCCCCCTTGGGGATGGCTGTACCCGATCGCCGTATGCGCGGGCTTTGGCTTCGGCATGATCGAGGCGGTCATTGGAACGATTATTATCGCTGCCATTACCCACAAAACCGCTGTCGCCATGAGCCGCCTCGAAGTTTTATTCGGTATCGGCGCCATGGTCATGCCCCTGATCGCGAGCGGACTGATTGCGCAGGGCTGGTGGAGATTCTCCTTCCTCGTCATCTCCCTCTTCGCACTGGTGACATTCCTGTTCTGGTCCAACAGCTCCTTCGGCCCGGTAGATGAGGTGCTGAAGGCCAGAAAGCCGGAAGCCAAGGTGAGCGGAGCAGAAGCCGCGGCAAGCCGAAAACCTTTTCCATATCCGGGCAAAGCCTTGGGGATCCTGCTGATGTTCATGCTGTTCTTCTTTATTTATGTCGGTACGGAAATGAGCCTCGCCAATTTCATGCCTGCGATCCTGATCGAAAAGTTCGGGATGAAGGAAGCGGGCGCCGCACTCAGCGTGACCTGCTTCTGGATTGCCATGTCAGTAGGCCGGATCTTTGCAGGCGTCATCGCGGAGCGCATCCACTACCGGGTATACGTGCTTCTCAGCTGCGCGGTAACGCTCATTCTGCTGGCCATCTTCCCGATGACCGCAAGCATAGGGTCCGCCTTTGTTGTTATCCTCCTCCTCGGCTTGTTCATGTCCGGCATTTTCTCGATCGCGCTCGTGTTCGCAAGCAAAATGCTGGCTGGAAGCGAAGAATCCACACCAAGCATCCTGATCGCGTCCGGAGGCGTCGGAGGGGCCATCCTGCCGCTCATCATCGGCTGGAGCATGGATCATCTCAAGGTCAACCAGACGGCCTGGATGCTTGCTTTATTCACGCTCTTCATGGTCGGTTTGAGCTTTGCGGCCTTCTGGATCCAGCATAAACAGCGTGCGGCGGAAAAAAAGCTTACGACCGAATCCTAGGCCGGAAGCGGAATGGATTGAATTCTTTCACAGATGAGTCTATAATACTCATGAAATAACCCGTAACTTCATAAGAATCCGGGGTGCTGGAATTGGCCGGCTGAGATTGTATCCCTTCAAGATACTGACCCTTAAACCTGATCTGGGTAATGCCAGCGTAGGAAAAGCATCGTCATGGCGTTTCGCCATGCCCATCTTGCGCACCTAAGCGTCCCGTATACGGGACGCTTTTTTGTTGAATGCTAGAATCGCAGGCAAGGGACAATTCGACATTCATCTCTCAGATACGGACCAAAAAGATTCGAATGCATGAAGGGGAGAAATCTGCTAAGGAGAGAGAAACCAATGAAAACGAAGAACATCGGGCTGCTGCTCCTCGCCTTCCTGCTCGTGCTGGTCGCGGGCTGCGGAAGCAAAGACAGCGACGCAAAGGACAATGCGCCGTCATCCGGCGAAGCCTCCTCCGCGTCTAACGGAAGCGAGCCGAAGAAACTGAAAGACGTCAAAATCGTGCTGGACTGGACGCCGAATACGAACCACACGGGGCTTTATGTGGCCAAAGATCAGGGCTACTACGAAGCGGAAGGCCTGAACGTGGAGATCGTCCAGCCTGGCGCCGGCGGCGCGGACGCTATGGTCGCGTCGGGCAAGGTGCCTTTCGGCGTCAGCGTTCAGGAGAACGTGACTCAGGCAAGAACGCAGGGCGTGCCGCTGGTATCGATCGCAGCGGTTATCCAGCATAACACCTCCGGCTTTGCCGCTCCGGTGGACCGGAACATCAAGAAACCGAAAGATTTCGAAGGCAAAACTTACGGGGGCTGGGGATCGCCCGTCGAGCAGGCCGTGATCGATTCCATCATGGACATCGACAAGGCGGATGTGGGTAAAGTCAAAATCGTAAATATGGGTGAAGCCGATTACTTTACGGCCGTAAAGCGCGACATCGATTTTGCATGGATTTTCTACGGCTGGACCGGCATCGAAGCCGAGCTGCGCAAGCAGCCGCTCGACATGCTGTATGTGAAGGACTTCTCCGACAAGCTGGACTATTACACGCCGGTTCTCGTGACGAACGAAAAGCAGATCAAGGAAGACCCTGAGCTTGTCAAAGCCTTTATGCGCGCGACGTCCAAAGGCTATGAGTACGCGATTGCGCATCCCGAGGATGCGGCGGGCATCCTGATCAAGGCGGTGCCGGAGCTCGACAAGGATCTCGTCATGGCCAGCCAAAAGTGGCTCAGCCCGAAATACCAGGACGATGCCGCCCGCTGGGGCGAGCAGAAGGAACAGGTATGGAAGGGATATTCAGACTGGATGTACGAGCACAAGCTGCTCGACAAGCAGCTGGATGTCGGCAGCGCGTATACGAACGACTTTTTGCCTTAAGTAGCTTTATGTGTAAATTCAGCAGCAGTTAACCTTTGTAGTTAGCGCAAGGGGCGGAATCGTTCTGAAGAAGCGCCAGCGATCGTAAGAATGATCCGTCCTAATATCCATCTTTCTAGAAAAGGAAGTGATCGGGTATGGCACATACCCTGCTAAGCATTCAAGTGATTCCCAAGACGCCGAACAATGAAAATTCTCATCCTTACGTCGACCGCGCGATCGAAGTCATTCAGCAGTCCGGCGTGAAATATGAAGTGCATCCGCTTGAAACGACGATGGAGGGCGAGCTGGAGGAACTGCTGGACGTGGTACGCCGCATGCACGAAGTCCTCGTCGAAGCAGGCAGCCCAAGCATCATCTCCCAGATCAAGATCGCCCATAACCCTAGCGGCATCAGCATGGAGCGGCTGACGGAGAAATACCGTCCATGAGACGCTGGTGGAGTCAGGTGTGGCCGCCGGTCGCGGCGGTTCTCTTCTTTTTGATCGCCTGGCAGCTGTGCACGTCGCTTTTCCACATCGAGCAATGGATTCTGCCCTCCCCTTCGGACATCGCCAAGCAAACAACCGGCGGCGGGAAGGATTTATGGGGCCATGTCTTGGCAACGGTCAGGCTGACGCTGGAGGGGTTCGTCATCGGAACGCTGGTGGGACTGGTTATCGCCCTTATTCTTCATATGATTCCGTTCCTTAAGTCAGCCCTGTATCCGCTGCTCATTCTAAGCCAGAACATTCCGACGATTGCGCTCGCGCCGCTGCTCATGATCTGGTTCGGCTTCGGCCTGCTGCCCAAGCTGATCGTGATCACGCTTGTCTGCTTTTTCCCCGTCGCCGTTGCGACGATGGGCGGGCTGAAGCAGACCGACCGCACCATGCTGAATTACATGCGCATGATCGGGGCGAACAAACGCCAGATTTTCGCGAAGCTGGAACTGCCGCATGCGCTCCCTTCGATCTTCTCGGGCATCAAGATCGCAGCCACGTACAGTGTCATGGGCGCCGTCATTGCCGAATGGATCGGGGCCGACAAAGGCATCGGCTACTACATGATGCTGCAAAAGGCAGGATACCGCACAGACCGCATGTTCGTCGCCATCATGATTATCGTGGCGCTGAGCCTGCTTATGTTCGGGCTGATCGCCCTCTTGGAAAGATGGCTCGTTCGGTGGAAGCCGAAGCAGGAGAGCTGATGCCGCGGTAAGAAGAAAGGAGCTGTTAACCTCATGTCAATTACAGAAGAAGTACGGATGGAAGCTCCACCGGAACAAGCACAGGCGGAGCTCCCCCCTGCCCTTGAGGTATTGGGCATCAGCAAGGCTTTTCGGGCAAAACGGAGCAGCCTGCAGGTGCTGAACGACATCACATTAACCGTGCAAAAGGGGGAATTCGTCTCCATCGTCGGTCCGTCAGGCAGCGGAAAAAGCACGCTGTTCCACATGATCGGCGGTCTCGTGAAGCCCGATGCCGGAACCATTCGCATGAACGGCAGGGACGTGACCGGAGAGCAGGGCCATATCAGCTACATGCCGCAGCAGCCGGCCCTTTTCCCGTGGCGGAACATCGAGGATAACGTGCTGCTCTCGCAGGAAGTACAGGGCCATGTCGATCAGGAAGCGAGGGAGAATGCCCGCTATTGGCTGGACAAGGTCGGGCTTGGCGGCTTCGAGAAGGCACACCCGCACACGCTCTCAGGCGGGATGCAGCAGCGCGCAGCCTTTCTGCGCGCACTGCTCAGCCCACAGGAGCTCATGTGCCTGGATGAGCCGTTCAGCGCGCTCGATGCGCTGACGCGGAGCGATATGCAGCGCTGGCTGCTGGACCTTTGGGAAGAAAGCCGGCGTTCCGTGCTTTTTATTACGCATAACATCGAAGAGGCGCTGCTGTTATCCAGCCGCATCTATGTCTTCTCCGGCCGCCCGGCCTCGGTGCTGCAGGTCGTCGACGTGCCGTTCCCGCGGCCGCGCCGCGAGGAGATCACCTTGCATCCGGACTTTATCAAGCTTCGGCACGAGCTCTCCGGCTGGATGCGGGAAGAGCAGCGGAAGATGCAGGGTTCGTGAGTAGTAACAAAAAGGATGTCCTGGCTCATCGAGCTTGGACATCCTTTATTTTTATCAGGAGAAATTTCCGTTCCTCTCCGCTTACACAAACGCTCCCGCCGTCACGATGCTCTGATACGTCGCATTCACGTTCAGCGGCCCGGCCTCCGGCACCCCGGTCTGGTCGTACAGCAGCCGCTCCGCTTCCAGCTCCTCAAGCTTGTCCACGCGTCCCTCGATATAATCCAGTACGCGGTCTTCCGCCGATCGAATGCGGGCCAGCAGGCCTCCATAGCGGATGTCGAGAACTTCCCAGCCAAACGGCTTATAGGTCTGCATCCACATGCGGCGATGCGCCACGCGCAGCTCATCCGTACGCCGATACAGCTCAGGCAGCGTCTCTTCCGCCAGGCGGCGCAGTTCATCCTTCTGCCCTGCGTCATAGAAGCGCTTGAGCTGCACGCCCATCGTGCTCTTCAGCGCAAGCACGTGCGCCAGCTTCTCGTACATGCTGAACAGCTGATCGAAAGGTGCAGCCAGAGCATCCCGGTATCCGCCCAGCTCCTTCGCCATCTCCTCGTAATAACCCGGCAGAACCGCCTCCGTATCCGGCTCGATATGCTTGTCGAACAAGCCGATCAGCAGATCCTGCCACAGCAGGTATTTGGAGGGGTTCGCCATCCAGTAGTTCTCCGGCAGGACGCCTGGCACTTCATCCATGCGGCTGAGCGCAACCACAGGCTTGAACAGGTCGAAGCCCGTGCAGGTACGCAGCCGCAGCCGCAGGCTCTCTTCATCCGCTTCATGGCCATATCCGTGCTCGGCGAACAGCTGAAGTCCGGGCAGAATGGTGAGATGGTTGTTCTCGTTCCCGTTGTCCGCCCAGGCGGTCGCCAGCACTTCGTCCAGATTTTTGGCTTTGGCTGCCCGCAGCGCCGGATGGCTGATGTTCCACGTCTTGCCGTAGTTCGGCACGATGTTGTTCCAGATGTGGATGCCTCCGGCGAAGATCGGTTTGGAGCCAAACTTCAGATGCTTGTCGTACATGAGCCCGTAGCCTTCCTCATCCGCTTTCCCGTAATCCCAATACACGAATTGGACGCCTTTCGGGATCTGGTCCATTTTATCCTCGGAAAAGTCCGCATTGATGTTGTACAGCCCGCCCTGCGTGTCGTTCGACAGCAGATTAAAGTACATGTCGCTCCAGATCATCGGCTTCAGGCCATAGCGCTCCGTAATCTCCAGCACCTTTGCCACATGCTCGTTCATCAGCTCAAAACGGTTATGGTAACCGTGCTTGCGCAAATAATTGCCGAGCCCCACCTGAAACGCCTCGTCCATGCCGATATGGATGCGCTTGGTGCGGTAGGTTCGGGCTGCGGTAGCGATCATCTGCTCAATGAACTCGTAGGTCTGGGGTTCACCAACCAGCAAAATATCCTGGTGGTCCTTCATGCCCGCCGCATAGCCCCATTTCAGCGCCTGAGCCAGATGCCCCAGGGTTTGAATGCACGGAATCATTTCAATGCCCAGCTTGTCTGCGTACGCGTCACATTCCTGCAGCTCCGAAGCCGTATAGCGTCCGCGCATATAGCCGAAATACGGCTGCTCTTCCACCTCGAAGGTATCCTCGGTGTACATCATGAGGCCATTCAGACCCATGAGCGCCATATAGCGGATGAATCTCTTGATCATCGGAACCGTGAGAACGCCGTTGCGGGAAACGTCCAGCATCGTGCCGTTAAAGCTGAACTTCGGCTCCTCGGTGATCTCGAACGCTTCTTCCTCCGCTGCATGCTGCACAAACAATCCGAGTCCACGGAAAAAGTGGATCTTGTCCTGGTAGCGGATGCTTCCTTTTCCGTCCTTCAGCTTGACCTCAAGCGGTCCGGGAGCCTGAACCGCCTCCACCGGAATGCCATCCGCGTGCAGCTCTATATGTAGTATTTCAGACAGCTCTTTTATGCCTTCGATCAATTCCCCGGTTTGTCCGTATACGTGAATGTTCACTGTCTCTTCCTCCTCTGAAAAAGAATGCAGGCCATATTGAACCCATCTGCTATGGCAAATATGACGAACATCTTGATCTAAGTACTATAGCATGTTAAAAAGGGAAGCGGTACCACCGATGGGCGGTTTTTGCGCCTCTTGGTGAAGTTTCTGATTTTGTTCACAGGGTTTATTTTACAGATCATTCAAAAGTTGAATTTTTATTGCTCATCTTAGAGCTTGCACGCGGGATTCACATATACCTTTCGTTTGCACGATCGAACTGCATAATTTCACTTCAGGCTGGGGACGTTGTATACGAGGTGAATCTATGAAAACCCGAATGCGGCTCTGGCTGCCGCTGATGACCATGCTCATGTCCCTGCAGCTGTCCGCCGCTCCGGTAACTTCCGCAGCTGCTCCGGAGAAGGAGCCCAAGGTTCTGCTGTATCAGGATATCGTTATGGAGCTTCTTCTGCCCGACATTCAGAATGCCGTGAATCATTATTACAACCGCAAGCTCGCCGAGAATCCGCTCGTGTACCCATACCAGATCGACGTTCTGCAGGCGAAAAGGGTGAACGGCGGGCCGGGGGACCGCGGCTTTCACTTTTCGATCACGCTGGAGACCACGCCGGTGCTCGGACCGCATATCGCCGTAGGCAAGGACCGGATGACCTTTGAAATCTCTCCTCTTTACTCCGATCGAATCAAGCTTGTCGCCTTCAGGCATTTGCAGACCTTCGAGCTGCCATCCAACATGCAGGAGCTGCTGAAGAGTAATGAGGGATCGCCTTAACCGGTCATTAGGGCCTGCCAGTCTCCGGATTCCATCCCACCTGCCCATAATTACGGAGCGCCATATGATACCCGGCATTGCGGAGAATGTTCCACCACAGACCCGTTTTAGACTTCCACATCCGCTCCAGGATCGAGGGAACCGAATAAAATTGGCGGGCTGCCCACTCCATGCCCATCAGCAGCTCCTCGGGAGTCATGAGCGCAGGCTGGTAGACGACATCCTTCTTTCCGTTATACTTGGACCAGTCCCGGGTCAGAATCCGTCCCTCGGCATCCAGCCGTTGAAACAAGGGCGTATTCGGAAACGGAATCAGCACGCTGATCGTCGCCGAATCGAGCCCGACCTCGCGGTAAAATTCCACGGTCGTGCGGAAAATGCTCTTGTCGTCATGGTCGAAGCCGAAGACCGTGCCCGCCTGGACAGCAATGCCGTAGTAGTGAAACCGCCGGATGACCTCACGGTAGCGGTCCACATGATTATGAGCCTTATTCGCCGCGTTCAGGCTCTGCTGCGATATCGTTTCGAGTCCCAGAAACAGCGCTTTGCAGCCGCTCTGCGCGGCCAGCTCCATGAACTCGTCGTCAAAAGCCACGTCCGACGTGGCCTGGCTCGTCCACCAGCGCTTGTACGGCGCGATCGCCTTGAACAGCTCCTTGGCATAAGCCTTGTTCGCGCCGATATTGTCATCCCAGAAGATCAGGGCTCTTCCGGGCATCCGCTTCAGATGCTCGACGATGTCTTCGATGGGCCGGTACCGCATTCTTCGCTGGTACATTTGGGGAATGGTGCAGTATTCACAGCCGAAGGGACAGCCTCTTGTCGCGATGGTGACGCCCTTGCCGTACACCCTCCCTTTAATCAGGTCCCAGCGCGGCGCGGGCATGTTCTTCAAATCGGGAAGCTGGCAGGACCGGTAGACAGGCTGCAGGCAGCCGGCTTCGGCGTCCGCGAGCAGCTGTGGCCAGACGAGTTCCCCTTCTCCGACCACTACCGCGTCGGCGTGAAGCCGGACCTCGTCCGGCATTAGCGTTGCATGCGGTCCGCCGATCACGACTTTCGCGCCGCGTGCGCGATAGGCTGCCGCGAGCTCATAGGCATGGGGAGCAGCCGGCGTATTGGCGGTAATGCCTACCACGTCATATTTGCGGTCAAAACGTATCTTCTGTACGATTTCATCGATATGCGTGACCTCCCAATGATCGGGGGTATACGCTGCAAGCAGCGGCATCGTGAGCTGCGGAAAGCGGATGATCCGCCGGTGTCGTACCCGGCGCGATTCCTCCGATTCGGCGGTAATGAGCAGAAGCTGGCGTTTGTTCGTCATCAAGCCTATCTCTCCCTGTCTATGTAGATTATCTATGTATATACATTCAGAGCTATCCGGACAGCAGAGCCTGGGGGCAGGCAGCGCGGACAGCTTGCTTTTCAATTAATTAGAATACAGGGCCATGCGCTTGCCCCATCGGCAGCCAAGCCGTGCCAGCCAGCCGAACACGAGGGTCGATGCTGTACACAAGAACATGAACGGCAGGCTTAACAACGAATCAAACCATTGTCCCGGAATGATTCCGAATAGAACCAACAGCATAAAGAGATAGTTCGGCAGCAGCGGCGGCAGGATCATTCGTCCGATTCGACGCTCTGCCTGCATGCCATATCTGCGGCCCAGCATGAAACCAGACAGAAGCCACATGAAGCTATAGCCCAGCAGCACCCAGCACTTGCCCGCAGCCAGCAGATGGAATCCGTAAGCAGCTGGTGAGAAGCCGTCCTGAAGCCCTCTCAGGAGGGCCAAGCCCGCAGCAAAGCAGACGGCATTCGCCAGCAGCAGGACCGAACTCCAGAATGCTGCAGGTAAGGGACGGGCGATGCGGTAGGCACGTGCCAGCTTGCGTGGATCTCCCAGGCGGTCGAGCACCGCGTGTAAGGCAGCTCCCGATTCCATACCGTCTTCAGATTGCTCTGCAGCTGCCTTCTCAATATGTGCCCTAAGCTCCGCCTTCACTTTCATCCTGTCCACGCGCCTGGGCAGATGCCGGCAGACGCCTTCCAGGTAGCTGTCGACATCAGTGTTCATTCGCGCTTCCTCCCAGCACTTTGGACATCACCGCGACAAAACGGTTCCATTCCCGGCTTTTGTCCTTCAGCATCTCTCTGCCATCCGCAGTAATCGTATAATACTTGCGGTCGGGGCCTTTGGACTCTGCACTCCAATACGATGAAATCAGTCCCTGCTGCTCCAGCTTCTGCAGTGCCGGATAAAGCGTTCCCTCCTTCAATAGCAAATGGGAATCACTCCGCTTCTCCATTTCCTTGGACAGCGCATATCCGTACAAATCCTGCTCACTCAAGAGCTGCAGCAGCGCCAGCGATATGCTGCCTTTGACCAAATCCCGGTTAAACATCCTGCTTCACCTGCCTGTTTAATCTACGATAAAAATGAATGAAAGCTGATGACTGCGCACATTCCTCTGTTCATTCCATCTATATAGAAATTCTATGTACTTATTTGTAAAATAATGTAGCACAATGATCCGCATGCCGCAACCGATCGTATCCTGCTCTCTCCTTTGCGTTAAAATACCCATTACAGCTTTGTATGACCGTAAGGCTATAATGGGAACATCCGAGAATTATATCTTATCCCTTTTTTGGAGGTGCTCAAACCATGAGCCTTGCCCCGCTTATCGATGCGCATATTCATCTCGATTCCTACGCGAAAGATCAGCAGGAGATGATCCTGGACGGCCTCGGAGAGGTCGGTGTCGAAAGCCTCGTCGCCGTGTCCATGCATTGGGAGTCAGCCCGTGCCAATCTGCGGCTCGCAGAACAATACCCTTCCCGGGTACACCCCGCCTTCGGGTTCCATCCCGAGCAGCCGATTCCGGATCCGGCGGAGATCGATAAGTTCCTTGCTTGGATGAAGCGGCATGCCGGCGACATGGTCGCGGTCGGAGAGATTGGCCTGCCTTACTACACGCGTACCGAAGCCGAGGAGGCGGGCCGGCCATTTGATTCCCGCCCGTATGAGGAGCTGCTGGAGCGGTTCATCGTCTTTGCCCGGGAGGAGGACAAGCCCGTCGTGCTCCATGCCGTCTACGAGGATGCCGATACCGCCTGCCGCTTGCTCGCGCAGTACGGCATCAAGCGCGCCCATTTCCACTGGTTCAAGGGTTCACCGGACACGGTAAAACATATGGCCTCTCAAGGGTATTACATCTCTTTTACGCCCGACATCGACTATGAACCGGAAATTCAAGAGCTTGCGCGAACATATCCTGCCGAACTCGTCATGTCGGAAACCGACGGTCCCTGGCCTTTTGAAGGCCCATTCACCGGGCAGATGACTCATCCGCGGATGACGGCCGAGGTTGCGCTGGCTTGGAGCCGGATTCAAGGGCTGTCCTTGCAGGAGGCACGCCGCATCCTGTATGACAATGCCAAGCGTTTTTACGGCATCTAACTTAACTTGAACTAAAGAAAGGCAAAGCAATTGACCTGCATTTCACACGGAAGCAAGGGAATCAAGGGCAACTTTAGTTCAATTCATCTAAAAAAGCGAAACGGCCAGATCACCGTTCCGAACAGGAACGAAAGTGACCTGGCCTTTCTATCGCTCGGGTGTTTACTTCTTCAAGAATCCCTTGCTGTCCAAAAATTCCTTCATATGAAGCCGGATCGGCTCCGCCAGCCTGTCTGCCATCACTTGCGACCAAGGGGTGTCTTTCTTGCCGCCCGTGCGCTCATGCAGATATGCCTTCATCGTGGCGTCGTAATCCTTTACCGGCTCCACGCTTTGCTCTCTGGAATAGCCGTTGCGGTGCAGCACCGATTCCTGCGGCAGGCGTGGACGCTGGCCCGGTTCCTGATCAGGCACGCCGACGCACATGCCGAATACCGGGTACACCAGCTCCGGCAAGCCCAGCAGCTCGGACAACTCGGCGATGCGATTGCGCACGCCGCCGATGTAGACGATGCCAAGCCCCATCGATTCCGCCGCAATGGCGGCGTTCTGGGCGGCAAGCGCGGCATCCACCGTCGCCACGATGAAATTCTCCGTCGTCGCTTCATAGGAGGCCCGCTCCTGCAGCGGCTCTGCAGTCACCTGCTTCAAGCGGTATAAATCAGCGCACCAGATGAGGAATACCGGACACTGCTCCACATACGCCTGGTTGCCGGCCAGTACGGCGAGCTGCCTTTTCAGCTCGGGGTCCGTTGCTGCAATGACGCTGTAAGCTTGGACATTGCTCGAAGTGGAAGCCATTTGCGCCGCGGAAATAATGGCCTGCAGCTGCTCTTCGATGACCGGCTCGTCCTTATATTTACGGATCGAGCGGTGGTTCATAAGTAGGGACAATGTATCGTTCATCTGAATAACCTCCTCCTCCGTCACTCGCTTAAGATGCTTCAAATCCATTTTCCTACTCGCCATGACTTTCTGCAAGTCCCGCCCTGAGCAGCACAAAACCCCCGTCTCTGCACATCCGAGACGAGGGTTCACATTCGTGATGCTATATGAAATAGCCATGTCGATAATGCTCTTCCGCTTCTACAGCTTCACCCGCTGCAGCCGCAGCGCGTTCAGCACGACAGATACCGAGCTGAACGCCATGGCGGCGCCGGCCAGCCAAGGAGCGAGAAAGCCGATAGCTGCAATCGGGATGCCGACGGTATTGTACGCCAGCGCCCAGAACAGATTCTGCTTGATGTTGCCCATCGTGCGGCGGCTCATCAGGATCGCATCGGCAATCGCGTTCAGGTCGCCGCGCATCAGCGTCACGTCGGCCGCCTCCATGGCGACATCCGTGCCGGTTCCGATCGCCATGCCGATATCGGCCGTCGCGAGGGCAGGCGCATCATTGATGCCGTCACCGACCATCGCGATTCGTTTGCCGGTCTGCTGCAGCTTCTTCACTTCCTCGGCCTTGCCTTCCGGCAGGACCTCGGCCAAGACGTGCTGAATGCCTGCCTGCGCGGCGATCGCCTTCGCCGTCCGCTCGTTGTCGCCGGTGATCATGATGACCTCGATCCCCATCTCCTGCAAGCGGGACACCGCCTCGTGGGAGGTGTCCTTGATCGTGTCGGCAACGGCAACCATGCCGGCGTATTTGCCGTCCACGGCGACGAGCATCGCCGTCTTGCCGGCGTCCTCAAGCTGCCGCATTGCGGTCAGCGCCGCTTCGACGGGGACGCCCCGCTCGGCCATCAGCTTGCGGGTGCCGACGAGCACGAGCCGCCCGTCTACCCGGGCGGAGACGCCATAGCCGGGCAGGTTCTCGAAGTCCTTCGCCTCCGGCAGCGGCAGCGCCTTGCTCCGCTCAAGCGCGCCGGCCACGATCGCTTCGGCAAGCGGATGCTCGGACTGGCGCTCCACGGCTGCCGTCGTCCGGAGTAGAGACTGCTCCGTCATGAGCGGCGCCGGGATGATGTCGGTCAGCACCGGCTTCCCGCTCGTGACGGTGCCCGTCTTGTCGAGCACGACCACCTCTATGGCCTGTGCCGACTCCAAATGCTCGCCGCCCTTGAACAGGATGCCGAATTCCGCGGCACGGCCGGAGCCTGCCATAATGGAGGTTGGCGTCGCGAGGCCAAGCGCGCACGGACAAGCGATGACGAGAACGGCAATGGCCTTCTCAAGCGCCGATGCGAACTCTCCGGGCTCCACAGCGAAGTACCAGACCAGGAACGTCACGACCGCAATGCCGACGACGATCGGCACGAAGATGCCGGAGATGACATCCGCGATCCGCTGGATCGGAGCCTTCGAGCCTTGGGCTTCCTCGACCACTTTGATGATCTGTGCCAACGCGGTTTCGCTGCCCACCTTCGTTGCCTGAATGCGCAGCATGCCGTTTTTGTTCAGCGTGGCGCCGACGACGGCATCCCCTTCGCGTTTCTCCACGGGCAGGCTCTCCCCGGTCAGCATGGACTCGTCCACGGACGAAAGCCCCTGAACGACCTTGCCGTCCACCGGAATCTTCTCCCCCGGCTTGACGATCACGGTGTCACCCACTTCGACGTCCTCCACCGGGATGCTTAGCTCCTGTCCATCCCGAAGGACAAGTGCCGTCTTCGCCTGCAGCCCCATCAAACTCTTGATCGCTTCGGAAGAGCGGCCTTTGGCCAAAGCCTCGAACCATTTGCCGACGAGAATGAGCGTAATGAGAATGCTGCTCGTTTCATAGTACATTTCCACCGGATGATGGGAGTCCATTCCGATCGATTGAACCGTCAGGTACAGGCTGTAGAAATACGCCGCCGACGTTCCAAGGGCGACGAGCACGTCCATGTTCGCGCTCTTGTTGCGCAGCGCTTTATAGGCTCCCACATAGAATTGGCCGCCGATCAGAAATTGGACGGGCGTCGCCAGCACCAGCTGAAACCACGGATTCATGAACAGCGAAGGCACCGGAATCCAGGAAGTGAAGGAGAAATGCCCGACCATCGCCCACAGCAGCGGCAGCGACAGAATAGCTGCCATCATCCACTTGAAGCGCTTGTGATTGATCTCCTGCCGGCGCAGCTCCGCGCTGTCTTTCGCCTCCTGCTTCGGAAGCGCCTTATAGCCGAGCTGCTCCACCTTTTTCATCATATCTTTAACGGTTACCATGCCTGCCGCATATTCCACATGGGCAGTTTCAAGCGCCAGATTGACGCTCGCCTGCGAGACGCCCGGCATTCTGCTGAGGCCTTTTTCGATTCGCGTGGCGCAGGCGGCACAGGTCATGCCGGTAATTTCAAAATCCATCTTTTCCTTTATCGTGCCATAGCCGAGAGACTCGATCTTGTGTTCCATTGCCCGCAGATCCGACTGCTTCGGATCGTACGTCACGGTCGCCTGCTCCAACGCCAGATTGACGTTGGCCCGGCTGACGCCTTCCATCCGGCTCAAGCCCTTTTCGATCCGCGTCGCGCAGGCGGCGCATGTCATACCGGTAATCTGCAGCGTGGCCTGATGCTCATTCTCCCGGTTTCCCGTATTTTGTTCCATGACCTCGGCTCCTTTCTGATTATACCCACACGGGGTATAATCCTCTCATAAAAAAGGGCAGCGTCTTCGGACCGTAAACGGCCCGGGGCTGCCCGGTTTAGCTGCGGGATATCTCTAAGCCGGATCCGAGATCAGGCTTAGACTACATCGTAGCCTTGGTCTTCGATGGCTGCTTTAATGGCGTCGAGGCTTACTTTGTTTTCGTCATATTCCACGGTAACCTTGTTTCCAGGCAGATCCACTTTGCCGGTTGCTCCCGCATTCTTCACGGCACCTTCAACCGCATTGACGCAATGATTGCAAGACATTCCTTCCACGTTCAGCGTTACGTTTTTCATGATATATTCCTCCTGGGGTTGTATAATCCCTGCTTTTATTTATTGGAGCAGGGGATATTATTTCATTAACTTCTTTACCGTAACCAGCAGCTCGTCAATCACGGCATGGTCGCCGGATTCGATCCGCTCCACCACGCAGCTTCTCATGTGGTTCTCAAGAAGCAGCTTGCCTACCCCGTTCAGGGCGGCCTGTATGGCGGAAATCTGGTTCAGGACGTCATCGCAGTACGTATCTTTCTCGATCAAGCCCTTGATGCCGCGAATTTGTCCTTCGATGCGATTCAGGCGGGTCGTGAGATTATTCTTCGTTTGCTGGGAATGATGACTGTGCCGCTCACTGCAGCCTGCCTCGCAGCCTTCGCCCGGTTGGGGCTCCTCCAAAATATCGGTTTCCCGATTCGTCTCCGTAATCATCTCGCTGCCGCACCTCCTTTAATCGAAGCTTATGCTGTCATTATACTATACCCCCTGTGGGTATGCAATAGTCTTTTCTGAAATCTCTTGACCACATTTTCTTCTGCTCCGGTACTGAACGCGTTTTTTTCATAAAATGAAATTCTACAGAAGGAAATACAAAAATATAGGTCGAATAAATCTCCTTATCGCCATGGGTTCACTTTGATATTGCAGATCGAAACCGTTTCACTTATAGTGATTTAGCGCCCCTAGGCGCCATACATCTATTTTAATCTTACGTACAGGCTTCAGGTTCAGAACACATCACGAAAAAACGGCAGGAGTGGATGCCATGTTAAATAAACGCCTTATTTCGAATTCCTGGATTCCGCCAAACATCAACATCCTCTTCTTTTGCGTCCTCGGCACCATCCTGTTTTTGTTCAGTATGAGACAACTGTCCTTCCATTATGCAGCCGAGCAGTGGGCACTCCTGGGTTCCATGTTCGCGGCTTCGCTGATTCTGTACTTTTATACGTTTCGGATCCCGCCTGAAGGCAGCAAGCAGTCGATGGATTCGGCGGTCTACCTGGCCTGCCTTTTTATTTTCGGTACGCCTGCGGCCCTTGTCCTCCTGCTCCTGAGCTCGCTTCTCTTCACGGCATTCGAAAGGAAGGTATCCTTGTGGAAGCATTTTACCAACTTTTCGATATATGCCATCATGATTTTCGGGGCGGGCGCTGTATTCCATGGACTCGGAGGCCGCCTCGGGCAGCTTCAGAACACTCATCTGCTTTCTTATGTAGGCGCCCTGATCATTTACTTTATCCTGAACGTCTTGTGCATCGGCATCTACTATTACTTTATGGACCCAAGCGATATTTACCGCAAGCTGAAAGGGCTTCTTCAGGAGTCCGTGCTGGTGTATCTATGCATCCTGATCCTGTCCCTTGTGCTGACCATCCTGATCGTAAACAACGGCATGACCGGATTGATTCTGTTCCTCGGGATCAGCATCTTTTTGTCCCATCTGTTCAAAAAGCTGTTCGATATGTACCTGCAGCTTCAGGAAAAAGCCATCCGGGACCAGCGGACAGGCCTCTTTAACCACAGCTATTTTGAAAGCCTTCTCGAAAAAGAAATCCGAACGGCCCGCAGCGAAGGCACGCCTTTGTCGCTCGCGATGATCGATATCGATGATTTCAAGCGCTATAACGACCATTTCGGCCATTTGCAGGGCGACAAGCTGCTGGCCCTTCTGGGTACCGTTTTACAGGAGGTTGCCGTTCAGGCCGGCGTTACCGCCTCCCGGTACGGCGGAGAGGAGTTTACGCTGCTGATGCCCGGATACAACGAACATGAAGCGCTGCTGCTCGTGAACGCTCTGCGCAAAAAGGTAAACGATACCCCGTTCCTCGGCGTTGAAGTCTTACCTCATGCCTGCCTGTCCTTTTCCGCCGGAGTATCCAGCTTCCACATCGACATCCACGATAAAGCCCAGCTCGTGCTGCAGGCGGATCAAGCGCTGTATGACGCCAAAAAGCAGGGCAAAAACACCGCCTACATTTACGGCAGCTCGGTGCCTATGGAACAGGAAATCGAAATTGCCCAGGACGTGCGGGACATCGAGCAGCTGCTCAATCTGTTCCTGTATAAGGACATCAATACGTTCAAGCATTCGAAGCGGGTGTTCCGATATGCCATGGACATGAGTCTCCTGCTCGGGCTTGATGCGGCGGCGCGCAAGCAGTTCGTTCTGGGTGCCCTGATCCATGATATCGGTAAGCTTGAGATTCCTTGGGAAATTCTGAATAAAAGGGATACGCTGACGCCCGGCGAGTGGGAAGCCGTGAAAAAACATGTGAACTGGGGCAAGGAAATGGCCATGACCAACGATAAATTCAAAGCTCTGGCCCCTTATATCGAGCTTCACCATGAACGGTACGACGGCAGGGGTTATCCTCACGGCTACAAAGGGCCGGAAATCCCGATGCTGTGCCGCATGCTGACTGTGATTGATTCGTTTGACGCCATGACTTCGGAGCGGCCTTACCAGACCACCAAATCCGTTCAGGAAGCTGTCGCCGAGCTCCGCCTTTGTTCGGGGACCCAGTTCGATCCGGAGCTGGCCGAGCTGTTCATCGCCTACATCGAGGGCAAATCCGGGCTTGCCCCCTCCCTCGGGGAGCAGCAAGGAGCATGTCCATAAATTCAAAGGGGCTGCACCGCGGCGAGAAACATCTCTGCTGCGGGCAGCCCCTGCTCATTGCTTATCGAAAAGTTTACTGAAAGATAAAAGTCTTAATGATTTCCGTTCATTTCATGGGAGGTCTGGTGCAGTTCTTTGATCATTTGCTGCAGGAACAAGCTTTCCTGGCGGCTGATCCCGTGTTGGTTGTCCTGAATGAGCAATTGCTGGATGTTCTTCTTCAACAGCTCGCTGCGGCGTTCCAATACTGCTTGACTCATAAAATAAAATCACTCCTGGTCGTTTTTTGAACTTACCGGGAAGTTCTTTATCATTATAAAGCGTTATGAAAAATATTGAAAATGTTCAGAAAAAGCCTGATCCTGCCCTGACCCAGCTGAGCTTGCAGGAGGGGAATTCAGCGGTACCAGTCGAAAAGATCCTCCCGAATCCTCCGGTATGCCACCCTATTCAGCAAATTAGCCACCTATAATTTACCATTCCAATTTATATATGGGCGATATAAAGACCCTTTCCCGCTAAATTATCCAGGCATTCCTGCAAATAAGCCTCGTCATGCTCCGGATAGGCCGCCGCGAGATTGAGCGCCGCGAGCTCTTCATCCGGCCACGGTTCGCAAGCTTTGCCCCGGTACGACGCTTCCACCCATAAAGGATCGACATTATACGTTCTACGCTTCATTTCATCCATGATCAACCTGTGGTACCGCACAAGCATCATCGGACTATGTTCAAACACATAATTCACGGTAGCATGCTTTTTGCCCCAGCCGTTGCCGCGCAGCGCGCAGCATTCCCGGTGCTGTCCCAGCAGTTGCGGGCGGGGGAGCTTCGAAATCAACGCTTCATGCCATAATCGCATCTCATCCGCTCCTTTTGATTTGGATTGTCCTTATCCCATTATACCGAAAATCGCGGATTCGAGGGGCTTCTTCGCCCCTGCCGGACAGACCCCGTCCGCGCCGAATAGCCCACACGGGTCATTTTCATCTGCGGGCTGCAGCTATAAAATAATTTCTGGGCTCAAGCAATACACTGTTATTAATTTGATCCGCGTCCCATGCCTGCATATCGGGCATCTTAATCAAACAACTCCGGAAATTTGCAAAAGCAGCACGCGGACTGCTCCATGAATTTTGCAAGAGGTCCATAGAAGGTGATGAACAATGAATAACGATCATAAAATCCGGATTCTTCCGGTCTGGCTGGCCATGCTCCTGATCGGCCTGCTGCTCTACCCGGGCTTGGTATCAGCCCATGCCTATATCGTTAAAGCCACCCCAGCCGAAAATGAAGTGCTCGCGAAGCCGCCGGCCCAAACGGTCATTTATTTCAACGAACCGCTCCAGAAGGCCTTCCATTCGATAAAGGTGACCGATTCGGCCGGAAAAACGGTGAGTGTCGGCGAAAGCCGAATTCCGGACGGGGAAAATGCCGTGCTCGAAGCCGACCTGGAGCCAGCTCTGCCGGCCGGCGTCTATGCCGTCCAGTGGAAAATCGTATCCGCCGACGGCCATCCGGTCGAAGGCACCTACTCTTTTCAAATCGGGGAAGGCGGCAGCGCAGGCCACACCACGACCATCGCCTCCCCAGGGCTACCGGGCGCCGATCTGGTGATCATCCGGTCACTGCTCTATACCAGTCTCGCTTGCCTTGCGGGCATCTTCGGCTTCCAGCTGTTTCTGCTGCCCGCAGGGACCGGAAGCCGTCCAGGATGGTCACCCCGGAGCATCAGGCTGATGTGGGTCAGTCTGTCCGTGCTTGCAGTCAGCTTCCTGCTCAGCCTGCCGCTGCAGACCGGGATCGATGCGGGGGTCGGCTGGAGCGGCGTAGGGTCCAATCCGTCGCTGCTTCTCAAGATGCTTCGCATCACCACCTTCGGCGAGGTCTGGCTCGTGCAGCTCCTGCTGCTGATAGCCATATTCGGATTGGCCGTCGCCTTGCCGAGAATCAAGGATAAGGACAACGCGTACATCGCGGGTACCGTCGCTTTTCTGCTCCTTCTTGGCATGCTGCTGGCGAAGTCCTTTATTGGCCATGCGGCCGCTTCCGAGCACCAAGCATTGGGCATCGCCATGAATTTTCTCCATCTTGGCGCCGCATCGCTTTGGCTTGGCAGTCTTCTTGCTTTTGCTTTGCTTCTACCGAAAGAGGCTTCGCTGCCTGCGGCACCGGCAGACAGAAAACAGGGCTATTTTGCCGTCATCCGGCGGTTCAGCCTGTGGGGTACCGGTTTGGTCGCCTTGATTCTGATCAGCGGCATCTATGCGAGCCTGCAGTACGTGCCTACCTGGTATGCCCTGCTGCATACGTCGTACGGCAAAGTACTGCTTGCCAAAAGCGCGCTGCTTCTGATCATGCTCATACTCGCCGCCTGGAACCTGATGCGCGGAAAGCGTGCGGAGCATCAGCTTGGCGCCGGCGTATGGATCGAGCTCACGGCGGGTATCGCGGCCCTCGTTCTCGCAGCTGTGCTCACCAACATGCCTACGGCCATGGCTTCGCCCGGTCCGCTACACGTGAAGCAGGCGCTTGAGAATAACCGGACTATTTCGCTTCACGTTACCCCCAACGTGACGGGCGTGAACGATTTTGAAGTGATTGTTCAGGATAAGGACGGAAAACCGGTCCAGGGCATTCAGCAAATCAAGCTCACCTTGACCAGCCTCGACATGGATATGGGCAAATACGAAATCGTCATGCCGGGAGGAAAGGCGGAAGGCTTCAAGGCACAGGGCCTGATCAGCATGGCGGGCAAGTGGAACGTTCAGGTGCATGTGCTGACCGACAAGCTCGAGTCGTGGGATACCGATATCGTCATTCATGTCGGCAACCATTAATGGCATAAATATTGAATTTTATTAAAAATTCAAAGCATTGAGCATACAGAATCGATGAATGATTCGATACTAAAGGAGAGAAAACACATTGAACAAAATGATGAAAATAACGAAGCTTATCCCATTCGCGGCGGCAGGTTTGCTGCTGTTCTCGGGCATCGCCAGCGCGCACGTGAGCGTGAAGCCGGCAACATCCCAGCCCGGTGCCTGGGAAACCTATACCATTAAGATCCCGTCCGAGAAGGAGATTGCGACGACGAAAGTCACGCTGAAAGTCCCTGAGGGGGTCGAGCTCATGCAGTATCAGCCGACTCCGGACTGGAAAATCACGACCGAAAAGGACAGCGCCGGCAAAATCAGCAGCATTACGTGGGATGCGACGGGTGCCGGCATCAATGCAGGGCAGTTCCAAATGTTCAACTTCGTCGCCCATAATCCCGAGAAAGATATGGACGTTGCCTGGGATGCGTTCCAGTATTACAAGGATGGCAGCATTGTTGAATGGACCGGTGACGAGGGCTCGGATGCCCCCCATTCGATCACGAAGATTACGACGGCTGAGGGGCAGGCTCCGGCAGAATCCGGCCACAGCCATGACGCGGCTGCCGGTGAGCAGGCCAAGGGGCAGGCGGGCAGCGAGTCAGGCACTGCCGAATCAGCGCCTGCTGCAGCAGACAACTCGTCCACCAGTGGCGTACAGACAGCAACGCTCGTCGTATCCATTGCCGCTTTAGTCCTGTCCATTATTTCTTTGATCACCGTTTTTTCCAAGAAAAAGCATTGATATTCAAGGTCGTTCAAGCCCGTGCCTGGTCCAGGCACGGGCTTTTTCATGTCTATTCATCACGGACAAAACACTCACATCCGATGACAAATCAAGCATGATGGGATGCGTCCTGCAATATATTTTAAAAATGTATGCAGCGTCCAAGGTGTAAACAGCCTGTCAGAATCTCTTACGAAGGGAGGTCATCCACATGATTGAATTCAAGGGGGTAAGCAAAGCTTTTGGCAGTTTTGAAGTTCTCCGCGATATTCATCTCCGGATCGAGGAAGGCGAGGTTGTCGTCATCATCGGTCCTTCCGGCTCCGGAAAGAGCACGCTGCTCCGCTGCATCAACCGGCTGGAGTCGATATCCTCCGGCGAGCTGATCGTCAATGAAACGCCGCTTCATGGCAAGAAAGTGGACATTAACCGCTTCCGCCGCGATATCGGCATCGTATTCCAGCATTTCAACCTTTATCCCCATAAAAAGGTGATCGACAATATTACGCTGGCCCCCATCAAGGTACTGGGACTCAGCAAGCAGGAGGCCGAGGAACGAGCACTCTCGTATTTGAAGCGTGTCGGCATTGCCGACAAGGCGCAGCAATATCCTTCGCAGCTCTCAGGCGGACAGCAGCAGCGGGTAGCCATTGCGAGGGGGCTCGCCATGCAGCCGAGGATCATGCTCTTTGACGAGCCCACCTCCGCCCTCGATCCGGAAATGATCGGCGAGGTGCTGGACGTCATGCGCGCTCTCGCCCACGAAGGCATGACGATGGTGATCGTCACGCATGAGATGGGATTCGCCCGCGAAGCCGCAGACCGGATCGTGTTCATGGACAACGGGCAAATCGTCGAGGAGGCGACGGCATCCGCGTTCTTCAAGGAGCCGCGCGAGGAGCGTGCACGCCTGTTTCTCAGCCGCCTGATCAAACATTAAGAAGCGTAAGGGGACATTCTACATACGGAAAGGGGTACAAAAGATGAATAAACGTTCAAGGCTTGGTGCTTTGCTCATTTTGCTGGCAGTCTGTCTGGTGTTCGCCGGATGCGGGGGCAAAAAGGAAAAGGGAGGGACGCTCGAAGCGATCAAGGAACGCGGCAAAGTCATTGCCGGTGTCAAATACGACACGAAGCTGTTCGGCCTGAAGGACCCGTCTTCCGGCAAAATCGAAGGATTCGATATCGATATTGCCAAGGCGCTCGCCAAAAAGATCTTCGGCGACGAAAGCAAGGTCGAGCTGAAAGAGGTGACCTCCAAGACCCGGATTCCGCTGCTCCAAAACGGGGACATCGACCTGATCATCGCCACCATGACGATCACGGAGGAACGTAAAGAGCAGGTCGACTTCAGCGATGTGTATTTCAAAGCCGGACAGTCCCTGCTCGTGAAGAAGGGAAGCCCGATCCAAGGGCTGGACGATATCAAAAAAGGCGTCAAAGTATTGACGGCAAAAGGCTCCACCTCCGCGAAGAACATCCGCGAAAAGGCGCCGGACGCCACCGTGCTGGAGTTCGAAAACTATCAGGACGCCTTTACCGCGCTGAAAGCCGGGCAGGGAGACGCGCTGACGACCGATAACGCCATTCTGCTCGGCATGCAGAAGCAGGATCCGAATTATGTCGTAGTCGGGGGCAACTTCACCGATGAGCCTTACGGCATCGCGATCAAAAAAGGCGATTCGGAATTCGTCCAGGTCGTGAACGACCTGCTCAAAGAGATGAAGGAAAGCGGCGAGTACGACAAATTATACGAGCAGTGGATGGGCGTGAAACCGGAATAACGGTTCCCGGATAGGAAAGGGCAGGAGCGGTTAACCCCTCTTCTCCCCTTCTCTTCAGCCAACAGCCTATCTCCCTGAAAGGAGAGACACCGCGTGAGTGAGACGTTCGATATCCGGATCCTGTTCGATCACTGGGATCGTTTCCTGGAAGGATTCCTGCACACGATCGAAGCGAGCGCCATCGCCCTGATCGGCAGCTTCGTTCTCGGCACCATCATCGCCATCATGCGCATATCACCGGTCAAGCCGCTGAACTGGCTGGGCACGGCTTACGTGGAATTCATCCGCAACATTCCGCTGCTGCTCGTCGTCTTTTTCTTTTTTCTCGGTCTTCCTTCGCTGGGCATCCCGCTTGACGGCTTCACCTCGGGCACGCTCGGCCTGATGGTGTACACCGCTTCCTTCATTGCCGAAAGCATCCGTGCGGGAATTCAAGCCGTGCCCACCGGCCAGACAGAGGCTGCCCGCGCCACGGGGCTGACCTATCTGCAGACCATGAGGAGCATCGTGCTGCCGCAGGCCATCAAAGTCGTCCTGCCTTCGATCAGCAACCAGTTCATTAATCTCGTCAAAAACTCGTCCATTCTTGCGGTCGTGGCCGGTCTCGACCTGATGTACTACGCTGATTTGATCAATGCGGATACCTTCCTGCCGCTGACCGTCTATACCCTTGTCGCCCTCTTCTATCTGGTCCTGACCCTGCCGCTCAGCATGGCCGTGCATGCCATGGAACGAAGGTTTAGCTCCGCAGACCGTTAATCACCATCCAGGCGAGAATCTGAGGAAAGGAGGTTTAAGGCATGGATTTTGCAGGCGCCTATTCCTGGCCCAATCTTTCCTTTATTTTGCAAGGGTTCGGCATGACGCTACTTGTAGCGGCCCTCTCGATTCTATTCAGCTTTGTGCTCGGAACGCTGCTGGGCATTCTCCGTTATACGCGCGTTCCGCTGCTGAACCGGCTGCTTGCCGTCATCATAGACCTGATCCGGAACCTTCCCCTGCTGCTGATCATCTACTTCATGTACATCGTGCTTCCCCAGCTTGGGCTCAAGCTTCCGCCTTTTTGGGCGGCCATCGCGGCGTTGACCCTCTTCGAAGGCGCCATGATTTCCGAAATCGTGCGGGGCGGCCTCACCTCGGTGGACCGGGGGCAAATTGAGGCGGCCCGCTCTTCCGGTCTCGGATACGCCCAGACGATGCGGTATATCATTCTGCCGCAGGCGCTGCGCCGCATGGCCCCGCCGCTGGTCAGCCAGTTCATCTCCCTGCTGAAGGATACCTCGCTCGCCATCATCATTTCGCTGCCCGAAATCATGCATAACGTGCAGATCCTGCAGGGCCACAGTCCAAATTACGTCATCCCGGCCTTGATTCTGGCGGCGCTGCTGTACTTTGCGGTCAACTATACCCTATCGATCATTGCCCGCAGGCTGGAAGCGAGAAAGATTTGAAGTCAAGAGCAGGCCGAATGCCGGTTGAAACCAGCCCCGTTTATTTCTAGATTGTTCCGAAAAAAGCATGCGGCCGTTCCTGCTGTCCATCCAGAGGACCCGGCCGCATGTCTTTTCATTGGGGCAGCAGCGGCCGGCATGCTTCGATAGTCATTTCTATTTGCGCAGTCTGCGCAGAATAAAAGGGAAACGCATCATGAAAGACGAAATGGTATATCCTGATTGAAGCATCAAGGAGGAGATTAAAAATGTCTTTTGCCACCCGGCTCGAACAATACGCGGAACTGGCCGTCAAGATCGCGGTCAACCTTCAGCCCGGACAATCCTTATGGATAAACGCCCCGATCCACCAACCCGAATTGGTCCGTCTGATTTCGAAGCAGGCCTATCATGCCGGAGCCAAACATGTGCATATCGAATGGCAGGATGAGATCAGCACGCAGATCAAATATCAGCTAGCGCCGGATGAAGCATTCGAAGAATATCCGTCGTGGAGAGCACAGGCCGTACAGCAGTTTGCCGAGAACGGCGGAGCTTTTCTGTTCATCGAATCAGGCAATCCCGAGCTGCTCAAGGGCGTGGATCCGAAACGGATCTCCGCGAATGCCAAAGCCGCAGGCACGGCGCTGACCAAATGGAGGGAATACATGTCCGCCAACAAGATGACGTGGTCGATTATCGGGGCGCCATCGGAAGGCTGGGCCAAGCTTGTGTTTCCGGACCTCGACACGAATGCGGCTATAGAGGCGCTCTGGGAAGCCATTTTCAAAGCCGTCCGCGTCGAGCGGGAGAACCCGGTACAAGCCTGGCATGAGCACAATGACACGCTTCACGCCAAGAGGGCTTACCTGAACGAAAAGCAGTACAAGAAGCTGCATTACCGGGCGCCGGGAACGGACCTTGTGGTCGAGCTGCCGGACAACCATGTGTGGAACGGCGGTACGGCGGTAAACGAAGCGGGCCTTCCCTTCAACCCGAATGTTCCGACCGAGGAGGTATTCACCTCCCCGCGCAGGGAAGGCACGAACGGAGTGGTTTGCAGCAGTAAACCGCTAAGCTATCAGGGCAATCTGATTGAAAACTTCAGCCTCACGTTCGAGAACGGTAAAGTAACCGGGTTCACGGCCGAAAAAGGATACGATTCGCTGCAGGCCATGCTGAACATGGACGAATCCGCGCGCTATCTGGGCGAAGTTGCCCTTGTGCCGCATCATTCCCCGATTTCGGAATCGAACCTGATTTTCTTCAATACCTTATATGACGAAAATGCCTCCAACCATCTTGCGCTGGGCGAAGCTTTTCCGCACTGCCTGAAGGGCGGCACCGCGATGTCCCGTGAAGAGCTGGATCAAGCCGGACTCAATCGCAGCATCATCCACGTGGATTTCATGATCGGTTCGAAAGATATGGATATCGACGGCATTACGGCCGAAGGCCTGATTGAACCGGTGTTCCGCAGCGGCAATTGGGCATTCTAGGCGCGAAACGGACAAACTGAACGTCAAAAGCAATCTTCCTGCCTTGCCAAGGCCGGATGGATTGCTTTTTGTATACCCTCTCATCTCCGGCTTAGTTAGATCCGATCCGGTAAGAGATGCCGCTTGAAGCATGGCGCTTCAGCAGCTTTTCAAACGCCTGCACCGCCGCATTCGCCACCTCCATATCCTGCTGGCTTGTGCCGCCGCTAACGCCGACGCCTCCCACGATGACATCGCCGACACGCAGCGGAATGCCTCCTCCCAAGATGACGACTCTTCCCTGATTGGTCGTATTAATTCCGAACGAAGGGCCCCCAGGCTGGGCCGCCTCGCTCAAATTTGATGTCGGCATCTGCAGTGCCACGCTGGTCCAGGCCTTGTTCTGGGCGATGTCGATCCCCCCGATCCTTGCATGATCCATCCGGTGAAAAGCGACCAGATTCGCTCCATCGTCCACGATCGCGATATCTTCCGCCAGGCCCATCTCCTTCGCCTTCTTTTCGGCAGCCTCCAACAAATACTTCGCGATTTCAAGCGTCAATTTCATGATCTATCTACACCTCCGCCTATGTTAATCCACTATATGGGCATCTTCGCATGATTGTGTAAGAGGCGAATGAATAAAATGCGGATCATTGGTCATTTAACACAATATTTTATATTTATGAAATAACACTATTGATATGTATCGAATATTGCTGTATGGTTAATCCATCACATTTAAGGAATGGAGGATGCCCAAAATATGCCTTCTTCAATAACTTACGTCACCTCACCCGTATTCGAGCTGATCGCAGCCATGTTCCGGATACACGCCCACGAGTCGCTCTTATCCAATAAGTCCAGGGAAGTCGCGGGCAAGCCGCTGGAATTGACGCATTGGGTAGAGCAGAAGCGTGCGGCTTTGCCGAGGGAATTGACCGAGGAGCTCGCAGTATTTTTTGATCCCGAAAGCTTTTTCGGGCTGACGCTGATTCGATATGCGTGGGATAAACGGGTGTTCGAACATATCGATCCATTTTTGGAGACGCTGGAACAGGAGTCCGGGCTGACGCTTCTCTCCTATTTTTTGCAATCCGGTTACGGAGGGAACCTGAGACCCGATATTCACCTGCTCCCGGAGGTTACGCAATTCATCGATTCGAGCCGCTGGCCGCAGTCTGAGAAGTGGAAAATCACCTATCTTTATTTGCACCCGGAAGAAACGAAACAACGTCTGATACGGATGCTGAAACAATTCTATGCCTACTTAAAAAGTGAACTGGAAGAGTTGGCCGTCCAGCAGCAGGAAAGCATGGAGCAGATGAAATCCTTTATTGATGAACACGGAGAGAAGGGGCTGACACAGCTGCTGTCAGGACAGACTTCCACGGACTCTCTGGAGGAAATCGTCATCTCCCCTTCGATTTTTTATTATGACTGCTCCATGAACTCGGAATCCGAAAGCTCGCTTATTTTTTTGTACGGGACCAAGCAGTTCCAGCTTAAATCAGAGCTTGCCGTCGACAAGGGCAGGGTAATCAACGCCTTTAAGATCTTATCTGATGAAAAAAGGATACATATTATACGGCTTTTGCAGCAAAGTCCGTTATACGGCTACGAGCTTGCCCAGCTGCTGGATCTTTCGAGCTCGACGGTATCCCATCATCTTTCATCGCTGGCTTCAATCGGGTTGGTCCGGGCATCCCGGAAAGAAAACCGCGTTTATTATGAGGTACAGTCCCAGGAAATCGAAAAGCTGCTGGAGCAGATCAAAGTTACCCTAATTGAGCAGGATTAAGAAGACGCATCGACCGCCATGGGCCTTTCTTCAAAGGCCTTATTTTCCGAAATGACATTCGATCTATATAAAATAATACATTTTATTAATATAGGAGTTGATTGCAATGCACTTTCCCTTATTCAAAAACCGAATGTTCCTGTTGCTTACGGGCGGCCAAGGGATTTCCATCCTGGGGGACCGCCTCTACTCCATCGCCTTGATGTGGTATATCATTGATCGGACCGGGTCACCGTTATCGCTTGGACTCAGCGTCATATGCATGACGCTGCCCTCCATCGTAATCATGCCGTGGGCCGGTGTTCTGGCCGACGGCCATCACAAGAAGAAAATACTGCTCTTGACGGATGTTTGCAGCGGTGTGCTCATGTTCGTTCTAATGACCCTCACGCTGAATGACCGTGTCTCCATGCTTGCCATCAACCTTTGTCTTGTGCTTGTCTCGGCAATGAAAGCCTTCTTCTCTCCTGCGCTCTCTTCTTCCATTCCGCTGGTGGTTACGTCCGAGCAGCTATCCAAAGCGAATGCTTCCTTTGAGCTCATTCGCCAGATATCGAACATCGCCGGGCCGGCTCTCGGCGGTATGCTGATTGCTTTTATCCCGATATCGGCCCTGTTTGCCATCAACGGGATCTCATTCATGACGGCAGCTGTTTTCTCTGCCTTTTTATCCATACCAAGTACGGAAGAACCCAACAGGCCGGAAGGTTATTTCCGGCGGTTTACAGAGGGGCTTCACTATACTTTTCGCTTGCGGCGCCTCCTTATGCTCATACTGGTAGGCGGTGTCATCATCAACTTCTTCCTCGCTCCGCTAAACATATACTTTTCGTTCATCTGCAATCAGGTTCTGCATGTCGGCCCGAAAGGTCTCGGCTGGATCGAAACGTCCATTTCGATCGGGGCGCTGCTCGGCAGCGCCATCATGGCGAGCGGCAGATTCAAGAATCAAATCCTCCTCGCTGTCGTCGGCCTTTCCATCGAAGGAACGGCACTGATTATTGGCGGTTTGTCATTCACTTACGCCTCCATGATTATTTTAGCCGGGATGCTCGGATTCGGCATCTGCCTGGCGAGCGTCGGCATCGGTACCTCGATGCAGCAAATTGTCGATAAATCAAAATTGGGCCGGGTGATGAGCTTTACATCGATGCTAAACACCTGCACCGTTCCCTTGGGCATTCTAACCGGCTCCATCCTCATGACTCATTTGCCCCCGCAGGCTTTATTGGCGACATCGGGATTCATCGTTCTTCTGTCAGGTTTGTCGCTGCTGCGTCCTTTCAAGGAACATATCTTTCGATCTAAAACTGCCGTTCCACCGGCAGCATCCGACCATGGATAAAGGAAAGCCCTGCCAGCAAGGCAAACGATCTGGAACATTTGTGCAACATATTGCACAGCCTCCGCGTCTAGGACCATGAAGGTCAAGCATTTGAACCCTGACATGCTTGGCCTGCAACAACTCTAACCGTTCGTACAAGCTGCAAGATACAGGAGGAATGACAGATGAAGAAAATGTACAAAGTGTTAGCTACAGCATCCCTGATGGCCATGGCGGCCATGCCGGTCGCGGCAAGCGCGCAGGACGTTCCGGCCGCAGCCGCGCATAACGGACAAGGAATCATTCAAAACCAAGTTAAAGCAGTTCCCGGAACCATGGGCCAAATCACGGACTTCGTGAACGACCATACAGGCAAATTCATTACCGTTACCGGCCGCGGATTGGCTCCATCAGACCAAAGCGAGATCGTTCTGGGCATCACGCCGAAAACGAAAATCGTTGATGCCAAGGGCAAAACCGTAG
Organism: Paenibacillus sp. SAFN-054; assembly: GCF_051966755.1. Lineage (NCBI taxonomy): Bacteria > Bacillati > Bacillota > Bacilli > Caryophanales > Paenibacillaceae > Paenibacillus > Paenibacillus sp. SAFN-054. The sequence continues at coordinate 241,165 of NZ_JBQCKS010000004.1, forward strand.
CGTTGAAAACGATCATGGATGAGAAAAGGGTCGTCAAAGCCTTTTACAGCCCGAACATCACCAAAAGCCTGCCGGCGCGCGGCACCGCGCTGACGCTGGTCGTTCAGGATCACAGCTTTACCGCCATCGACGGCACCGTTTCCGAAGTACGGGACGGCAGCATCCTCGTCAAAGGCAAAGATCTGTATAACGGCAATGAAGATTCGATCATTCTGCATTTTGCCGAAAAGGCTACCATCCTGGATCAGGACGGCAAAGCCATCGAAGCAGGCGCTATTAAGGAAGGCATGAGCGTAAAGGCCTTTTACGGCCCAGCCGTTGCCATGAGCCTGCCGCCGCAATCGACGACGAACTACATTCGCGTTAACTCTAGCAATGAAACAGGTGAAGGTGAAGTGGGAAATGAACTCCATGCAGGAACCGAAGGTGTCATTACAAGCACCGAAGGCGGCAAAGTCACGCTCATCGGCAAACCGCATGAAAAGGGCGGCGTAAACTACGTCATCCTGACCGTGGACGACAAAACGCAAATCGTCGATGAAGACGGAAACGCGCTCACCAAGGACGCGCTGAAAACCGGACTTCATGCCGACGTATCTTACGGCGACATCATGACGATGATCTACCCGGCCCAGACGCATGCCGACAAGCTCGTGGTGAAAAAGGCCGAATCCGTCAAGATCGAGGGTACGATCGCATCTTTCGAAAGCACGTCGAAGGATCAAGTGTATGTCAATGTAGGCTCGGACGACTCGAAGACCAACGACGTGATTCTGAACATCTCCAAAGACACGCAGATCATTGATGATCTTGGCGGCGAAGGAGCCCTGCGCGCAGGCACCAAAATCGTCGCTTACCATTCGCCGATCATGACCAGATCCCTCCCCGGCATCACGAATGCCGAAGTGGTCATTGTCACCTCCATCCAGAACGCGATCCAGCCCCGATAAGCGAAGAACGCTGGATCGCCCATAACACTTTAAGGCACAGCAACCCGGCCAATCCGCATGGATCGCCGGGTTGCTTTTTTAAGCATGACTTGGTTAGCCTTGTATTCGTAAACCTATTTGTTTTCCAGCTTTGCCTGCTCTACTCGCTTTTGCGCGGCTTCATAGGTGTCGATCAGCTTCTGCACGCCAAGGCCGTTGATCTCCTCCACGTATTTATCCCATTCGCTCAAGTTTCTCGTACCCAGCACGAACTTGGAGAAGTTCTCTTCCCTGTACTTCTTCACCGCCTGCCCCGTTACCGACAGCACTTCATTCTCCGCATCCGTAAAGGCAGGCTTCGGCTGCATGGCCGGCGGATCGTATTTGGCTGCTTCCTCGTAGGCCTTCTTCAGATCCGGCGAGAACAGAGACAAGTGCGCGTCATAATCGATCCATGTATATGTCCCGCTCGTCTGCAAACCGGTCTGCTTACGCATCTCCGTGACGTCCGTGAATTCGGGCTTGAACTTCTTCTGCCCGCTCTCCTCGGTGTACGTTTCACCTTCCTTGCCCCAGCTGCTGAGCGTCCGTCCTTCCTCGCTGTAGAAGAAATCCATATACTTCATGACGTCATCCTTATGCTTGGAGGTCGAAGCGACCGTCAAGCCGCCTTCCAGGTAGTGAAAATACGGGTTCTGCGGCTTCATGCCGTCCAGTCCGGCCGGAGGAGCCATGAACTGCAGGCTGTATTCCGGGTTATCCTTTTGCATGGCATTATTGAAAAAGTCTACACGGCTGATATAGTCGATCGTAATAAACGATTGTCCGGTCGACATCACGTCCTGCCACTGCTTGGTTTGAATCGACAGGAAATCCGGCGGGATGAGCCCTTCCTTGTAGAAGGTATGCCACATGGAGACCATGGCCTTGTAGTTGTCCTCCGTCGGCCCGAACTTCCATTTCTTCTCGTCGAAGTTATAGTAGACGTCACTTCCGCTAGCAAAGTTGGTCGTCAGGTTAGCCATCATTTCATCGGGAATTTGGCCGAAGCGCATGGAGAGCGGGTAGCTGTCCGGATACAGTGCTTTCAGCTTCTTCAGCACCTGATGCAGCTCTTCGTAGGTTTTGGGAGCGGCGAGGTTATTTTTCTTAAAAATATCCTCGCGATACAGCCAGATCATGCGGTTTGTTTCCCCAAAGCCCTGATTCGGGAACATATACATTTTACCGTCCGCGGAGAGCGCAGCTTTGGCTTCCTCCGGGTACTGTTCCATCCAAGCCTTCAGATTCGGCATCTGGTCAACATGGTCAAGGATGTTCTCCAAAGCCCCCTGATCCCCGTACTTGTTGGAATCGCGGCGTCCGGACATGTACATCAGATCGGGCAAATTCCCCGAGGCCATGACCAGATTGAGCGTATCGCTCAGCTTGCCGGACGGCGTCTCCACGTTCAGCGACACGCCGGTTTGATCCTTGATCCAGCTCCAGACCGGCCACTCCTTGCTGTATGGAAACGTGGCATTGTTATCGAGCAGCGCCGTTAGAGTCACCTCGGCCGGCGCCGTGGTACCGGTGTTCGCCTCGCCTTTGGGCGGCGTGGAAGCCGCCGGTTTATCCGCGCCTGCCGAGCAGCCCGCTACCGCGAATGCGACGAGCAGCGCCGCGAGCAATCTTGTATACGACCTTGTTTTCCCCATGTGTACATCCCCCTTTGATTTCCTGATTCGATTCCACAACGAATGATTGGCAAGTGCAGCAAACGATCATATTCCCTATCCCTTTACCGCGCCGATCATGGAGCCCTTGACGAAGTACTTCTGCACGAAAGGATATAGTATTAAAATCGGCAGCGTGGAGACCATGATCGTAGCGTACTTGAGCGAGTCCTCCACGACCAGGTTATCCCCGCCGATCTGGGTCACCTGTCCGGAGCTGACGCTGCCGGCAAGAACCAGGTTGCGCAGGAGAACCTGCAGCGGAAACAACTCCTGGCTCCGCAAATAGAGAAGCGGGTAGAGAAAGTTGTTCCAGATGCCGACGGCATAAAATAAAGAGATCGTTGCAAAGACAGGCTTCGACAGCGGCACGATGATCCGGAAAAAGATCCCGATGTCATTCAGTCCGTCCATCCGTCCCGATTCCTCCAGTTCTTTCGGAATCCCGCTGAAAAAGGTGCGCATCAGGATGAGGTTCCAGGTGCTGACCGCGCCCGGCAGAACCATGCCCCAGATCGTGTCCACCAGTCCGAGCGAACGGACAATCAGGAACGTCGGAATCATGCCTCCGCCGAAGAACATCGTGAACACGATCATCAACGTAAATCCTTTATGAAACATCATGTCTTTGCGCGACAGCGCGTAAGCTCCCATCGACGTGATCAGCATCGCGATGGCCGTGCCCAGCAGCGTGTAGACGATGGTGTTCCGGTAAGAGCTCCATATTTTCGGATCGCCCAGCACCAGTTCATACATCCGCAGGTTGAAGCCCTTCGGCCACAGCGTCACTTCTCCCTTCATCACATACACGTCTCCGCTGAGCGATACGGCGAGCATATACACGAACGGATACAGCATGACGGCGGCAACCAGCAGCATGATGAACGTATTGATTACCGTGAACAGGCTGATGCGGCTGCGCCTGCGGCCTGTGGTCACCATAGGCTCGTTCCCCCTAACCGTCGGCTGATCGTATTCGCCGAGAATATGAATATAAAGCTGATGATGCCCATGAACAGATCGATCGCGGATGCATAGCTGAAGTTGCCCTGCTCCATGCCGACCCGGTACACATAGGTGCTTATAATGTCGGCAGTGCTGTATACGGCCGGATTGTACATCAGGAATACTTTTTCGAAGCCGATCTCCAGCACCTTGCCGATATCAAGGATCAGTATGATCATGATCGTCGGCGCAATCCCGGGCAGCGTGACATGCCAGAGCTTCCTCCACCTTCCGGCTCCATCGATGCCGGCCGCTTCGTACAGCTGCGGATCCACCGCCGTCAGTGCCGCCAGGAAAATGATCGTCTCCCAGCCGATGTGCTGCCATATTTCCGAAATGACATAGATGGGCCGGAACAGTCCGGGTTCCATCATGAAATTGACCGGTTTGCCTCCAAACGCCGTAATCAGCTGGTTGATGATGCCTCCCGTCGGGGACAGGAACATGATGACCATGCTGGCGACGATAACGTTGGAAATAAAATGCGGCAGGTAGCTGAAGGTCTGTACCCATCGCTTGAATACGGCGTTTCTCACCTCGTTCATGAGCAGTGCGAGAATAATCGGCGCCGGAAACCCGAAGAGCAGCTTGTAAAGCCCGAGCAGAAACGTGTTGCGCATCAGGATCCAGAAATCCGGATTGCCGAAAAACATGCGGTAGTACTTCAGGCCGACCCAATCGCTCGCCCAGATTCCCTTGAATACATTATAGTTCTTGAACGTGATGACCAGTCCGAACATGGGAGCGTATTTGAAAATCAAATAATAAAGCAGGCAGGGCAGAAACAGCAGCCACAAATATTTGCTTCGCCGAAAGGCCCGTGCCATCTGCCCCCTGCCAAGCCGCGCACGCCGAGGCGTTCTCAGGATCACCCCGGCGTCCGCCAATTCCGTATCCGCCGGTTTCACTTTCACTTCCGCACCTCCCTTGTCGTTCTGAATGGCCTTACCTGTACCGAAAGCATACCGGATCCTTCCGTGATAAATAAATCGGCATGTTTGCGGCGCCATCCCCTTTTTTTCGGGTGAGTGGAAAGGTTGTAGAGAATCCTGAAAAGGTGAATATTGTGTGAACGCGAAAATAAACCTTATGATATAGTCACTCTGAGGCAAGACGCTGCCGTCATCGGTAACCGACCAACAGAATATGGAGGTGTCCACCCGAATGTCGATCATTTTGAAGGAAAAGCTGGGCTTTCATACGCTGTTCACCAAGCTGCTTTCCGGTTTTCTCGCCGTCATCCTCATGCTCGCCGCGTTTAACCTCGTTTCCTTCTTCTATTTGAAGCAGCAGATCCACAGCGAAATCGTCAAGTACAATGAACTCGGCATGAACCACGCCGCACGGGGCTACGAAAACCAGTTCCGGCTGACCCGGGAGATGGTGCTCGGTCTGAATCAGGATCCGCTGTGGACGACATACGTCAATCAGCTGCGGCAGGTGAAGGACAATCAGGCTTACGGCTACGTCAATGATGTGATCGGGGAGATGAAAAGACTGTTCACAAACCCCTTTCTGGGTATGGACAATCTCATGATTCACTTTCAGAAGGACGCCTATGTCGTCGAGAAGGACGGGACAAGCAGCGCAAAATCGATGTTCGGCACCTACTACAGCAGTCCGTCCTATCCGCTGGCTTTTTGGGATAAGCAGTTTGGCGAAGCCTATGCCTTTCGCGTCTTTCCTGCCGCAGAATTCGCTGAGAACACGCTGGGAGCCTCACGTTCGAAAGGAACGCTTCTGCCCATCGTCATCAAGATGATGCCGTATAAGGACATGTACCTGATCGCCATGCTGAACACGGATCGTTTAGCCGGCAACCTGCAATCCGCCATGAACGGAGACTTTTATATCCTGGATGCGGACGGACACCCGCTCTATGAGCCCAGGCACGCACCGGATGCCGAATCCCTGCCTGCGTTCGAATCGCTCGATGACCGGCACTCGTTCGTGCAGACCGGAGACTTTTACTATTTCTATAAAAAAGGGACGGAGACCGGGTTCACCTACATCAGCAAAGTTCCGGTCCAGAGCATTTCGGCGCAGCTCCTGAACCTTAACCTGATTCTGCTCTCGCTCCTCGGCATCGTCGGCCTTCTGATCGTCCTCACGTTCTTGTTCAGCCGCCGGGTCCATCGGCCGATCCGCCTTATGGTCGACACCCTCCGGAAAGACGAACCCGAGCATGCTGCAGGGCCTGTCCGGGAAATCGAGCTGATCAGCCGGCGAGTCCAGCACATGCGCTCAACCCATCAGCGGATCTCTCATGATCTGGCCCGCAAAAATTCCATGCTCCGTCATTACGCTTATACGAACCGGTTGAAAAATATCCATATGAACCTCAGCGAGCTCAGGGATCTTGCCGATGCCAGCAGGCCGTACGTCATGATCGTGTATCAAATCATATTCAAGGACGGATATGCGCAGTATCAGCTGGAACCGGAAAAGGGGAGTTACTATCTGCGGGAGTATATCGATCTGGTCTGGCAGCAGGCCTATCCCGAATCGGTAACGATTCAGACCGAGCCGCACCAGGTGCTGTCGATCGTGTTCCTGCCGGATGAATCTAATGAAACCGCTTCAAGGCTTCACCATCTGCAGGACGTATTCGGTGCGGACCAGAGCGCTTATCTCGTGACGATGGCCAGCAGTCCGGTGCAGCCGGCGGGAACTGCCTTTACGGGCACGTATGCCAAGGTATCCGGCATGCTGAAGCAGCGCAGGCTCCTGGATCAGACGCAGTGGATTCGTCAGGAGGACGCGGGACATGGCAGGGAAGCCCGCTGCTTCAAGACGCTGTGGGAACAGGAATTCCACAACAGGCTGCTTAGCGGAAGCGAGGACAGCATGCAGGAATGGATCCTGAAAAGCCTCGCCGCGCTTGAAAAGAAACAGGCCCCTGCTCTCGAGTACCGCCATTTCGCCAAGGACGTGGCCGATGAGCTCGACAAACTGCTGCGCACCCTTAATTTAACCGCCGCCTATCACGCCGCTCAGGCGCAAGCGCTCGACAGGACCCGCAATTTCTACAGCGGGGCCCAGTATGAGGCCTGGTTCCGGGAGCTGCTGAATCCCGCGCTGCAGCTGATTCGGCGCAAAACGGAGAATCATGATCCCATCACTTCCTTCGTCATGACTTACATCAATGATCATCTGAATGAGGATATCAATCTCGACATGATGGCCGATAAGCTGAACATTACCTCCGGATACCTGTCCACGTATTTCAAGGAGAAGACCGGACAAAATTTCAGCGACTACCTGAATGACCTTCGCATCCGCACGGCCAAAGACCTGCTGCAAAATCTGGATCTGCGCATTCAGGACGTCGCCGTCCGGGTCGGATATCTGAACGTCAATTCTTTCATTCGCATGTTCAAACGACACGCGGGTATGACACCGGGCGAATTCCGGAAGAAGTATGCTTCCTGAGCGCTGCGTGAAGGGATGAACGCAAAAGGGGACTGTTCCCGGGCCATGTGCACACGGGACAGTCCCTCTTTGGTTCAACCACCGATACATTCACGCCTGCAGGTCCAGCCTGGCATATCTTCTTCTTCCCCGTTTATACGTCTCTTCCACACGGATCTGCCCGTCTATGAACGTAAAAACCGCGATGTCTGCCGGGGCACCGGGAAGCAGCCCGTCCCGGCCGGGTAGCTGCATAAGCCGCGAAGGCGCCGTGGAAGCCATATCCCATGCTTCCCTAAGGCTGCAGATGCGGGCGGATACCATATGCCCGATGCCGGAGGCAAGCGGCAGGGCCGATCCTGCCAGAAGTTCCGGCTGATCGGTCAGATGCAGCCGCCCCTGCCCGCTCAGCGTGACACGGCCGCCGACGGGAGCGACATAGGATCCCGGCGGCATGCCGCCAAGGCTTACGGTATCGCTGACGAGGATCAGCTTGTCGCCCTTCGCCTTGCGGGCCACCTTCAGGAAGGCGTCCGGAAGATGGAAGCCGTCCGCGATCACGCTGGCCCACAGCCGGTCCTCGGCCAGCTGATCCCAGATGTAATGGGGATGCCGCGGAAGCACCGGATGGGCGCCGTTGCCGAGATGTGTGGACAAACACGCTCCAGACGCTGCTGCCCGTTCAATCTGGTCGCCGGCGGCTGAGGTATGTCCGATGGCCACCGTTACGCCTTCGGCCGTGCAGCGGGCAATGAAGTCTTCGCTTCCCGGCCACTCCGGAGACAGCGTCACGATCCGAATCCGGCCCCCCGAGGCCTGCTGCCATGCTGCGAATCGTTCCGGATCCGGAGCTCGGACATATGTCCGGTTATGAGCGCCGCGCGGACCGTCCTCCGGAGAGATGAATGGACCCTCCACATGGATGCCCGCAATGCTATGCGCCCCATCCGCGCCGTGGCCGTGCTCTTGTTCGAGGCGGAGGCATGCCCTATGGATCGTTTCCAGGCCATGGGTTATCGATGCGTCATGGCCTGTAATAATCGTGGGATAGAACGAGGTAATTCCCTCCGTCCACAGACGCTCGACAAGCGCGATGACGTCTTCTTCCGCCAGATCGGGAGCGTTCATGTCCAGTCCGCCGTATCCGTTAATCTGCAGATCCACAAGACCCGGAGCGATCCATGGAAGCTCCTCAACATCCTCTGGGTTCCAAGGAGCTGCCGACGTTAACGGGCTGCAAGCCGTAATGACGGCTCCGTCGATCCTCAGCACTATGGCCTCGCCTGTCCGGTAATGCCTTCCTCGCAGCGTAAAACCGGACGGCTGATCACTGATTTGTGAATCCATCATATCCCGCCCCCTTGTCATTCCTGCTGATCGGTGACCGATCGAGCGGTACGATTGCCAAACAGAGTTCTCCCTCAAGGAACGTAAGACCCTCGCCGCTGCGGCTGGCGGCCAGTTGGCCTGCATGCCTTCTGCGCGGGTTCCTGGATTCGGCTTTACCTGTTCACACCCGTATCCTGAGGGCACGAATCCCGGTCCAGATACAACCGGCAGTCCGCATGCGTTCTGAGGATGGAAGCCGGGCATGCCGTGGATACCGGCCCTTCAAGCGCATCCCGGACCGCATTCCGCTTGGACGCGCCGGGTACGATGCAGAACAGTCTGGCGGCAGACAGCAGCGCCGGGATCGTCAGGGTGAGCGCCTGCTTTGGTACATCGATCAGACGCTCGAAGCATCCGTCATGAACCTGCTGCTGCCGGCATAGGAGGTCCAGCTCAACGCATTTCATCGCATACGGATCTTGAAAGTCGGCAACGGGCGGGTCATTAAAGGCAATATGGCCGTTTTCGCCGATGCCGAGACAGACAATGTCGACCGGCGCCTCCCGCAGCAGTGCGGCATATCGCTCGCATTCCTGCTCCGGGTCGGCGGAGCCGTCGATCAAGTGCACCGCGCCGGGCTTCACCCGGCTGAATAAGCTTTGGTTCAGAAAATGGCTGAAGCGCTGCGGCGCATGCGGTTCCAGCCCGATATATTCGTCCATGTGAAAAACCGTGACCCGCTTCCAGTCGATGTTCTCTTCTTCCGCCAGATCCCGGAGAAACTCATGCTGGGAAGGCGCTGCGGCGAACACCATCCGGACCGTCCCCTGCGCATGCAATATCTCTCTCATGGCCGCCGCCGTTTCCAAAGCGGCAGCCCTTCCCATCTCGTCCCTGCTGGCGTACTGCCGCGTCAGCAGCCGATCTTTCATCCACTGTCTTTCGGGTGACGGAGCTCTCATTCTAAGCAATCCTCCCTTACCAAATCCCTCCTCTAGTTGAAAGGAACAGGATATTAATAAATCTTCTGCCGGTGTTCTTTCATCAAATCGAGAAGACTGTCCAGGCACTGCCTTGTTGCTTCCTCCCCGCCTTCAGAGAACGCATAACCTGCCGGACGCTTCAGCTGCTCTTCTGTCAGTAAGGAAGCGAGCCGGTAATGCGTCTCGACGACAAGCCAGCCGTCATAACGGTCCGCCTTCAGCCTTGCCAGCAGGCCCGCGTAATCCACTTCGCCCTTGCCGATGGCTACCGCCTCCGTCTGATCCTCTCTACATATAGCATCCTTGAGATGAATATGACGGATATAGCCTTGAAGCGCCGCATAGCTGTCCGGATACGGGGTTTCTCGATCCGGATCCCACAGACAGTTGCCGGGATCGTACAGAGCCTGAATCCATGGAGACGACACGGAGCGCAATAGCGCGGCCACCTTGGCCCCATTGGTAGCGAATACCGAGGGATCTGCCTCCAGGATGAACTTCACTCCGAATTGTTCCAATACGGGCACAGCTTGCTGCAGTTCCCGGACAATCGCCGGGGATGCCGCATCCATATCGCCGTCGGCCCAGAAGCTGAACCCCCGGATGAACGGGGCCTCCAGGCGCCGGGCCAGCTCCGCATATCTGCGGAGCATGCGATGATGCGCGGCAACCTCCTCTTTGTTCTTCAGATTGCATTTGAACACCGGCGTGGATAACGCGCAGACCTGCAGCCCAGCGGCATGGATCATGGAGCCGATTTCTTCCACCCTCTGGTCGCTGAGGCGATGCAGCTGCTTGCCGTCCACCGACCGCAGCTCCAATCCTTCAAGGCCGTACGCCTTGGCCATCCGGATCGCTTCCTCGACGTTTTGCGAAATTTCATCTGTGATCACACCCAGTTTGAAGTCTGCCATGGCATGATGCGCCTCCTTCGCCGCTGCTCCGCGCAGCCATATCGAATAATTCCAACCTCATCTTTAACGGGCTTCCCCTGACGCCGGAAGCTTCAGCATGACAGGCTCCCCCGTCCTTCTGCTCTCATTCGCCGCTTCCAGAAAGGCGATCACCTCTATTGTCTCGCTCACCTCGATGGGTACCACCTTCGTTTGAAACATGCGCATTACCGCCTCTAGCATGCTGGCGTAATACGGCTTCTCATTCGCATAGATATCCACGAAATCCGTCCCACCTTCACGATGGAGCAAGGCTCCGAAGCGCTTGTTGCCCTTGCGGTTTCCGCGGATCGTGCCGATCCGGCCATCGGACCACCGGCCAACGGCCAGATCATGCTCCTCGCTGGTCGTGACCTTCACCTCCACGCAGCCTGGGCCCATGCAGCGATACAGCATATCGGCCATATGGATGCCATACCAGTAGAATCCCGGCTGCGTCGGCTGCAGTTCCATCGGGCCGCTGCAATCCGCTCCAATGACTTCTCCCTGCTCTCCCTTTGCAGTGGCAGCAGCCAAATTCTCGGCCCATCGGACCGATGAGCAGCTCATAAGCGGCACCTGATGCTGTTCCGCGATGCGGGCGATGGTCATGGCATCCCGGCTGCTGAGCGCAAACGGTTTATCGATGAATACCGGCTTTCCGTAGGGAGCCACCGCTCCAAACTGCTCCACATGCAGCCTGCCGTCCACGGTCAAAAGCATGATCGCATCAACCGTTTCCGCGACGTCCTCCACGCGATCAACCATCCGTACGTCATATTCATCGCGAATTCGGGCCGTATAATCCGGAACCCTGCTGATGCTCAGCGGAAAATCCGGCGAACCTCCGGGGAAAGCAGTCGTGACGGTTCCCCCGGGAACATGAAACGGGTGAGCGGTTCGATTGAGCATCTCCGCGAACAAGGGGGCATGCGACGTATCCAGGCCGATCATGCCGATATTCAGCTTCTTGGCTCTCATCGCTTCACGCCTCCCGCATTCAGCCGAACTTCCTTTCCGGTTCGGGCCGATTCGTAAATGGCCAAAATCAGGTCGACCGATTTGCGCGCCTCTTCGCCCGAGATCAGCGGCTCGCGGTTCTCCCTTGCCGCCCGGATCAGGTCATCCACCAATATATAGTGTCCGTCTGCCGAAATGGCGTGCGGATCATCGGTACCGTCAGCTTTCCCGCCAAGCCCGCTGCCCGGAGCTACATCTCCATCCAGCGTCTTCCATACTTTGAACCCGCTGTCTCCGTAGATGATGGACCCGTGCTCGCCATGAATTTCAAAGCGAGCCTCCTGGCCCGGATTGACCGTCGTCGTGCCCTGAATGACGCCGTAAGCACCGTTGGCATATTTGACGACCGCAACGGCCGTGTCCTCCACCTCAATGTCATGAATCAGCGGGGAGGCATAAGCAAACACGCTCTCGACGTCGCCCATCAGCCAGCGAACAATATCCACGCCGTGGACCCCTTGGTTCATCAGCGCCCCGCCGCCGTCAAGCGCCCACGTTCCGCGCCAACCGGCGCTCTTGTAATATTCGCGGCTGCGGTAGTATTTCAGGTAGGCGTCACCCAGCACCAGGCGGCCGAGCTTGCCTTCATCCACCGCCTTTTTGGTCAGGAGCGCTAATTCCGTCGTCCGTTTCTGGAACACGGTGGCCAGCTTCACGCCGTGCGTCCGGCACGCCTCGATCATTACATCCATATCCTCAGCCGTAATGCCCAGCGGCTTTTCGCAGAGCACATGCTTTCCTGCTCTGGCAGAAGCCACCGTAACGTTCCGGTGCAGCCCGCTCGGCACGCACACGCAAACCGCATCCACTTCCGCCTCCTTCAGCATTTGCTCCAGCGTAGTAAAGGTGGGCGGAGATCCAAACTCCTTGGCTAAGGCTTCGGCCTTCTCCGGTACCTCGTCAACAATCGCCGTCAGTTCCGCTTCCGGATGGGCCAGAATCGCACGTGCATGGAGCGGGGAAATGACACCCGCGCCGACAATGGCAAAACGCATTGTATTCGTCATTGCAACCTCCTTATCGGTGAGTGCACCATGGTTTACATCCCCATTCTAGAAGGGGCACATCCTTGCTGCCAATCCTCCGTTGCCCCGCTTTGCCTACACCTTTGCCTCAATCCGCAGAATGGAAGATGAATCTGTAAAGATGCATACACCGATGTATATGAAGCTTGCCATCCCGATTATCGCAAAAAAAAGAAGATGCATCCGGCATCTTCCCTGCTTCGCTCGCTCTATGCTTGTTTACTGTCTTGTTCTTGGGGCTGCTCCGCTGGGTTCCATCTGGCCGCCCAGCGCTCCATTTCGAGAAGGGCCGTCTTAAAATCCATCCCTTTCTCCGTCAGCGAATATTCCACCGTCACGGGTACCGTCGGGAACACCTGCCGGGATACGATGCCGCTATGCTCCAAATGGCGGAGCGCATTGGACAAGGACTGCGTCTTGACGATGGCCAAGTCCCGGCTGAGCTGATTGAACCTTCTCGGTCCCTTCGACAACTCTGCGATCACTAAAAAAGCCCACTTGGCCCCCAAAATCTGCAACACCGAGCAAATATTCGAAAGGTCTTCCTTATTGCCTTGCAGAGGCTGTTCCATGGGTCTAACAACTCCTTACTTTTGGAAAGTAACTCCATGCATTTGGATAACATCCAAATGTTTTGCGTTCTTACTAAAGGAATGTAACTTCATTATAATGCAATGGAGAGCTCTCCAACACCCCCGAAAGGAATGGTTATCATGAACCGTTTGTTCATATATATTCTGACGCTGGGCGTTTTTCTCACCGCCACCTCCGAACTTATCGTCTCGGGCATTTTATACGTCATTGCTTCCGATCTCCATATTTCCATTGCGCTCGCAGGACAGCTGGTTACGGTGTACTCGTTTTCTTTTGCCGCCTTAACGCCCGTAATCGTGTTCTTCACATCCCGCTGGGAACGCAAAAAATTGCTGCTCCTATCACTCGTCTTATTCATGCTGGGGAGCGCGGCTTCGATCGTTCCTCATTTCGGCGTCATTCTGGTTTCCCGGGCCCTTCTGGGCGTAAGCTCAGGCGTATACCTGGTGACGGCTTTCGCAGCCGCGGCCAAAATCTCCCCTCCGGATAAAGTCGGCTCGGCCATTGGCACCATCGTGCTCGGCTTCAGCTCGGCTATGATTTTGGGAGTTCCAATCGGCATCGCCATCACCAAATGGCTCAATTGGCAATCCATCTTTGCGATTCTCGGCGTACTGAGCCTGTTGATGGCCCTCGTCATCCTCCGGTTTCTTCCGCGCATGCCCGGCGACGAGCCGGCTTCATTCCGCCGGCAGTTCAAAGTGCTGGGCTCCGGCGTCATCGCCAGCCTGCTCCTGCTCAGCTTTTTCCGCGAGTCCGGAAACTCCGTTCTGTTGACGTATTTGACAACGTTCTTGAACGAACTGCTTCATTTGAACGCGGGGACGATCAGCCTGCTGATGCTCGTGCTTGGACTCATCGGCGCGCTGGCAGCCCGCCTGGGCGGCTCCGGAGCCGATCGTTTCGGAACCCGTCGCATCATTCTCGCCAGTCTAATCATCCATGTGTCGGCACTGCTCCTCCTCCCGCTATTCACGGGGTCGCTCGCCGCAGAAATCGTGCTCATCGGGTCTATTATGTTCTCGATGTTCATGGGCGGACCTGCTCTGCAAACCCATGTGATCAAGCAGGCTCCCGAGTCTTCCAGCCTCGTCCTCAGCCTTAACACGTCCATGATTCATTTGGGCCTGGCAGCCGGGGCCGGATCGGGCGGCATGCTGATCGAACGCACGTCGACTGCCCTGTACAATCCATGGCTGGCGGGTATCGTTGTGACGCTGGGTCTTGGGACCGCGCTCTTTAGCTTTACGCTTAGCAAGCGGCGTAACACACAAACCGCGTAAAAGAAGGTGTACCACCCCTCCAGTAGGAATAACCTTCAACGGCTGTCTTTGGCCGCATGCCTTCGAATCGTCCCGAGGTACATCGATCCGTGTCTGCCCCGCCTTTTTCGGATCTATAGGAGGGCAATAAAAAAAGAAGATGCCCTCGGCATCTTCTTTTTCTCTGTCATTCTTTCTGTAACCTTTGCTCATGATTGGTTATCGGACGATCTATTCCGCAATGCGCTCACTCCCTGCGGCCGTCCGCGTAAATCCATGATCCAGGGAAGCTTCTTCAATATCCCCGTAAGCCCAGTGATTGGACGGAGCATCCTTCCACGCCGGTACATTCATGCCTTCCAGCGGACCGCGCTTCAGAATGCGGTTCAGCACCGTCACGGCTTCGGCGCGCGTCAGCGGTTTGTCCGGACGGAACGTGCCGTCCGGCATGCCCTTCATAAGGCCTGCTTGAATCACCAGCTTCAGGTCCTTCTCGGCCCAATGACCCTGGATATCCTTCACATCGATTGCAGCAGGTGTTCCTGCTGCTTCCGCCAGTCCAAGCCAGCGGGTAACAATTGCGGCCATCTCCGCCCGGGTGATCGATTGTTCCGGTCCGAAACGTCCATCCGGGAAGCCCTTCATCAATCCCGTCTTGGTCATTTCCGTCACCGCATCCTTCGCCCAATGGGTGGCCGTCATATCCGGGTAATCCACCGGATTCAGGATCCCGGCTTTGCCGGTACCTATCCGCGACAGCATGGTTGCCATTTCTGCCCGCGTGAGGCTCTTCTCCGGTTTGAATGTGCCGTCAGGATATCCTTTGATATAGGCCCGGTGGCTGCCCTCGGCATCATCTGCCGAAGCGCCGGAGCCTATCGTTCCTGCCTGACCCAGGCTTTGGCCGTGATCCTTCAGATATTGGGCCAGGTTATCGATGTTGACGATGGTAAACGTGCTGAACTTCGTAATGCTAAAGGAAAGCCCCATTCGGTCTTCATCATAAGTACCGATCTCAGGCTTCACGAGAACCCGCTCACCATCGCTGTGCTCGATGAATACAGCCAGATTGGACATGAATTTTTCCCGCTCCGCGGCCCCCGATGGAATCGCGGACGGCTCCAGCGGCAGCATGATCGTCACGGCGCGGCTGCTCATGTTGGTTTCGATCGTCATCGGACGTCCAACCACATAAATATTGCCGCTGCCGAGGACTTCCCGCACCACTTTTTCCTGCTTGGCACGCGCTTCCACCTGCTTGCGTTCATCTTCCTTTTTAATCGGCACGACACGGAAATACAGGTCTTTAGTTAATCCCTTTAAAGATTCAGCAGGTAAATGGATTTGCGCATTTTCCGTATAGATGGCCAGATCCAAGCCTGCGCCTACCAGTTTTTCGATAGCAGCTTTGGAAATGTTGACATCGGTGGACGATACTTCGTCCTTCACGTCCGGAATGAACAAACGAGCCGTCGTCGAGCCGTTCGCTTGAGCCATTTTCACCGTTTCCTCCGCCTGGCTCTGCGTGTAATTGACCGTGTCCTTCTTCGTCTTGTCCGGCAGCGTGGTTCGGGTAATGGTCGTTTTAGCTGCGTTTTCGAACTGCGAGCCTTTGCCCACCTGGACATTTAACGTAATGGTCTCAGTCTCAGGCTGTGGGGTTGGGGTTGGTGTAGGATTCGATCCTCCAGTTCCCCCACCTGTGCCGCCTCCCTGGCCGTTACCCGGCGCAGGCGCCTCGGCTTTGACGATGAGCGTAAATTCCTTCGTTTTCGTGGTGTCTCCCTTTTTGATGGTCGCCTTCAAGATGATGGTCTGATCCCCTTGACCGCTGGCCGGACGCTTCACTTTTCCGGTTACCGGATCGACGTAGCCTTCCGGTTCGCTGGTCCATGTGATGTCGGTTCCATGGTCGCCTTGCTTCGGAAGCACGACGTCATTTAGCACATGATCCTTGTCTTCGCCTTCATGGTAGCCGATGTCGAGGACGGTTTCGTCCAGGTTAACGGCTTCTTGGTCTGTCATTGGCCGTGCGATGACGGTGAGATCGAAGGTTTTGATTACCTTCTCAATTCCGCATATAATCTCGGCTGTTAGTTTGACCGTTTGGTTCCCATCCTCTTCGCTCGGTCTGTTCACGTTACCGGATAGATCAATCACGCTAGGATTGCTCGATGTCCAAGTAACGGTGGAACCGTGCAAAGCGCCGGTTGGCAGGATGACGTCCTGGGTAACGCTGTCCTTCGAGTCACCTTCCTGGTAGCCGATTTCAACCGTGTCTCTATCAAGCTCTACGATGGTCTTGTCGCTAGGGATATCCAGGTTGAAGGTATTGGAGGTTACGTCGTTAGACGCGGGACCCTCGGTAGTAGCGATTTTATCCGCTGCGATCGTGACCGAAGCGTATTTGGAAGCCTCCGTCTTGCCTGCTGGCGTCCCTGTAAACGTAAGCTCCAGCGTGGTATCGTTGATTCGATCGACTACAAAGTCCATGCCTTCAGGGAGATTGTTCACGGTAATGCCCTCTTTAGAGCCATCCTGAACATCTTCCGTAAATATGCCGTTTTTCAGGGTGACGGTTAGTTTGGACCCCGGCTCATCCGTAATCAATCCTGGATTGACTTCGATCGCCGGAGGCGGGTCCCGGAACAAGATCGCAAAGCTGTTCGAAACTACCTCTGCCGGCTCGACCGGATCGACAGAGTACGCGACCGGATCTTCCGTTTGCTCTTTGGAAGACGTAACTTTACCGGACGGTACCGAAAGGTAAGCGTCATAGATGCTATTGTTATTCGCATGACTCAAAGCATTGCCCGTTAGGGAAACTGTGAGCATATCACCGGATACAGTGATGTCATGGATACTGAGTCCGTCCGGAAGGCCGTGTACAGTGACATCATCCTTTGTCAGATCATGGAATGTCCCGTACTTCAGCTGACCTTCGATCACATCAGTAATGCTGCCGTCATTATTGTCCGATTCGCGAATATCCTGTCCCTGCATCACGATATAAGGATCAGGATCGTTAAAGTTGATTTTGAACGTGTTGCTGCTTAGCGGGGCACCGTTGCTGCCCAGGAGCCCATCTGCTTTGACCTGCAACGATGACATGACATCGTTACTATTATCGTTTTGAACAGCACTACCATCAAAGGAGACCCTAATGTTTTGATCGTCCACATAGGTGACCATTGGCGCCAAGCCTTCAGGTAACGGATTGAGTTCAACATCTTGGTTTGTAATTGCTGGACTAAAGCTACCGTTCTCTATTCTGACCTGCAGCACGCCATCAATTTTTCCCGTTTGGAAATTTTCCTCGACAGCTTCGTTCACTTCGGTTTCCGTCACGCGAATCCGGGCCGGGTCCTTAAACTGAATGGCAAAGGATGGCGTAGATAAATCCATCGTAGCGCCATTCACGGCGTTTTTTCCAACGACTACGGAAACGTTGTTCGTTGAGAATTCCTCGCTGTGCTTAGACGCTTTTCCGTCAAAAGATAACGTAATGCTCTTACCGTCGTCGCTGCGGACGACAACAGGCGTTAAACCGCTCGGCAGGTTATTGATTTTCAGGTCATTCCCTGAAATATTGCTGCTGAAGGTGCCGCCAGTAATCGTAATCGTTTTTTGTCCGGCAATCGAACCGTCATTATTAGGCGACTCTGTCAATCCGGTTCCATCCATGTTCAGCTTTGGATTCACATAGGCGGGGATCGTCACCATTTTCTCGGTATACACGCCGCCCGGAGCTTCGATCCGTACCATGGTCGTGACTTGCTTATCCGACGCCAAATAGGTATATGCTTTTCCGTCAATCCCCGTCGTGACGTGATCCTCGACAATACGTACGTTGGGATTATCGACTTTAATCGTCAGCGGGATGTTCCCTGCAGGCGTACCGTTGACGGCCAGCGTGGAAATGTCCAGCTTGACGCGGCGGTCCGCTTCAAGCACAGGCGTAAACGATACGCTTTTCGGCGCTTCCAGGTACGTCTGGGAACCGACGTCGATCGGGCTGTAAGTATTGGAGAAATACCATTTGGTAATGTTATGCTCCTGCCAAGCCGAGCCGGTAGATGCCGTGAATCCGACATACACATCGTCCGACTGTAGAATGTTCGTCAAATCCAGGTTTGTTTTTTTCAGGACGTAGCCGGAAGGTCTGCGATCCGAATTGCTCATCCGCACTTCAAGCGTCTTGTCCTCCCCGTTATAGTCGATCCATGCATGCTGTGTAGCCGTATTTTTACGCATCCGGATGTCCGGGGTATTATCCAGGTTACGGTAATCGCCAACGAAGCCATTCGCTTGGGTGGCTTCTTTTTGCGCTAGATGGTTCACGTTCCCATTGATGTCGACAGCAGCGTGATTCGTATAAATGCTGTCCGAGGCGTTCGCTCCGAGACCTGCCGGGTCGCCAAGGTTACCAATGTCCGGACCGTTGCGGAACGTGTCGAACTCGACACCGACGCTCTTGCCGATTCCGGAATAGCCGAGGCCAAGACCTGCTCCGCCAGCCCCGTTGGAGGTCGTCTGAACGGTAAAGACCAGGCCGTCCGCCCAAGTCCACTGCTTACCGTTTACGTAGAGGCCGCTGCCGCTGTTCATATTGAATTCGAAATACGTGCTGAAGGACTTACTATTGGACAAGGAAATCCGGTTATTGTTAAACACGGTTCCCCATCGACTTTCCGCGCTCGGCGTCAGCTTCAGCACATTGCCCGCGATAGCCGAGTTGCCGTTCATTTTCAGTCTTCCGTCACTGTTAAAACGGTCATATTTAAACGTCAAATAATTCTGTGTGTCTGTTTGCGCATAACCGACAGAAACGAACAAATGACTCGCCTGCAGGCATACCAATGCAATCACTAACAAACAGGCAGTCAGCTTTCTCTTTAACATGTTTCGATCCCCTTTTACTATAAAAATAAAAATTTGTTCGGCGACAATGCGACCTTCCGATCAAAAAATGACTTTTTTGCGCACATCATACTCCTTTAAATGCTTCATAATACCTATCTATAAAGGGAATATAACAGATGTCACTGAACCGATTCTGGACATTTTTTGACATCATTCTACAAATTTAGACTCATTTAGTGGGGAGCTAAAAAATTACCCTTTCAAGAATTCCGATAGAACGCCACGCAGACTCCGTTCCGCAACAAAAAAAGAGAGCGCCCATGGCGTTCTCTTTTCGCTGCATCTGCATCCAAAGAATTTAATGAAAAGAAAAAAACTTCTCCTTAAATTCATCTGGAATCAAGGAGAAGTAAAGTAAAAGTTTTGTTCATTTTTATCTGGCTTTGGTCACGGTCAAAAAAATATTCAATGTTTTGATTTCGTACGGCGTCAAGGCGACCTCGATGTCCTGGCCCGCAAACGGCAGCGCCGACGGGTGCTCCTCCATCAGGTCGGTTTCCTCCGCGGAGTGAATCGCTCCGAGATACGGATCAACCGTTATGGCTGCCTTCGTCCGGATGCCGCCGAATTCGTACAGGCGCACGATCAGCGATTGGCCGTCTTCGGCTTTTTTGACCGTGTCGATCATGACGTTACGGGCATCGATCTTCAGCATGCCGAGCGTATCCGGATGAGCGGATCCGCCAGCAGCGGCAGCCGCCAGCAGCGGCGCATTCAGCTCGCATGCCGCCTGATGCGTTCCCGCCTCGTACCATCCGCCGCTGTGCGGATACAGGGAGTACGTGAACTCATGCAGGCCTTGGTCCGCATTGCCATCCGGATAGACGGCCGATTTGATCAGGCTGAGGCGAATGACATGGTTGCGGATGTCGTGGCCGTATTTGCAATCGTTCAGCAGGCTGACGCCGTATCCGCCCTCCGACAGGTCCACCCAGCGCTGAGCCACCGATTCGAAGCGGGCATAGTCCCAGCTCGTATTCCAGTGCGTTGGACGCTCCACGTTGCCGAACTGTATTTCATACGTTGCCTTGGTCGAACGGATCTCCACGGGGAACGCGGTTTTCAGCAGCTGCTGATGCTCGTTCCATTCGACGCGGGTCCGGAAGTCGATGCGCGGGCTGTCGCGGTACACCGTCAGCTCCTGCTCGATCGTGGAATTCTGATAGCCGTAAACCAGCTTCAGCACGCCGCGCAGCGGGCCGTCTTCGAGCACGGTCAGCTCCTGCAGCGTATCCACGACAGTCATTTTATCCTGGTAATAAATATCGATATCCCAGGCATCATGGGCCATCGGCTTATCCTCGAACACCTGGAGCACGTTGGCCGGCTGTCCCGGCTTCAACACTTCGCGCGCAGCCCGCTTGTCATAGAGGGAGGCGATTTGGCCCGCTTCATTTAAGCGGATGCTGTAGAACGGCGTTTCCAGGCGGTCGGTTCCGATGCTCCACGTATCGGAGCCCACTTCATCATTCTGCGTGCCGCCGGCCGCCAACCCAGCCTGTTCCTTCTCCTCACCGCTCCGTCCATATATCGTTACGTATCCATAGGCCGGCACGTTGTGAACCGACACGAGCACGTTATCCGAATCCGCAGCATCGTCCGAGGACGTCTGAACTTCCAGCTTCACGCCGTCTGCGGTATGCCAGCTGAGCTCAGCGGCACCGTCCAGCACAACCTCCGCCAGGAAGGAACGCGTCCAGCCAAGCGGATTAAAGATGCGGACCGGCGTTCCTTGTTCCGCTGCGCCGGAGGCCGCCCCGCCTTGCTGCCCCAAGCCGGCAAGCCCGTTCTCGATGGCGGCAAGCGCAAGCTTTTCCGATTCCTCGTATTCGATCTTGCTGTCCTCATACACTTCGTGGATGGAAGAACCCGGAATGATATCATGGAACTGGTTGCGGAGCACGATCTCCCAGCTTTCCGCCAGCTGTGCGGACGGATAGGCATGCTCCGGGTTCAATGCAAGCGCGAACGCGTTCAGGAATTCGGCGTTATGCAGCAGCAGCTCCATCCGGCGGTTCATCCGCTTGTTGTATGCTTGCGAGGTATACGTTCCGCGATGGTATTCAAGGTACAGTTCGCCATCCCATAAATGGAGCTGCGGCTGATCCTTGACCTGCTCCTCCAGCTGAACGAAGAACTCCTCCGCTCCGCCTGCTTTGACCTGCGGCGCACCCGGCATATCCTCATAACGACGCACGGCCTCCAGCATGTCGCGGGTCGGGCCTCCGCCCCCGTCGCCCCAGCCATAAGCAAGCAGCAGCTGGTCGTTGATGTCCTTTTGCCGGTAGTTGTTCCACAGCCCCTGCACGGACGCTCCGGTCACGTTGCCGTTATACGTATAGAACCAGCTGCCGTCATTGTCCGGCGTTGTAATGTAGTGTGTCAAAATTTCCGTCCCGTCGATCCCTCTCCATGTAAACGTATCGTAAGGGAAACGATTGTACTGGCTCCAGCTGATTTTGGTCGTCATGAAATAGTCGATGCCGCTCTTCTTGAGGATTTGCGGTAGCGCCCAGCTGTAGCCGAAGACGTCCGGCAGCCACAGAACGCGGTTGTCCACGCCGAATTCGTCCTTGAAGAAGCGTTTGCCGGTCAGCAGCTGGCGCACCAGCGATTCGCCGGAAGGAATGTTGCAGTCCGACTCCAGCCACATGGCGCCGGTCGCTTCCCAGTTGCCGCTCTGCACGCGATCCTTGATCTTCGCGTACAGCTGCGGGAAGTCTTTTTTCATATAGGCGTACAGCTGTGGCTGCGATTGCAGGAACACGTACTCCGGGAAGCGTTCCATCAGCGTCAGCACCGTCGAGAACGAACGCCCGGACTTCTCACGCGTATGCTGCAATCTCCACAGCCAAGCCACGTCGATGTGGCAGTGGCCCACCGCCGTGATCTGCGGGCGCGGTCCGCGCGGAATGGCTTCAAGCCGTGCGTGCAGCGTTTGACGAGCCGCCGCTGCCGAAGCGTAGAAAGCTTCCGAGCCCGGCTGGCTCCAGTCCAGCTGACGGAATGCTTCTTCAAGCGCGGTGGTGAGCTCATGACGCTCCAGCTGACGTTCGTGGAGCTGTTTCACGGTTTGCAGCATATGCAGCGACGTATAATACAAATCGTCCACGTCGGCGTCCAGAATGGCCATGCTCAGCGAATCGATCCGGTGATCGAACGGCGACCGTCCATCCGGCGCGCTCAAGCCGCTCCAGGCATAGATAGCCAGCTCGGCCCGTCCGGCAGCCACCGTTTCGGCCGGGAAGAAGAGCTCCGCGTGATTGCGGTCCAGCGCCTGCAGCGGCTCCCCGTTCAGGTATGCCTGCGCTTCATATCCCGTGCAGTTTCCTCCGCCGGTTTCCCCAAGCTTGAGAAGTCCGATGACGTCCTCCCCGGTCCAGCTGCGGGGGAACTCGATGTCCGTCACAAACCAGGCGTATCGGTCTCTGCCGCCCCAGTGGTCGCCCACCCGAACGACGGCGCCAGACTCGGCATGCCGCCGGGCCTCTTCCAGGCTTTTTACATCCGGAACGATATGCATCCGCTCCAATGCCATACCTTCACGATAACGAAGTCCGGCCAGCTCCCGGATGCGGTTTTCCAGCTTTTGCAGAACAAATCTCATTGTTTTACCTGCTCCCTTCCCGTGCTTTCTCCATTTTTAATATATATAATATATCATTTATGTATAATGGGAAATAAGAAAAACTTTATCGATGTAATTTCATTGAAAAACAGACCGCATACTAAAAAAGACGATCCGCAATATTTCATCATTGCGGATCGCCTTGTTTGCTGAGACTTGTGTCACGACGGTTATTCATGTAGGGCTGAAGATGGCGCACTCTTTCCGTTTCCCGCGAACCGTTCAATCGTCTCAAACGGCAGATGGTCGGTAATCAGCTCGCCATAATAAGCAACCTGAATAACGCCATTTTCGTCGATCAGAAACTCGGCCGGAATTCGGTTGAAATTGGAGCCCTCCTCCGGGATCAGCTTGAATCCCGCCGCTTCCACCAAGGCGGTTATTTCCTCATGGATCCCCGGTTTCGCCAAGGTCGCCTGCGCCTTGGCTTCCGAGGACTCCACGCCGTACGAGCTATATATGTCAGCGGCTGGATCGGCGATCAAAGGGAATGGAGCATCCTGCTGACCGACATACTTGCGAAGACTTGCTTCAGGCGATTCGAATAAGGCGATCACCTCCATCCCTTGCTGCTGCCAATCCGGGAAGCGCTGTATGAATTGATGCACTCTCAAATTGCATAAAGCACAGGCTGAATTGCGAAAGAAAGCAAGCAGCACTTTACGGCCACGAACGTTTTCAAGGGATACAGACTCGCCGTTCTGATCCGTGCTTTGGAATAAAGGGGCTGTGTCCCCGGCTTGAAGCTGGTGATTCATGATACATTCCTCCCGATCAACGTTTCTAGGCATCATTGCCTGAAACCAACTGTATCAGGAAAGCATACCGCACTCTGTGACCTAGTCACCGAACTCTGCTTCCAAGCTGCTTCTCCGCTCGATTCTCACCCATCCGCGTCCGGTCTCGATCCATCCCTGTCGTTTGAATCTCTGCAGCGATCGTGACACAACCTCCCTCACAGACCCGATCTGCTCTGCCAGCTCCTGGTGCGTCACACGTAGCAGCGGATGCCCCTCCTTGGTTCCGCGCAGCAGCGCATTGGCAAGCCGATTCTCCAGAGGTACATGCTGCTTTTCCTGCAGTGATTCGACCATCCGGAGCGTTCCCTCCAGAAGCCCGCCAAAAATCGCAGTGCGAATCGGCTCGTATTCCTGCACCCAGCGCATAAAGCTGCCTTTGAGCACGAACAGCACATCGACATCGGTTTCTGCGATCAGCGAGCCGGGATAATCGCGTCCGCTCAGTCCGCTGAGCACCATTAATGAACAGACCTCTCCCGCCGTCAGCCTATTGAGCACCGATTCATTTCCCTGTTCGTTAATGACTGTAATCCTGGCAGAGCCGCTTAGCAGAAACATGCTGTACGCCGAAGCGTGCTCTGGACGAAAGATGCTGGATTTTGAAGGGAAATGCTGCACGTACGGATGGGCTTCCGCCCAGTCCGCTTGCTTTACGACGCTTAGGCAGGGAAAAACGTCAACCCACCGCTTGTCTGTTGCATTTACAGTCATTTATCATCCATCCTCCCTTAGGGCCATTCGATAAGCTTTATTCGCAGCGAACGAAAATGACCATTCGCAGGTACTTCATATGTAACACATCCGGGACGGACCGACAAATAACGGAAGCGAACCCCTCACGGCAAAAAAGGCCCGTTATCCCTCGGAATAACAGACCCTTCAATCCATACACATGTTAATCTCAGGAAAGTACCGGCCCGGTCGTAGAATTCACGACAAGCTCCGGCTGCAGTACCGTCTTGCTGTACCTTGGCTCGCCTTCCGGATTCTCCAGGATGCGCAGCAGCCTGCTGGCCGCTTCAAAGCCCATCTGTTCCTCATTCTGGTCGATAAACGTGAACGTGCTGAACTCTTCCAGCATCGGACTCGGATTGTCGAAGGTGATGATGGAGACATCCTCGGGCACCCGCAGCCCGGCCTTCCGCGCCAGCGACCATATATGCACGCCGAGCCTGCAGTTGAGGGCGATGAAGGCAGTAGCCGTTCGATTCTTAACACATTGGTAAAGCGCGTAATCGTCCTTGTACGGGGCACTCTGGATGCTGAAATCCGTCAAAATCAGCGCCGGATTGATCAGCGCTCCCTGCTGCTTCAGCGCCTCGTTGTACCCCTGAATCCGCTCCTCCACCGTCACGGTCGGCATCGGCGTATCCGAGCAGATCGCAATGCTGCGATGTCCCTGATTCCACAGATGCTCCACTGCGAGAATAGAGCCCTGCAGCGGATCCGACAGCACGACGTTCGTCTCCACGCCCGGCAAATGGCGGTCCAGCAGCACGAACGGATAATGCTGCATTTTCAGCGCAATAATTTCTTCATTATATACTTCGGCATCGACCGGGAAGATGATCAGCCCGTCCACGTTCGGACGCAGCTCGCGAATCGCTTCCTTCTCCAGTTCCTTGGAATTGTAGGTAAACATCACGATCAGCGAATATTTGCTGTCCTTCAGGGCACTGCGGATGCCGCGCACCATCTGGATCGCAAAAAAGTCCTCGATTGACGGAAAAATGAGTCCGATTTTGGGCGCATGGCCGGCGCGTACCTCGGATAGGACGGCCCCGCGCGTGCTCTGGATGTAGCTTTCCGGAATCCCTTTGACATAGCTGCCCCGTCCAGGTATGCGATATATCCAGCCTTCATTCGCCAGATCCGCGAGCGCGTTCGCAACTGTAATCCGGCTGACCTGGAACTGGTCGATCAATTCCTTTTCCGTCGGAATCCGGTCGTCTTCGATCAGCTGCCTCGATGAAATCAACTGCTTGAAGTGGTTTTGGATCTGGATATAGAGCGGTTCCCGTTCCTGACTCATGAGCTTAATCCCCCAGTGATGTTTTGTCCTTCGCTTCATGCCGGTTTCTTTGTATTCCAGCATTGTTTATGTATGCATTATATCATCTTGGCCATGCGGCAAGTCAACGGACTGGAAACGTTTTCTGCCGCGCAGCTCCCGGGGCGTGCGGTTATACTTCTTTTTGAAAGCGCGCTCGAAGTGATTCAGCGTGCGGAATCCCGAGGCATAGCATACTTCCGTCACGGGCAGCTCCGTCAGCTTCAGCAGCGAGCAGGCGAATTGAAGCCGCTGTTCCTGCAGGAAGATCTGGAAGGGCACGCCGAGCTGCCGGCTGAAGCATTCGCTAAAATAACCCTCGGAAAGTCCCGCATGCCTCGCTACATGATGAAGCGTCAGCGCTTCCCTGAAATGATGCTGGATGAACGTAACGGCTGCCCGGATCGAGGGATGCACTTGCCCTGCCCCCGGATATTCGTGCCCGTCCGCGCCTCCTTCCCCCATGCGTGCCAGATCGATAAGGACCCGCTCCAGCGCTCCCTGAGCTACCCAACCGCTTCCCGGAAGTCCCTGTTCGCTCTCTTCCCACATCCGGTCAAACTCGGCGCGAAAGGCCGTCCACCTCTTAGGTTCCAGATCGTACACCCGTACACCGGAGTTCTGGAACAGCCACTGGAACAGCTCCTGCCGAAGCACATGCTGGGTGAATACCACATCGTATAACACGATGACGCTGCCCGGATCGGGTATGATCTCATGAAAATCGGCCGGTGTCACGAGGAAGAGGCTTCCCGGCGCAAGCCGCAGGCTTTTGCCATTCAGGACATGCACACCCGAGCCTTCGAGCACAAGCGCCATTTCGAAAAATTCATGCCAATGCACTTCGATCGCGCCGTCAATCCGGTGCCTGAAAATGCGAAAGGGATCGGACTCGGACAAGTAGTGCTCATTCATGAGCCGCTTCGGCTGATGTTCGTCCATGCATCCTCCCCCTTTCCTTTTTTCGTTCCTTCTATGGCTTACGCGTTGACGAATGGACTCCCGGCAATGTCCTTGCCGCGGGCCAGCCAAATCCGAAAACCCGGATTATTTTCCGGTATGACCTTCGCTTCCGTGGAAAAATAACGCATCGTGTATCCGCAGCGGCGATATGGGCTTGTATTCGGCTGGGCGCCGTGAATAATGCGTGAATCATGCAGCGAGCATTCCCCGGGCTCCAGTTCAAAATATACGGCTTGGGATTCGTCCACACCCTTAATTTGGGTGGAGAAAGTATTCACCTTGCCATCCACGTCTTCGTAGTCGGAAAAACCGTTGTCATGTGTGCCTGGAATGACGCGCATACAGCCGTTCTCCTTCCAGCTGCGGTCGATCGCCAGCCATACGGTCACGATTTTATCAAAACGGTCGAGGCGGCCCTGCCAATAGGCGGAATCTTCATGCCAAGGCGTCGCGCGTCCCGTGTAAGGATCCTTGCAAATAAAATGGCTCGACCAGAGCCCGATATTCGGCCCGATGATCGGTTCGACCAGATCCAGCACTTCGTCGCTCATCAAAAAATTCAACAGGCGTTCATCCCGAAAATGCGGGGTATCAAGCTCGTCGGACAGCTTATTTCCCTTTTCGGCCAGCTGTTCCTCGAAAATTTGCTTCAGCTCGGTGAATCTCTCGGGGCTAAACAGCTGTTTCTTGTATAGTGCATATCCGTCTTTACGGTAATCCTGAACCTGTTCCATTGTCAACTTTGCCTGATTCATACGCGTTTCAACCTCCCGGCGGGATGTGATATTTGTTACACCTCTAATGGTACGCAAAGCGCCGAAGGCCGCGCTTCGTTTATTGCCGGGAAAAGTGTGCATATTTTCGGATTGTTGCCACGAACCCTGCACTCTAACCACGTGTGAACAAGCCATGTTTACAGGTATAATATACATAGTGACGAATGACAACGGACAGGCAGGAGTTGACCTCATGATTCATATATTAGTCGCAGATGATGATGTACATATTCGGGAGCTGCTCAGGCATGTCCTGCAGCATGAAGGATACGCGGTGGTCGAGGCTGCTGACGGAAACGAAGCGGCCGGGGTGCTGTCCCGGGAACAGATCCACCTGGCGGTGATCGATGTCATGATGCCGGGCAAGAACGGCCTGCAGCTGTGCAGCGAGATTCGGCAGGACTACGGGATTCCCGTCATTTTGCTGACGGCCAAGGATCAGCTGCCCGACAAGGAAAAGGGGTACACGGCAGGCACCGACGATTACGTGACCAAGCCTTTCGAGCCCAAGGAGCTGGTGTTCCGGATCAAGGCGCTGCTGCGCCGCTATCAGATGGTGAATGCGCAGGTCATCCGGCTGAACGATACGGTGATCGACGCCAAAAACTACATGGTGCATTGCGGGGACCATATGTTCATGCTGCCCATGAAGGAATTCGAGCTGCTGACGCAGCTGGCCAGCTTTCCTGATCGCACCTTCAGCCGAGAAGAGCTGATATCGCTGATCTGGGGCGCGGATTTCGAAGGCGACGACCGGACGGTCGACGTCCATATCAAAAGGCTGAGGGAGCGCTTCGCGGAGCTGACCGATGATTTCAGCATCCGCACGGTGCGCGGCGTCGGCTATAAACTGGAGGCGGCCAAAAAGTGAAATCGCTGTATATGCGGATCGTCCTCACCACGATCGCCGTCATGATGCTGAGCAGCGTGCTCGCGTTCGTGGCGGCCAATATCTTTTACCAATACGAGCT
This sequence comes from Paenibacillus sp. SAFN-054, assembly GCF_051966755.1. Taxonomy (NCBI): domain Bacteria; kingdom Bacillati; phylum Bacillota; class Bacilli; order Caryophanales; family Paenibacillaceae; genus Paenibacillus; species Paenibacillus sp. SAFN-054. Next base: position 269,481 of record NZ_JBQCKS010000004.1, read on the forward strand.
TAAGCCCGTAAATGACAGCAAAGTCACGAAGGTGGCAGAAAGCATCAAGCATTTCTACGAAAATAACCCCGTCCAGGAACGGGAGCCTTACCTCGAAAATATAGGCACGCTCGGCTATCAAATCTATGTCGCGGACCCCCGCGGCAGCGGCTCCTTCTACGGAGGGACGTTCCGGAGCGAGGATCTCTCGCCCTCCATCGTCGAGCAGGTACAGGCAGGCGAGGTATACCACGGCATCAAGCATTTCCCTTCGAAGGCGTTCATCACGGGATTTTTTGATAATACGCTGATCAATACGATCGGCGTTCCGCTCCAGAACGGGTCTGAGACATATGCGCTGTTCGTGCGGCCCAATATCGATATGCTGTTCGGCGAGCTGCATATTTTCCTGGCGGTCATCGTCGTGCTGATTATTCTGCTGAGCATTGTGCTTGTTGTGATCAGCACTCGGTTTATCGTCCATCCAATCACGAAGCTGACCGAAGCGACGCGCCTCATCTCGCAGGGAACCTACCATTTGAAGCTGAACGTGAGCCGCAAGGATGAGATCGGACGGCTGGCAAGCCACTTTTCCCAGATGGCGAAGGGACTGGAGCAGCTTGAGGCGATGCGCCAGGAGTTCGTATCCAACGTATCGCATGAAATCCAGTCGCCGCTCTCCTCCATTCAAGGCTTCTCTCAGACGCTGCAGTCCGGCGAGGTAAACGAGGAACAGCGGAAGCACTACTTGTCAGTCATCGAAAGCGAAGCGCGGCGCATGTCGCAGATGAGCAGGCAGCTGCTCATGCTCGCCTCGCTGGATAAGGAAGATGAGGCGCTCGAGAAGACTGTCTTCAACGTCGCCGACCAGATCAAAGAGGTGCTGATGACGACCGAATGGAGCTGGCGCGAGAAGGAGCTCGCGTTAAACGTGCAGCTGCCCGAAGTGAATATCACCGCGGATCAAAAGCTGATGCATCAAGTCTGGGTCAATCTGATGACCAACAGCGTCAAGTTCACCCCGGAAGGCGGCATGATCTCGATCCGTCTGCATCAGGACGAGCATCACTGCTACGTCGACTTCAAAGATACGGGCATCGGCATTTCGGAAGCGAATCTCCCGCATATCTTTAACCGCTTCTACAAGGCGGATAAAGCCCGCAGCCGCCGCGAAGGCGAGACCGGCAGCGGGCTGGGGCTTGCCATCACGCACAAAATTATCACTATGCACGGCGGATCGATTACGGTGGAAAGCCGGGAAGGTGCGGGCACTGCGTTTCATATTACGCTACCCAAGCTGTGACGCGGGCCCTTTCACTCCCAACCGGATGATCAGGCAGCATGAACTCCGAGCCAACGGATGATCCTGGAATCCAATCACAGGGTGAACAACACGCTGGCGCGCAAGTCACCATTGGTCGTTTACGTCGCACTCGTCGTATCTGCCACCGGAGTCCCCGGCTTCCCCTTGAGGCTGGCCTCCCTGGAGATTCGGCACACCAGCCGCATCAGCTTACGGTGCAGCGCCGGAAACAGGATGAAGAAGACGTCCATGGTGCGGCGCATCGGCATCGGACAGATAACGGCCTCATGACGGTGAATTTTGGCAAAGGCAATCTTCGCGAACTGCTCCGGACTCATCGACTTTTGCTTGCCCACCTGCTCGTTGATCTTATCCTTGTCCATGCCGACGGCATCGGCTGAGGCATAAATCGGCGTGTCCACGAATGCCGGGCATAATGCGCTGACATGGACGCCGTAAGCCTCGGCTTCATAATGCAGCGAGGTGGTCAGCCCCACGACGGCGTGCTTGGTGGTCGCATAAGCGGAGGTCATCGGCGCCGGTCCGAGCCCGGTGGCGGAAGACGTGTTCACGATATAGCCAAAGCCCTGCCGCTTCATCAGCGGATAGGCCGCATGCGTTCCGTGGATTGACCCCCACAGGTTGATGTTCATGATTTTATGCCACAGCTCAAGCGACATGTCGCACAGTTCCCCATACATCGCGATGCCGGCGTTGTTGAACATGTAGTCAAGCCTTCCGTAGGTGCGGAATACCCGGTCAACGAGCTCCTGAACGGCCTCGGCGCTGCTCACGTCCAGTTTTTCAAAATGGGCTTCGCCCTGTCCAGCCGCTTGGATTTGCCGAACCGTCTCCCTGCCGCCTTCTTCATTGATATCCGATACGATGACGACCATCCCCCGGGCTGCAGCTTCCGTGCATAGCGCGCGCCCGATGCCGGATGCTCCTCCCGTGATGATTGCTATTTTCCGATCGCTTGCCTGAAGTGTCGTCTCCGCTGCCCCATCTGCTGTCGTCCGTTGATTTTCCATAGCCGTTTTCTCCCCTTCTGAATGTGATCGATCGATTGGTTTTCATGTGGATTGTCGTGTATGCAATTAGAACTTTTAGAACAATCGTTCTAATGTGAATGGCGGAAAGCACGCCGGAACAGGAATTACCTTTTCCGTATGCCTCCCACAAATATGGTCACCGACTGCTGAAACAAACGCTGCAGCGGCTCCCCTTCCATCGTAAGCGTAAACTGGCACAGCGTCCCCATCCAGCTGCCGAACAAGAGCGTCGTCTCCTCCACGTTGTCGATGTCGAATTCTCCGCTCGCCACCCCTTCGCGAAAGATGGCCGCATAGGCAGCCATCGGCGTGACGGCCAATCCCTGCAGCGCCTGCAGCGTCTCGGGCGAAGTGTTCGGATTCATCGCGAGCTCCTGCCCGACCGGCAGCAGTGGCGTCTTGTAGTTGTTCATGACGAAATGGGCCATGCCGTACAGCTTCTCGGTCGCCGTGTTGTACGAGCCTGCAACCGCCTGCCACTTCTCGCCCCAATGCCGCATCGTCTCCAGGGACAGGTGCACAAAGAGCTTTTCTTTATTCTCGAAATGGTAATAGATATGCCCCTTGCTGAATCCCGATTCCCGCGAAATGTCCGCGACCGACGTTCCGGCAAATCCCTTCTTGGCGAACAGCTGCGCCGCCTTCTCGGCGATGACCTGGCGCGTTTCCTCGCTGTTGTAATGACGTTTATTCACACAAAACCCTTCCAACTTTTCAAGCTTTGAAGCTCCTTATTTGAACGATTGTTCTATTCTGAGTATATTTCAAATTTTATCCATCGGCAACCGGAAAGGTGTAACGATTCTGTGTCGGGCCTACATGAAGGGATGTCCCCTCGATTTGCATCGCCTTATCCCATTGAACAGACTTTTCTCCTTTAAAAAAAGAAAAAGCAGCTGCGCGGCAGGCCTCGGAAAGGCCAACCTTGCGCACTGCTTTACCTATATTTGAAGCCGGTACCCATGCCTTAGGAGAATCAGGCAGGTTCACCCGCTTTGTTCTTCCGGACTTCATGAAGCACGGCCCTACTGGACCAGGCTCGTAATCCGTTTGTTTTTCCAGGAGAACCAGTAATACGAATACACGAGTATCATGCTCACGATAAATGCCGCCGGATAGCCCAGCCAGATGCCGCGGATGCCCAGACTCGTATGGTAGGAGAGGTAGTAAGCAACAGGCACCTCGACGCACCAGATGGAAATGACGCTGAAAATCATCGGCCACAGCACGACGCCGCTTGCGCGCATGGTCGCCGCGATAATCTGCACATGCCCGAAAATCAGGTAGCTCCACAGCGTGATCACCAAGAGCTGATGGGCGATATCCAGCGTCTCGGGGCTGGTGATAAACCAGGACAAAATATTTTTCGAGAAAATATAGATGGGGATCATCAGCAAGGCGCCAATGATATAGTTCAGGACGATGCCCGCACGGATGACTTCCTTCAAACGGCCATTCTGCTTGGCGCCGATGGACTGCGCGGCCAGGACGGACACCGTCATGCCCAGGCTGATTGCCGGCATCTGCACGTAGCTTACCACTTGGTTCACAGAACCGTAAGCCGCTGTCGCATTGGAGCCGAACCGGTTCACAAACACGATCACTGCAATTTCGGATAGCGATACGAGAATCATGCTGACGCTGGACGGTATGCCCAAGCGGAGCAGCAGCTTCAGCATCTCTTTATTCATGCCCAAATGCTGGCGAACGGACGCGTCCAGGCGAAGCGGGCTCTTTTTCCAGTGTGTGTACATCAAGAGAAGAATGAACGTAATGACGGTCGAAATCAAATTGGCGTACGCCGCTCCGTAAATGCCGCATTCCGGCAGGCCCAGCCAACCGAAAATCAGGACCGGCAGGAATGCCAGATTCAGCACTGTGCTGACGATCAGGGAGTAAAAGGGCGTTTTGGAATCCCCGGTTCCCCGCATGAATGTCGTATAGACCATATACAGGAACATGACCGGCAGGCTCCAGAACATGATGCGGGCATAGTTCACGGTAACATCCATAATATTGGACGGCGTACCGACCATGCGCAAAATATCTTCCGTGAAAACTCCGCCTACCACCGCCAGCACGATGCCGAGCAGAAAGGTAAAGGTCAGCGTCGTGCCTACGATCGTTTTCAGCTTCTCTTCATTGCCCGCTCCGAACGCCTGACCGATCAGGATGGCGCTGCCCGAACCGATCCCGATCACGAACGACACGAGCAGAAAAAAGAGCGGGAAAAAGGCGGATATTGCCGCCAGGGCGTCAACCCCGATCCAGCGTCCGACAACGATCGTGCCGACCAGCTGGCCAACGGACTGCAGGACATTGCTGAGAAGGAGGGGGATCAGAAAGGCGATCATGGCGCGGTACACGCCTGTCTGGACTTGGGAATTCACCTGGGGCGACGCACCAGGCCTTCGGGAATCGGCCGCATGCTCAGCGGCTTGATGGGACGAACTCATGTAAACATCTCCTTTTGGGCCTATCGATGAACTAAAGAAAGACGGATGGACGACAAAATACTCCTTAATTCATTTTTAATAGACAATTATTTTATGTGTTTGATAATTACTTAGACATTATATTTTAATGTTTATTAAAATTCAATATATAATAAAAAATCCGGAAAGAAATATTCCTCCCGGATCTTGATCTGCTATGAATCGAGCTATGCCACGAACAATTATGAAGTACCTTCAGGAGCTTTAATGGAGTAATGATAACGGAATGGTTCGCCTACGTATGTCGGCTCGCTTTCGCCTTCTTCGCCCCTAATAAACCACCGACCGGTCAGGTCATATTCCCCGAGTTCCGGCATGAACCACACGAGCTTGAAGCCTTCCTCCTCCGTCTGATCCCCTTCGGCTACAGGAGCGTTCAGTTCGATCATCCCGTCATCGTCACTTACACTGTAGCCGATGATTTGACCGCGGTATTGCAGCTGAAAATGCTGTCCTGTCGCTGCTTCGCTGTTATTCTCCTCGACTTTCCGAAGACTCAGCTCCAGTCGCAATTTAGCAGGATCCTCGCTCGCTGGGGGTGCCAATTCGTGTTCCAACCTATCTTGACCTGCGCTACCCTCAATCAGGGGATACCCTTTTACGTTAAACGAGCGCGTGTAGGAACCCAGGGACGTTTCCGTTTCCCCGGCTTGAATAAGCTCGATCTTAAAGGTGTATTTGGCAGGCGTGCTCCAGATGGTGCGAAGAGATATTGGACTTTCCGCCAGTTCGCGAAGCGTGAAAGGCTTGCCGTCGTCATCGAGGGTTACGCCATCGGCGCCAATATTGCCCATGAGGTTTTTGTCTCTATACGTATAGTAGTAACCAATGCCCTCAAAGCTGATATCCCGATCCGGTGTATAGGTCACCTTCACCTTTACCTTCGTGTCCGGATCGATCTTCTCCGAGGTAACGGTAAAGTCCAGGTTATGATTCTCTCCAACCATACGCTCTCCCGTAGGATCTCCTTCAAAATTCAGTTTGAAAGCCAACGCTTCTACAGGAGGATTTACCGGCGGACTCGGTGTGTAGTCTCCGCCCGATGAAGGGCTTGGCGAAGCTGGCTGCGGCGCGGAAGCCGGTTTAGGCTCCATGCGATTTTCATCCTGCTTTCGCTTTTCCTCTTCCTGCGCGAACTGCTTTTTCTGCTCATCCGTCAGCTGCTTCAGCAGCTGTTCTTTCGCCTTGTTTGCCGCTTCCTCCTGCGCCTTCTTGTTGGCTTCTTCTAGCTTCTGCTTCTGCTCTTTCAGCTTGTTCAGCTGATCCCCCAGCATTTTTTGTTTCAGCTCTTCCTGCTGGCGCTTCTTCAGCTCTTCTTCCTGCTTTAGCTTCAGCCTCAGAGCTTCCTGCTGTTTCTTGGCCTCATCCAAAGCGTCCTTAGGCAGCTCGAATGCAGGGATATGATTGAGATCGATCTGCTTGGAAGGATCTTTGATCTGTTTGTTGGCCTCATCGATCATTTTTTGCAAATCGCTATTCGATATCTTCCCTTGTTCCCCTGCCTGTTTGGCGATATTTGCGATCAACGCATACAGGTTCTGCATCATTTTCGAAAGATCTTCCTGATTTTTCAGTTGAAGCATAGCGTTCTGCGCTTCCATCGCACTTTCCATATAATTGTTTATCATTTGTTGGAGCACTCTCTCGTTTTCTTCATTGATCGCCGCCATGTTTTTCAATATAGCCTGAATGATCTCGGGCGACGCGGATGATACGATCGTGGAAGGATCCATATAGGTTATCTCCGGCCGCTCCATGGGCCCTGGAACGGAAGGCAAAGAAATTTGCTGGCCGGGATAAATCAGTACACTGCCGGATGGGTTAATCTGATTGCTCTGATTGCTTTGATTGCTTGGATTGCTCTGCGGGATTGCCTGCACGACGCCTCCGGCAACCATTACCGTAGACTGCCCTGTGACCGGGTCTACATGCACGTAAAACTGGGTCCCTTTAATCTCCAGCTTTTGGTCCGGAGGGCTAAGCTCAAATACATCCTTGGACCGGGTAAGGTCATGGACCTCCGTAAAAGCCTCACCGCGCAGCAGCTGCAGCTTCGTGGCCGAGTGCCCGCCCGATTCGTTCAGCAGCAGCACGGCAAGTTCGCTATTGGCCGCAAGCGTGATTTGATCCCCCTCATCGGGTATGGATAGCGTGATGCCGCCGTTACCGCTGATAATGCGGTCCCCGGCTCTCAGCTCCATGCCTGTATAAGCACGGATTTGCTTGGCCCCGCCATGGCTGATATATGCCGTGCCTTTGATTTCGCCGATGACAATCACGCGGCCATCTGCGGCGGAAGCCGAAGCAGCGCCTCCAAAAGCCGACAGCCCGAGCAGAAGCGCGGCTGCCGAGGCGGTCATTTTAACGCTTAAATGATTCCTTTTCATTCTCATCCTCCTTATCCCCCTACTTATCCCGAATCAGGATGACCCGCTGGGCCTGCAGCCATTCCGTATCCTTGCCGAGACGATCCGCCAGCAGGCGAATCGGAACATAGAACTTATTATCACGCGTATAGGTTCCGGCTGCCGCTTCGAGCACAACTTGATCAGTCCCTTGCTGCAGTACGATCCCGTCTTTGCCAATGGTGGAAACCGTATAACCCAATTCCGCAGCAGCATCTCGCAGAGGCACCATGGACACGCCGTTATTCGGCTCGATCCGGGTCGACAGCCACCGGGATTCATAAGCTATAGCCGTCCCGGTGTTCGGGCGGTTTGCCGGCAGATTTACCATACTCCAGGTACGGGTTCCATTGCCCGTAATCCATCCGCTTAATCCGTCCGCAGCCACACTCACGCCTTCCGGATGATCCAGCCTTGCGCTTTTTTCTGTGCCGTCCGCTTTGCCCGTTTCGCCCTGAAGCGACCCGAGCAGGGTATGTACTTGGCCGTCCTTCATCACGCGAATGACGCCGTTGTGGGAATCCGCTACATACAACTGCTGCTGCTCCTGAACCCAAGCGATGCCTTTCGGGAAACGGAACTGCGCCTGAAGTACCGCTCCATCCTGATAACCGCCCTCGGCGTAGAGGGCCGCAGCGTTGTTCACGTAATCCGGATTCACTCTGCCTGCGATCGTCGTCACTTTGTCCGCGCTGAAATCGATATACCGGATCACCTGATTGCCCGTATCGCTGACGAACAGGTTCCCTTTGTCATCCAGCGCCAGTCCGGAGGGCTCATTGAACAACGCCTGTGCCAGCGCCCCGTCCCGGTAGCTTCCGGCAGCGGATACCACGCCCGGGTAAACCTCGGCCGCGCGATCAGAAACGGCATTTAGCGTGCTTACCTCGCCACTCGCCGTTATTTTACGAATCGCATGGTTCAGCGTATCCGCGACGTAGACCGTGCCGTCTTTGGCGACCGCCACATCTTCTGGAGCCCGAAAGCGCGCTTCTGAGCCCTTTCCGTCCTGTAAGCCCTGTACGCCGCTGCCTGCAATGGTTGTTACCTGTCCCTTCGTGTCGATCCTGCGGATCGCATGATTCCCCGAATCAGCGACGTAGACGTTCCCCTCAGCGTCCATGGTCATACCCATCGGCTTGTTAAAATAGGATTTGCCTGCCTCACCATCCCAGAAAGACCCCAGCGGCCGGCCTGCCCCATCATAACCAAGCGGAAGCTCGAGTCCGGCGAAGATCGATTTCTGACCGTCTTTGATGCTCCATATCACATGATGAACCGCATCTGTCAGCAGGACGCTACCATCCGGTCTTGCCAAGGAGCGCTCCGTGATCCGCCATTCCTGCGGCATCAGATCCAGCCCGCTGCCCGTTCCGGAGGCGGTCGGCAAGTCCGGCAGCGTTTTCACATCTGCCCATGCTTGTTCCGGGCGGCTCCCCTCTCCCAAAACGGCTGTTGGCGCACTCAGTGCCAGCAGCAGCGAAAGGGCGGCAGCTCCTGCCCCTATTTTTCGGCTTCGTTTTTTCTGCAATTCGTTGTCCTCCATTTTCTTAGAATTCCGATCCCTATAGTCCGTTCTAGATGCTAGATAAATCATATATCGGATGTCCCACACGAAAAAGTAAATAATTCCTATATATGTTTGCAATGAATTTAAAAAGCTTAAATTTTTTCGTTTTTTGTGCAAACTTCGACATGAAGCCAAAAAAGGCCCGCCTTAACAGCGGACCTTTAATCAATTCTATGTTAACAAGATAATCGCTGTCAGCTTACAGCGATTCGGCGATGCCCCGGGCAATCCAGACGCCGGCGGCTCCTGCTTGGGCAAGGCCGCGGGTAATGCCTGCACCGTCCCCGCCGCAATAAAGTCCGCGGATTTCCGTCTCCAGCGTCTCGGACAGCTTCGGACGGGCCGAATAGAATTTCGCTTCGACCCCGTAAAACAGGGTATGCTCCGAGGCAATGCCCGGCGTAACCTGATCCAGGGCCTGCATCATTTCGACAAGGCTCTTCATCGTGTTATATGGCAGCACCAGTCCCAAGTCTCCAGGTACGGCTTCCTTCAGCGTCGGTTCCAGGAAACCTTCCTTGATCCGTGCTTCCGTGGAGCGTCTGCCGCGCAGAATGTCTCCGTACTTCTGGACGATGATGCCTCCGCTGGATAAGTCATTGGCCCTTTTGCAAATTTCGCGCGCATATTCGTTCGGCTTGTCGAACGGCTCGGTGAACTTATGCGATACCAGCAGGGCAAAATTCGTATTGTTCGAGCCGAGCGCCGGATCCTTGAAGGAATGGCCGTTGGCAGCCATCGCTCCAGTATGGTTCTCTACCACGACGTGGCCGGAAGGGTTGCTGCAGAAGGTTCTAACCCGGGTGCCCACCGACGTGTTAAAGATGAATTTGCCCTCATAGAGATGCTCATTGATTTCCTGCATGACCACGTCCGACGTTTCCACGCGGACCCCCACGTCCACCTGATTGTTATACATTTTCAGGCGGCGCTTTTTGAGAATCGAGGTAAGCCACCCCGATCCGTCCCGGCCGGGTGCAATCATGATCCGATCCGCCTCGTAAGTCTCCCCGTTTTTGAGTACGATGCCGTGTACCGTATGGGTACTGCCGTCCTTGGTCGTCACGATGTCCTCGACTTCGGCCTTAAACATCATGTCGATGCGCGTTTTCAAATGCTCGTATATGGATTTCAGGATTTCGAGGTTTTGTTCCGTGCCCAAATGCCGGACCTGCGCTCGCAGCAGCTTGAGTCCGGCAGCATAGCCGCGCTGCTCAATGCCGCGGATCACGTCCGTCGTCGGATCGGTAATATTCGTCGTTGCGCCATGCTCCAGATTAAGCCCATCGACATAACGGATCAGATCGATCACTTTCGAGGGTGACAGATAGTCCGTCAGCCAGCCGCCAAACTCGGTGGTAATGTTGAACTTCCCGTCACTGTAAGCGCCGGCCCCGCCGAAACCTGCCGTAATCGAGCAGGCGGGCACGCAGCCGGCAAATTCCTTCCGGCCCCCGGCAGGAGGACACAATTTGATTTTGTCCTCTAGTATCGGACAGCTGCGGCGGTATATATCATGCCCCTTATCCACCAGCAGCACCTTCAAATGCGGCGCCTTCAGCGCAAATTCATAACAGGCAAAAATACCGGCCGGACCGGCTCCAACAACAATGACATCGTATTTATTCATCATGAACCTCCTGAAAATGGTGAGTGGTTTGCACAAAAAAAATCCCTGACAAGTGAATAGGTATGCCAATAGCAGCCTATTCGTAGCCAGAGATTTACGGTCTCTTGTAGAAACCCTCAAACCATATCAATGAGGATATACGAACAATAACCAACATATAATCAACAACACAGGTAAGTTTACCGGACAAAAGCGAATAAGTCAACATGATCACAAATAATAATTCGTGTTTAGCGGTAAAATAATTAATATAGGAATAATAATATATTATTTTATAAGAAAAAGACGAACATTACTTCAAATAAGCTCAATGCTTGCGATCAGAGCGTCACGGCGCCCCCGGATCATTTATCCTTGAATTTCGCTCCGGCCTTGATTACGATGAATGCGTTACCAATTCAAACCAAGACCCATTACAGGAGGTTATCCCATGATCAAACGAATCGGACATTTGGCACTCGACGTGGCGGATATGGAGCAATCCCTGCATTTTTATTGCGGCATTCTCGGCTTCAAGAAGGCATTTTCTATCGAAGATGATCAAGGGCAACCCTGGATTGAGTACATCAAGATCACCGAAGGCCAATTTATCGAGCTCTTTTATGGCGGGCAAAACAAGCCGGAGCGCACCGACCACCCGATCGGATTTTCGCATCTCTGCCTTGAAGTCGACAGCATTCAGCAAATTGCCGGGCATTTGAAAGCATCCGGGGTCACGCTGGATGTCGAGCCGATGCAGGGCAAGGATCACAACTGGCAGTGCTGGGCCAAGGACCCCGACGGCAACCGGATCGAGTTTATGGAAATGCATCCGGATTCGCCGCAGATAAAGGCGTAGCAGCACAGATAAAAAAGAAAAAGAGTGTCCCTCACCGCATTTTGGATGAAGGACACTCTTTTGGCGTTTCGGCCTGATTATTTTTTACCACTATCCTGCGTATTGTTCAGATTGCTATCCTGTGTATCATTCGTGGCAGCGCCTCCCGCATCGCCCTCCGTGGAGCTCTGCGAATCGTCCAATGAGCTGTCCGGGGGCGGTGTCTTGCCTAGCTCGTCTTCCGGAATGATCGTATACGCCACGTTATCCACGAGGACCTTGTCCACTTTGGAGGTATCCAGCTTCTTGATGAGCTTGAGCGTCACCGTACTGGTATAGGCCTTAGCTCCATCCAGCTCGTCCGGGGATGTGCCTCCAGCTGCGTCGCTGCCTGAATCGTTTCCTGCAGCCGCTTCATCCGACGATGCTCCGCCTGCGGCACTCGTTCCTTGGGCATCGCCGCTGCCTGCGCCGTCAACAGCACCCTCGTTGCCGGTCGAACCGTCCTTCGCTGCGCTGCCATTCGTGCCTGCATCCGTTCCGCTGCCGGAACCTGCGCCTTGATCCTGGACCGGGTCGGCCGCGCACTGCTGAACGAATTTCGGCGTCGGCACCTCCAATATAATGCTTCCGTCTTTCCCCATCACGGTGACTTCATCCGCCTTAAAGTCACGGCATGCCGCCGGCTGCTTGAAGTGAAACACCAGCTGGGTCACCCGGGTTTTGTCGGCGTTCTTCAGCGTTTTGGAGGTAAGCACAGGTACTTCCGTCTCCTTTACCGGCTCAACCGGCGGTGCTACGGTTTCCTGCGGCTTTACAGCCTGGGCCGGCGGTTTCACCGGCTCCTCCTTCACGAATCCGCCGTTCGCCTTAATGACGATCAGCATGCCTCCGATCACGACAATGGCCAGGATAAGCACGGAGCTGAGCCGGAGGACCCTTGGATTGCCGCGCAATAATTTCACAAGCGGGGAAGCCTGCTCGCTTCTCACTTTGGCATAGACCGGCTTCAGTACCGGAGCTGCCGTATCAAAATATTTGCGGACATATTCTTTATTTCTGAAAGCGGTCGGATCGTCATTTTTAAAATAGTTCACGATCGCCGTCGCATAAGCCGGTACGAGTCCGCGCGGACGTACGAACGCTGGCTCTGCCGCCGACCATTGGAAAAATTCGTACACCGTTTCCGGATTCGGAGCATGCTTGTGAAGAAAATCCACCAGCCCGTTATAGTCCACCGCTTCCGTTTCCACATCATAATAAAAGGCCATCGTAATGCTCGGGAAGCGGGAAGGGCCAACCTCCAGCCGCAGCCAATTTTGCGCCAGCTTCTGTACCTCATCCCGCTCGGCCGGAGAGAGCTCCTTCAGAATGGAGAGCTCGGGCTGCGGATTCGAGAACCATTGATAGGCCGCCAGCATGACCTCGCCTTTGGAACGCGTGCGGGAATCGAACCTGGATATCCAGGATCGGAACTCCTTCGGTATGTTCAAAAAGCCGATTTGCAGCAGCTGTTCCTTCGTCAGCTTGTCCACCTGGATGTCCTTGAGCAGGAACAGGTTGGCCGCGTACATTAACCGGTCCACAAACAACGATCCGCCCTCCACCATAGCAAAACCATGATGAGGATCCTGATCAAGCTGGTCCAGCATGTCCAGCACCTGATTCACCGCCTTGACGGGCTCCGCTTCTTTGCGGAGCTTGTCCGCCAGCTGCGACTCCGCAAGCTTGGTGAAAAATTCGCTTTCCAGCACGACCGGATGGTTAAAGACCCAGCGATGCAGCAGTTCAACGACATCCCGCGCCTTCGGCGCCTTTTTCAACCGGTTCTCGATGTATGGATCAAAGAGCAGCCTTGGCAGCCCCGGACTTGCCAGTACTCTGCCAAAAAAGGCCCGGCTCAGCTCGGAATCGCTCTCGATCATCGCATAGATGGCTGAGAGAAGATCCTGGCGGTTTTTGGAGATGGCGTTATTCAACGTCCGGATAAAATATTCAACAATCTTCCGTTCGCTATGCTTCTTATCGATCCGGTAGTAGTCCTTGATGCATTCCATGACCTCCAAGTCCGGAATTTCGCCCAGCTTCACTAGGTCAAATTCCAGGTCAAAGCTCGCCAGGAACAGATCATTCAGGCGCATCTTGGCGGTGAGCGCTCCAGCTGGCGCCAAATAATCCAGCATGGCCCGCAGCACGGGCAGCTTGCCGCTCTCATACAGCTTCACATTGCCCTCTTCCATCTGAAAAAGAACCGCAAGCTCATGATAGCTGACAATCGCGATTTGGCGAATCGGCTCCATATCCTTCAGCATCTGCGCGGCGAACTGATAGAAGCGCTCTGCACGCTCCGGATTGCCGAGATTATCCCATGCAAAATCAAGATACGGCTGATCATCCCAATCGAGGTCGGCGTTAAACACCCGTCCTGCGGCCAGCTCGAACAGAAAATCCTTCTCGATGCTGCGGTCGTTCAGACGCAGGCCGCCCTTTTCCACGAAGGTGATCTGGATGCCTTTCTTACTCAGCGGCTCTTTCGCGTAGGTCACGAATCCGAGCTGACGGCGGATACCGTAAGGCAGGCTGGCAAAGAGCAGCGCCATAAGCTGTTTGGCCTTCGCAGACAGTTCTTCAATCGCCACATCCAGCACGATATAGACCTTCTTCTTGCCGGCCACGGACGCCATCGCCGCAAACAACAGCTGCTTGAACACCTGCTCATCGATGCGCAGTTCCTGCAGCAGGCCGAGCGCCTCGTCCCGTGTGAGGCTTCCGCTCCGCTCCCTGGAAGGAATCGCCTCCAGCTCCGGCAGCTCCATGCCCTGCTCGATATCATAACGTTCCGCAAAGGCAGCATTCAGCCATGCGAGATAATCCGTCTCCGGCGAATCCTTGAACTCCGCGGGAATCACGTAATTATGCGTAAAAAAGGCGCTGCGCAGGCCTGTAAAATCCGCCGGCTGGTACACGCTCCGGCCGACGATCGTCTCCCCGCCTTCGGTATGGATGACATGCAGCGCATCCGGATACTCCTGCCCTTCTTTCTCGGCACGTGCCATGAGCTCGGCCGGAGCATCGTAATGGCATAGCGGATGCAGCATTTTTTTGATGTAGGAAGGATCCAGTCCCGGTGAGCGCGCAATCGTATCGAAGCCCTCCGTCGTACGGAAAATGCCGCGGCGCTCGCGCGTATACATCTGCTGCTGGACCTTATTCGGGGTCAACATCACGCTTCGTCTCTCCCCTCAATATACTTCAATTTATACATTAGCCAGATGAACGGCTCATCGACGCGGATCGGGCTGACGACGGACTGCATTTTCTGGTTTACAGGATTGCTGCCCAGTGCCGATACCGCAAAGTATGCCGTATTGGAAAAGTACACGTCCATCGTGCCTTTGAACGGACGGTCGACCTTCTCGATAAAGCGGCGGATTTCGCCGTCGATATTCTCGAATTCCGTCAGGTTCAACGCTCTGCGGTGAACCATATTGTTAAACACGTTGCTGTTGGACTTGATGTACTCTCCATCCTCGTCCTTCAGGGAATGGAGCATATCGCTTTTGGTCAGCACGACCGCAGTGGGGATGTCGGTCTTGCCCTTATCCTCGTACGCGATAAAGTCGCCGAACATGGTCAGCACCACGTCGCGCGGCTCGTCATACTGCGACACCCATTCGCCCGGCTCGGCGCCCATTTGAATGCGGATTTTGTCGCGGATGGAACGGATTTGCAGCGGGTCGACCATGAACAGGATGCCCGCAGAGTTCTTGATATGCTGTCCGTGCAGGCCGAGGTAGTCCTCGTCCACCATGCCTTCGCCGGCGACGTCGAAGAACACCAGCGTAAGCGGCGGCTTCGTCTCATCCTTGAACACGAACTGGAAAATGAACGGCTCCTGCATCCGTTCCTTCTGCGTCGAAGCCAGCAGATCCCCGCGCTCGAACAGCGGCTCCTCGTACATCGTGCGGAACTTGCGGCTGATCTCCGCGTTCAGCGGCATGCAGGCCGCATTGAAGTGGTCTGCCGTCGAATGCTGAAGCGTATGGATCAGCGAGGTCATGTACACTGATTTGCCGACCTGGGAGGCGCCGATGATCGAAATGATATTGCTCGGCACCTTGCCGGAGGTCACCGGCAGCTCGTTATGGCATTTCGGGCACAGCCGGTGGCGCGTGACCACGCCGTAACGGTCGTTCAGTCCGACCAAGACATGGTCGGAATAAATATGATGCTCCTCCGGAATATCGCCTGGCCGCAGGATGGCCTCCATATCATATACCGAATCCAGACCAAAGCGGTCACGATAACGATTCAGCGCCTCGTCTTCCTGCAGCGCATAATCCTCATCGTCCTCGCGGCTGTGCGCCGCGCGGAATACGACCTCGTCCGGCGCGAATTTGCTGAAGCAGTACGGACATACAATATCGTAAAAAAGCGGCCTTGGCTCGGCCATCGTTTTCTTTTTGAACATATCGAAAATGCCCATGGGTTTCTTTCTTCCCCCTTAAAATGGGTTATGCATAGGAGG
Organism: Paenibacillus sp. SAFN-054; assembly: GCF_051966755.1. Classification (NCBI taxonomy): domain Bacteria; kingdom Bacillati; phylum Bacillota; class Bacilli; order Caryophanales; family Paenibacillaceae; genus Paenibacillus; species Paenibacillus sp. SAFN-054. The sequence goes on from NZ_JBQCKS010000004.1 coordinate 285,260, forward strand.
CGCTGCAGTGACGGATCATTCGTTCTTGCGTCCGCTGCGCTGCAGTGACGGATCGTTCGTTCTTGCGTCCGCTGCGCTGCAGTGACGGATCGTTCTTCCGATCGCTGTTGTCTCCAGATTTCTTGATTGAGTCCCTGTAAGGGGAGAAATCCGGAGACAAAGGCGAACGCTAACGCTTCTTCAGAACGATTCCGTCCCCTCCGCTTCGCTATGCATTTGGTTGTGGTATCTTTGAAACGAGTCTCAGAACCGACTCGTTATAAAATAAATAATTGAACTTTCATGGATGTATTTCTTAAAAGAATAGAACTTCAGGTATGGATTTGCTATGGACCCATTTTGACCTCATAAACAAACTCTATCATTCATCTTCATAACTATCTATTTATACTTCTGAAAAAGATAAATCTCTCGCTAAATTTCGAAATCTATCCAAGCGAACGCTGCCAGATTGGCATTAAGTAACCAGAGGCTTCCCGATTCCGCCCACAAGCATGGCGTATTCAATCTATTTCATCCCATTAACTAACGCTGATTCAATTTTAGAATCAGCCATCTCTAAATACAAATACCCTTAGGAATAGCGGGACTTCCTTTGAAGTCGCGCTATTACCAAATGGGCTCCAGCGGAGGAGGCGGAATCATTCTGGAGAAACGGAGTGTTCGCCTTTGTCACTGGATTCCTACCTATGAGTTAAGATAATTGGAATCCAGGGGCAACAGCGATCGGAAGAATGATCCGCATCCGGAGCGCTGCACCGAAATCGAATAACGCGATTTCAACAGAAGCCAGCGTTACTCCGGCACCAATTCATATACCTGCCCATACCGCTTCCCATCGGTAAAAAACAAGCGCACATAATCGTTTTTTCCCACCTCGATGACGGGGAGCACGTTGCGTCCGGCCTCGAAGTCCATCACGAAAGGATACATCGTGCCGTCTTCTTTGTTCGCCGGATAGCTTCCTTCCTTCTTCACGTAGCATAGCGCCTCTTTGGGAATCGGAATCTCCGTCGTTACCTTGATCTGCACCGACTTGTATTTCTGGAACAAACCGCTCTTCTGCCGGATGGAGAACCACACCTTGGCTTTGCCGGTGCTGAACTCCTTCCGGTTCTGCCCGTCATGCTGGCGGATCAGCGCCGGGCCGTCCTCCGTCTCGGTGGAGGCATATATCGTATACACAACTTTGCCGACGCCATCGATCCGGTCGTGAAAGCCGCTCGCGGCTTTGTACTCATTCCGGGTGTAGAGCCGCAGCCGGCTCATGTCCGGCCTTTGCGTCATCGGCATCGGCTCTTCGCCTGCCATGCTGCGCTCGATGTAGACCGCCGCAATATCCTCCGGCCAGCGCCAGCGGAGCGTACAGCGGTCTCCATCCAGCTGATGGGTTACGCCGCGAATGAGCATGGAGCTGATATCCGCATCGATGAATCTCATCCTTCATTCGCCTCCCGTATCAAAATCCTCTGCTGCTGTTGTTTTTCGGACGCCCCGCCATGCCGGCCTGCGAGCGCCCAGCCGAACCGGGACGCTGCAGTCCGCCGTCAAGCTTGCCGTTCTCCTTCACCGGAATGACCGCAGTGAAGAGGGCCAGCACGCCTGCAAGCACAAGGCAGGACAAGAAGCGAATCACCGGATCGCTTACGCTGCCGCCGGATAATCCGAACTCCAGCACGCAGCCCGCGAGCAGGCCGGACACCGCGCCCCCGACCCCAAAGCTGCGGGCCAGGTAGCGGTTATCGAAGATAAGTCCTAGCGCGAGGCCGATAGCCGCGCCGATGACGACCAGCGAAGCCACGCGCAGAATCAGATACACCATGCTGTTTTGCTGCGGTCCTGTCCGCTCGGTGACGAGGGTGCGCTCGCCTGCATCCTTATAAATTTTCTGAAACACCAGCGACAAATCGCCGGCATTCTGCACATCGTAGTATTGTCCGCCCGTTTCCTGGGCGATGGACTTCAGCAGGCTTGAACCGTCCGCCTGTACCAGGCTCAGTCCGATTGTGTTCACCTGCACGTTCTTTTGCTTGTACAGCGCCAGCGCCGAATTGAGGTCCACGTCGCTGACACCGTCGGAGAGCAGCACAACCATGGTACCGCGTCCCGCATCGCCTTCGTCCTGGATGTGCTGCATCGCATCCGACAACGCCAGGCTGATATTGGTGCCACCATCTGTGGCTTCGAGCGCATCGATCTCGCCGATCACTTGATCCTTGGCCGCCTGGTTCTTCACCCTCATAAATGGCTGCAGCAAATTCGTCTGATCGTTGAACACCATCACGGCCACCCGGTTGTCGCTATCCATCCGGTTGATCATATCCTTCGCGGCAGCGTACCGCCCGTCATCCGGGTCGGTCTGCTGCATGCTGCCCGAGTTATCGATGACGAGCGCGATATCCTTCACCGGCTTGGCTCCGCCCGCGTTGATTTCATATACGAACTCGAGACCCAGGCCGACCACGAACAGCATGACCAGCGTCGCCGGTACGAGCAGCTTCCATGACGTGCCCGTGTAGCGCTGTCTCCAGGATGGGCCGCTCAGCCGCGGCGACACGATCTCCGCGACCAGGCATCCAAGCCCGATAAACAAGGCCAGCAGGCCAAAGTACAAGCCGATCACGATGATCCAAGGCCAATCGCCGCCCCACTTATCCAGAATGATCTCCCCGACGGCAAAGCCGACGGCGCCCCCGATCAGACTGAAGAGCAGCAGGAGCAGATTTAATTTTCGCTGCATATGACATGCTTCCTTTCCTAAATGGGATCGAAGCTACTACTACCGGAGCTCCGGCAGCCGGTCGGCCTCAATGCCGTGGAATTCGTAGCCGTTCTGGACGTACGTTTCGTAGTAGACCCTTCCGTTACGGTAGTACATCAGGTCTTCCAGATGGAACCCGCCCATGATGTTCAGCTTCTCGACGCCGCTGCTGCGCTTCTCATGCACGACGCCCAGCTTGTAAATGCGCGAGGTTTCATCCGCCGACGCTGCATACCGGATAAATTCGCTTTCCGCATCGCCGAAGAAATAACGCTCCTCGTAGCGGTGCTCCTGCGTGTATTCCAGCAGCCGCACATTGATGACCGCGTTCTCTTCGAGCGTCCGGTACAGCTTCTTGAACAGCTCCTCTTTCGACAAGACCTGCCTGTTGCCGTATTCTGTCGTGACATTGGCACGATTGAGCAGCTCCTCTTCAAAGGTCTGGTCGAAGGCCTCCGATTCCAGAAGCTCCTTCCGGCATACCTCGATGAGGCGAGCAATAATCTTCCCGCGCCCTTCGTCCAGCAGCTCCGTGATGCTTCCCATATACCGTTCTTCAAAAAGGGCCTGCGGGCCGCGCCGGGATTCCAGATCGCTCATCAGCTCGGCCGTGACCACGCCGTAATACTCCATGATGTTCTGTCCGATATAATCGTCAGCTGTGCGAATGCTTGCCCTTGCCGCATCCAGCAGCACGCCTTGAAGATCTGTAAGCTCCAGCGCCTTGCGCTTGTACTCCGAATGAATCCGCCCAAGCTCCGCCTCGTAGCGGCGGTACAGCTTCAGCTCGGTTTCAAGGCGGAGAAGCTCCAGCTTCCGCTGGTAGACCGTATCGAAGAAGAACCGGATAAAGCTGCGGACGTTATGCTTTTCCATCAGCGGCCGCTTCGGAAAGGGCTGCTCTTCGACCCGGGATTCATAATCGCCTTCCAGCTGCGCCCGTTCGGAATCCAGATGCCCGGCCAGGTCGCGGATGCGCCCCTGCACCGCTTCGAGCACGCTGCCCGCGCCGCTTCGCTCATCGGTCCATTCGGCAATGCCGAAAATACCGATTCCGGATGAATCGCGAAGACGGTGACGAATGAGCGTACGCAGCTCCTCGCCTGCCTGCAGGCGTCCCAGGTTCTGCATCGCTTCCTGTGCATAATTGCTCTGGAAGTACGCTTCGCAGCCGCCGCCGAACAAGGCTTCCTCCGCTTCGCGCAGCGTCATGCGCTTTAAGCTTCCATAGCTTACCGGATGTGTCATCATGCCCGTCATCTCGGCGATTTTACCGCTGTCCGGAACCAGTCTCGCCGCCTTCTCCGATACGGAGGCAGGATCCAGGCCAAAGAAGGACATCTTCTCCTTGAGTCCCCATTCCGGCAAATGCTGCATGCGCTGCAGCAGGCCGCTGTAAAAGTGATACAGCACCGCGAGCGCAATCGACTCGTTCGGGCGCTTGACGCGCGAGAATCCGGCCGATACATAGCCCTGGCGTCCGGATTCGGCCATGATGTTATTTTTGAAGGACGTGTTGTTGTAGCCCCCGGTGTTCATGTCATAATGGCTTTCCTTTTGCTTCCGGTTCTTGAGCAGGCTGAGATGGCAGATGATCTCGTAGTTGTCGCGCATACCGCCGGAAGCGGAAATCCCCCGCTCGTTCTTATCGGAAAGCACATACGCCAGATCAAACAACGGAGCAGACGAATGCGTCACCGGGATGGACAAGCCGTCCTCCGTGACGTGAAGCTTTGCGGAGAAGCTGTAATCCGGGCTTTGCATCAGCTCCAGTTCTCTTAGGAAAGCGACGCCCGCTGAACTCCCGTATCCGAAAGCCTCCATCTGGTCCCGCTCGCTGATCAGCACATACAGATCCATCTGCACCGATTTAAAAGACTGGGCGAAGATCGACTGCGCCAAGAGCGAAATTTCGGGTATGAACACATTAAGCGGGTCGTCGACCCGCGTAATGACAGAGAGGTGAATACGGTCGAATGACGAATACAGCCGCCCGTAGTCTGCTATGTTGTAGCTCAGCTGGCGCAGCGCCCGGTTAAGCCCGTAAAGCTGGTCATCATCCCGGTAAAAGGATTGGTACAGCTCTTTGCGCAGCGTTTTGGCGTCATGGCCGGACGGCGTCGACGTCATCACAAAGCGGTTGAGGCGCAGCTCTCCAGCCAGCGTTTCCTGCCCGGAGATCGCACCCATTCGCGGTGATCCCGCAGAGACACCGGATCCGGCGGCATTCCCGTTCGCCGCTCCGGTTCCGACATGAAAATACATGACGCCTGCACTGTTATCCCACTTTTTATGGTTGATTCTCATCACAGGTTCGATCGCACCCGCCGTTTTATCCCCGATGAAGAGAAACACGGCCGGGTAATGAATGCTGCTCTGGTCATCTCCCTTACCCGACAGCTTATCCTGATCGGCGGCATAATCCGCGGCGAACCGTTCCAATAATTGATCCATCGCTATTTCAACCTTCTGCGAATGTCGTTTAATTTGGAAGAAACCTGCTTATAGAACTGATGGCGTTCTTCCCCGTCAGCCAGCTCCACCTTCTCGTATTCCAGACGGTCCCGCGCATCCAGGAAACTCTCGGCCAGCTCTTCCAGCTTGGCAAGCAGCGGCGAAATATCCTCAGAGGCGGTCAGCTCGTTATCGCGGCGGGAAGCTTTGCGCAGCAGCGTGCTCCGGCTTCGCTCATCCAGTCCGCGGAAATGCTTGTAAACCTCATACTCTACGTAGTTGACGCTCTTCATCAAATTGGCGAACGGCTCCCAGGATTCCTCTTCCAGATCACGGTCGTACACGTACAGCGCGCCCTTCTTCGTGATCGTGCCCGTATACATCGCTTCGATGAAATGATCCAGCCATTTCTCTTCGTCCTGGTTCTGGCTGATCACCTGTTCCAGCTCCTGCAGTTTGGCCGCAATCGCTTGGTATTTCGCCAGCTCGGCGCGGACGCGCGTAATTTGCTCCGGCGAACGGATCAGGTTTTCCTTGGCCAGCTCCTCATTGATGCTGCCGAAAATATCCTTCGTGCTCTCCTGGTCCAAACCGCCGTCTAACAGACGCTTCAGCTCGGTAACGGCGCGCTTCACCTCGCCAAGATTCGGTTTGGCTGCGGTAAGCTGCATATCGTAAGCACGCAGCACATCGTTCAGATCAAACGGCTTCGTATGAATGACCGCGTAGCGGTTGCTCGTATTCTGGTCGAGATCCTTTTGCACGATGACCTTGTAGCCAAGCGCCTGCTCGAATTCCGTACGCACACGGGCATTATAGCTCTGAACCCGCGGATTCACGTAAGTTTCGCCCCATGATTTTTCCGGAATCGGTGATGGCAGATACGTCCAGTTGGCGCGGTCGGTCTGCACCAAGTGGCGCCCGATGCCTTCCTTGTCCAGAATTGTGCGTTCATAGCTTTCTTCGAACACCTTCAGCGGCGTATACACGAAGAGCGGCACCCCATTTTTCGTGTTGAGCCAGAAAATCCGGTTCTTCACTTCGCTTTCCTTCACCGTAAAATGCGATTTGCCGACGGAATTATTCTGGTAATTGCGAATCCCCTTGAGGATGCTCGGCGCCTGCACGGGCACGGACACAAAACCCCAGGACGGGAAGTACAGATTGCCTGCGCTGTTGCTCAAATGGAATACCGGCACGGCTTCTTCGTCCAGCTTGCTGGCGATGCTCCGCTCCACGAATTTCTCGATCGATTCCTCCTGGCCGAACTTCATCACCAGGAAATCCTCCATCGACTTCGTAATCAGGTCGCCGAACTTTTCGGTGAGGAAGTCGGATATCGAGCTCACAATGTCGATCTCCTGCTCCTTGATCCACTGGTTGGAGTGCTGTAGCAGCTCCTGGGCAAAGTCGCGGATGAGATCCTCCACGTCCTTTTGCTCCATCATCTTATTGATGACCTTGGAGATGTCAGGTACGCTCACGATGTTCCAGTAATACGTCTTATTGCCTTTATGATCCTGCTGCTCTTCGCCGCTCAGGAGGATGTCCCCGTTTTTGGCAAAAATGGCGTTGAGCGCGTTCAGAATTTCGGTATATACATTATAAATGCGGTTGTTTTCCTGGTTGAGCAGGTCGTACAGATCCTCATAGAACTCGATCATCTGCTCCGTGCGTTCCACGTCCGCCATCAGCCAGTATTCATTGATCTTGGCCTCGATGTAGACATTCTTTTTCTTGTCCTTCGATACAAAAGCGCTCTTCGCGTCGCCCAGGCGATCATTCGCCTGCTCCCTCGCGGACTCGATGTCGCGCGGAATGCGCGTCAGATTCTCACGCAGCGCTTCGATGTAGGACAGCAGCATTTTCAGAAGGCAGAAGCCCTTCTCCGTATACAAGAGACGCGATACGTAGAACGGCCCTTGCTCCGGATGCAGGAAGATGCGGCGGACCTGATCGCTGAACTGCTCGACGATTTCGCCCGGCAGCTGCTTCTTCGCCTTGATGTATTCCTCGCGGGCACGGGCCAGGAAGTTCTGCTCCAGCTCCGTATCCATGTTGATGACCTGGTTCTTGACCACGTTGGTGTAGCTGAGGCGTTCGCTGTTCTGGTAACCCGGCAGCGGCTCAGGCACGCGGGATTCAAACGTCTTCATCATCGTGTCGAGGTCAATGCCCAGCTTGCGGGCGAACTTCTCCACGTCCTCCTGGCTCGGCGCCTTCTCGAACATCGTTTCCATTTTGCCGAACAGGCGATATGCCAGGTAAGTCGTCATTTCTTCGATCGGCAATACCGCGGAGGAGGCACCGATAATGTTGTAATCATAGTTGGCCGGATAGGCCTTGTTCATCTGCGCGATATTCGTGCGGATGTTGCTGATATAGTCATGAATGGCGAATTCCTCGCCCGACTGCTTTTCCTCGCTGGCCATGAAGTTCGTAATGTTCTCCGCAGTGACGTTCATGCAGTAGTCATACGCGTTTTCCAGCAGCTTACCCTCCGTATTCGTAGCCGAAATCAGATGGCAAAGGTTAAACGGAGGCAGCGGCGAATTGACCGTCAATATGTTGCCGTACTGCTGCTTGAAGCGCTCGCCGCGGGCATCGACGTTCATCCAGTAGTCGAGCTCCTTGAGGGCAGCGTAGCCGTTTTTCTTAATGTATTCGCGCGTATGCTCGCTCAGACTCTTGTTGGACAGATTCACGTCCGGGGTGAACAAGTAGCCGAGCGTGTTGACGCGGTCGATGCCCGCGGACCCGTGGTCGCGTTCGATAATGCCGCGCACGATGTACGCAATGTCCAGGAAGCAGCCGCTGCCCGTGCCGCCGGAAAGGCCGGTCAACAGGAACACCATCAGCTTTTTGTTGGTGCCCACGGACAGGGTCTTGATCTTCTTATCGATCGCCTGCACGACCTGATTGATCTTCGTGAACAGCAGCAATCGTCCCGCCTGGCGCACGCCGGCAGCGCCGTTCATGCCATCGGTAATGCTAAGCTCGGGCGACAGCCAGTCCGTGATGTACGGCTCCAAAATGCTGCGGTTCTGCAGCAGGCCGCCGATTTCGGCGTTGGAGAGAAGGACGAACTCGTTGATGGAGTCCAGCCCGACGCCCTTGTAGCGTTTGTTCTTATCCTGCTCGTTCGTTTCGAAAGCCAAAAATTCCACGTTGGACGGCTTCTCCATCTTCTTCTTGGAGAGCGGGTCCTCCGGCAGCTTGAAGCGGCGGTTGATCTGGTATTTCAGGCGCAAAAGCGCATCGATCCCCGTACCTCCAAGGCCAATAATCAAAATCGGATTGTCGATCGTGTCGACCCGGATTTTCTCGCTGACGATCCCTCCGCCAAGCGATACGTCGAGCTGTTGTATATGTTCTCTTACTACCGGTTTCATCGTTTCCCCTCCTGAGTGCTTCCCTAGGTAAAATACAATGTGCGTGACCCTTTACACCAAATACTCAATCAATATCGTCTTATCCACCTGCGGCAGCGACACGCTGAGACGGTCACCGCTCTTCAGCTCGGCTCCGCGGGCAGCGTCCACGGCCCGGCCCGATTTTTCGATCGTGCAGGCCGATCCGTTCTTCAGCATCAGGCGGTCGTTTTTGCCTGGCGTAAATATGACTTTATCCGTTTCTTTAAGCTCCGGCGCCAGTTGAAGCAGCTGATGCAGGTTGAACTTGCCTTTGAAGGCCGTCAGCTTTTTGTACTGCGGGTATGTCTTCTCCCCGGTATTCTCATCGCGGATTTCGACGACCATTTGGCCGACGAAGCCCTTGTTCGCCTTCCGGACCGCCCCCAGAATAAAGTAGGCAGCCGCGGCCAATGCGGCCAGGGCAACAACACCAATCACTACGGGCCATATTGGAAAAGGTTTCTTATCTTCCTTCCCGGCTTCCGGCGTCTGAGCGCTGCCTGCCCCTGCCCCCTTTGCACTGATGGTTACCGGCTTCGTTTCCCGGTAAAAGCTTTTCTCCTCGGCACGGGCCTTCAGCTCGTACTGGTGCTTCGCTTCCACGGTATAGGAGCCTTCGAAATGGTCCCCTTTATTGGTAAGCTTCACTTCTTTGGTGTCGCCTGAATCGAGATCCTTGACGATCAACGTCGCGTTCATGTTATTGTAAAGCCCGCTGCTCTGCAGCTTCTGGCCGTTGCTGACGAGATAGGCGTTGATGTCGACGGTATCACCCTTCTTGACGGTCGTCGACTTGAGCGGAGCCATGTCCAGCTCGAGGTCGTAGTTAAAAATCAGGTTGATATCGATTTTATCCTTCGGAACGCCCTTAACCTGCAGCTTCCAGTCACCTTGCTCCGGCTTCAGCAGCTTGATCAGCGAGTAGGTTTTCGACTTGGAGCGCAGCACGTTCGCTGACGGAATCGGCTGGCTTTGGCCTGAAGGGTCGATTAATTTTACGTCCACAGGCTTGCCCGACATCAACGAGATGTTGGCCTCCAGCACGTTCGCGTTCGGTACGTTAACGGTCACTTCCTGATAGCTGCCGTTTGCCGTAATGGCCGTCACCGGCACGATTTTCAGCTTCTGATGGCTGGCGAAGATTTCGCTCAGAATTTGCGGCAGATCATCGGCCGAGCTCGTCGAAAAGGACTTGCCGGCGGTCTGGTCCGACAATTGCGCCAGCGCGTTCTTATTCAGCTTGCCGTCATAATTCAGGCCGATTGTGTAAATCGGAATGCCGGCGGCTTTGGCCTCCTGAACCGACTGGCTGAGCTCCTGATCAGACTCGGACTGCGTACGGCCCGACTTCGGATCCAGCGCGTTGTTGCCGTCCGCAAGCACGACGATCATGGGCTCATGCCCTTGTTCGGCGCCCTGCTTCAGCACCTTCACCGCTTCCTTTACGCCGACGGATATGTCCGTATACGCGCCTCGGTCAAGCTGGTCAATAAACTGCTTCAGGTCAGTTTTGTCCGCATCGGACTGGATTTCCAGCAGCGCCTTCTCACGCTGGATTTTGTCCGTGTAAGAAACGATGCCAACCTTGTCTCCTTGCGTCGACAGCATGTCGATGAACATTTTCATCGCTTCGCCGCTGATTTGATTCGGATCGCTGGCTTTCATGGAGTTGCTTGCGTCCATGACCAGCACGGCATCGATATGGGAGGACTGCTGCGCCGCCGCAGCCGAAGCTCCCAGGCCGCCAAAAGGCCAAACGAGAAGGACGACGAGCAAAAGACAGAGTGCTATTTTATTTTTATGAAGCATAAGCTTTCGAAACTCCCTCTCTATTGAATTGAACTGATTTTTCATTAGCTTTCATAACAGTCTAGGAAAAAAGTCTTAAGAAAATCTTAAGAAACGATAAAATCCATCTATAAAAATTAAACTAAATAAAGGGAAACCGCCATTCTCCATATTTCAGATGTCCGCAACACGCTTGCAGGCCGACTAAAAACTCCCAATACTTTTATATTATGATATAATTAAAGCCAGCAAAGTTCAATGTTGACGGCCCTTCCTGACCTCATAGGAAATAAGGCCCAAATTCAGTTTCATTCATGAACAACCTCAGGAAAGGAATTACGGATATGATTGCATACGGATGCCTCGGCATTTTGTTTCTATTTATAGTCATCAACATTGCCCTCTACTTTCATCGGCAAAAGAATGCCCCGACGTCCTATGACCTCGACGATACCCTCCTGACCATTTCCAACCCGCGGGGGGATCACGCCCATGAATAAGAAAAAGCCGGTGCGTCTGCGCCCCTATTATAAGACAAGATATGCCTATGAAAAGTTAAGAGTTTGCAAACATTGCCGCTCTTTTACCGTTCTATGGGAGGATAAATGCGCAAACTGTGGCAAACATGCGCTCATCCCCGTCATGGATCAGGCTCGCATCAACGCCAAACGCTCCATGCAGAACGAGCGCCTCACCGCTCTGCTGATAACCTTGGCAGCCGTTCTGTTCAGCCAAACCTTTCTGCAAATTGTGCTCTGCCTGTTGGGCGGGATCGCACTGACCGTCCTGCTCTGGTGGATTCAGCGCAAGATGCTGGACACCCAGACGAGAAGGCATCTCGACAAGCTGCTCCGAAACAGCGAGCGCCGCATCATCGAAGGCATTTACCTGAATCTCACCACGGCATCCGCTGCGATCAAGGACGATGAACAGCTCGGATACGAAATTTTGCGGGAAATCGCCACGATCGTGCATAATGACCGCATCCGCCTGCAGCAGATCATGCTGCTTCAGACGTTCGTGCTGCGCAAGGACATGGAGCTTGAGCTCGAGCCGTTAATGCTCGAAGACTTCGAGCCTGCCCTGGCGGAATATATCGGTGAACTGGCCAAAATCAAACGCGAGCTGATCAAAGGCAGCGCTATCCGATACGTGCTAAGGTATGAGCGGGAAATTCTCCGCATGAAGGACGGCGCCGGCATCATGGCATCGGTGGCCGGGGCCGCCGTACGGATGAAGAAATACGTGGATGCCTATCCCGAATTCCTTCTCCGCTATGCGAGGCAGATGCCAAGGGAACGTTACCTGCGGTTATACCAGCTGGTGCGGCGCCATCCGAACCAGACCTGGAACGGGCTGCGCGATGAAGTCTCAGCCATATACAACGAAAAGTTTCGTTGGGATCCCGAGTTTCAGAAATGGGATTAAGCCATGTGTCCAAATTCTATTAAAGAGGCCATAAATATATGACGATAAAACGTACGCTAACCCTGCGTAATCTTCTGATTTTATTGTGTATCGCCATTCTGGTCCTGATCGTTCTCAAGGGAGTCGACATCAACCGCAAGATGGCCTGGGTCGACGAGGCCGGACGTTACTACGATCAAAAGGATCTCCTCCGAGCGGAGGAATGGTACCAAAAGGCGGCGGGCAATACGTCCATTCATTATAAGGAGAAACAGATTGCGGAACGCCTGCGCGAGCTCGCGCCGATCACCATGATGAAGCAGACGCTGGGCCAGTTGGACCAGCGCGCGGAGCGCACGGGCTCCGGGCAGGACTTTACCGGCTTCCTTCAGGTATATGGCGAGCTGCAGAGCACGAAGAACCAATACATGGGCACGGGGGACCGGTTCGCCGTTTACTACCCGGAAATCTCGGCAAGCTTCGGGCTATCCGACGATATCACGCGCTACTTTCAGCAGTTCAAGGCCCAGTTCTACAATCAGCTGGAGGACCGGTTAGCCCAGGCACAAACCGACGAAGCCGCGCCCAAGTGGAATCTGCTGGCTATTCCGGACGCATTTTACGGCGGTACAGACGAGAAAACCAAACAATTGAACGCGAAGTTCAAGGACTTCGACGAGAAGCTGCTGGCCAAGCTGGCCGGAGGGGGCAAGTTCACCGATATGCTCAGCTTGTCAGAATCGCTCCTGGGTCAGTACGATGGCCGCAAGCTGAAGGCTCCATGGGTGAAGAACAAGACGGAAGAACTGGCAGATATCATTCTGAAAAAGGATGTGGACGGGGACCAGCCCGCCAACTATGCTCTTCATGCCAAAGCCTATGCAGCATACGCGAAGAGCGCAGGAGTCAAATCCGCCCTGCTGAGCGGGATCGACCGTCAGATCCGCAAATGGATCGCCTCGGCGCAGCGAAAAGTAAAAAACAACGACTATGAAGGAGCCATCGCCATCTATGAGGCGCTCGCCGCTTACCAGGACACCACTGAAGAAGTGAAAAAGGCCAAGCTGGCCTGGACGGTGCATGATCCGCTGAGACTTTTGCAGCAAACCGACCTCACAAAAAATTACAGCCACGTCAGCGGCGGCGGCAACCGTTTCGGCGGCAGCGCTTATGCCATCGGCTCGGATGAAGGCAACGCGGTTTATTTTGCAAGAATGAACGAGGATGAATCGGTGCAGCTGCTGAGCACGCATGATTTCCCGGCGAACGTGAACATCCGGCAGATTTCCATCGAGAAATCGCTCAGCACGAGCACGGCACCAGTCATTCTCGTGGAAGGGGAATCAGCCGAAAGACAAGCGCTTTATGCAGCTTATGAGGTCCATGAGAGCGATATGACCCAGCTGTTCCTATTCGAAGCGGACGGCTATGAAGTTCAGGCCGACAAATCTCTGTTCGTTGCGAATCCAAGTGGCGCAGAGGGCGACAGCACCCAAAAAGCCATATATATGCGCCAGGGCGACAGCTACCAGTTCACGGGATATCAAAAGGACTATATCGACATTGACGTCACCGACCTGCTCGGACACTCGAACGAAAAGGTCCGCTTTACCTGCTATGTCATTTATGGCGGCGAAGGCGATGCTCTGGCACAAATGGGCGACTCTTACGTCAAGCTGCACGGAAGCTATACGTTCTACGACGGCATGAGCGTGACCGTGACCGGCCTGTTCAGCCAGTTTGAGGACGTGTATCCGAACGGGGATCAATTGGGCGAGCTGGTCAGCTTGCCGGTGTTCGATGTGGAGAATATGGAGTGAGCCCCCTTTCGAGCATGAAAGCCCGCTTCGGTGACGGATCGTTCTTACGATCGCTGCCCGCCCCCAAATTTCTTGATTCTATCCTTTCATAAAGGTATAAATTCGGAGACAAAGGCGTTAACTTCCGAAGCAATTTTCCTCCGGAAAGTTTTAGGCGACCACTACGCTTTTTCAGATCGATTTCGCCCACCGCTACTGTGCTATGTTAAATCAATACTCCCCGAAAAAGAGGTGCCCCTCAGTCATCTATAATGACTTTTGGGGCACCTTTTTTATGGAATTCCAGCCTTGAATTCGGCCCGGAAAGCCGTACATGATACAATACCAAATAATTGAGAAGATACCTTACCTTTTCCAAAGGAGATTTTACGCCATGTTTAAAATTTTCATTGTCGAAGATGACAAGAAGCTTGTCAGCCTGCTGGAGGAGCATTTGCATAAATTCGAATATGACACGCGTTCTGTGACGGATTTCGCATCGGTTCTGAGCGACTTCAGGAGCTACGATCCTCACCTGGTGCTGCTCGACATCAATTTGCCGAAATACGACGGATACTATTGGTGTCGGCAAATTCGCGGCCTGTCGACATGCCCGATTATTTTCATATCGGCCCGGGAGGGCAAGATGGACCAGGTCATGGCGCTGGAAAACGGGGCGGACGATTATTTGACCAAGCCGTTCGATTATGAAATCGCCGTGGCCAAAATCAGCAGCCAGCTTCGGCGGGCGTACGGTTCGTATGCCGCATCCCAGCAGACGCGGTCCGTCACCGTCTCAGGGCTTACGCTGGACGTGGACCGGCTCTCTCTGACCTTGAACGGGCAAAAGGTGGAGCTCAGCCCTACCGAAGCCAAAATATTGGAGGAACTGCTGACCCGCCCGGAGCAGGTCGTCAGCCGCGACCGGCTGCTGGACCGGATCTGGGACGACCAGTCGTTCGTGGATGACAACACTCTGAACGTCTACGTCACCCGCGTCCGCAAAAAACTGTCGGGGCTCGGCGTGCAGGATGCTGTCCAGACCGTCAGGGGCCAAGGTTACCGGCTGCTTCCAAACTGGGAGGGTGAAGCATGAAGCTGTATCTGAGAGACCAGGCCCCGCTTATCGCCCTTTATATTCTGCAATTATTTCTCATCACGCTGGTGTACCGGCTCGACGGGTACCGGAACGCCGAGGTCAGCCTATATGCGGCGCTGCTCAGCAGCTTCCTGCTCGCCGGGTACCTCTTGATCCGATACTGGCGCAACCGGACCTTCTATGTGCGGCTGTCCGCGCCGTCCCCGACGACGGAAGAGCTGCTGAACAACAAGCAACAGACCCCCTTGTCCCTGAGCCTGCACCGTCTGATCAAGGGGCAGTACCGCCGCTATCAAACCGAGCTGCAGCAGTATAAGCACAAACTCGATTCCCATATTGAATTCATCAACCAGTGGGTGCATCAGATGAAGACGCCTGTGTCAGTCATCCATCTGATCATCCAGCATCAGGACAAGCAAGAGTTCACCGCGATCGGTGATGAGCTCGACCGGCTCCGGAAGGGGCTGGACATGGTGCTGTACACCGCCCGGCTCGACACGTTCGAAAAAGACTTTTATGTCGAAGAGCTGGATCTGGAGCGGGTGGTGCGTTCGGTGACGTCCTCCCAGCGCCGGCTGTTTATACGGAGTCGCATTTTTCCTGTCATCGAGTTCGAACGGCCCCTTCGGATCGCTTCAGACGAGAAGTGGCTGTCCTTTGTCATGACCCAGCTGGTCACGAACGCAGTCCGGTATTCCGCAGGAGAGGAGCACCGGCAAATCCGGTTCCGCGGATACCCGAGCGGCAGCGAGGCGGTCCTGGACATCCAGGACGAGGGCATCGGCATTCCGCAGGGTGATCTGCCGCGCGTGTTCGACCCGTATTTTACCGGCGAGAACGGCCGGTTGTACCAGGAATCGACCGGGATGGGGCTGTACCTGGTCCAGCAGATTTGCAGTCGCATGGGACACGGCGTCGAGATCGAATCGGAAGAGGGACGGGGAACGACCGTCCGGATCAGGTTCAAGCTTACAAATGTGTAAGCTAGTGTAATGTTGCGCGATGGCAAGCTGAAGCAGACACTGCCTATAATAAACCTATGACAGGAAATCAAAGCGGAGGAGCCTGAAGCACGTGACGATTCTGGAAGTGAAGCATTTGTCGAAAATCTATGAAGGACGCGTACCGCTGCAGGCGCTCGACCATATCCAGTTGGCGGTGTCCGCCGGGGAATTCGTGGGCGTGATGGGCCCCTCGGGAAGTGGCAAGACCACGCTGCTTAACGTGATCGCGACCATCGACGAGCCGACGGCCGGTGAAGTCTGGATTAACGGGACCAACCCGCATCAGTTGAGCCGCAAACAGACCGCGCTGTTCCGCAGACGCGAGCTGGGCTTCGTGTTCCAGCACTTCAATTTGCTCGATATGTTGACCGTCGGGGAGAACATTGTGCTGTCCCTTTCGCTGGACGGGATGCCCGTACGGGAGATGGAGCGCAGGCTGGAGGAAGTGGCGGAGAAGCTCGGCATTCGCGGGATTCTGGACAAGCGCACCTACGAGATTTCGGGGGGACAGATGCAGCGGACGGCCATCGCACGGGCGCTGATCCACCGGCCTTCGCTGATTCTGGCGGATGAGCCGACGGGCAATCTCGACTCCAAGGCGTCCAAGGACGTCATGGAGACGCTGGATCAGATGAACCGGCAGGAGCAAGCGACGGTGCTGATGGTGACCCATGATCCGGTCGCGGCGAGCTTCTGCCACCGGGTCATTTTTATCAAGGATGGCAAATTCTATAACGAAATCTATCAGGGCAGCAGCCGGCAGGCGTTTTTCCAGAAAATCATCGACATGCTGTCGCTGCTGGGGGGAGACAACCGTGTCCTTTCTACAGTTCGTTTATAGAAACGTCGCCCGCAGCAAACGGACCTATGCGGCTTATTTTCTCAGCAGCGCCTTCTCGGTCATGATCTTCTTCATCTGCGCCCTGTTCCTGTTCAGCCCCTATATCCGCGGGCAGCTGATTTACCCGATCGTGATGCAGACGATGATCACCGCCGAATGCATCATGTATCTGTTCTCCTTTTTCTTTGTGCTGTATTCGGTAGGCTCCTTTCTGACCTCACGCAAGCGCGAGATCGGGATTCTACTGATGCACGGCATGACCAAGGGACAGCTGAACCGGATGGTCCTGATGGAGAACATGCTGATCGGCCTCGGGGCCATCCTGACCGGTATGGCCGCCGGCCTCATCACAGGCAAGCTCTTTCTGATGATCGGCTCCCGTTCCTTCGGAATGGCGCCGATTCCGTTTTACCTGCCCTGGCAGGCGTTGGCGCTGACGGCGGGCGCATTCGTGCTGCTGTTTCTGCTGATTTCGGTCTGCACCTCCGTCATGCTCTGGAACCGGACGCTCATCGAGCTGTTTCAGTCCGGGCAAAGGCCGAAGACGCCGCCGCGGACGTCGGGCATCCAGTCGCTGCTGGCGGCCGTGCTGCTGCTTGCATCCTATGCGCTGGCCGCGACGACCACGGTGAATACGATCTACATCCGCATGCTTCCGGTCGTCATTATGACCATCGCCGGCACGTATTTCCTGTACACCCAGCTTGGCGTATGGGTCGTCCGGCTGCTGCAGAAGCGGAGGCTCTTTTTCTGGAAAAAGACGAATATCGTGACGGTATCCAATCTGGCGTACCGGCTCAAAGACAACGCGAACATGCTGTTCATGGTGACGATCATTTCGACGGTTTCGTTCTGTGCTGTCGGGGTGTTTACTTCCATTAATACGCTCTCCGGCCAGTTCCGGGAGGACTACCCGGCGGCGGTCAGCTATCTGTCCAAGGGCGGAAATCCTCTGGAAGCGCAGCACGTGCGGCAGCTTGAGGACGAACTTCGTGCGAAGGGGCAAAGTCCGGCAATCGTCAGCTTTCCGGTCAAAAACATCCAGGTCGGCCTGCCAGCCGGCGAAGGGGACAGCGCGCTGCTTCCGGTCATCTCTTATTCCAGCTACAAGCAGGCGGTGGAAGCCGCCGGGGACAGCGACCTGGAGAAGCCGCTGGAAGGCATTGACTCCTTGGTGATGATCAGTTCCGAGCGCGACCGTACCTACACCCGGATCCGGGAGATGGAGGTCTATACGCTGGCGGAAGAGAGGCTGCAAATCCGGGAGATCGGGTACACGTCGCGGGTACCCGTGCCTGAGCATGTCCTGCGGGAAATGAAATGGAAGCGGGAGGGCGACTTCAGCGGCCTCGTGGTCAGCGACCGCCTGTTTGACCGTCTGACGTCTCCCGTGACAGTGGACCGGTATACCGGATTCTACGTGGACGATTTCGAGCGTACGCTGGGCCTCGGAGAGCGGCTCGCGCCGCGCGGCGAAGTCCGGTATGACGCCGGACAGCCGTACGCGATGACGGTGAGCGGCACGCTGTATGTGACGCAAATGACGTCTTACCGGGCGATGCTGTTTGCAGCGCTGCTGGTGGGGACGGTGTTTTTTATCGCGGCGGGCAGCTTCCTGTATTTCCGCCTCTATGCGGACCTGGACTACGACCGGCGCCAATACGACACGATGGCCAAGATGGGACTGACGGACCGGGAGTTGAACCGGATCGTGACAGGACAGCTTGCGATGCTCTTTTTCGTGCCGATATTACTAGCTGCTCTGCACAGTATTTTCGCTTTTATGGCGCTGCAAAGCTTCTATTATCTTTCCATCGCTTGGGAAATGGGGGCGGTGCTGGCGTGCTTCGTTACGGCCCAGGTGGCGTACTTTTTCTTTATCCGTTACAACTATTTGCGGAACGTAAGAAAGACCCTGATCTAACGCAGGGCTTCACTATAAACCGTATGGGAGGGAATTCCATGGAGCAGTGGATTACCAGCGTCGTGGAACAGTTCGGTTATGTCGGTATTGCGCTCATTATTGCCCTTGAAAATATATTTCCCCCGATTCCGTCGGAGCTGATCCTTACGTTCGGGGGCTTTATGACAACGAAATCGCATCTGACCATTCCGGGCGTCATCGTGGCGGCTACAGTCGGCTCCGTGATCGGAGCCGTCATTCTGTACGGCATCGGCCTGCTGCTGGATGTGAACCGCCTGGAGCGGATCGTGGCCAAATGGGGACGCATCCTGCGGGTCAAATCCTCCGATATCGCCAAGTCTGAGAAGTGGTTCAGCCGTTACGGCTACTTTACGGTGTTCTTCTGCCGGATGATTCCGCTCGTGCGGTCCCTGATCTCGATTCCGGCCGGGATGGCCCGGATGAAGTTCGGTCTGTTTCTGCTCTTTACCACCGTCGGGACGCTGATCTGGAACACGGTGCTCGTGTACTTGGGGGCTGCCCTGGGAGATTCCTGGGAGAGCATTCTGCACTATATGGACGTGTATTCGCATACCGCCTACGCCGTGATCGGCCTGGTTATTGTATGTGTGCTGTTCCTGTACCTCCGCCGCGCGCGGGGAATGCGGGTTGAAAGGTAAGCTGAAGGAGTTGTGAAACGTTGGATTGGATGGAAATGATTAAAGCGGTGATCCTCGGGATCGTCGAAGGATTGACGGAGTTCGCCCCGGTATCATCGACCGGGCATATGATTATCGTGGACGATATGTGGCTGAAGACTGGGGAGTTTCTGGCTTCTCCCGTAGCCAATACCTTTAAAGTCGTCATTCAGCTGGGCTCGATCCTGGCGGTGGTCGTCGTGTTCTGGAGCCGGTTTCTCGACCTGCTAGGCTTGCGGAGAAGGAAGCCGGAAGCCTCGGGTGGCCGGGCGCAGGGACGCCTGAAGCTGACCCAGGTCATCGTCGGCCTGATTCCGGCCGGCGTGCTCGGCCTGCTGTTTGATGATTATATTGACGAGCATCTGTTTTCAACGCGGACGGTGCTGATCGGGCTGGTCATCGGGGCGCTCCTGATGATCGCAGCCGACGTATGGCGGCCGAAGCGTCCGAAAGCCGAAACGGTGGACCAGATTACATACGGGCAGGCCTTTGGCGTCGGCCTGGTCCAGTGCCTGTCCCTGTGGCCGGGATTCTCCCGCTCCGGCTCCACCATCTCCGGCGGGGTTCTGATGGGCATGAGCTACCGGGCTGCTTCCGACTTTACGTTTATTATGGCCGTGCCGATCATGCTCGGTGCCAGCGGATTGTCGCTGCTGAAGAACTGGGAGTATTTTACGATGGATATGATGCCGTTTTTCTTGGCAGGCTTTATCAGCTCGTTTATCGTGGCGCTGATCGCCATCCGTTTCTTCCTGAAGCTCATCAACCGCATCAAGCTGATACCGTTCGCCGTGTACCGGATTGTGCTGGCCGCTATTATTTTTCTTATGATCTGGTAACCGTTCTGTTTCAAAAGGGTGCCCCCCGGTCATCTATGATGACTGGGGGGCACCCTCTTCTTATTCCTTCATGCTGTTCAAATGCTTTATTTCACCGTCACCATCACTCGGGTCGACTTGCCCCCGAACGTAACGGTGATCGTCGCTTTGCCTTTGCCTGTCGCCTTCACCACGCCGTCCTTCACGGTGGCGGTCAGAATGCGGGAAGACTTCCACAGCGCCGGCTTGGATACGTTCGACTCGCTTCCGTCATTGTACGTGGCGGTGGCTACGAGGTTGATCGTTTGCCCAACGCTCATGTTCAGGCTGACTTCATTGGTTTGCAGGTATTTCAGAATGTCGACTTCCACGGGAATGCGTACGGTTTTGTTGCCGTATTTTGCCGCCACCGTTGTTTTGCCGCTGGCTACGGCCGTAACCTTGCCTTTGTTCACGGATGCAACCTTGTAATTGGAGGTGCTCCATTCCGCTTTGTCGCTGACGTCCTTGGTCGAACCGTCGCTAAACGTTACGGTCACCGTCACTTCCGCAGTTTTTTCCTTGGCTTTGCCGGCCGTCTTCAGGGATACGAAATCCACGTCTGTCTCGATCTTCGAAATGACATCCACTTCAACCGCAACAGTTACTTTCTTGCCGCCGTACTCGGCAGTAATGTTCGCCTTGCCGCTCTTCATGCCGGTCACGACGCCCTCGCCGTTGACGCTTACTACCGAAGCATTACTGGACTTCCAGGTAGCTCTTTGGTTCAGTCCTTCCGCGGCTTCAGGATCGTTCACCGCAGACAAGTCGATGGTCTTCTTGTCGCCGGTCGACATGATGATGAGGCTTTGCGGGGAAGTCAGTTCGCTGACCAGACCCACCTCTACCGTCATCGTATAGGATTTGCCGTCATACTTACCTGTAATCGTTGCCGTGCCCGAGCTCACGCCCGTGATCACGCCTTTTTCGTCAACCTTGGCAATGTCCTCTTTGTTCGAGCTCCATTCGGCTTTATCGGTTACCTTTTCCGATGCCTTGTCCGTGCCGTAATCCAGAATGATTCCCGCTTCGTACACGCCGCCCACTTTCAGGGACAGCTTCTTGGTGGAAAGCTCGGTTTTGAGGGGCATGTCCACCGCAACATGGGTTGTTACGGTTACGCCGCCATACGTGGCGCTGATATCAGCTTCGCCTTTTTTATAGGCTGTCAGCATGCCGTTCGCGACATACACGATATCTTCCTTGCTTGATTTCCATTCCGCCTTGCTTTGTACCTGCTCGGATTGACCGTTTGCGTAGGTTGCGGTCAGCTCAAGCTGCTTTGTTTTGGTGCCGGTCAGGCTGAGAGCTACCTTCTCCAGCATATCGAGGTTGCGCGGAATATCCACGTCCACATTAATCGTGACGCTCTTGTCGCCGTACTTGGCCGTAATGACCGCTGCGCCCGGCGCGTTCGCCGTGATCACGCCCTGCTTCACGAATGCAACCTTCTCGTTGCTGGAAGTCCAAACGGCTTCTTTGGTGATGTCCACCGGGTCTTTGTCCGGATACACCGCCTCCAGCTTCACGGGGTCCTTCAACGTATCGTTGCTGTGCATAAAAATATTTTGCTGGCTTGCCTGCAGTCGAATCGTCTTGTCCACGTCTACCTGAATAGTGGCCGTCTTGGTACCGTATTCCGCGGTAATCGTCGCCGATCCCGGGCCATAAGCGGTAATCTCGCCTTTGATGACATCGGCGACATTCGGATCGCTTGTGGACCATTTCGCTTGGGTTGCTACGTCCTTCTTGACCTCCCCGTCAGGGTAGGTTGCCTTCAGGGTGATTTGCACGGTTTTCTTTTCGCTTGCCAGCATGGACACCTGCGTCTCGCTCGGGTCCAGACGCTTCACCAGCTCCACGCTGACCGGAATGGATACCGTCTGTTTGCCGTAGGTCGCCGTAATGGTGGCCGTGCCGGAGCTGATCGGCTTCACCTGGCCATTCACGACTGAGACGACGCTGCTGTTGTCCACGGTCCAGTCCGCCTTGCTCGAAGCATCCGTGTCTGTCGTGTTATCCGCGTAGGTCGCGGTCAGATGGATGGTCGGACTGTCGCCGAGCTTTAGATCAAGCTTCTTCTCCGGGTCTGTCACCGTGAGCGCCTTGACCTTTTTGGTCACGTTTACCTGAACGGACTCGGTTTCACTTCCATAAACGACGGAAATGGTTGAATTCCCCTCGCTCACCGCAGTGATCGTACCGTTATAAACGGTCGCTACCGCATTGTTTTTGCTGCTCCAGCTCGCTTTTATGGTCAAATTTTCGGTTGAGTTGTCTTTGTACACGCCCGTCGCCGTCACAGATGCCGTATCGCCAATCTCCAGGGTGACCTGGGATTTCGAAAGAACCAGTTTGGTCAGCTCGGACGTCGTAGCCGCCCAAGTGACGCCGGAATATGCCATGCACAGCACCATAACCAGTGACATGACAAGCATCTTTTGAAGCTTCTTATGCAATGTAAATTCCCTCCAATTCCTGTTTTGATAAACACATCATACCTCACATATCGGTCAA
Source organism: Paenibacillus sp. SAFN-054 (assembly GCF_051966755.1). NCBI lineage: Bacteria > Bacillati > Bacillota > Bacilli > Caryophanales > Paenibacillaceae > Paenibacillus > Paenibacillus sp. SAFN-054. Next base: position 307,801 of record NZ_JBQCKS010000004.1, read on the forward strand.
GCGGGGGCAGAATGTTAGATTTTTTGTGTGTTTTTCGGGATATTTTCGGCAAAATGACTCATTTTGTCGATTGCTTCAAACAGGCGTCTGCTGGGTAATACATTGGTTGGTAAGTTCCACCTGAGAACAACTATCCTTTCGATTGCACGTCTATTATATATATGGAGGTGCCTACCCATGATCACAACCGACCATCCGATTACAAGCAGAGCCGAGGCATTAATGCGGGAGCGTTTTGACAAACAGTCTCCGATCAGCGTTACCATCGGCATTCTGGAAAACGGAAACCATTATTACTTAGGGCATGGCCAGCCGCAGGGGTTTGATTATTCATCAGCCATTTATGAAGCGGCTTCAATCACAAAGGTCTTTATGACGACGCTGCTGTGCATCCTGGAGCAGCAGGGCCAGCTGAAGCGGACAGACACCATCGGCAAATACATACCTGAATGCGTTAAAAACCGTAAAATCAGCGCGATTACTCTTGAACAGCTTGGCGCACACACATCGGGTCTTCCCCGCCTTCCCGCGGGACTGAAATCCGTCATGACGGACAAGCTCAATCCTTATGAAAATTATACGGAAGAGCATCTGCTGAAGGATGTGCTTAAATGCCGGCCCGCCTCTGCGGGACGCTTCGAGTATTCCAATTTTGGCGCAGGGCTGCTCGGGTATATTCTGGCGCGCTGTACCGGCCGTCCGCTGGAGGAACTGGTAAAAGACGAAATTTGCCGGCCTCTCTTTATGGAAGACACCGGATTTACGCTCAGCGCTGCTCAGCAGCCAAGGCTTCTGCCCGTCTACACCGCGAACGGCAAAGAAGTTCCTCACTGGAACGTCGGCGTGCTGGAAGGCGCGGGAGGGCTGCTCACCACCGCACGGGACCTGCTACAGTTCGCCCAAGCGAATGCGGGCGCCGGATCAAGATCCGCGTCCATCATGGCTGCTATGAAGGAGGCCCAAAGACCAAGACTCCGGCTCCGCCGCAATGAAGAGTCCAGCCTCGGGTGGATGATACGCTCCGGCGTCTACCATGACCGCATGCACTGGCATAACGGCGGCACGTACGGATCAAGCAGCTTCATCGGCTTTCACCGGGAGAAGAATTTGGCCGTCACCGTTCTTTCGAACAACGGCAGCTATGCGCTAAAATCCTTCTCTCTGCTCCGGGCGCAGAAAAGGCATGTCGACGAGATCGGTCTCGAGCTGCTCCGATCCATGACCAAAACCATCGATTAGCGCACATGGTAGATTAAATACCCTATTAGGGTAAAAAAAGAGACTGTCCACCCCCAGGCTAAAAAAGCAAACCTGGTGGTGCAGTCTCTTTTTGATAGGCGTTTCGATTAATCTTTATCCGCAGGCAGCGCGCAGGATCCGTCCTGGCAGGCCAGATCATCCGATCCGCCGACCATCGTCAGCGGATGATCTTCCTTCCAAATGTTCTCGAGCGCATCTACGAACACGTCCTCCGGCTGAGCGCCGGAAATGCCATACTTCTGGTTCACCACGAAGAACGGAACGCCTGAAATGCCCAGCTTGGACGCCTGGCTTTCATCCTCGCGGACATCCTCTGAATAAGCATTGCTCTCGAGCATGTCGGCTGCGGCCTTCGCATCGAGTCCGATTTCCCCGGCGAGGCGTGCCAGCACAGCACGGTCTCCAAGATGCTCGGAATCTGTAAAGTAAGCCTTGAACAGTCGCTCCGTCATGTCGTAGCGCTTGCCGGATTCACCAGCCCAATGCGTTAAGCGGTGGGCATCAAATGTATTCGTAGGCTTGATGGTATCCATGTGGTAAGTCAGCCCCACGGTCTTCGCCTGCACGGCCATGTTGTCGTTCGTCGCTTTGGCCTGCTCCAGGCTCATACCGTACTTGGCTGCCAAAATGGCGTGCATGCTTTGGTCGTTGTGGCGCGGCGCGTCCGGTGCCAGTTCGAAGCTGCGGAATACCACTTCCACTTCATTCTTGTGCTCGAAGCGCTCCAGAGCCGCTTCAAACCGGCGCTTACCGATATAGCAGAATGGGCATGCAAAGTCGGACCATACTTCAATTTTCATGTGAATATCCTCCTCTAGAGTCGGTTTGGCATATTAAAACTGATACTATTTCAAACACAGTATATCCAAAAAAGAAAAACAGGATTCCCCCTGCCCTTTAACTGTAACTTCTATATATACATTATATAACCGCATGCTTCCCGTTGCAACCCGAATAGACGACAAGAAGACTGATCTTCACCTTAACGTGAAGATCAGTCTTCTTCTAAGCGCCGTTAGCCATTAAGGCGTTGGCATGCCACCATTGGCATTGAGCGTTTCGCCGCTGACGTAGCTGGATTCCTGACTGGCCAGGAATACGAATGCCGGGGCCATTTCGGATGGTTGGCCGGGACGGCCCATCGGCGTCTGCGAGCCGAATTCTTTCAGCACTTCTGTCGGTTGTCCGCCGGCCACCTGCAAAGGCGTCCATACGGGTCCGGGCGCCACAGCGTTCACTCGGATGCCCTTGCTCGCAACTTGCTGTGCCAGGGATTTGCTGAAAGCGTTAATGGATGCTTTCGTCGTGGCATAATCCAGCAGAATCGGCGAAGGCTTGTACGCCTCAATGGACGTTGTATTGATGATGCTGCTTCCGGGCTGCATGTGGGGTATGGCTGCCTTGCACAGCCAGAACATCGCGTAAACGTTCGTCTTGAACGTCTCGTCGAACTGCTCGGTCGTCAATTCGGCGATCTCGTTCGCATATTGCTGCTTGCCGGCCACGTTGGCCAATATATCTAATCCGCCGAGCTGCTCCACAGCCGAAGTCACCAGCGCTTGGCAGTATTCTTCGTCCTTCAGATCGCCGGGCATGGCCACCGCCTTACGCCCTGCTTCCTCTACCAGCTTCACCACCTGGCGGGCATCGGCTTCTTCTTCCGGTTTATAGGACAGCAGAAGGTCTGCTCCCTCGCGGGCAAAGGCAATCGCGACGGCCCGGCCGATGCCGCTGTCCGCGCCGGTCACGATAGCCTTGCGCCCCGCGAGGCGTCCGGTACCGCGGTAAGTCGTCTCTCCGCAATCCGGTACGGGAGTCATCTCCTGCTGCAAACCTGGCTCGCTTTGCTTTTGCTGGTATTCAGGCCCCGCTTTCGGGTACTGCTTCGTAGGATCCTGCATTTGAAATTGGTCAGTCATAATAAATTCCTCCTTACTCCTTATGTCTGTGTAATGATTCCTTTGTAACGTCCTGACCCTTTGTATGTAACCTCATCGCAATGTAATAAAACAAAAACTTTCATTTTGTTACTTTCATTTTCACAAATTTAAAAATAGAAGATGCCGATCCGAAGACCGGCACCAGGCAATGCTTTTTCAATTGTCCCTAGGCCGATGGTGAGGGTAACGGCACGGGCTCCGAAACGGATTCCACCGGCCCTACGAGTGCATGACGCTCCCATGCGCGGCTTCTCCAGCGGAAATACATGATGACGGCGCGCGTCCATTCATCCGCGGCAATCGCGAGCCAGACCCCGGCCAGGCCGAGGTGAAGGCGAAAGATCAGAAAGTATCCGAGCGGCAGCGACATGCACACCATCGAGATCAGCCCCATATATACCGGGAACCGGGCATCGCCCGACGCGCGGAGCGAGTTGATGATAACGATGTTGACCGTCCGTCCCGTTTCCAGCAGGATGCTCAGCAGTATCACCTGCGCGCCCATGCGGACAATCGCCATATTATCGGTAAACAGGTTCATTAAAGGTACCCGGAACGCAATGATGATGAGGTCGATGACGACGGTAGCGGCCAGAGCCCATTTTACGCTTTGGAATACCCGGGTATACGCATCCTGATTGCGGCGAGAGCCGACATAGTGACCGACCATGATCGCCGTCCCCATCCCGATTGCCATGCTGAACAAATAAATGTACATCGAGATATTGCTCGCATACTGGCGCGTAGCCATCGCTTCCGACCCCAGATAGGTCACGTACAGCGTAAAGGTCAGCTGGCAGATCTGGTACACGATATTTTCAAAAGCCGAGGGGATGCCAATGCTCAAAATCTTGCGGACATATTCCTTGGACAGGCGGATGTAATAATTCCACTCCACCCGGACCTCCATCACGCGGTACATCAGCCAGAAGAACACGAGCAGACAGATCAGGCGGCTGAACACCGTCGAGATAGCTGCGCCCTCCACGCCCATCGCGGGAAAGCCCAGGTGACCGAAAATCAGCAAATAGTTGCCGGCCACATGCAGTATATTCATGAAAAGGGATACCAGCATCGTTTCTTTGGTAAACCCGTGCGTGCGTATCGTTGCAGCCAGCGCATTGATCAGAGCCTGCAGAAAAATGCCGCCCCCGACGATCCGCATATACGACTGCGCATAATCTAAAATTTCCCCCTGCACGTTCAGCAGCTGCAGCATATATCCGCCCAGCCCGAGGAAAATAATGCTGAGAATCAGGCCGACGGCCAGATTGAGCGTGAGCGCGTTACCGGTTACCTGCGCCGCCTCGAGCCGTTTCTTCGATCCCAGATACTGGGCAACGACGATCGCGGCCCCGCTGCCGATGACTTCAAGCAATAGAATGGCTATGGAAATAATCTGGTTGGCTGCGCCTACGCCGGACACGGCGTCATCCGACACCGAGCTGATCATGAACGTATCCACGCTGCCCATCAGCATGAACAGAAACAGTTCCAGAAAGATCGGCCAAGTCAAGCGAACCAGGCTGAGACGTCCCGCTTCTGACTGTTTGGACGACTCGTTGACATGTGCGGTCATAAGTCAGAAATCACCTTGCTTCCCTGTAAAATAAACTTAAAACAAGGGTATGTTAGCACACTTCAACTGAAAATACAGTCCTTTTACGAAAATTCATTGAAAGAAATTTCATTCTTTTTCATCGACTCCTCATAAACGGCTCAGCCCTTACAGAATAAGCCTTTGGCAAGCCTCCTCGACAAGCACCGATTCCTGCACATTAGACAGCGCTTACAGCAATACAAAAAAAACAGTTGATAATTGAGAAACCATCCTCTATGATAATGTCATCAGGCCGGATAATAAATTAAAGCACTTTAACTTTCATACATATTACATCTCATGAAACCTTTTATTATAGGGTAATTTCACTTTAAAAGTTAAAGCGTTATAATTTTATACCAAATAGAAAGGTTGGTGTTTCCGTGACCCATCGCGAAAGCCGGCGGCAGACATTTTACATGTATCTCTTCATTGCTCCATGGCTTATCGGGTTCCTGGTTTTTGCCTTGTACCCGATTCTGTCATCGCTCTATTACAGTTTCACGGATTATGACATTATCCATCCGCCCCAATATGTCGGACTCGCGAATTACACCGAAATGTTCCACAATGACCTGTTTTGGAAATCCGTAGTCGTCACGGTCCGGTATACGTTCATCAGCGTGCCGATCCAGCTGCTGCTGGCGCTCGGGTTCGCGCTCCTGCTCAATACGAAAATACCGTTCCGCGGGTTTTTCCGGACCGCCATGTATTTTCCGAGCATGGTCTCCGGCGTCGCGATGTCGCTCCTGTGGTACTGGATCTTTAATCCGTCGATCGGCCTGTTCAACTACGTGCTCTCCTGGTTCGGCATCAGCGGCCCATCCTGGCTCATGAGCCCGGATTATGCCCTGTACGCACTGATGATCATGTCCTTCTGGACGGCCGGCTCCGGCATGATCCTGTTCCTTGCCGGACTTCAGGGTGTACCTGCAAGCCTGGTGGAAGCCGCCAAGCTTGACGGTGCGGGACGCTTCCGGATTTTCCTGAATGTGACGCTCCCGATGATTTCGCCGGTGCTTTTGTTCCAGCTGATCATGGGTGTCATCGACTCCTTCCAGGTATTTACGCAGGCCTACGTCATGACCCAGGGCGGTCCGAACTACTCGACCTGGTTCTACGTTTACAACCTGTATACCAGCGCCTTCAAGGAATATCGGGCAGGCTACTCCTCTGCTCTCGCGTGGGTGCTGCTGATCGTCGTCATGCTGTTTACGGCGCTCATCATGAAATTCTCGAACCGTTATGTTCACTATGAAGGAGGCGGACGTAGATGAGTACGATTCCGGCTGCCGGCCCTTCGGCTTCGGCTTCAATGAAGAAACGCCGGCGCAAAATCGACGCCGTCAGCATCGCAAGCTTCATTGCCTTGCTGGTAACCACCTTTCTCATGCTCCTGCCGCTGTTCTTCATGGTCTCGACCTCTCTGAAATCGAAAAAGGAACTGCTCAAGTTTCCTCCGACCTTTTTGCCGGAGTCCTGGCAGTGGAGCAATTACAAGGAAATTTTCGAAACGCTGAACTTCGGCCAAATGTACATGAACAGCCTCATCATCGGCGTGTTGACCGTAGTCGGCACCCTGCTGTCGTCAGCGCTCGCGGGCTACGGTTTCGCGAGATACCGGGGCAAGGGCAGCAACCTGTGGTTCATGCTGATGCTCAGCACCATGATGCTGCCGTATCCGGCGATCATGATTCCGCAGTTCATTCTCTTTTCCAAGCTGAACTGGATCGACACATTTCTGCCGCTAATCGTTCCTGCTTTCTTCGGCTCGGCATACAACATCTTTTTGCTTCGCCAGTTCTTCTCGACGCTGCCGGATGAACTGTTTGACGCAGGACGCATCGACGGGTGCAGCGAGCTGCGGATGTGGCGCCAGATCGCATTGCCGCTGTCCGGGCCGGCCCTGGCGACCGTTGCCATCTTTGCTTTCATCTACAGCTGGAATGACCTTCTTACACCCGTGCTCTACTTAAGCTCATCGGATAAATTCACGCTTCCGGTCGGTATGTCTTCTTTCACCTCGTCGCGGTTCCGCATTCCGCCGTGGCATCTGCTCATGGTCGCCTCGGTGCTTGCCATGCTGCCGATCGTCACCCTGTTTGCGATAGCCCAGAAGCGCTTTGTGGAAGGAATTGTACTTACAGGCATCAAGTAAAGACACCGCCGCAGCGGCGGCAACCAAACTTGAATAATGGGGGAATGTAGTTCATGAAAAAGAGAAGGATCAAAAAGACTTTTGCGTTACTGCTCGCATCCAGCATGCTCGTCGTATTGGCCTTGTCCGGCTGCAGCGGCGGTAAATCGGCGGGAGACGTGGCTCCGGCAGGTGAAGGCGACAGCTCCAAAACCGCATCCTCGGGCGAGCAGGTCACCATTACGCATTACACCATGGATTCGGAAGACCGTACGTTTATTGAGAAGCTGGTTCCGGACTTTGAAGCCAAGCACCCGAACATCAAGGTCCGAATCGAAAAGGCTCCTTACGAGCAGTTCGACAGCAAGCTGCAGACGCTGATCGCCGGCGGCAAAACACCAGACGTAACGAGCCACTATGGCTACGGTGGTTTTGCAGAGTATTTCAACAAAGACATGCTGCTCGACATGAACGACCTTATTAAGGAAGACGGATTCAAAGCATCCGACTACAGCATCCCCGAGGACCTGATGAAAATCTACACCGTAAAGGACCATGTTTACGGTATTCCGGTCAATATGTATGTCACGCTGATGCTGTACAACAAGGACATGTTCGATGCTGAGGGCGTTGCATACCCTCCAAGCGATTACGAAGACAAGAGCTGGACGTTCGACAAAATGGTCGAAGACGCGAAGAAATTGACGCATGTCTCCGACGACATCGCCAAAACGCAGTACGGCGTCGACTTCACCTGGTCCGAACGCGATATGCGCCCGCTGTATTTCGGGGTCGAGCCGTATTCCCAAGATACTTGGACCAACGGCGGCGTGCCTTCCGAGACGCATTTCGATTCGCCGGAAGTGATCGCGACGTACAACAAGCTGTTCAATCTGATTCTGAAGGATAAGGTTTCCCCGACGACGGAATGGAGCAAAAGCGTAGCCGGCCAAAACGGCGACGCGTTCGTTACCGGCAAGCTCGGCATGACCGTCAGCGGCTCCTGGAGCCTCGCAGGCTCCAACGACTTCCCGTTCAAGGTCGGCGTAGCTGCAGTTCCAGCCGGCGGCAATGATAAGATCCGCAGCGTGCTGTTCGTCGACCCGCTGCTCATTCTGAAGGGCTCCAAGCATCCGAAGGAAGCTTTTGAATGGATCAAGTACCTGGTCAGCGAAGAGGTTCAGGAGAAATCCATCGAACTGAGCGGCGGCAACCCGCCTGTCAATACGAAAGCGGCCGAAGCTTATTACAAGCATTTTGACGGCATCGATCCGGAGGATGTGAAAAAGGTATACGAGGGCGCGGTTAAATACGGCTTCGAGTCTTATAATCACCTGATCACGAACTATTCGCAAATCAACGACATGTTCATCAACGAGATGCAGCCGATCGATACGGGGCACAAAACCGTCGAGGAAGTCATGCCGACGATCCAGAAAAAAGTCATGGAGATCATCAAACGTTAAGCGTTAGTTTTGTACCGTCCCGAAAGGGGCGGTGCATCTGTTAAATTAGCTTCGCGGCCGGGCCTCCGTACATGTATACTAATGTTAAGTGGATGTAAATTGTACGGAAAATCTGCCGCAAGGAGAATATACAATGAAGGTTAGCATATTTGATGTAGCAAAAAAATCAGGATTATCCGTCGTGACGGTCTCGAGAGTGCTTAATGGCGCCGAAACCGTCCGCGAAAAAAATAGACAAAAAGTACTCGACGCCATCAAAGAGCTTGACTACCGTCCGAATGCGGCGGCCCGCAGCTTGGCCCGCGGCAAGACAGGCATCGTCGGCCTCATCGTGACCACCCTCCAGGACTCTTTCTTCGATGCTGTCGTGAAGGAACTGAATGAGGTGCTGGCGCTCCACGGTTATTTCCTTGCGGTGTCGGTATCGACCGGCATCGGCTCGGACGAAGCCCATTACCTGATCCAGGAGGACCGTGTGGACGGACTGATTCTGCTCTCGCCGATGGAAGAAGACAACTATATCGTGGAACTGAAACGCCGCAACATCCCTTATGTTCTGATCGATAACCAGAAGCCGGAGAACGATGCCTTTTCCGTCACGATAGACAACTACAAGGGCGGCTATGCCGCCACCAAGCATCTGCTTGATCTCGGCCATACCTCGATCGCGCACCTGAGCGGGCATGATATGTTCCGCAGTACGCGGGAGCGCCGCAGCGGCTTCCTGCAGGCACTGAAGGAAAGAAGCCTGGACCCGTTCGAGATGGTTACAGGTGATTTTGAAATCGATTTTGGTTATGACATCTGCCGGAAATGGCTGCGCGAAGGACGTCTTCCTTCTGCCGTCTTCGCAGGCGACGACAATATCGCGCTCGGCGTGGTCAACGCCCTGATGGAAGAAGGAATCCGCGTTCCGGATCAGGTGGCGATCGTCGGTTATGACGACCAGCACATTTCATCCAAGCTCCACCCGTACCTGACGACAGTTCGCCAGCCCGCCGACCGGATTGGTCTGGCCGCGGCGGATATGCTGCTGAAACGCATGGATAATACGATGAAACGCGGAGGCAACGTGCGGATCGACCCTGAGCTCATCGTGAGAGAATCAACCGTTAAGACACTAGAAGGTACGTCCTGAACAACTAAATCGTATACGAGACACATACATCCTTATATATAGGAGTGACGACCATTGACTTACTACTTGGGTATCGATGGGGGAGGAACAAAAACATACGCCCTGCTGACCGATGACCTCGGCAACGTGCTTGGCAAAGGCATCGGCGGCAACGGGAATCACCAGATTGAAAAGGCCTTGGCCGCGCAAAGCATCCGTGCAGCCGCGGAAGGCGCCCTGCACGAAGCGGGCCTGCGGATTGACGAAGTGTCGCACACCTACTTCGGCCTCGCCGGCGCGGACCGGGAAGCGGATTACCGGATCCTGCATCCGCTCGTGCAGGAGATCGGTTTTACCCGGAATTATTCCATCAATTGCGATACGATGATCGGCCTGCGCGCCGGCACCAACAAGCCATACGGCGTAGCCCTCATTTGCGGCACAGGCACCAACTCCGCCGGAAGAAATCCGGCGGGCGAGCATGTGCAGGTCGGCGGATTCGACTATATGTACGGCGATTTCGGCGGCGGCGGTTCCCTCAACATCGAGGTGTTCCGCTCCGTCATCCGCTCCTGGGACGGCCGCGAGCAACCGACGCTGCTGACGCCACTCTTGCTGAACTACCTCGGTTATGACAACGTCGGCGACATGTTCGATGATTTCCAGGATCACGGCAAGCATGTGCCCGTGCATGCAGCGAAGCTGCTCTTTGAAGCCGCTGCCGAGAATGACGCCGTCGCGCTCGAGATTCTAAGCCGCCAAGGCATTGAGCTGGGCAAATCGGCTGTCGCGGTCATCCATAAGCTCGGCATGGAAGAGCAAGCGTTCGACGTCGTGCTCGCAGGAAGTCTGCTAACACGGGGAGACCGCGGCTGGATCCGCGGCAAAGTGGAGCAGGCGGTCGCTTCCGCCGCTCCCCATGCGACCGTCGTGACGCTGGCGACAGAGCCCGTCGTCGGTGCCGTATGGTCGGCCATGGAAGCGGATGGCCGTACGATCAGCCAGGACGTGTACGACAAAATGCGGACCTTCCGCGATTTTGAACATATCAAGCAAACGACCCGATAAATCATAATCATTCAAATCCATTCAGACTGGAGCGTGCAAAAATGAACAATGAAAAAGGACTCAAAATAGCAGTCATCGGCGGCGGATCTTCCTATACCCCGGAGCTTGTCGAAGGATTCATCCTTCACCATGCCGAGCTTCCGGTGCGCGAACTGTGGCTCGTGGACATTGAGCCGGGACAGCGCAAGCTGAACATCGTCGGCAACCTGGCGAAGCGCATGGTCGAGAAATCCGGACTTCCGATCGAAGTCCATCTGACGCTGGACCGCCGCGAAGCGATTCAAGGCGCAGACTTCGTCAGCACTCAGATGCGCGTAGGCATGCTGGATGCGCGCGGACGCGACGAATCCATTCCTTTGAAATACGGGGTCATCGGCCAGGAAACGACGGGTCCCGGAGGCATGATGAAAGCCCTGCGTACGATCCCTGTACTGCTGGATATCTGCCGCGATATCGAAGAGCTGGCCCCGAACGCCTGGCTGCTGAACTTCACGAATCCTGCAGGCATGGTCACGGAAGCCATCCTGAAATACTCCAACGTCCGCAGCATCGGCCTGTGCAATGCGCCGATCGGCCTCATCAAACAGACCTCGGCCAAGTACGGCGTCGAAGCGGACCGAATTTATGCCGAGTTCGTCGGTCTGAACCATTTGCACTGGATTACCCGCATTGACGTGAACGGCGAGGACAAATTGGACGAAATGCTGGCGGATACCGCCGGTTACAGCGCGAAGAACGTGCCTGCGCGGGAGTGGAATCCGGAATTCCTACAATCCCTGCACGCTTTGCCTTCCTACTATCTGAAGTATTTTTACATGACCGATGCCATGCTGGAAGAGCAGCAGGAATCCTTCCAGAAGGGCGGCAACCGTGCGGAAGTCGTCAAACGCGTCGAGGAAGAGCTGTTCGAGCTGTACAGCGACCCGGATCTGAAGGATAAGCCGAAGCAGCTGGAACAGCGCGGCGGTGCCTTCTATTCCGAAGCGGCAGTGAACCTGATGCGATCGCTCTACAACGGAACGAACGATATCCAGACGCTGAACGTCGCCAACCACGGCATCATCGACTTCCTTCCGGATGACGCCAGCATCGAAGTGAACTGCGTGGTCACCAAGAACGGCCCGCTGCCCCTGCCGCTGACCAAGGTTCCCCCTATGGCCGTCGGATTGATTCACGCCGTGAAGACTTACGAGCGTCTTGCCATCGACGCTGCCGTAACCGGCGACCGCGGTCTTGCGATCCAGGCGCTGGCCCATCATCCGCTCGTGCCTTCCGTCGAGGTGGCCATCAAAATGCTCGACGAAATGCTTGAGGCGAACAAGGAATATTTGCCGCAATTCTTTAAAGAAACGACGGCGAACGCATAAGCGGCGCTTATCATGCATAGCTTCTCATCAAAACAGCCCTGCTCCAGGATTGCCTGGACAGGGCTGTTTATTTTCATGCAGTATTACATTTCGCGTTCTGTATCAGACTCCGCTGTATCGCCATTCGATATTTTCGCTTGAATACTGCGTTTCCTTAGATGCTCTCATGATGAACATTCGAGGCCTCCGCCGTCGGCACCCTTCCACGTGCACCGCGCACCAGCAGCAAATAGCACAGCACGGAGCATATGTCCGCACCCGCAATCACGATCCCCATCGGGAGAGCAGATGTGCTGCCGCCGATGCCAACCAGCGGGCTGACGATGCCTCCGAAGATATAAGACAACAGTCCAAGCAGCGCCGAGGCGCTGCCTGCCGCATGCCCGTAATCCTGAAGCGCCAGCGAGGAACTCGCAGTGCCTACGATGCCGACGCAGGAGACCACGATAAAGAGCGGCGGAAGAACAGCGCCGAGAGGCGCCTTAAAGGCAAGCAGAAACAGCAGCGACATGCCCCCGATCGTGGCCAGGGTGATGCCTGTCACGAGAAGCCTCCTTTCACTCACTTTGCCGGCCAATCGTCCTGTGATCTGTCCGGCAATGATAATCCCTACACCGTTCATGGCGAAAATCAGGCTGAAAACCTGAGGGCTCACTCCGTAAATATTTTGCAGCACGAACGGTGATCCCGAAATATAGGAGAACATGGCCGCCGAGATAAATCCCGAGCTGAGCGCCAGACCCATGAATTTGCGGTCGGACAGCAGTACGCCGAACGTTCGGAACGTATTCGCGGTGCCGCCGCTGGAGCGTTTCCCGGGTGCCAGCGTCTCCGGCAGGCCGAATAGAACGGATAACAGCATGATGATGCCAATTGCCGCCAGCACGATAAAGACGCCGCGCCAGGAGGTTACCTGCAGCAGCTGCCCGCCCACGATCGGGGACAGAATCGGCGCAGCGCCGTTCACGAGCATCAGCATCGAGAAGAACTTGGTCAGCTCCGAGCCGGAATACATATCCCGGACGATCGCGCGTGAAATGACGATTCCGGCCGAACCCGCAATCCCCTGGATAAAGCGTAAAGCGATCAGCATCTCGATCGAAGTGCTGAATGCACACAATAAAGACGAAATGCCGTATACCACCATGCCGATCAAAAGCGGAATGCGCCGTCCGCGTACATCGCTGAGCGGACCCGCCAGCAGTTGGCCCACCGAAAGCCCGATCAGGCACGAGGTCAGGCTGAGCTGCGTCAGCGAGGTGGTTGTATGCATCGTATTCGCCAGGCTCGGCAGCGCAGGCAAGTACATATCCAGCGAAAATGGACCGAAGGCCGATAGCGCCCCCAGTACGATGATCATCCAAAGCCGGCTCGTGCTCGGGCGTGCGGGACGTTCATCCGGCAAGCCTTCCGGACTTTGGACCGCTTGTGTGTGTTTATTCATTGGTTGTTCTCGTTCCCCTTCCTTACAGCAAGAGCTCTGCCAGCGTTTCCTGCCAGCGCCGGAGGACGGATTCCCCATCCTTCAGCTCGATCTGGATGCCTGTCTCGATATCGGCATATCGTGCAGAGTCCGACCGGACCCCAACGATGGTGGCTTCGAAACGCTCGCGCGGATGCTTGGCCGCAGGCAGGACGGGCAGACGGGTCAGCGCCAGCTTGATATAATGCATCTGTCCGGCGAAAGCAAAAGAAAGCGTAGCCTTCTCCGTGCGTATCATATTGCGTGTCGTTGTCGTTCCGGACCACATCGCCAGTCGCACCCGCTTCGTATCCAGCGCGATCACCTCGCCCACGCTGATCATCGCCGTATGCGGCCAGCCCTCTTCCGTCACGGTCATCAGCATCATCGCCTCATGCTGCTTGGTCTCCAGCTCCTTGCCGTTCAGAAGCTCGTACAGCTCTGCCGAAAGCTCCGAATGTTGTGTTGGTGGCATCATAGGAACCCCTCCTCCTCTTGTACGTTCCTTCTATTGTAGCGTATTTGCCCCCGGTAAAAGAACCCTAAATGTTTACAGTTGGCGTTGCCGGCATCCAAGGAAAAACGTCTATCGACGTCCTTTCAAAGGGGACAGACCCTATTCAAATGTTGTTTCCCTTGCTACATCAGGATGATCTTGCTTCCTTCGAATGTTATGCCTTCTGATATCGAAAAAACCCGGACCGGAACATATCCGGGCCGGGCTGGTTTGCAAAATCGATTTTAGTGCAAATAACCTTTTTCCACTTCATTCAGCACCTTTCGGGCGTGCTCCACCCAGAACGGGTCCAAAGGCGCGTCATCATCAAGCGGAGGCTGGAACTGGTCGAACAAAGCCCCCATCAAATGCGGCGTAGCATGCTTATCTGTCCCGGTATTGTAAATATATTTGAATACGAATGGACGGCCCAGCTTAACAGTCGCATGGCATCCGCCGCATTCCCCGTCCAGATTCCCTTTGGTCACGTGAAAAGGAATCCGCAACCACACCATGCGCTCCTGATCGAGCCGCTTGTCCAGATAGCCGTGCTTGTAATCCCAGTTGCCTGCTAACGTAAAATCATGCGTGCATAGGTAGTTGTCGATATTGACGAAGCGGTCCTCAATATTTTCGAGTCTTGATTCCAGATTGATCATGGGTTCGCCCACCTTGCTGTTTTTAGTTTAAGGATGGACGCGATTGGTTTTCTTTATACGGAATATGCTGGGTATGCAGAAAAAAAGCACCGAGACCTCCAGAGGCCAGGGTGCTTTCTTTTCAACCAATCATTTCTTGGCTGCGGCTTTCAGCTCCACCGAGGCGGAAATCGCCTTGTTTTTGCCGTCAGACGTGAGTACATAAACGTAGTAGGTTTTCGTCGGTTCGATCTTTTTACCGTTCACGTCGGTTTCCACGGTGTTCACGGATTCCGGCGTTTCACTCTCCGAAACAGCTGTCACCGACTCGGTTTTTTTGAAGGCGTCATTTAAGGCGATTTTCTCGGTGGTGACGAGGACAGCATAGGATTGGCCTTTGGCTCGGGTAAAGGAAACTTCAATGGCGCCATCCTTATTCCTTGCGGCTTTCATGTCCGTCGGCGCGCCCTCACTCGTATTTTTCAGGGTAATCTTCGCGGGACCCGTCAGGCTGTCTTCACCTGTATGGGCTACGGACATGACGAAGACGCTGTATTCGACATTCCCGGCTAACGCGGCCCCGCTCGTGTCTACCCCGTCGGAAAGAACTTGATCGAAATCTTTGCCGACTGGCGCTTCCTTAAAGTTTTCTGCGGTTTGCGCCGTTTGAACGTCGAACTTGCCGGCGGCGCTGCCTTTCACCACGAAAATCTTATACTTTTGTACATTGCTCTCATCCTTCGCTTTGACAAAGGATACCCGCAGATCCCTGCCGTCATGCTGATTATCCACATCGCTGACGTTCAATTCGCTCACCTGAGGCGCAACGATGACGGTATTCAGCGTAATTTCACGCGACGCATCGGAGAGAGCATACGTGTCATGCTTGCTGACGGAAAGAACGAACACTTTATACGGCGTATCATTGGAAATGGCTCTGCCCTCGGTATCCCTTGCGCCAGCAGCCAGCGCACCGACATAGCTGTTGCTGTTATTTTTGCCGACCACCGTGTAGTTCGCGCCCTTGACGTTGATGGCGGCATTAAGATTAAAGCTGCCTGCATTGGCCGATTTGACGACCAGTACCCGGTAATGGTCCATGTCGGAGTCATCCGCTGTCCCGGTAAACGTCACCTGCAAATCGCTGCCGTCACCGCGGTCCCCAATGTCTTTGGCGCTCACGTTCTTGGCTTCGCCGATGGCATAGCTTTGCGTCAACGTGATGGAGCCTGTCGGAGAGGACAGCGCATTCGTGAAGTTGTACCCGCTTGCGCCCACCGAGAGCACAAGCACCCGGTATTTAACGTTGTTCTTGATCGGCTCGCCGTACACATCCCTCGCTCCTTCAGATAGCGTGCGGGTGATGGTGGTCTTGCTGCCTGCGTCCGTAATCTTGGTGTATCTACCGCTTGGCACGGAATTGGCTGCCGTGAGATCAAAATAAGGATAGTCGGATTCTTTGACCACAAGAATCCGGTATTCCCCGATGTTGTATTCTTCTTTGGCACGGGTAAACGTGACCTCAAGATCGCTGCCGTTGTTGTTATCCGCTATATCTCTGGCTGTCACGCCTGTAGCCGGATACACATTCGTGTTTCCGCTCAGCGTAATGGCCGGGGAATACGAGGACAGCGCGTTCGAGCTGGATGCTCCTACCGCAAGAACAAACACCCGGTAGCTGACGCCGCTGCGGATGACCTGGCCATCCACGTCTCTTGCTCCAGCCGCGAGATTCTTCGTAATGTTGTATCCGGTCTTGCCGACCGAGGTATAGTTCGAGCTGGATACGTAATTGGCCTGGGCCAGATCGAAATAGTACGCATCTGAAGCTTTCACGACCATGATCCGGTAGCCGGACAGATTGCTTTCATCCGCCGCGCGCGTGAAGGATACCCGCAAATCCCGCCCGTCTCCATAGTCGGACACATCCGCCACGCTCACATTCGTAGGTGCATACACATCCGTATTTCCGTATAGCACGATCGCGGAGGAAGAAGACGAGAGCGCATAGCTGCCCGAGTAGCTTCCAGTGCCTACGGCCATGACGAAGACGCGGTAGGCGACACCCGGACCGATCAAGGATCCGTCCACATCCCTTGCCCCATAGGACAAGGCTTGGTTCAAATTGTATCCTGTTTTGCCGACCACCGTGTAGTAAGAGCTGGACACGTTTTTGGCGGCGGCCAAATTGAAGCTGCTTGCTTTGCTGTCTTTCACGACGAAAATCCGGTAAGATCCGATTCGCGACTCATCGGACGATTTGTTGAAGCGCACCATCAGATCGCGGCCGTCGCCGTAATTGCTGACATCCTCTACCTTCGTAATAGCCGGTGCGGCAATCGCGCTGGCTGTCAGCGTCAAGGCCGAGGAACCGGAAGAAAGCTGGGATATCGCATTCGTGCCGTTCGCAACCGACAGGACAAAGACGGTATAAGAGACGCCGTTTTTGATATATTCGCCGGATGTATCTCTGGTCGTGGAATTTAAAGTGGAAGACAAAGTGGAGCTGCTTGTTTTGCTGACCGTGGTGTAATTGGAGCTCGCAACCACGTTCGCTGAGCTCAGCCCGAAGCCGCCCGCATCCTTCGTTTTCACAACCATAACGCGGTAGTTCAGGATGTTGCCCGTATTTTGCGGCTGATTAAAGCTAACCGAAATATCCCGGCCGTCGCCGTAATCGTTCACATCGCTCGCCTTCACGGCAGAAACCGCGCTTACCGGCGAAGCCGTCGTGAGCGTCACGGATGGGGAAACCCCGGAAAGTGCGCTTGAGCCTTTTTTGCCTACGGTAAGCACGAACACGCTGTAGGCCTGGTTGGACCGCAACACGTCGCCGTTAACGTCCTTCGACGAAGCCGACAAGCTTACGATGGGATCATATCCTGAAGGCCGCACGGATGTATACGATCCGGTGGAGAGCGCCTGCGACAACGTAAAGTTATAAGCATTAGAGGATTTGACGACCAGCACGCGGTACTCGCTGATATCCGATTCCCGCTGCACTTTCGGGAAGCTGACCTCCAGATCGCGCCCGTCGCCGTTTCTGCCTACGACCTGTGCAGAGACATACGAAACGGAGCCTACCGTCGTATCCAGGGTTGTGATGCTGACGGTTTGCGCGGCTTGATTCCACGCCACGTCTGCTCCAAGCGTTTCGCTCACGAAACGAACCGGAACCATGGTGGTTCCCTTCAGGTTCTGTGCCGGTACGTCAAGCACGACCCGCTGATTGTTGACGGTCGCCGTCTGCGATCCGATTTTGAGCACGATCGTGATGTCATCGCGGACAGCCGTTACCGTACTGGTCTTCTGGTTCCATGACACCTTCGCGTCAAACGCCTCGAATATGGCCCGCATCGGCAGCATCGTCCTGCCTTTGACCATGGTGGGCGCCTGCAGCGGATTCAGTTTAACTCCATCCACATACACGCTGATTTTTGGGGCGGCAGCTCCCTGCACCTGTGAAGGCTGCAGTGAAAAGGATACAAGCATCAGCACCGCCACAAGCATAACCCAAAGCTTTTTCACGGTTCTCCTCCTCTATAGTTCAATTTATATGGCTATACCTAATTGACGAGGAAACCCCCAGAAATGTTTTCCATTTTTTAAAAAATATATCGGTTCTACGTCAAAAGCGGTTTCCTAACTTTAGAAAGACTGCTTCTTGGTCTTCCACATTTCATGTATAATCTAAATATATGAAACGAAGTTTTATACAATGAAACAAAGGGTGATTGATATGAAAGCAATAGTTGTGGAACAGTTTGGCTCAACCGAAAATATGAAATATGTAGACATTGAGAAACCTTCCATAGGTTCAAAACAAGTCTTGATTCGCGTCATGGTGACCAGTGTTAATTTTGCAGATGTTAAAGCGAGATATGGAAACAAGGGACAAGGGAAGCTTCCGTTTATTCCTGGACTTGAGGCATCAGGCATTATTGAGCAAGTTGGAGATGAGGTAACATCCTTTTTTGCAGGTCAAAGAGTCATGGCGTTCCCTCATAACGGTTCATATGCAGAGTATATTGTTGCTGATGAGAATCTAACCTTTGCGATTCCTGATCATATGAGCTTTGACGTTGCAGGTTCCTGTGGTATTGTGTCATTTTTGTCCTATAAACTGCTTGCTGACGTAGCGAATTTACAAGCTGGAGATACGGTTCTCATTCATTCTGCCTCTGGAGGAGTAGGAACAACAGCGATTCAAGTCGCCAGAGCTTTAGGTGCAAGAACCGTTATTGGAACTGTAGGGAATGAAACCAAGATTCCTGTGGCATTCGAAGCTGGGGCAGATCACGTGTTATGCCACACAAATGAAAACTTTGCACAGAGAGTTAATGAATTAACGGATGGTCAAGGAGTCAATATTATACTGGACTCTATTGGCGGAGAGATCACGGGGCAAAGCATGAATTGTCTATCTAGATATGGACGCCTGGTTGTATTCGGAAATTCAAGCGGGTCCTACGGGCAGCTTCAAACCAATGAACTCCATTCAAGTTGTCGCTCTGTTCTTGGGTTTAGCCTGGGGACAACAAGAAAAGAACAGCCAGAAGCATTGAAGGATACTTCATTACAAGTATTCCGCATGATAGAACGTGGGCAAATCACGATTAAAATAAGTGAAAAATTACCCTTGAAGGATGCTCCGGCAGCACATCAACTCATTGAAAGCAGAAAGAGCACCGGAAAAGTTATATTGTATATTGAGAACCATTGATTTCAGACACGGAGAGTCGTCGAGCGTCCAGCGAACGGAGTAATGGAGCCGTTACGATCAAAAGCAACCACGAACAGATGAAACGTTACCACTCTGTATCTAACAAGAAAACCCGCCATTCCCCCAAAAAAATGCTGCCCATATATCAACGGAACTCAACAAGTTCCATTCTATATAGGCAGCGCTTTTTACGTTCAGGATTTGTTCTTCCGCAGCTTGAGCAGCTCGTTGAATGCAAGGATGATCGACCAGATGACGAGCACAAATCCGATAAATTGCAGCAGGTAAATCAGGTAGGTCTCGACCTTGGTCACGGATCCAAAAAAGGACTTAAAGAGGGATAAAGGTTCCTCCGATGACAGCTGCATTAACATAAATCCGATCACGAAGGTGATTAAAAGCGTTATTTTTTTCTCCAATGAATGATGCCTCCCTGCCATGCGCAGCACGTGATATGTTCCAATATAACTTACATGGTATATATTGTCTATTGCCTCATATAAACCAAAAATATCCCCTTAACCGACATCATCCGACGGAAAAAGAACCGAAAAAGACCGGCAAATCCCCTCTATTCATGAGGAAACTTGCCGGCCTGGATTGCATGGGAGCATTCAAGCATTTATGGATGGCTGCCCAAAGGCACCGCCACTTTTCTCAGAGGAACAAAGTGCCTTTCCGGTATGAAAAAAGGCTCCCGGTTCACGATATCCGAAGGATTATAGCCTCTCAGGTCCATTTCGCAGGCCGACAGGCCGGTACTCCATTTGTCCCTGAATTTCTCCGCGCTGGCGAGGGAAGACCGTTTATAGTTCATGCGGTTGGACGTGAATGTCCCTTGCCCTTCATGGTGGATAAAAATATCCTGCGCTACCCACAGCCTTTTGCCGCTGATCCGGGCGCGGATGGAAAAGTCGTCGTCCTCGTAGTTTCCTGGAAAAAAGCGCTCGTCAAAGCCGCCGATCCGCTCCAGCAGACTGCGATGAAAAAGCATGCAAAAGCCGATCAGCTTATGGGCGTAAAATCCGGCTCCAGTCCTATCCTGCTGCCGCTGAAGCGCATAGACATCCAGGTTCTCCGGTGCAGGCCACTCATCCACGGGGACCCTTTGTATGGGTGCAACGTTATTCGAAACCGGTCCGGCGATGCCGATGTCCGGGTCCCGGAGCAGCGCGGCGTACAAGCCGGAAAGCCAGTTCGGCGTGACGATCGTGTCATTGTTGAGCAGCAGGATATAATCGCCTGTCGCTTCCGCCATGCCCTGGTTCGTGCCAGCCGCGAATCCTTTGTTCTCTTCGTTGACAATCAGCCTCACATGCGCCATGGATTTCCAAAACTCCAGCGTGCCGTCCGTGGACCCGTTATCGACAACGATCCACTCCAGCGGCTCCGCCGTATGACGCAGCACGCTTTCCACGCACCGCCGCGTCATGTCCAGCCCGTTGCGGGTCAGCATAACCACCGAGGTTAATGGCATATGTACATCTCCTTTTTCATCGGGTTAGCTTCAGAAGGCCGGTTACAGACCCGACGTGCTCAAAATATACGGCAGCACCCGGGCAGCCGGAAGCTCCGCGGGCATAATAATGCCAAGGCCGTTGCTCGAATGCAGCTCATGCCAGGTTAAATCAAACGTCGTTTCCTTCAGAAAATCCTCCACGGCGGTCAGAACGCCATTGCGCTCCCCATGTTCGAGCACGGCGTTACTGACAACATCATTGAACCCCCCGCTCGGCACCAGCCCGCCATTTCCAGGCTCGATCCCCATTCTTGCGTTAGGCTGACGGTAGCCCTGCGGGATGCTCTCCGGATAATAGTACATATCCCGGCGCCCGTAAGGCCATCCGGTATCATGCATCAGAACGACCGGAAATGCCCCGGCCGCTTGAGCCATAAGCTCCACCTGCCGTAATTCATGATACACCGTGTACCAGTTATGGTCTCCGTCAATCAGAATCATGTCATAAGGCTCTAACTCCGGCAGCGCCTGAAGGCTGAGTTCCCTGCGCATTTGAAAAGCATCCCCGTAATAATCCTGCAGCAGCTCCACGTCAAACTGCGGAGCGGGATCGATCACGGTGCAGCGGGCTCCGGTTTGCTGACAGTAATCCAGAAGCTTGAACGTATTCAAACCGGTTAAAGAGCCGATTTCGACGATGCTTTGCGGCTGTACCGCTATCATAACGGGTTTAATGACTTTTTCCCAAAATCGGTGCATAACCACTCTCCTGATCTTGAAAAGACATGTTATTATATCCCAATGTATGAACGAACCGGATCAATCATACGTCTCGTGAAAGGCCCCTTCCTGTAAGAAGCATTTCGTTAAATCCAAACAAAGGCACCTCTCCATAGTCGGTTTACGCATTCGCTGGAGAGGTGCCTTGGATGGTTATATTATCATGATAAATCTAGGCTAAGGTTAAGCCTGCGCTGCCATATCCCGCCACCGTATTAACCAGTGATATTCCGGCTGCCGTCGCCTGAAATACCAGCAAGAGGCGGGTTGATGGGGTCACCGCGATACTGAGACCCGTCGTTGTTCCCGTTGCAGTTGCTCCCAGTGCAAGGACGCCGGTTAAGGCTGGTGCCAGCGTTACTGTTGCTCCCGTAACAGGCGTAAACGTATTGTTCGGCGTCGGAGAGCTATAAAGCTGCGCCGTAATGGTAATCGTGCTTCCCACAAGATTGAGGGCAGCCGTGGTACTGAAGAAGGCTGACATGGAAGTAATCGTTCCGGCACGCGGCATGGAGAAGGCAAAGTTCAAGAGCGTTCCGGCTGCACCGGTCAAATCAATCGTATTGCCTAATGCCAATGCCGTGCTTCCGGAGTTGCCAAAGCCTATAAGGCCCACGGTTCCTACCAATCCGCCCGCAATCGTCGTTAGAGCTACCGGCAATCCCGAAGCAAACGGAATGACGGCTCCCGACCCTGTCGCTCCAGTGGCGCCTGTTGCACCTGTTGCTCCCGTGGCTCCTGTTGCTCCCGTGGCTCCTGTGGCTCCTGTGGCTCCGGTGGTGCCTGTTGCCCCAGTTTCTCCCGTCGCACCTGTTGCTCCGGTGACTCCCGTTGCCCCCGTTTCACCTGTTGCGCCTGTTGCTCCCGTTGCACCGGTTGCACCTGTCGTTCCGGTTGCTCCTGTTGACCCGGTTTCTCCCGTGGCTCCAGTTACTCCTGTAGCCCCTGTTGCACCGGTGGCTCCGGTGGCTCCCGTTTCACCGGTTGTTCCGGTTGCGCCTGTTTCACCTGTGGTGCCCGTGGCTCCCGTTGCGCCTGTTTCACCGGTTGCACCTGTCGTTCCGGTTGCTCCGGTGACCCCAGTTACTCCCGTTGCGCCTGTTGCACCCGTGACTCCCGTTGCCCCTGTTTCACCCGTTGCGCCCGTAGCTCCGGAGACTCCCGTTGCCCCCGTTTCACCGGTTGCGCCTGTTGCGCCCGTGGCTCCCGTGACGCCCGTTTCACCGGTTGCTCCTGTTACTCCCGTTGCACCTGTGACGCCGGTTCCTCCCGTGGCTCCCGTAGCTCCGGTGGCCCCCGTTGCCCCCGTTTCACCGGTAGCGCCTGTTGCGCCCGTGGCTCCCGTGACGCCCGTTTCACCGGTTGTTCCGGTTGCGCCGGTGGCGCCCGTTGCTCCTGTTTCACCTGTGGTGCCCGTGGCTCCCGTTGCGCCTGTTTCACCGGTTGCACCTGTCGTTCCGGTTGCTCCGGTGACCCCAGTTACTCCCGTTGCGCCTGTTGCACCTGTTGCTCCCGTGGCCCCTGTTGCTCCCGTTGCCCCTGTTTCACCAGTTGCTCCTGTTGCTCCGGTTGCTCCTGTATCCCCTGTGGCGCCCGTTGCACCGGTTGCTCCTGTTTCACCGGTAGCCCCCGTTACGCCTGTGGTTCCTGTAACACCGGTGGCTCCCGTTGCTCCCGTTGCTCCTGTTACTCCGGTTTCTCCCGTGGCGCCTGTTGCGCCGGTGGCTCCTGTTTCACCGGTTGCTCCAGTTGCTCCTGTAGCACCAGTTTCACCGGTAGCTCCGGTAGCCCCCGTTACGCCTGTTGCTCCAGTCGCTCCCGTAGCTCCGGTGACGCCTGTTGCTCCCGTTTCACCGGTAGCTCCGGTAGCCCCCGTTACACCGGTTTCTCCCGTGGCTCCCGTGACGCCTGTGGTTCCTGTAACACCGGTGGCTCCCGTGGCGCCTGTTACTCCCGTTTCACCGGTTGCCCCCGTGGCACCCGTAGTTCCTGTCGCTCCGGTTTCGCCTGTAGTTCCCGTCGCTCCCGTAGCTCCGGTGGCGCCTGTGATTCCTGTAGCGCCGGTTGCCCCCGTTTCGCCCGTAGCTCCGGCTCCCGGCCCGGTCGCCCCCGTGTTACCTTGGGTACCTGTGGCTCCTGTTACTCCGGTGGCCCCGGTTGATCCGGTGGCGCCTGTCGCTCCCGTGGTGCCTGCAGCAGCCAGCAGCGTGTAGTCCGGCGAGCTTCCCGGCGTTCCGGTCGGACCTGCTACACTTGCGACATACGTGGCGCCGTTATAAGTTACGACCTGGCCCTCCGGATATCCCGGGCTCTGCGCCGCATTGAAGGGCACGACGCCGTTTAACCCAACGCCCGTCGCTCCTGCCGGTCCTGTCGCTCCCGTTGCCCCTGTTGCCCCCGTTTCTCCCAAAGCGCCAGCAGCAGCCAGCAGCGTGTAATCCGGTGAAGTTTCCGGAGTCCCCGTCGGGAAATTAACGTTAACCAAATAGGTACTTCCCTCATAAGTAACAACCTGGCCTGCGAGGTAACTTGGCCCTTGCGGAGCGTCATAAGGAATAACTCCCGTCAATCCAGCCCCTGTAGCTCCCGTCACCCCTGCTGGTCCGGCAGGTCCGGCCGCCCCTTGGGCTCCAGGAGGGCCTTGAATCCCCTGCGGGCCTGCTGTTCCAGGCGGACCAGGCGGCCCCGTCGGTCCTGGCGTCCCGGGAGTTCCGAGCGAAACCGACGGTAATATGTCCGATATCGTGCGCTGGATCTGCCGGATGAGCTCAACCATCGTATCTTTGATCACAGGCTTCACCCGAAGCAGCAGCACCGTGGACAGCAGGTCATCAAGGGTTTCCTGCAAATTGATGAGCAGCCCCACGCCCGAAGCCGGGATCGCCTCGCACATCGTTATGGCGAGCTCAAATGCTGACTGAAGAACGGCCTTGTCTCGCACAGGGAATTCCGATTCCGTGACAAGGGTCTGCAATCTCTTGAAGACATCCTTCAATGCGGAGATCGAGGCCTGATCCTGCCTGAGCAGGGCGGGTGGAACCGTCTGAAGCAAACGGGACAACAACCCGATGAACTGTTCGGTCTGCTGGGCACTAATCGGGATGATGCCCACTTCGTCACCGTCCGGACCAAGCCCTCTCCCGTCTTCGTTCTCATTAATGCTCATGCATCGTTCCTCCTTATCAATCTCATAGCTTGGTCCTCATATTCGGTGCTTTCAAGGACAGATGGGAATCATACGCCATGAAGCATACGTCCTCGCGGTCTGCATTGCCGTCCGGCATCATACATATGACTGAAGCCGCTCGAAAAGCTTATTCCGGAGCCCAATACCTAATGTATTCAAGGGTTTTGTACCACTTACTAAGATTTGGTTATTTTTCCGGGCAGGATGTTGCACAATCCTTGCTTTCATGATCTAACATGCCAAGGAGTGATAAAAAATGATAACCATCAGCTTGTGCATGATCGTCAAAAATGAGGAAAACACGCTGGAGCGCTGCCTTTCCTCCGTGCAGAAGGCTGCCGATCAGATTATCATCGTCGACACAGGTTCCACGGATGGCACCAAACGGATCGCCCGCAAGTTTACCCGCCATATTTTCGATTTCGAGTGGATTGACGATTTTGCGGCAGCGCGCAATTTTGCCTTCCAGCAGGCAGAGATGGATTATATATTTTGGCTGGATGCGGACGACGTTTTGCTGGAAGAAGACCTTTCCAGGCTCCTCGAACTGAAGAGCTCCTTGGAGCCGGACATCGACTCGGTGACGATGAAATACCATCTGGCTTTTGACGGCCACGGAAACGTGATTTCAAGCCTCCGGCGCAACCGTCTCGTGAAGAAAAGCAATCAATTTCGCTGGATTGGGGCCGTGCATGAGTATTTGGAGGTGGGAGGACGCATCTTGGACAGCGATATTGCCGTAACGCACCGGGGAGATGACCGCGACAGCGACCGGAATTTGAGGATATATATGAAGAGACAATCCGCGGGCGAAAGCTTCTCGCCAAGAGACGTCTACTATTTTGCGAATGAACTGAAGGATCACCGTTTTTTCGAAATGGCCGCCGTGTATTATGAGAAGTTTCTGAATGGCGGGAAAGGCTGGATCGAGGACAATATCGCAGCCTGCGGCAAATTGGCCGATTGCTATCACGAGCTCGGGGAGCCTGCGAAGGAGCTGGCCAGCATGCTAAAGTCACTGGCTTATGGTCCGCCGCGCCCCGATTTTTGCTGCCGCATGGGGTACCGCTTCTTGCAACAAACCGACTACCATACCGCCTTATACTGGTATAAGCAGGCCATCGAAACGCCTGTTCCCGAGAACTCCTGGGGCATGCAGAACCTAAGCTGCTCCACCTGGCTGCCCCATCTTCAGCTCTGCGTGTGCTATGACCGCATTGGCCTGCACGATCTGGCTTACCGGCATAACGAAGCGGCACGTCAGTATCAGCCGGATCACCCGTCTGTGATCAGCAACAGGGCGTATCTGGAGGAAAAGCTGGGTCTTGCCCGACAATCGGATACCGCTGCGGTTTCAAGCACGTAAGCCCGAAACGGCAGTATCTTTTCTATAAAAATAGAGCCGGGGATCAGGATCCTCGGCTCTTTCTATTTAAAGGGTGTGATATCGTGCACAGGCGCAGTGTTCGGAATCAAATGGTGCCAATCAAAACATTAAGACATGCGGGACAGGAACGGCGCCAGGTCCACCTGAAGGGCATCCGCGAGCCGTTGGCCCAGCTCCTCGTCCGCACGGTAAAAGTTGCAGATGGCAAGCAGCTTGGTCTGTTCGGCCACATCTGCCAAATCGTTCGCCAAATTACCGACCAGCTGCGCTTGCACTTCCGGCGTATAGTTGCGGAACACTTTGCCGGCTTGCCCGAAATCATTCGGCTTGTCGATTTTTTCCCGGCCAATGACGCCTTGTACGGGCTGCGATGCATCGCGGTATGCCGGGTCTTCCTTCGGCGTATCCTGATAGCGGTTCGGCTCGTAATTGATCCGTTCCGTCTGCTGTTTGAACGGCATGGCGCCGTCACGCTGATTGTTGTTCACCTGCGCGAACGGGCAGTTGATCGGAAGCTGCAGATAGTTCGGCCCGATGCGGTGGCGCTGGGTATCGGAGTAGGAGAACAACCGTCCCTGCAGCATTTTATCCTCCGAAGGCTCTATGCCTGGCACCAGCACGCCCGGATTGAACCCGACCGACTCCGTTTCCGCAAAGATATTCTCCGGATTGCGGTTCAGCGTCATTGTTCCGACCAGCTGGTAAGGAACATCCTCCTCGAACCAGTCCTTCGTTGAATCCAGCGGATTGAAATCGAAGCGATCCATATCCGCCGGGTCCAGAATCTGCACATACAAATCCCACTCCGGATAGTCTCCGCGCTCGATCGCTTCATACAGATCCCGGCTGGCATGGTTGAAGTCCTTCGCCTGGATGGCCGAAGCCTCGTCCCCGCTCAAATTTTTCACGCCCTGCTTCGGTACCCAGCGCAGCTTCACGTATACCGTATTGCCGAACGCATTGATCCACTTGTAAGCATGGACGCTCGAGCCGCGCATCTGGCGGTAATTCGCCGGAATGCCTTCATCCGTGAACAGGTGCACCATCATATTGGTCGATTCGGGCGTCAGCGACATGAAGTCCCAATAACGGTCCGCGTCCTGGAAGTTCGTGCGGGGGTCCGGCTTCAGCGAGTGAACCATGTCCGGGAATTTCATCGCGTCACGGATGAAGAACACCGGCAGGTTGTTGCCGACGAAGTCATAGTTGCCTTCCTCGGTATAGAACTTCACCGCGAAGCCCCGCGGATCGCGCAGCGTTTCCGGCGAATGCGTTCCGTGAATAACGGTGGAAAAGCGGGCGAATACCGCCGTTTCCTGTCCTTCATTTTGCAAAAACGCCGCCTTCGTATAGCGCTTCATGCTGTGCGTCAGCTTGAATACACCGTGTGCTCCCGCCCCGCGGGCATGAACGACGCGCTCCGGCACGCGTTCGCGGTCAAAATGCGCAAGCTTCTCCAGCAGCTGGTAGTCTTCCAGCAATGTCGGACCATTCTGTCCCGCCGTTCTTGAATTCTGATTGTCCCCGATCGGAACGCCTTGATTCGTCGTAAGTTTTGCCATATTCGCTTTTCCCCCTTATATTCCAAATTTCCTAAATTACAATTATTACAATTTATTTGGATTGTATGATCTGTCTTGCAGTGATATGCTCCTGAGTCTCGTCTATAACAAAAGACGCTGCAGGCTTCCTCCCTTTCTTTTCGTGAAGCTGCACGCACTGTGTATAATAATGGGTAATAACGGCTTCCCATCCATTAATCTTTGAAGGAGCTGTCCTGATGTATAAAATTCTTATCGTTGAAGATGATCCGAAGATTGCCGACCTGCTGAAGTCCCATATTGAAAAATACGGGGACACCGGCATCGTTATTCATGATTTCGAGCATGTGCTGGAGCAATTTGTGGCGCATGAGCCCCATATCGTTCTGCTGGATGTCAACCTGCCGAGCTTCGACGGGTATTACTGGTGCCGTCAGATCCGGCAGGTTTCCACCTGCCCGATTATTTTCATATCCGCCCGCAGCGGGGCGATGGATCAGGTGATGGCGCTCGAGAACGGCGCAGACGATTTTATTACCAAACCGTTCTATTACGAAATCGTCATGGCCAAAATCCGCAGCCATCTCCGCCGCGTCTATGGAGAGTTTGCCAACAGGAACGAGGAACGTACGGTCGAAAAGGATGGCCTGGTGCTGTATGCGGAACGCATGGAGCTGAAGCTGGGCGCACAAACGGTTGCCTTGAGCAAAAAGGAGACCATTCTGATGGAAACCCTGCTGGAGCGCAGCCCGCGGGTGGTCAGCCGGGAGGTTATTCTGGAAAAGCTGTGGGATGACGCTTTCGTCGACGACAACACGCTCAGCGTGAACATTACGAGAGTACGAAAACGCCTGGCTGAGCTTGGCATCGGAGATGCCCTCGAGACCGTACGTGGACTCGGTTACCGGCTGAATGCGACGTGGAAGGATCTGTCGCAGTCATGAAACTATTCCTGAGGGAACATCTTCCCCTATTCATTTTTACGCTGCTCGAGCTGCTCGGCGTGTTGACGGTTTTCTGGTTCGATGGGTACGATCATCCCCTGACCGCCCTATATGCCCTGTTTATCGGACTGTTCCTGTTCGCTGGATATCTGGCTTTTCGTTATGTCACCCATCGCGGCTTCTACCGCACTCTTGCCCGTCCGCTGGACTCCTTGGACGAATCCGTGCAAAACCATGAGCCGGCGCCCCTGCCGGCGGCTCTCGGCGAGCTTCTGGAAACCCAGTACAGACAGTACCAGAACAAGCTGCAAAGCTGGGAACGGAAGAACGCGGACTACCTGACCTTCATGAACCAGTGGGTTCATCAAATGAAAACACCGCTGTCGGTTATCGAGATGGTGACGCAGGAGGAAGAAGATGAACGGCTCGTCAGTATTTCAGAAGAAACCGACCGTCTGAGAAGAGGCCTGGAAATGGTGCTCTACGTCGCACGGCTGGATACGTTCGAACAGGACTTCGGCGTGGAACGGGTTGCGCTCGGCAAGCTCGTAACCGATGCGGTGCATGAGCTGAAACGATACTTTATCCGCAGCCATGTCTATCCCGAGGTGCTCATTGACGAAAGCCTGACGGTACAAACCGATGCCAAATGGATGATGTTTGTCCTCGGCCAGCTGCTGAGCAATGCCATCAAATACTCGGCGGGCAGCGGCCGCAAGGTCACCGTCTCGGCGAAACAAGAGGGCCGTGCCGTCATACTCAACATTCAGGACCGCGGCGCAGGCATTCCGAAGGCGGATCTTCCGCGGGTCTTCCGTCCCTTTTACACCGGTGAAAACGGACGCCGCTTCAAAGAATCCACCGGTATGGGGCTGTATCTCGTCAAGGAAATCATCGGCAAGCTGAATCACCGGATCGAGCTGGAATCGGCCGAGGGTCAAGGGACGCTCGTGCGAATTCATTTTCCTTATGCCAACTGACGCTTAACGTTTCGTTAGAGGCTACCTTACAACGTTGTAAGAGAGGTGAAAGCTGAGTCGATAGGAGATTCATTCCCGGGCAGGTACACTTGGAACAACGACTCATAAGGAGGCATTTACAGCCCATGGAAATTTTATCGGTCCGGAATCTCGGCAAAATATACAAAGGCATGGTCTCGTACGAGGCCCTTTCCAACATTGATCTATCCATTAACCAAGGCGAATTCGTAGGGATCATGGGTCCCTCGGGTAGCGGCAAGACGACGCTGCTGAACATGATTTCCACCATCGACAAACCCACTTCGGGAGAAATACGCATTGGCGGCGAGGACCCTTACACGCTGTCGCACAACAAGCTGGCGATGTTCCGCCGGCGCGAGCTCGGCTTCGTATTCCAGTCCTTCAATCTGCTCAACACGTTAACCGTGAAGGAGAACATCCTGCTGCCGCTCACGCTGGACGGCGTGGGAATCAAGGAGATGAACGAGCGGGTCGGCTCGCTCGCCGATAAGCTGGGGATTACGTCCATTCTCGACAAGCGCACCTATGAAATCTCGGGCGGTCAGGCGCAGCGCACGGCGATCGCACGGGCCTTGATCCACGAGCCCAAGCTGCTGCTCGCGGATGAGCCGACAGGCAACCTGGATTCCAAGTCGGCGCGAGATGTTATGGACATTCTGGCGAAGCGCAATCAGGAGGATCAGTCGACCATGCTGCTGGTGACGCATGATCCGGTCGCCGCAAGCTACTGCAGCCGCGTCATTTTCATTAAGGACGGTCAGCTGTACAACGAAATCTATTATGGGGACAACCGCGCTGCCTTCTATCAAAAAATCATCAATGTCTTGTCGCTGCTGGGAGGGAACGGGCATGAATTTCCGTCAGTTCGCATCTAACAACGTCTTCCGGAACAAGCGGACTTATGTCGCCCACTTTCTAAGCAGCGCCTTTTCCGTCATGATCTTCTTCACGTATTCCCTGCTCGCTTTCCATCCCGACCTTCGGGGATCGATTGTTTCGAACAGCACCATGTTAACCTTGCTGGGCACTATGGGCATGAATATATCGCAGATAATCGTGTTTGCATTTTCATTCCTGTTCCTGCTGTATTCAGTCAGTGCTTTCATCAAGCTTCGCAAAAAGGAGTTCGGCATCCTGCTGCTGCTCGGCATGTCCCGCAAACAGCTGAACCGCATGCTCTTCATTGAGAATATCGTGATTGGCGCAGCAGCCATTATTACCGGCATCCTGGTGGGCGTTGTATTCTCCAAACTGATTCTGCTGATCTGCGCGACCCTCCTGGCTGTCGAGCACGGCCTTCCGTTCTACCTACCCGGCAAGGCGATTCTGCTAACGGCTGCGGCCTATCTGACTTTGTTCATCATTGTCGCCGCCGTTACGTCCTTTTTCACCAAAAAGGGTACGCTGGCCGAGCTGATCAAGGCTGAGGATAAGCCGAAGCCAGAGCCAAAGGCCTCTGTTCTGCTCTCTATCCTGTCCGTCCTTCTGATCGCCCTTGGTTATGGATGCGTATTTTTTGTGGTACTGCTTCGCTATCTGTCGTTTGCAATTCTATTTGGCGGTGTGCTGCTGGTCATTATCGGCACGTACTTCCTTTTTAACCAGTTGAGCGTTTACGTGATGAGGTCTTTGAAGAGCAAACCTCACATTTTCTTCAAACGCACGAATCTGCTAACCATCGCTGAGCTGGTCTACCGGATGAAAGACAACGCGGTCATGTTCTTCATGGTATCGATCATTTCAGCTACCGCTTTTACGGGGATCGGCACTTCCCTGGCGATTGGCGACCCGGGGCTTGCCGCGATGAGGAATCCATATGCCTTTTCGTATATTTCCTATAATGAATCCAATCTTCAAAACAAATTCGAACAAAAGCATATCCGCCTCATCGAAGAGACACTGCAGCGGGAAGGGTTTGCTTATCAGATGGCCTCGTATTCCCCGACCTATACCCAGGAAGGATTCGCCCTGGTCAAGCTGAGCGAATACAACCGTCTGGCATTGGCACTGGGTTATGACCAGGAAACACTCCGCAGCGGAGAAACCTTGGTCACGCCGTCTTCCATATCCCAGAACACCAAATATAAGCTGGAGGGGGCAGGCGCTGATACGGTTCAGATGACACAAATGGATGGCAGCCGGAATAAGACCCTGCACGTCCAAAAAGCACTGCCCCATATCGTCATCCCGGAAGGCAATCAAATTTACATCGTGACGGACCGGGACTACGACATGTTTAACGCCGGCAATCTCATGAAAGTAAGCTACATGGAATTCGTCGTGCCGGAGTGGCATGATACACGTGCCGTCACGCGGGAATTGACCGCCGCCATATATGATGAGAATACAAAATCCATGGAGTATACACCTTTTCAATTCAGCGCGCTGGTCACCCAGTGGGTGGAATCCCGGCAGACGAACGGCATCCT
The DNA here is from genome assembly GCF_051966755.1 of Paenibacillus sp. SAFN-054. NCBI lineage: Bacteria > Bacillati > Bacillota > Bacilli > Caryophanales > Paenibacillaceae > Paenibacillus > Paenibacillus sp. SAFN-054. The sequence goes on from NZ_JBQCKS010000004.1 coordinate 339,803, forward strand.
GCTCATCGTCAGCGGGCTTGTCGGCATCGTGTTCTTCACTTTTGCCGCCAGCTTCATCTACTTCAGGCTTTACGCCGATCTGTCCCGGGACGAGGAGCAGTACCGGATGATATCCAAGGTCGGCCTCAGCCGCAAAGAACTGGCCCAGACCGTTACAAGGCAGCTTGTCCTCATGTTTTTCCTGCCGCTCCTGGTCGCTTTCATTCACAGCGGTGTGGCTTTCCTGGCACTGCAGCAGCTCGTTGAGTTTTCCGTCGCTTCTCACACCCTGGCGATTTTCGCTTCATTCCTGGCGATCCAGATCGTCTACTTCTTCATCACGCGCTGGCGCTACCTGAACCATTTATATCAAAAAGTGATGTGATTCAACGCTAAAAAGACATCTGCCCGTGGTACGATACGGCCGCCGATGTCTTTTTTTCTTTTTTCATAGATTTTGCAGCTCGCGCCGAATGTCCCTGCGCCGGTTCTCAATATAAGCCTGAATGACCTCCGGTTCCGAAAGGAACATGCCGAGCGGCCATTTATACTGGGGATCCCGATACACATCATCCTCGATTTGGCGAAACATTTTCCGGACGACCGGCATCAGCTGCTGCACGGTAAACGGGGATTCAAGGATATTTTCAAGCCGTTTCCGGTATTGCTGGCGGTAAGAGCTGTAAGCCATCACCTTTGCGGTCAGCCGGTTATATCCTTTGATCCGTACCAGATCGGAAGCAACCGCCTTTCCATAGCAATTCCGGCCCCAGGTTCCCTCGTAATCCCATGGAAGAAAGCCGTACGCCCTTCTCTTTTTGTATTCGAATATCGTGTAGTTTTGCCGGAATCCGTCATAATTGCCTGTAAGCACGGCCCCGCTCAGCCATTTTAAATAATTGTCCATGTATAAGCGTCCGCCCAGGTAAGTTTGCAGCGCCCTTCCACTTTTGGCATGGATCGTTTTGATGAAGCGGGTCAATCTGAGCCGGTCCTCCCCCGTTCCCTTGATCAGGCTGTATCCTGAGAACAGGGAGCTCTTGGGTTTATTCGTGTCCACGTCCTTCAGCTCAAAGGTGGCGTTGTCATTTACGGCATATATGATGCTCCTTACCGGAATTTTGCGTGCACGGAAAAAGGTCTGGTTGACGGCCTCAATCCGTAAATAGACGCCCTGGTTCACCCCATTCAATTGAAGGACGCAGTGCTGGGTGGCCGGTGCAGGGACGCCGATCGCATTAAAAAAATGAAACGAAAGCGCGTTTCGGAGCAGCGATGGATCATCATGCTCCGCATTAAAATGATATGTCATGCGTGAAGTACGGATCTCGTAGGACTTTTTGGGATATTCGCGGGTATGGCCCCCGCGATAACGAATTTGCACAGCCTCCGAACCGCTTCCCTCCGAGAATGTAGCAGGAACGAACTGATCGGACCAGATGTGGCTTTTCATCTGCTGCAAATCCTTTTCTTTGATCACGATCCGGTAAACGGGCAGACCCATGCAGCAACCGCCTTTCCAACAGGAAGAATGGCCCACAGCGGGCTTTTCACCATCCTATGCCGCCGCGGCGGATGCCGTCAGGGCGAACGTCTTGGTCGCCAACGATTTTGCATTTTTCTGGATGGCCGGAAATTCTAGCAAAGCGAAGACGTGATAGAAGCCGTTTTTTGCTAATCTAGTATATTCGGCTAGTCCGGGGCAGCTCGAGGACACATATAAATAGAGCATAGATAGACTTGAAGGACGAATGAACGCTCTTCTTCGTCTACCTAATGAATAAGAGGAAGGGGAATGTGAAATGTCTTTAGCGGGAAATGATTTAATGAGCTTGGTAGGCCAAACTGTGAAAATCAACCGCGGCGGGCCCGACTCGGTAGAAGGTGTACTGCTTGGCGTACAGAACAACTACCTTTCGGTATGGACCAAGGACAATAACGTGGTGTACGTCAGCACGACGCACATCAAAAGCATCACGGCCACCGGCAAATCCGGAGGTGTGCAGGGAGCCATGGCGAGTCCGATTCGCTCTTACAACTTCGCTTCGCTTCTGCAGGCGCTGCGTTACCGGTACGTGCAGATTAACCGCGGCGGACCCGAAAAGCTCGAAGGCATCGTTGCCGACGCCAATCAAAACTACCTGATGCTGGCCGTTAAGGGAGAGGAAGTCGTCCGGATTCCAATCTACCATGTTAAATCGGTTTCGGTGGTAAGCAACTCGAACTCCAACAACAACAGTGGAGACAACAACAACGGCAACAAAAATAACAGTAACGGCAACAAAAACAACAACCAATCCGGTGGCAACCAGTCCCGCGGAAATAACCGCAGCGGGGGCAACCGCAGCGGCAATCAAACTCGGGGCAACCAAACGGGAGGCAACCGCACCGAAGGCAACCAAACCCGTGGCAACCAGACCCGCGGCAACCAGACTCGCGGCAACCGGACATGGGGCGATCAATCCTGGGGCGGCCGGAGCGGCCACCGTTCGGCGAACCGCACAGGCAATCGCAGCAGCCATCGTTCAAGAAACCGCAGAAGCAGAGGCCGTGGCCGCAGCCGCGGATAGGGAATGTATCACCCTGCAGCCTTGCAGGCTGAATAAAAACCAATAAATCCAAAAAGGGACGTCCCTGCGAAGTGCCGGAATCGGTCTCCCCGCGTAGCAGCAACCGGATCCTTGCAGCCGCAGGGGTCGTCCCTATAACCTATGCTTCAACATAATCATTGCAAGGTTTGAAGCAGTATATGCTAGATCGGTCAATGTTGACACCACTTGGGCTTGTGACCCGGTTATCTTGTATAAAGCGTTTGATTGAAGTGTGAAAGGAGGTCGTTTATGGAGTCCATGCGTTCTCTCCTCGGTAAAAAAGTCGAGCTGAAAATATCCGGATGCAAAGTTCCTATTATGGGAGAGCTCGTAGATCTTGGCAGCGATATTATCGTCATCTTTTCCGAAACCCGTTATGTCTACGTGCCCATCCATCATTTACAGCATATGAAGCTCGCGCAGGACGGCGAAGGTGAAGATTCCTCACCGGGAGACAGTGAGCCCCTGGTAGATCATAACCATATTTCATACCGGAAAATGCTCATGAACTCGAGAGGGATTTTTACGGAAATCAGTCTGGGCGGTCCAAGTCCCCTTCACGGCTATGTGACAAGCATAATGAATGATTACTTCATCTTCTTCTCGCCGCTGTATCATTCGGTCTATATTCCGCTGAATCATGTGAAATCGATATGTCCTCTTCCGCCCACCATGACCCCGTACTATCTCAGCCAGCACCTGATTCAGGTACAGCAGCCGGCGGTTTCCCTCTCCCGTACCCTCGACCAGCAGCTGGAGAAATTTCAGAATGAGCTTGTCATCTTTGATTTGGGAGAATCTCCGTTAAAGGCCGGACTGTTAAAAAAGGTGGATAACCGTATTATCGAACTGGTGGAGGCTGGAGGCAGTACGATCCTTCTTCACTGCGACCATATTAAATCGATTCATCTGCCTTAGAGAGTCATGCATCACCAAAAGGGCTGCCGCAGAAGATGTTTGCGGCAGCCCTTTTGTGATGCACTTTTATTGACTTGGAGGGTCAATCCACCCGGCTGCAATCAGCGTCCGCTGAAGCATGGATGCAAGCTCGGCACGGGTTACGTACCGCTTCGGATGAAGGCTTCCCCCATCGCCTTGGATAATATGATAGCGGTAGGCAAGCGCAGTGCCGGATCGTGCCCAGCGGCTGAGCGCCTGATGATCCGTAAAGGAAGTGAGCTCCGCCGCTGCCCCGGCATCATTCAGTTCGGAATGAAGGCCTGCCGCATCCAGCATTCGGCCAAGCCATACGAAGGCCTCTTCACGGGTCACGGGCTGAGCCGGTCTTAACAGGCTGTCCCCGTAGCCGTTGATCAATCCGAACTGCTGTGCCGCGGCAGCTTCCTTGGCCATCTCGCTGCCTTCACGGACATCGGCATAAGGGACGGGGTCTGCGGAATCCGGCAGCCCGAGTGCCCTGACCATAAGCGATATGACATCCCCGCGCGTGCTTGGCAGATCGGGATGGAATGCCTTCTCTTCATTCGGGCGCAGAATCAGACGCGAAGCAAGGTCTCCTATGGCTCCCTGGGCCCAGTGTCCCTTCATATCGGCAGGCGCAGCCATATCCGTGTCCAGCAGCGAGTATGTGCCTCCGCTCCAAATGCGGGCCGAGGCATACCCTTGGCCCTCCGCGTTCGTCATCCGGGTCGGTACGGAGTGAACCGTTCCATCGGTATCTATCCGTGCCGCCGTTAATGACAGGCTCGTATCCGCTCCCTGCGGAACAGGAATGAGAAGCAGCGCGGGGTACTGCAGCGGACCGGCCGCAGCCGAGACCAAGCGACCGGAGGCATCCCTGCTATCGGCCTCAAGCCCGATCTCGACCGAATTGGACAGCTTCTTCGCGCGGTTGTGCAGAGCCTGCTCCGGCAAGTCTGCCGCTGGGAAGGACAGGCTCAATCGGATGTCGGCATTTGCAGGCTGCACCTTTCTTCCAAGCTGCTGTTCCAGCTTGGAGAGAAGATCGCTTACCCGAAGTCCGGCAGCGCTGAAGCTTGCATGGCCTTTCACCGTCTCCATCGTAAGCCTTGCATCCCTGCCTTCCAGCGACATGAGCGCTGCGGCGCTCATCCGAAGCGTAAGACGATCGGCCGTATCCTCAGCAAACCGCACGACGACCTCCGGCGTCCCGTTCTCCTTCGCGATGAATTGGAGAAGGGCCGCCGAATTCAGCTCAAGCTCGGCCTGGCTCCGGCCATTCTCGAGCATCAAGGTATAATTGGACAGCTCTGCACCCGGTACCCTGCCGTTGATGCGAATATCCGGTTTCGTTATGGCGGAGGCCTGAGTTGGCGGCTCGCTGCCGGTTGTTCTCCCGCTATCTGATGAACCCGCATTCCCTCCACCCGGGCTGCCCTCAGGCTCTGTCGGCCCGCCTGGATTGCCACCCGGATCTTCCGGTCCTCCAGGATCGGACGGTCCTTCGGGACCTTCACCCGGGCTGCCTCCCGAATCCGTCCCTTTCCTTGAGACGTTCAGCACGTAGATCTTACTGCTTCCATCCTGTGCGCTCACGTTCAGTTTCACCGTGAAATTCCCGATCGGCACGGCAAGAATGTTCCCTTCCATCCGATCCAAAGGGACCGGCGACCCGACCTCTTCACCCTGCGGACCATATACGCTGACCGTTACGCTGGCATGCTCCTCCAGAGGTTCTGCCATCAGCTTGACTTGGTCATCGCTGCCGCTCATCCCGGACTGATATTCCGCGATATCCTTGTCAAAAGCCGGCGAAAGTACGGCAAGCGCATCATCCGCGATGAAGCGGAGCGATCCAAGACGCGCCTCGCTGCTTGGCGATTCGGGGTCGGTGCCCGGCTCGCCGGATTTCGCGGTCGTGAAATGCCATTCTCCCGGCGCAATGCCTACAAAGGCATTGCCTGCCTCATCCTGAAATGCGCCCGCTTCGATCTGCACCTCGTAAGCCGTATCGGATTCCAAACGGGACGCTGGTGTAATCTCTACCCCGGTACCTGTGATTCCGATCCTTTGCGCATCATCTGCTGATATGGTTTCGATGACCGTCCCATCCGGTGTTTTCCGTATCGTGATTTGTTTGCCCGTCACCGCCTGAACCTTTTCAGTAAAGGTTAACTGGAGCTGCTGATCCGCCCGCACGCTACCTGACCCGGGTTCAGGGAAGTATGCAGCAACCCGGGGAGCCGCCGTATCCGGCGCGGAAATCCATACGGGGTACAGCACGATGTCGGCAGCGCCGATCAGCAGCATATCGCCAGGTGCATAGATCGTGCCGCTTCCTTCCTTATCCAGGCTCCATCCGGCTAAAGAGAAGCCTTCCTTTTGCAAATCCCCGGTATTGCCAAGCACGATGGCCGTTTGAGCTTCCTCATAACCTTTTGCATCCTCAGGCGGATTACCGGAGGTGCTGCCTTCGCTGCTGTAGCTTACATGGTATGCAGGGCGAGCCTGTGTATCTGCCTGCTGCATGGCATAGGCCTGCTCGTTCCCCGCAAGGTCTTGGACCAGGACGTTAAAATAGTACGTCTTGCCCGGTTCAAGTCCAGTGATCTCCAAATGGCCGGCATCCGCCTGAAGATCCCCGACCGGCACTCCTTTTGACTTCATTGCAGCGGTTGTCTGAATGTCGGGCTTTTCGGATTGGTATGCCCGATACTTCAGCAGCCCCGGTTCATTCCAGTTATCCGCTGCTTGGCTCCAGGACAGCGTCAGCCCTGTCTTTGTAACGTTGGTAACGGTGATTTCCGGCTGAAGCGGCAGAGGCGGCGTCAAGTCCAAGGCGGCGCGGCTGAGCGCGGGCACAGGATTAGCCTCCGTTTTGGTACCATTGCCCATTTCACCGTTTTTGCCGTACCCCCAGCTCCACACCTTACCATCACGGGTCAAGGCAAAACTGGAGAAGTCACTGACGGCGATAGCTTCCACGTTCGTTAATCCCGGTACCTGAACGGGATTAGCAGCATTCACGGTCACCGGCTCCATTCCCAGCTGCCCGAAATTATTCTGCCCGAAGCCGCGAACCGTGCCGTCGCGCAGCAGGATCAGATTATGTGCGTACCCCGCGGATATGGCAGTAATCCCACCGAAGTTCGCCTCCATGCGGTGGGCCAGAGGCTGAGTGTAGCCTGAGAAGCCCGGTCCAAGCATCCCTTGGCTGTTTCTGCCCCATGTCCAGATATATCCGTCTTCGTCCAGGGCGATATTATGGTAGTTCCCTGCCGATATGGCCTTGATCCGGCTTAGTCCATGAACCTGAACAGGGATAGGACGATCGGTTAACGTCTCGTCGCCAAGCTCCCCTTCCTTATTGAACCCCCACGCCCAAACGGTGCCATCCTCTTTTAGGGCGAGGCTGTGGTAGCCTCCTGTTGATATTGCGGCAACATCCGTCAGACCGTTAACCTGAACCGGGGTTGTGCGCAACGTATTTACCGTCCCGTCGCCAATCTGCCCATGATCGTTATCTCCCCAGGCCCATACGGTACCGTCGTCCTTCAAGGCGAGGGTATGGTAGCCCATCCTTGCCGAAATCGATGCAACGCCGCTCAGGCCCGGTATGGGCTGGGGACGATTGGTATTCGTGGTCGTACCCAATCCGAGTTGTCCGAACTGGTTCGCCCCCCATGACCACACCGTGCCATCCCTCTTCATGGCAAAGGCGCTCCGGAATCCGGCTTCTATCGTCTCGACCTGATCCAGGTCTTGGGCTTGTGCCGGCGTTAGCCGCTCCGCGTTATGGCCCACCCCGAGCTGGCCATAACGGTTCGAGCCCCATGACCATACCGTTCCGTCACTGACCAGGCTGACCGCAAACCCTGATCCTCCCGAAATCTGTGGTACCGCTGCCCAAGGCTGTGCCGCCGATGCCGCTTCGATCTTCGTATATCCGGGAAACAAAGCCAACACCAGCAGCAGACAGACCGCTGCTTTTCCCCATCTTTTCATTTCCTTGCTCCTCCTTGCCGTCACCCCGGATCCCGGCGATGACGTTTCCATCTCTCATACCTCCTCATCTTAAAAAAATAAAAGTTCGAAATGAATTAACGAAAGTTAACGGGACCGCGAATTTTTTTATATAATGAAGTAAAACGGGTGAATACATCGGAATTTGTCGCAAGTTTGGAGGAAATGAAGAATGAGCCTGGCCACTCCTGTCGTTTTGAAGACCAAAATCACCCCGCCCCTGTGCAAAGAGGGGCTTGTCGAACGGACAAGACTGCTGGATTGGATCCAAAACAGCGTGCGCGGACGAATCAGCCTCGTGTGTGCCCCCGCGGGTTTCGGTAAATCGACGCTGCTCGCCCAGTGGGTCCATGCAGGGCATATGCCCAGCGCATGGCTGACGCTGGATGAACGCGATAATGACCCGCTCCGCTTTTGGCGTTACGCGCTTCATTCGCTTGCACGCATCGTCCCTCCTGCCATTAAGCCTGCAATCATCTCTCTTGCCGGAGAGCTTAACGGATTATCTCTCACATCCTTTCTCGATGCTTTGCTAAACGAGCTCCATGAACTGGCGGAGCCGATCACCTGGATTGTGGATGACTATCATGTCATCGGAGATCCGCGGATTCACGAAAGCCTGTCCTATTTCATCGAATTTATGCCGGATACGCTGCATTTGCTGGTATCGAGCCGGAACGAACTCCCTTTCGCCACTGTCAAATGGCTTTCCAGAAATGAGGGCCGCGAACTCGATGCTGCGGGGCTGCAGTTCACCCTTGGCGAAACCGAAACCTTCTGCCGGAAAGCGGCAGGTCCGGCAATGACGGATGTTCAGATTAACGAGCTGAACATCAAGACGGAGGGCTGGGTCACCGGTCTGCAGCTGGCTCTGCTGTCTTGGAAGCCGGGACAGGACATCGATGTCTTCATCGGACAGTTTCAAGGCAGTCACCGCAACGTGAAGGATTTCATTTTTCACGAAGTGATTCGGGGCCTGCCGGCAGAGCTGTATTCCTTCGTGCTTAAAACTTCCATTTTGGATCGGTTTGATGCCGATCTATGCGATGCGGTCACGGAAGATCAGGACAGCTACGCAAAGCTGCTGCAGCTTCAGAAGCTGAATCTCTTCCTGATTCCTCTGGACGATACGAACGAGTGGTTCCGGTATCACCACCTCTTCGCCGGTTCCGTACGCGAGCACTTCAAAAGACATCAGCCCGAAGCATGGGACAAGCTTCACCGCCTCGCAAGCGAAGCCTTCGCACGAAAGGGTGACATGGATGACGCGGTCGAATACGCGGTCATGGCCAAGGACTTCGCCATGGCGGAGAAGCTGCTGGAGCGTCATATTCCGGCTTTGCTGAGAAGCGGGGAGCTCTGCAATCTGCTCCGCTGGTTCGAGAGCTTTCCCCGTTCCTACGCACTGCGGCCGGAAGTCGAGCTGTTCTACGCCTTCGTGCTGGTGCTGACCGGGCGGTTTGCCTTGGCGGAGCAGCGCCTGGAGGAGTTCGAGAACAAACACAAGGCTGCGGATCCAAAGATATGGAAGCAGCTGCAGAGCGGCGTCCTCTTCGTCAGGTCGAATCTGATGTTCGCAAGCGGCGATTTCGGCAGCTGGTATACGTTCATCGGCACGATGCTCGATGACATTCTGCCTGCGGACCCTGCCTTTTACAAATTTAATTTCAATGTAAGGGAACCCTTCATCCGGCGTACGGCTCTGGGCCTTGCGGGAGCTTTGTCCCCTGACATGGAGAACATCGGAGGGCTGTATCTCGGGGTGCTGGCCTCGCATGGGCTGCAGGAATCGCTCGTGTATTATTACGTAAAGCAGTCCCTCGTTGAGGGCTATTATGAATGGAACCGGATCGACGACTGCCGCGCGGCCTTGGACGCCATGCTACCGGTCGCCTCCGATGCCGAGCTGCCCGGGCTGCTCGTTCCGATGCTGCTGATGCGCGCCGAGCTGCATCTGCTGGAAGGGCGCAGCCGTCTTGCCCATGATGTGATCCAGGAAGGCCTCGAGCATGCCCGGGTTCACTGGAAAGAGCCGTGGACCTCCCTGCTTCTGGCACGTAAAATGCGGCTTCAGGTCAGGGAAGGCAAGCTGACCGCCGCCAAGAAAATCGCCGCGCTGCTGGGGCTTTCGGCGAAGGACCGGCCCACCTTCCAGCGCGAATACGAATATCTATCCTATGTGCGGCTGCTGGGCCGGCAGCGCAAGGAAGCAGAAGCGCTGCGACTGCTGGAGCAGCTGAAGCCGCAGTCGGTGCGGGAGCAGCTGATCTCCAGCCTCGTGGAAATCTCGATTCTTCAAGCGCTGCTTGAAGAGCAGCGGGGACAGCGAAAAGCAGCCCTTCATGCCCTGCATGAGGCGCTGCTGATCGGAGAACGCAACAGTTATGTGCGGAGTTTTATTGACGAAGGGGAACCCATGCGCGCCCTGCTTGCCCGTTATGAGGCAGAGGCCGGCATCCGATCGGCTGAGGCTGCGGACGAAGACAAATCCGAACGGACGGACGTATCCGCTGCTTATGTCCGCAGCCTGCTGCAGCAGTTCTCGCCGGCCGGAGCCGATGTCATGCAGGAAGCCTCGGCAGCCCTGATCGAGCAGCTTAGCCGGAGCGAAATGGCCCTTCTGCAATTCATCAGCAAAGGTGCGAGCAACAAGCAGATCGCTTCCGAACTCGCCTTGTCGGAAGGCACGGTTAAAGTGTATCTTTCGCGGATGTATGAGAAGCTGGGCGTCTCATCGCGGACGCAGGCGCTGCTGTCTGCTCAGGAACTGGGCCTGCTGCCATAGCAGCGGGCAAGCGGACGGTCATCCGGGTCCCGGCTCCGAGCCGGCTGGCTGCCGTCACGGTGCCTTGATGCATGTGCACGATTTTTTGAATGATGGAAAGTCCGAGCCCGCTCCCTCCGCCCGAGCGGGTTCTTGATTTATCCGCCTTGTAAAAGCGGTCAAAGATGTGGGACTGATCCTCCTCCGAAATGCCGATGCCCGAGTCCTCCACCATCACGCATGCCTGCTGCCCGTCCGTCTCCAGCCGAACCCGTATAGCGCCCCCCGCAGGCGTAAACTTGATGGCGTTATGCAGCAAATTCACCCATACCTGGCTGAGCAGGTCGGCATCGGCTTCGATCGTCACCGGAATCAGATCGGCCGACATATCCAGATCTTTCTCCTGCCACTGCGGCTCGCAGGCCAGTATCAGGTTCTGCAGCTGTTTATCCAGCCGCAGCGGAGCCGGGTGGAACGGATGCTGCTCGGAGTCAAGTGAAGCCAGACGAAGCATATTTTCCGACAACCGCGACAGCCTTACGCTTTCCTGCTCGATAATGTCCAGGTAGTGCTCCCGCTCTTCCGCGCTCAGCTCCCGATTCTTCAGTACCCTGGCAAAGCCGCTGATGGACGTCAGTGGCGACTGGATTTCATGGGACACGTCCGAAATAAACTCCTGCCGCATCGTTTCAAGCTTGTTCAGGTCGGCCGCCATATCATTAATGCTTTGGACGATATCCGTAAACCGGCCGTCATCCAGTTCTTCAACCGGCAGCGCCACTTGAAAATCGCCCCTTGAAATCCGTTTCAAGGCATCGATGACCGATTGATAGAACTCGATTTGCCTTCTTCGGCCGAATCTGGAAATGATGGAGATGCACAGGCCGAACAGGAAAAAGCCCAGCGACGAATTTACAAGCAATCGGGCTAACGGGCCCATATTCCAGCCGAAATTGTGAAAGTGACGGGTCACTAAATATGCCGCCATCCAGCACAGGTTGAGCGCGAGGAGAACGAGTATCATAAAAAGCGCGATGCGTACTCTCAGCAGACCCAAGGGCGGCTTTCCCCGATTCCCCCCGCGTCTTGGATTGCCCTGTTTTTTAGGGGGCTTCTCCCGCTTTTCCCAGCGTCTTCGGTTATTCATGGATGAACCTCCAGCCTGTATCCCAGTCCCCGGATCGTGCGGATTTGAAAAGCCTGCTGCCCGGCAAAGCGCTCCCGCAGCCGTTTCACATGCACATCCACAGTACGTTCGTCGCCTTCGTAGTCATATCCCCATATGTTCTCGATAATCTGGTCGCGGGAAAAGGTCTTCCCCGGATAACTGCCCAGCAGAAACAGCAGCTCGAATTCCTTCAGCGGCAGGGTCAGCGCCGCCGATTCATAATAGCATTCGTATGTTTTGCGGTTCAGCCGCAATTCCCCGATCTGAATTTCCTGCGAAGCCGAAATCCGGTAGCGTTTCAGGAGTGCCTTTACCCGGACGATCAGCTCCAGCGGGTCAAAGGGCTTGACGAGGTAATCGTCTGTCCCGAGCTCGAATCCCTTGACCTTTTGGGAAGTCTCTCCTTTGGCCGTCAGCATCAGGAGCGGAATGTCGTAATCCCTGTCCAGCTCCCGGCACAGCTCCCATCCGTCCATCCCGGGCATCATGATATCCAAAATGACCAGGTCCGCCTTGAAGCTCTCCATCACTTCCAGCGCTGCATAACCATCAGACGCTTCCGCTACGGTATACCCCTCCGTCTTGAGCAAATGGCTGACCAGCTCGCGGATATGCGGATCGTCGTCGACAACCAGAATATGTGCCACGCGGATTCACTCCTTCTTTATCCATTCCCGTTATATATAATGAACTAAAATTTCACCTTGCTTCTCTTGGATTCTATATGGTGTACGGGCGATTTGACTTTCATTTTTCAGTTCAATTCTTGTAGGATCACTTAACTGTATTTTACGGTTACCATGCGACCTCGTAAACGCCGTCATGCCGATGCTCATAGATTAAGCCACGAATATGAACTGAATATGAATTATAATCAAACTTTATCTTGAAACGCTTCCAGTTTATTGTATGATGGATATTATTTGCTTTTGGTCCATGATTGGGTTGCGGCCAAAAGCAAGTCTTCACGAACATTAAAATCCATACTTTGTTTGCTTTTGAATTGGGGGTTTTCGCATGAAACAAACAACTAAGCCGTCCATGTCATGGCTGCTGAGGTATCTGCATCCGGTCAAAGGAAGGCTGTTCATTCTGCTCGTGCTGCTGCTCGCGTCCACCGCGGCCCAGCTCGTGAATCCGCAGATCGTCCAGCGGTTTATCGATACGGCCGCGGATCACGGCATCGTATCCGACCTGATCGTGCTGGCAGGCGTATACCTCGTGTTTGCCGTACTGAACCAGGTCATGACCGTTGCGATCAGTTATTTGGGGAATGACGTATCCTGGCGCGCCACGAACCAGCTTCGCGGCGATTTACTGAAGCACTGCCTTCGCCTGGACATGCGCTTTCACAACGTCAAAACGCCCGGAGAGATGATCGAGCGGATCGACGGCGATGTGACCAACATGTCGAACTTTTTCGCCATGTTCATCATTAAAGTGATCGGGAGCTTCGTTCTCCTCGCAGGCATCCTCGGTTTTATGTTTACGATGAACTGGCCGATAGCCACGGTCATGACTTTATTTACGCTGGCATCAATCGGCGCCATGGTCTTCATCCGCGATTTGGGCGTCAAATCGTCCAAGGACGAACGAGGCGCGAGCGCCGCCCTCTTCGGATTCATCGAGGAGCGGATCGCGGGCATTGAAGACGTTCAGGCGAACGGCAATGTGCCGTATGTCATGAACCGTTTCCACCGCGCCATGCGGAATGTATTCCTGAAGGGCCGCAAGGCATGGATGCTGCGCGTCATTCCCTGGAATACGACCGTCGTCCTGTTTGCCGTCGCAGTCACGGTCGTGCTGCTGTTAGGCGTTCACTACTACCTGTCCGGCCAAATCACGCTCGGCACCCTTTTCCTCATCTATCAATACACGCAAATGCTGAATGATCCGATCGAGCAGCTGGGAGATCAGGTACAGGAATTCCAAAAGGCCAAATCCGGCATGATGCGCTCTCAGGAGCTGCTGGGCAGCCGGAGCGAAATCGTGGAAGGAACCGAGACGGAGCTGCCGGACGGCGCGCTCGGATTGGAGTTCGACCACGTGGACTTCAGCTATAACCCGGATAAACCGGTGCTCCGGGATATTACGTTTGCGGTGCGGCCCGGCGAGCGGCTCGGCATTATCGGGCGCACCGGCAGCGGAAAGTCCAGTCTAAGCCGCGTGCTGCTGCGGCTCTATAATATTAATAGCGGCGTCATCCGCGTCGGCGGAAAAGACATCCGGGATTTAAAGCTCGAAGCCTTATACCGCCGGGTCGGCATGGTCACACAGGACGTCCAGCTGTTCGACGGTTCGCTCCGTGACAATTTGACGTTGTTTGACGGCAGCATTTCGGACGACTATATTCTGAAGACGACCGAAGGACTGGGCCTGAAGCAGTGGATCGATTCGCTGCCTGAAGGACTGGATACGCATTTGAAGGCTGGCGGCGCGTCGCTATCGGCCGGCGAGGCCCAACTGTTTGCCCTGACGCGGGTGTTCCTGACCCAGCCCAGCCTGGTTATTCTGGATGAGCCTTCATCGCGCCTGGACGCAGCGACAGAAGCCCTGCTCCAATCGGCAGTCGACCAGCTCATGCTGCACTGCACGGGCATCGTGATCGCTCATCGCCTCTCCACGCTGGAGCAGGTGGATCACATCATGGTGCTTGGGGATGGCCGCATTCTTGAATTCGGCGAGAGAACGGTCCTGGCCCAGGATCCTTCCTCCCATTATGCTCAGCTTCTGATCACAGGCAGAGAGGAGGATCTGGCATGACCGTATCCTTATTTATCAAGCGCCTGTTTACGTACAATATTTCGCTATTCATCGTCAACGGCCTGCTGTGGGGCATGTTTCACTCCATGCCGCTGTTGCTCGGACTCGGCATGCAGTGGTTCTTCGACAGGGCGACAAGCCAGTCTCATAATTATTTGTGGCTGGCAGTACCGCTTATCTTTATCGCGCTGGTACGCGTGTCGCGCGTCGGCGTCTTCTTCTGGGCATTCTTCAAATGGGTCACTTACATTTACGATATCCAGGCCATCTTACGTACCAATATGCTGAAAGGCATTATGCGCTGGCCCGGCCGCAATCTTCCCGCATCCCCGGGCGAAGCGGTAAGCCGGTTTCGCGAGGACGTGGATGAAGTCGTCGAATACGTGGAATCCTGGGTCGATTTCTGGGGAAGGCTCGCCTTTGCGGTGATTTCCCTTGTGATCATGGCCCGAATCAACTGGCAGATTACGCTGGTTGCCCTGCTTCCGCTCCTTGCGGTAACGCTGCTGAACAACCTTTCGGGCAACCGGGCAAGACGCTACGGCCAGCAAAACCGCGAAGCGACAGGCCGAATTACCAGCTTTATCGCCGAATCCTTCGGAGCCGTGCAGGCTTTGAAGCTCGGCCAGGCGGAGGAGCATGTTCACCGGCGGTTTGTCGAGCTTAACGAATCGCGCAGACAGGCGGCCCTGAAGGATAACCTGTTCAAGCAGTGGATGCGATCCCTGAACCAGCACGTGCTGAGCATTTGTACCGGCATCATTCTGTTGATGTGCGCTTCCGCGATGGAAGCGGGACGGTTCACGGTTGGCGACTTCGCTCTCTTTACATCCTATCTGTCGAATATCGCCTTCAGCATTTCGCTCTTCGGCTATATGGTGTTCCAGCACAAGCGGTTGAAGGTATCTTTGGACCGGATGAGCATCCTTTTCCGCCCCGGCGAGCAGGACCGGATTATGGAGTTCAGCGAAACCCATCTGTACGGCGAGCCTCCCGAACCGCCCGTCGCTGCCAAGAATCCGAAGGAACAACTGCAGACGCTGGAAGTCAGCGGGCTCTCTTATACCTATCCGAATTCCGAAAAGGGAATAAACGATGTAAACTTCGCGATGCAGCGCGGCAAATTCGTCGTGATCACCGGCCGGATCGGCTCGGGCAAATCTACGCTGGTACGCACGCTTCTCGGGCTTCTCCCCAAATCCGGCGGTTCGGTCCGCTGGAACGGCCAGGAGATTGACCCGTCGCAATTCCTCACTCCGCCGAGAGCAGCTTACACGCCGCAGGTACCGCGGTTGTTCAGCGACACGCTCCGGGAGAACATCATTCAGGGCAGCCCGGCGGATGAGGAGAAGCTTACGCGGGCGGTTCGTCTCGCTGTCATGGAGAAGGATATCGGGGATCTGGAAAAAGGCCTCGACACCTTCGTCGGACCAAGGGGCGTCATGCTGTCCGGCGGTCAGATTCAGCGGGCCGCCACGGCGCGGATGATGATGACCGAATCGGATCTGTTCATCTTTGACGACCTGTCGAGCGCGCTCGACGTGGAGACGGAAAAGCAGCTGTGGGAACGCCTTTTCGAAGAGCGGGACGTGACCTGCATCGCCGTGTCCCACCGCAAAGCGGCGCTCGCCCAGGCCGATCACATCATCGTGATGAAAGACGGCCGCATCGAGGCCGAGGGCACCTTGTCCGAGCTGCTGTCGACATGCGCGGAGATGCAGCTGTTATGGCAGGGCGAGGCTTCAGCAGAGGAGAGCACGGAGGAGAGCCTGGTGGCGGTCAATTCGAAGCCCTGAGCTGAATAACGACAGAGCATAAGAAAATGTCTATCGGCGTGCTATCAAAGAAAACAGACTCCATCAAGGTATAGTTTTTCTTGCGATATCAGGCAGGTATTGCTTCGAATTGTATTCTTTCTAATATATCTTTAAAAAACGGCAGGCCTAAGAAAATTGTAGGCCTGCCGTTTATATGTTGTCCGGGCTGCCTTACCTTCTCAACATTTTCATCAGCATGTCGGATGGCGGCGTTCCGTACGGATTCTCATCCGCCCCCTCGATAATCAAGGCGTTCACGATGTAGAAATACCAATGGAGCAGCTCATGAGGATTCCCTTCGATGAACTCCCCGGCTTCCTGTCCTTGCTTAAACAAAGGAACCAGCGGCGCAATCATGGCATCCGCCGGATCCTTCAAGATATCCGCGGCATCCTTTGGAATGGCATCCAAGCTGCGGATAGCTCGGAAAATGAGCATGAAAGCAAATTTGTTCTCGCTGAGCATATTCTCCGTCAGTGCCTTTATCTGCTCATAAGGCGTACCCGGCAGACTCGACACATTCCCCGTCTCTCGCTGTCCTTCCTCCATCAGTTCCCGGACGATATTCGTAAACAACTCATCCTTTGACGTGAAATAACGGTATATCAGTCCCTCGCTGACGCCGGCCTCCGCCGCAATCATGCTGGTCTTTGTCCCCGCAAAGCCGCTGCGGGCAAAAAGCTTCAGCGCGGCCTGCTGGATCTGACTTTTCCTCTCATCCCGTATCTGGGCGAGCTGTTTCTTATTCAATGGCGACAATAGACTCCGAACTCCAATCTCTAGAAAATAATGTATACCTATTGTACCATGACGTACCTTCTGGTTCACCGTACTTGCTCCGTCCCGCTGTTCATCACCGAAGGCAGCACTCGTTCCTTCAATACATCCAAAAACTGCTCCGGCCGCGAAAAACATGCCAAATGGCCGGCCTGCTGGATGAGCACAAACTCCTTGATCGGAGCATCGATGCGTTCGAAGTAGGTTTTGGCCGTTGCCGTCGGTGTAATAAAATCCGAGTCTCCTTGAACAATAAACACCGGCAGTTCAAAGCGGTATCCGATCTGATCGAAATCGAAAGAGATCATTTCCTTATGGAGCGCTTCGGCGGAAAAGTTCATCCCCTTAAACAAATCCACAATATCCCTCAGCGTATGCTCCGGTGATGACAGCATCGAAGGCATGATCAAATCCGTGATCATGTTCGGAACACCGCGGATCGCCTTCACCATAAGCCGATTGCGTTTATCTACGTCTTTGACTTTCCAGGTGGAAGGATCCGTCCCCATTCTCTGAAGCAGCTCTTCTCCCTTTTTGTTGCCATTCGCCCGAAACGCTTTCACCAGCAGCTCATGACCGAGGTGCTTGGGATCGGGCGTGTTCTGATCCGTCCCGACATAAGCATGGTATAAATCCGGGCGCCTCTTGGCCATTATGACGCCGGTAAGACTGCCCGCCGAGCTGCCCACCAGAATAAGCTGCTGCTGCTGAAGCCTGCTGCAGAGATACTCGGATAACTCGATCCCGTCCTTCGCCAGCTGGTCGAAGGTCAACAACCCGCTGTCTTGTTTGCTGTTGCGCCGAAAGGTCTTTCCCGCTCCCCGCTGGTCCCACTGCACGATCGTAAAATCCTTTTCCCAGGATCGGAGCAGCGGACTGAAGATGGAATACACCGATCCCGGTCCACCATGAATGAACAGCAGCACGGGATTTCGCCGGTTTTCTCCCCGAATGGTCACCCATTGATCGATCCCGCCAATACGCACAAAGCCGGATTCAGCGATGCCTTCGGTTGTTGTTAAACGAAGCAACCGCGCGTTCTTCCGTTGGTTTAGTTTACGCATCAACATTTGAGTTAAAGCATTGTTCATTTGAATTCCCGCCTCCGTTTTATAATGAGTGAGTTACTCACTCATAAATTTTCCATAAATATAACGGATTATCGGATTCATTGTCAACGGGTAATTTACATTTTCTTCCGTTTATAAGAAAAACGTCTATCGACGTACTTTCAAAGGAGACAGACCGCATCAAGATGTTGTTTTTCTTGCGATATCAGGAAGATCTAGCTTCGAATCTTATACTTTCTGATATCATAAGAAAAACGTCTATCGACGTACTTTCAAAGGAGACAGACCGCATCAAGATGTTGTTTTTCTTGCGATATCAGGAA
>NZ_JBQCKS010000004.1:358098-546969 GCF_051966755.1 Paenibacillus sp. SAFN-054
ACAGACCGCATCAAGATGTTGTTTTTCTTGCGATATCAGGAAGATCTAGCTTCGAATCTTATACTTTCTGATATCTTGACTAAAAAACGGCCAACGCCTTTGGCATTGACCGCTCTTTGTTAACTTTTCATAATTTTACGGCTTGGCTGGCAGATGGTTTGCCTCCCGGATGAGGGAGAAATATTGGTCTGCCAACACAGGCTGGTATTCCGGCCCGAGCGAATCCGTCAGCTTCAGCACATCGGTCGGCGTCATATTCCAGGCGAGCAGCCCGAGGGATACGAACAGTGGGGATTTGCCGTCCCACTTCGCTTTGGCATCCGCCAGAATCTTTTGTCCGTCCGCTACGGTACTAATGCCCTGAATCGTCGATACCGGCAGGTTCCCATTCAGTATATCCACGCCGAAATGGTCTTCCCAGCTCAAGAACAGACCGTTCGGACGGTAGTTGTCCTCATACGCTTTGATGACCGAATCGCTGAGAGGTACGTTCTGGTTCGCGATGCGATTCAGTACGTAAGGTACGGTCATGCCAGTCTTTTTCAGGTACGAGGAGGTCTCCTTCAGAAATGCGGGAAGCGTCTTCTCCGGCCAAGCATTCGGATAGAAGTATCCGCCGCCGGAAGGTCCGGCGATCAGCTGGTCATTCGCGGTTACCGTGCTTCTGTAGTAGTTCAGCATCGCTGGCGCCCCATCGTACAGCATAGGACTCGACGTCCAGTTGATCGGGACGCTGCCTCGGTTCGGATCATCCCACAATTGCCGCATCCGGTGCTGGTTGTACTGGAAGTTGTCACCCTCGCTGAAGGTGTACGTTACATAAATTTTATTTTCGAGCTTCGGCGTCTTGACCTTATCCGACGGCAGCGGCCCCTGGCCCTTGTTCTCCGTACCGGAAAATACCGTCAGATTGCTGAACCAGTCAGCAGCAAGCACGTAGACGCTGTGGTTCGACAACAGCTCTACCCCGTTGAACTCGCCTTCCGTATCGTTGCTGAACCAGCCGAGGTATGGCGTGCCTGCAGGAACATCGGCCAGAATCTTATCAAACAGTGCTTTTTGCTCAGGCGTATTGGTGCCCAGCCAGAATACCATCGCCTTGTTGGCGACCGCATAATCACGGAGATAGCCGTACGGCTCTTTCTGTTCCGATGAAGGCGGAGCTTCATTGCCCGCAAACACCTTGAATTGGTTCCACATGTCCACCGAAGCGGTCAACGACTTCGTGCCGGCAGGTACTTTAAATTCGTAGACAAAGTACCGCCCGTTGTCTGCGAACCGGTGTCCGCCGCTGCCTTCCGAAAGCTGCGAGCTTTGAGCATCGTACAGGAAAGGCTTCTCGTCGTCGGTTCCGGGCACGAACCGGGCGATGGTCTGGCCATCAGCCTTTACGGTCACTTCGTGAACGGCCGCCCCCCATCCGTCCTGCTGGAACGCATCCTCAAAGCGGAGGTATACCGCCTCCGAACCCAGGAAAGACGTCAATTCCAGATCGTAGGTCTGGCGATTCTTCGCATCCCGCTCCTGCGTTTTCTCCTCGGCCACCACTTTGAACGACTGCGGAAGTCCCGGAGGCAGCTTCACCGACGTATCCGGGCTGAGCCCGATCAGCATCCGGTGCGTTGTCTGCTTCCACAAATGATCATACTGCCAGGTATAAGCATCCATCTTATCCTTAAACTTGCCCTGCAAATCATCGAGCACCTTCAGGTTGTATGGAGCCGATGCCAGCTTGGCGCTGAGCTCGGGACTTGCCACCACCGCATCCTTGATCCCGGCAAGGGTTGTCGCCACATTGATACTGTCCGGCACTTTCGGATCGTAAACGATGATTCCCTTCACTTCTTTCTTGAATTCGGTCACCAATTCCCAAGGATCGTTATGCACCGTATAAGGTACCTTGAGATCGTTCAACCAGGTCATCTTGCCTTCCTCCTGGTTTTCAAGCAGATAAATCCGGGGCTGGCTCCTGTTGGCGATACCCTGCAGGGTCGCAAGCATGAGCTTGACGTCGCCTGGGGCGTCATAAATGTCCGCTACCTCCAGACGCTTTACCTTCGCAAAGGCTGGAAGCGCCTGCGATTGCGGCCATTTGATGCCGCTCTTGCCGCTGGACGAGAATGACTGGCTAGGCGCGGGATCGGCGGATGCACCCATTGAAATGGACAGCATGCAGACGGCAGCAAGACAAACCGCGGTGAACTTACGAAGCATAAACGATACACCTCAACTTTACGATGATTTGGTTGGCAGATGAAAGAAGCGACGTTCCTTCCGGCCCGAACCTGAAATCTTCCGCATGCTGAACGCCGGATGAATCGAGGATCTCCTTCACAGCTAATATATATAATCTATATTTAATATATATAATATAATTTTACAATATCCTGGAAAATAAACCGTACTATAGGTTCATCCATTTAGGCCTTTGTTCCGAATGAACCGGCTTCATTTCGACAAATTATACCGTGTCCGTCCGGGGCCACAGACATGCCGTACGATGCCTCCGTATGCCGGTATGCTTTTTACCCTTCTTTTTTTATTGCCTATGTTAAATTCTAATGTTGATATTGAATCATAAGAAAACCGCCTCAGTTGAAAGGCGGTTCATTAAGCTGCACAATTACTGTGTTATTTTGTCTTTGAATTGACACCCATGAAAAAAAACCTTAGCGTAATAACCAATTATTGATCCACAACATTAGTGTGGGTACAATCTATAAAACAAATTGGAGGAAATAACATGGAAGCGATCTTACAACATCTTAATTTTAGGATTACGGATGTTCCATCCAGAATCCATACTTATTCTGAACTCGATTTTTCGATTCGGACCCGACCAAACGGTTGGTCAAAAAAGGAAATACTCGGGCATCTGTGTGACTCCGCACTTACTAATTTACAACGATTTGTGCGTTCTCAATATGAATCTGAGCCTTACTCAGTGTTAAAATACGCCCAGAATCATTGGGTGGAACTCATGAATTACCAAAACCTAAGCATTGATCATATTTTGGCTCTTTGGGTTATGTTGAATAAGCAAGTGGCTGAAGTCATTGCAAACATTCCCGAAGACAAGTTGCTGTATTTATGCGACATTGGTGAAGAAAAACTTGTTACGTTAGAGTGGCTTATAAAAGACTATGTTGATCACTTGGATCACCATCTCGAACAAATATTTAGTACATAACTGTCACTAGCTTAACAAGAATAAGCAGAAATCCGAAGCCTTTTTATTAAGGCCGCTTTTATATATTCCTTGACAGGAATATTCCGTATCGGGTATATTATTTTCAACAACAAGAGAATGGATTATCGGCTCCCCCCTCCCGGCCCAGTTTGTAAGAACACGGCAATCCGGGAGGCGACTCACAGGAATCGCAGTTCATGAAACGTGAATAGGATCATTCAAGTCGAGGAGGAATTATGATGTCAAGCAGCACAATGGTTTCTAGAGTTGAGAACGAGCGAGTGTTGATTTTGGAGCGCGTTTTCGAGGCACCGCGCGATCTCGTGTACAAGATGTTCAAGGAGCCTGAACATCTTAAGCATTGGTGGGGCCCTAGAGGCTGGGAACTCACGGTATGCAACGTGGATTTCCGGCCGGGCGGCGTTTGGCACTACTGCATGAAATGCATGGATCAGCGCCAGGGGGATTTTTATGGCATGGAATCTTGGGGCAAAGGCGTCTATAAGGAAATTGCTGAGCCAGAGTCGATCAGCTACACCGATTACTTCTCGAATGCTGAAGGCACCACGGACGAAAGCTTGCCGTCGACCGAGATCCGGCTGGAATTCATGGATCTGGGTGGCAAGACGAAGCTCGTCAACCGTGCTGAATATGTGTCCGCGGAAGCCCTCAAGACTGTGATGGACATGGGTATGATTCAGGGTATCACCGAAACCTGGGATCGCTTGGATGAGCGTCTGAATGAGGTCAAGTAAGGAAAATAGGGAACAGCCGCCTGACTCTCTTGGAGCCAGGCGGCTGTTTTTATTTCGGACGTGCTCGTTTACAGCACAGAGCTAAGCTTGGCGTACGAGAGCGTCTTTTTAATATAGCTCGCATTGCTGTAATACTTGGCACCCGACTCGAAGTTAATGTACAGATTGCCTTTGATGATAGCCAGGTCCTCGGACATGTTCGGAATCTTCATCGTTTTTTTCAGTTTCGGTGAGGCGGCCTTCGTATAGATGCGAAGGTACCCGGGATTATTCCGCCCGTAAGAAGTAGAGAAAATCAGATGGTTGCCCGTAACGGCGACGCCTTGAACTTGTGCCGGCGTTTTGTACGTCGTTTTTGGACTCGATGAAGGATTCTCGGAGCTGCTCAGATCATACCGGTACAAGGAAGAATTGTTCTTCTCGTTGAACTTGCCGACATATAAATCTCCATCCGCCACCGTGGCGTAGGAGGAAGCCTTCAGCTTGAAGCCCTTGTTCAACTTCAGATGGCTGTTGTTCTTGGCTGCAGCCACGTCGCTCAGCTTATAGCGCAGCATGTTGTACTTGGAATCCTTGGCGTTAGTGGAAGACGCGATCCAGAGGTAACTCCTGGACACGCCCATCCCGCCGACATGGCCGGTGTGGGATTTTTTCTCGTCCGACAGATACACGTTTTTGACGATCTTGCCGGTCCCTGCATTGACGACGGCGATCAAGCTGTCCTTCACGAGAGACTCGTTGCTTTTGTTATGGTAGTAGTAAGAGATCAGAATCCAGTTCTTGGACGGGATGTACGTCATGCCCTGCGGCACGTAATGCGTATCCAGATTGGGGATCTTCGGGCCCTTCTTGAACACCTTGTGATACGCGGCAAAAGGGTCCGAGGCGGCAGCGGCCTGGCCGGGCAATGTTCCCAGCAGGAAAGCAGCGGCGATGATGGCGACGGACAAAACGGTAACCAGCTTGCGAAGCAGCGTCATAGCTGCACCTCCTGTTTATGTTTGTGCTGCAGGATGATTTCATGCTGCAGTTGTGGGCATTCCCGGGGAGCATAAGGATGCATGCCGGGAATTCATCTCGTAACACTTATTAAACGAGAGCGACACCTTTATAATCTTAAACAGCAGCCATGCTCAGAAGAAGAGAACCGCTCCCTATTTTTCGGTGATGAAAGTCCCATTTTCGGGAACGGCAAAAAGGACCCATGGTCATACCATAGGGCCGTGATCTTATGCGTAGTGATTGGCAGCGTATATTACATTGCCACACATAGTATTATGTGATACATTATTTGCACGAGGTGAACGCGCGTGGGAGAAAGCAGCATCAGCAGTGACTTGATCCGCGGCCATATTGATACGATCATCCTCCGCATTTTGGATGAGGGCGACAATTATGGCTATGAAATTATGAAATCCATCTTCAAATACAGCCAAGGCCAGTACGAGCTTAAGGAGCCGTCGCTGTATACCAGCCTCAAGAGGCTCGAATCCCAAGGGTTTATCACGTCTTATTGGGGGAATGAAAGCCAGGGCGGCCGCCGAAAATATTACACAGTGACGCCCCTCGGGGCAGAAAACTACCATCGCAGCGTCGAGGCTTGGAAAATCGCCAAGAGGCTGATTGATCAGCTGATTGAATCCGGGGAGGGATCGAATTGAATTCATTACAGAAGCACGTGAATCATTTATTCGCGGGGTACGCGCCCACCCGGCAGGTCCGGGAGTTGAAGGCGGAAATCCTCAGCAATCTGGAAGCCAAAGTCGCGGATTTAACCGCAGAGGGCATGGATTACGGTCAAGCCGTGGAAGCCGCCAAGGCCAATATGACAAGCGTGGCGGGATTGCTTGAGGAACAGGCTTCTTATGACAGCTTTACATATCGGACGGCCATGCTGCAAACCGCTTTGCTTTACTGCCTGGTCGCCTGGATCGTCACGATCCCGATGCGGCTCTTCCGGATCGCGGAGAATCTCAGCCTGCTGCTGCCGCTGATCGCCCTTGTGCTGGGCGTCATCTACCTGATCCGCCGCAGCTCGGCTTCCCGCGCGGACGCTAAGACTGCAAGCTTCAACCAAGCGGCCGCCATACTCAGCCGTAATCTGGCCTGGATCATCTGGGGTATCTTCATTCTGGCGATGACGATGTCTAAGGCGGCGCTTCATATGGGCAGCAATATCTGGTTCGGCAGACAGCTGCATATTTCGGGGCCCTACCAATTCGGCGTACTCGCGGCAAATTATGCCTGGCCGTTCGTTACCATCATCATTCCGCTGCTCTTCAGCGCCTCCGTCCGCCTGAAAATAAAATACGAGGCAGGTAAAGGCCATGTGGACTAAAAATAAATCGATCCTGCTGCTCGCAGCCGTGGGTGTTCTGTTGTTCTCAGCGGTTCAAGGCATCGTACTGCCGCAGTGGGACCGGAATGAGCAGATCTATGCGGCCGAGCAGTTAAGCCCGCTGACGCATGATCTGGAGAGCATCATGAAGTATCAGAACAAATACATGGGCAATGCTTCGAACCTGTCGAACCTTATGCATACCCTACCTCTTAGCGAGGTCCGCAGCACGATGGAACTTCATCCGGACAGCCTGACCGCAGACATCATCTATCATTCAAGGGCCACCGATGTGGATCCGGAGAAGCTTGAACAAACGCTCATATATAATGCTACCGCCGCTTTTGCGTTGATCGACAACCTGAAGCGGATCCGCTTCAGATTCGATGACCGGCTGTATGAAACCGAGCGAGGCCGGCTTGAGGAGTGGTACGGTAAAAGGCTGTCCTCCTTGACCGACTCTCCAAAAATCTGGAAGCCGGATGTCCAGCATCCGCTCGCAGAACCCTCTTATGTGAAAAAGGGAATCTCCCGCCTGTTTACCGTGACGGACGCGTAAGCAGGCCTTTTTCATTGTCGTCATCCGAAAAAACCTCATCCAGCTTTCCATTTCCCCCACATGAAAGGAATGTTTGTCCAGTACTCCGAATTAAATAGAATATAGAAACCTATTTTTCCAGAAAAGGGTGTTATCGCATGTTTGAAATGATGGCCATATCCGGCTTGTCCTTTGTGC
This sequence comes from Paenibacillus sp. SAFN-054, assembly GCF_051966755.1. Taxonomy (NCBI): domain Bacteria; kingdom Bacillati; phylum Bacillota; class Bacilli; order Caryophanales; family Paenibacillaceae; genus Paenibacillus; species Paenibacillus sp. SAFN-054. The sequence goes on from NZ_JBQCKS010000004.1 coordinate 365,118, forward strand.
TGGTGGCAGTGCTCATGCCGATGCTGATCTGGACCCTGCGGAGACTCCGTCTGACGCAGCCGATCCGGTCGGAGCTGCCGGCGGATCATCAGGCCAAACGGGGAACCCCCCTCATGGCCGGGCTGATTCTGATCGTCGGCGTGGCGACCTCCCTGCCATCGCAGCCCGTTCCGCTCATGCTGCTGCTTTGCGCGACGTTCCTGCTGTTCAGCTCCATCGGCTTTCTGGACGACTTCAAAAAGGCTGCCTGGCAGGACCCCTCCGGCATCTCGGGGCGCATGAAGCTGGTGCTGCAGTTTACATTTACGGGCATGCTGCTGTACGCGCTGCTGCACTTCTTCGGGCTGACCACCGATATAGCGCTGTTTCACGGTTATCAGCTGCATCTGCCCCTGTATGCGTACGTAGCGATCATGATGCTATTCGTGGTCGGCTCCGCCAACGCCATCAATTTTACCGACGGGCTGGACGGACTGCTGATTAACGTGGCGATTCCGACGTATTTCTTCTTTTTCATGATATCGGACAAACCGGAGGTGCAGACCTTCTCGCTCGTGATGATCGGCTGCCTGCTCGGCCTTTTCCTGTACAACATTTATCCGGCTAGGGCCTTCATGGGCGACACCGGTTCGCTGGCAATCGGAGGCTCCCTGTCCATTCTCGCCGTGATTGAAAAGGTCGAAATCCTGATTCCAATCCTGTTCTTCATCTATCTGGCCGAACAACTGTCGGTCATTCTGCAGGTATGGTATTACAAGCGCACCAAGCTCCGTCTTTTCCGCATGACTCCGATCCATTTCCACTTCAGCCTGAAATACGGGTGGAGCGAGAACAAAATCGTGATGATTTTCGGCTTCATCTCCTGGTTGTCAGTGCTCATCTGCTGGCTAATCTGGAAGTATGTGATGATAGGATGAATGGAAAGGGTAACAAAGCCCGGAACCAGCAAGCCTATCTTCTGTTTTATATGGAGGGGAAATAAGCAGATGTCTACCATACACTAGTCCATACCTAGCTAGGGAAGAACACATAGACTAATGAGAAATCTATGGAGGTGTCTATGTGAAAAGAGTAATAGTTCGTACGAAATCTGTGAAAAGCTGTAATCCATCCATTAGAAAACGTAAATTAGTGAAAAAGGGCAGACCAAAATTCCAACAGAATCGCGCTGAAGTAAAGATTAAGATTAACAACCCGATTGCCCCAACAGGACCAGCAGGACCAGCAGGGCCAGCAGGAGCAACAGGAGCAACAGGAGCAACAGGGCCAACAGGAGCAGCGGGTGCAACAGGGGCAACAGGGGCACCAGGCACACCAGGAGCACCAGGCACACCAGGAGCAACAGGCGCGGCAGGAGCAACAGGCGCGGCAGGAGCAACAGGCGCAACAGGGCCAACTGGCGCAACAGGAGCAACAGGAGCAACAGGGCCAACTGGCGCAACGGGCGCAACGGGCGCAACGGGCGCACCCGGAGGGGCAGGGGCAGGCAGCATCATTCCATTTGCCTCGGGAGCGCCTGTAGGAGTAGGAACTACCACCGGTGGCGAATCAACTACTGTAAGTCTGATCGGTTTCGGAAGCACGTCAAACTTGGTTTTTCTTACTGGCGGCTCGGTCGATTTAACAGGAGAAGGAGGGATTACTAACTTTGCCTTTTCTGTTCCTCGGGCTGGGATCATTACTTCGATTGCTGCCTTTTATAGTAATTTTAGTCCGGTTACTTTGACGGATGTCACCGTTACAATCATAGCTCAATTGTATCAATCAACTGCACCGAATAATATTTTTACACCGATTCCCGGCGCTCTGGTTGCTCTCCCTGGTCTCACTGGAACTGTAGCTTTAGGGGAATTCGTGAATGGCATCACGACAGGCTTGAGTATTCCTGTGACACCTCAGACCCGTTTATTGATGGTTATATCCTCAACGGCGACAGGATCTGCCCCCACACTAGAAACTTCACTTATAGGCTATGCCAGCGCCGGAGTTAATATAGAATAAGCGGTTGGATGCTGACTGAATAGGCCTTCCATGTAAAGGGAATAAATGCGGGATAAGGTGGAGTGGGAACCAACTCTGAACCGGTATTTATTCCCTGAGGTTTTTGTTAAAGTACGCGAAGATCATGTATGTTATAGAAAGGAATTGTTAGAGATTCTTACATAAAGGTGTTTAGAAAATACAGAATGGCGAATTTGCAGCTATATTTCTGAACTTGTATGCATATCTGGCAGTACAGGGAATTCATACGCACAATTCTGTGGAAAAGCCAGCTACGTATTGACCTGATCTGTTCTGTAAAGGTAATCGTAATCCCAGAGGCAAAGGAGCCGATGAATAATGATATAAATAAAAAAACCAGGAGCCCTGGCTCCCGGTTTAACTGCCTATGCACAAGAAATTGAGTGATTAGTACGTCCACCAGTTGCCGGACATGACGATCATGGAGAACAGCTTGATGCTGTCTTCGTAGTAGCCCTCATTCGAGCTGCCGGCCGTCTTCGTCCAGACGGAGTTCAGCCAGCTTTGGTTGGACGAGGAGGTCATAGCGCTGACGCCGAACGGAGCATAGAATGCGCCGCTGCTGTAAGAACCGGTAACGGTGCCGTTCAGCTTGTAACCGTCCTTGATGCTGCTTGGGTTGCTGCTAACTTTCGTTTTGATCCAGCTGTTCATTTGATTAAGCTGGCTCAGTGCGCGGTTGTCGCCGCTGATCAGATAGTCGGTCGTGATCCGCCAAGGCGTACGGCAGGAATTGTAGTCGTAATACCCGTCGTTTGCACCTTCAAGGAAATCGGCGGATGCCGGCTTGTACGTGGAACCGGACAGAACGACGAAGTCAGGCAGCAGCCCCGTGGAAGAGCTGTAGCCGCTGTAGAGCGAATTGATGATCGTGTACGTCTTGTCGATCACGTTCGTCCACTTCGTATCGCCCGTCGCCGCTTGGAAAGCCTTCATATGGTTCAGCATGAAGTCCGAGGGGCGGGTAGCGTTTTTGTAGGTGCTGTCGGTTGCCCAGTCACCAAGGCGCAGCGTCCATTGGGTCTGGTTCACGTCGCTTTGCATAATGGCGTTAATCATGTCCTTGCCTGCTTGGAGATAATTTATCGTGCCGCTGCTGCCCCACTGCTTGTCCGCGAGCAGGAGCGAATAGGCGATATCCATGTCGCCATCGGTGGCCGAGTCGGCCCCCTCGATGTTCTGGAAGCTGCTGTTTTGTTTCCACGCCATCAGCTTGGAATTGTTGTCGCTCGGATGTGCTTTATAATATTGATAAAGTCCGTCAAAATAGGTCTGCGCGTTGCTGTCGTACCCGGCCATCAGGACGGTTGCCAGCATGCCGTAGCCATGGGCTTCGGACACGGTATCCCCGTTGGACTCGTATTTCACGTAATATTTGCCGGTGCCTGCCGGCTTCAGGTAAGCGGATTTCCAGCTGTTCCATTTGTTCTGAACGGCGGTGTCCATCGCGCTTTGCGTGACGTTGTTCGGTTTGATCGTGCCGCTGGTATATGTCGTGTGCTGCGGAAACGGCTTGTTCGGAGAGGCGAAAGCGAATCCTGTTGGAATCAGAAGAAAAGCGAGACAGCACATCGTAACAGCCTTGCTGCTAAACGAAAATTTCCTGGTTTTTCTCATTAACTTACGCTCCTTTTAGGTTCAAATGGTTTACAATCCATGACATAACCTTTAAGCCGGATGAAATGCAGCGTTCGAAACGACAATCGAAGCCTATGAACCGATTCGTGGCACTTCTCGCCAAGGTCACCTCCCCCAAAATTAAAGCGCTTTAACTTTAACGCTTATATATAGTTTAGTATGAATGTTAATTATTGTAAATAGGGCTTGGGAAGGCTGTATCCAAAGTCCCAAATCGACATGTTTCCCGCAATAAGTTGAGACCATACTACAAGGCAGACCATACGCTTTTAACGATGCGCGTTCATACGATTTTCATGTAAGATCATATGTACGACATAACTTAAAGAGCCCCCGGGCATGCGCCCCGGGAGCTGATATGAAGCTGATTGTTTCTATGCACGCTAGTAAAGGCAGTTCCTTGGCATGTTATGACTCCGAACTTCACATTGCGTTTCTATAGCATGACCCGCTGCTTCCGCACCAACGAGCTGCTTGTGTTACGTCCACGCCCACATAAAACCGTCCCGGTCCCAGGCAATCCGACCGCCGTGGAGCTTCCGGAAAGCCTTTTTCACTTCCTTTTCCAGCGAGGCATTGCCGTTTTCATTCACGAAAACAAACTCTTCTCCAAAATGCTCGCGTACGTAGGAAACAGCCTCGGTTTGATACAAAATGCCTTTGAACCTGATCTCCTGTACCATCCACTCGGCTACCTGCTGTGCCGTAAATGCCATCATTGCATCGATCCCTTCCGTTCTGATATAAAATGAACGAACATTTAACCTGCTTTCATTCATCCTATGCAAGTCCACCTATTATAACAGATCGGATATGAAAATCGATGATGCTGTGCCTGTGGGTGTACTCACGCTGATCATTAACCTGTGCATTGGCAGTGAATGTGCAGCAAATGAGCCAAATCCGTATGATGAGTAAACGTTCAGGCGTTCACCTGCTCCAGCAGCAGCTTGCGCGGGTGCATCAGGTATGCCCCGGCAATTCGGACCGCATGGAGTTCGATGCTGTATTCGCCGGCTTCCGGAAAATGCAGCTCGCCCAGCTCAAAGCGGCGGAAATCATACGGTCCTCCTGTCGATTGGACTTCGGCAGCCAGTGTCTGATTCGACGCTTGCAGCATGTAGCTGCCTCCGCCTTCTTCGCCGCAGCCGTACTCCAGGGAAACCGTAAAGGCGCAAGGCCCGGACGTGCGCACGCGCCAAGTCGTATAATCGCGCTCATCGGTCCAGTCCAGCAGGTTATCACGGTTCTTTTTGCCCGTATCGTAACGGAGGGCCGATCCAGTGATTTCGCTCTCAAAAACACCCAAATCATAGACATGAGCGGATCCCTCACCGTTCATCAGCAGCCGGACGGCGTTGCCGTTCACCGGACCGGAGCATTCCACAGCCAGCACGAAAGGCTTGCCATCCTCTGGACGCAGCCCTTCAGGCAGGCGTACGACAAGATCGCTGCTTCCCAGCCAATGGTATTCCAGGTCGTCTCCGCCTGCGAGCGGATAAACGCGGTTTACCTCGCTGAGCAATCCCGGAACCACCAAGCAGCCGCCTGCAGGCGGTTCGAATACATGCAGGTACAGCGTCTGCCCTTTTAATGTACAGTGGCCCCAGGACGGCCTCGCGGTAGGCGAGGCGCCCGCGCCATAGATGCCGTCTCCGTTGACATGAAGCCAGTCACCCACCTCGAGCAGAATCTGCTCGGAGACCGGGTCCCACTCTCCCGTCCCCGTCGGGCCGACGTTGATGACAAGATTGCCGTTTTTGCTGACCACGTCGACGATTTGGCGGATGATCGAGACCGGAGACTTCCAGTTGTTGTCCGATTTTTTATATCCCCAGGAATCGTTGAGCGTGATGATGTTCTCCCAATCCTGCCGGATCGCCCGCGTCTCGAGCTGATTATCCGAGGTATTGGCGTAATCGCCAAGCGGGCTTTTCCAGACACGGCTGTTCACCAGGCACTCCTGCTGGAGCGCGTGTACGGTGGTGAGAAACAGCTCTCCCTGCTCCCTCGTCAGCTTGCCGCCGCAGTCAAACCACATGAGTCCGACCTTGCCGTATTCGGTCATCAGCTCCCGAACCTGCGGCAATGACTTGCGGTGAAGGTAATGGTCAAAGCGCGTGCGCTTATCCTCGTCACGAATCCAGCTCTCCACGTCGTCATAGGCACCGATGTTTCCCGGATAATCCCATGTGTTCCCCTGCGAGTCGGGGTCATGCCAATCCATCGCATGCGAATAGTATATGCCAAGCACCAGCCCTTCCTCGCGGCAGGCATCCGCAAGCTCCCGGAGCGGATCACGTCCGAACGGCGTATGCCTGACGATGGAATAGTCCGAGACCTTCGAGTCGTACATGGCGAAGCCGTCATGATGCTTGGCGGTGAATATGATGTATTTCAGCCCCGCCTGCTTGGCTGTACGGACCCATCTGCCAGCGTCAAAGGCGGTCGGATTGAACTGTTCGGCCATTTCCTCGTATGCCTGCACCGGAATACGGGCCCGCAGCATGAGATGCTCGCTGTAAGAAGCCTGGACCTCTTCCCCGTTCCATTCGCCTGCCGGAAGCGAGTAGGGTCCCCAATGGATAAACAGACCGAGCCTGGCTTCCCTCCACCAAGCAATCCGCCGCTCGTGAGCCTCGTCTTGTCCGGAGACCGGTTCCTCCTTCAGAGCCTGCAGCGGATCGTCCAGAAGGTTCTCTTGCTGCTGAACGGAACCGGTTTTGTGCAAATCGGCCTGATGTCCCACGTGATCAATCCCCTTTCCATGTCTTTTTCTATATTCCGAACGAAGTGTCATTCTGCTATATCCGTTTCGATTACCAGAACCGCCGTTTCGAACCGCGAAGCTTGGAAACCGCCTCCACGAAGAAATAATCGCCATAAATGAGCGGCGTGTCGATGTGCACCCCGCCAGGCAGGTTCGAGGTTCCGGACAAAATCAGTCCTTCCTCGTCTTCCCGGTCCCAGGCCCCATACTGTTCATCCAATGCGCGGATCAACCGCGTTGCCGCCTCCAGGTACATTTGGCCTTCGCCTTCCGGCAGGCAGCCCGCCAGCTCGATCAATCCGCATGCGGCGCAAGCGGCAGCCGATGTATCCCGCGGCGTATCTGCATTTCTCGGCGCCCGGAAGTCCCAATGCGGCACGTAATCCTCAGGCAGATTCGCCAGGAAGAAATGGGCGGCACGCTTGGAGCCGATCAGGAATTCTTCATTCCCCGTGTATTGATACGACAGCAGCATGCCGTAAATCGTCCAGGCGCTGCCTCTCGCCCAGGCAGAATTCTCCGCATGCCCCTGTCCGGCATCGGCCCCCAGCAGCTCACCGGATTCGGGGTCGAACCGGAGAATATGATAGCTCGATCCGTCCGGACGCATGAAATGCTTCAGCACGGTTTCCGCATGCGCGGCGGCGATATGCCGGAAACGCGGATCATTCGTCGTTTCCGATGCCCAGTACAGCAGCGGCAGGTTCATCATCGTATCGATAATCGACCAGCCGGCGCGGTTCACTTCTTGCGTATCATGCCATGCACGGATGTAGCGGCCCTTCAGGTTGAAGCGGCTCGCGAGCTGGGAAGCAGCCATCAGGCCGCGCTCCTTCGAGCGTTCGCTGCCCGTGATGCGGTAATCGGCCACGGCAGAGAGCAGCCAGATAAAGCCCGAATCATGATGCACAGCCAGCGCGTTCAGCGGCTCATCCAGACGCTCCTCGCACTGCTCGGCGATGGCCTTCAGCTCGGCGTGCCCTCCGTCCGTTGCCAAATGCCAGAGAATGCCCGGCCAGAAGCCCGCCGTCCACCAGGATACCCTCATATCATCATACACGCCGTTTACGGAAGCATGCGGACAGCTGACGCCGATCCGGCGGCTGGTCCGCCCGACCTTATGCTCGATCCTGCTCCATACGCCATCGGCCCAGGACCGGACTGCCGGAGAAAGCTGTGCATGCCCGGATTTCTCTATCTCGTTTAACGTCTGTTCACTCATTGTGTAATTCCTCCTCTGTGTGTGCTTATGCCCGTCTCTATTCCAGCGGCAGGCGGGTCTGCGCGAAGCGCCATCCCGTAATGCGGTACCTGCACTGCGGACCGCCACTTGCGGCCGTTCCGGCAAATGCTCCGTCTTGCGCCCGGGTGACGCTGACCTTGCGCCAGCTGCCGCCGCTCTTTTCATAATCAAAGGTATCGCCGTCATCGTCATACAGCTGCCCTTCGGCGGGAGCGGAACCGAAGTGGATCATCTCGACCGGTATCTCCGCGCCATTCGCAGGCACATGATCCAGCGCCGGCATCATCGGGATGATGGCTCCTTCCCGCACGAACAGCGGCAGACGCTCCAGCGGACAATTGACATGGATGACCCGGCCGCCTTCATGCCGCACGCCGGTTTCGGCCTCATACCAGACGCCATCCGGCAGCAATACGTCGCGCCCTGTTTCGCCGGCAAACATCGGAGCGACCAACAGATCACGCCCGATGCAAAACTGGTCATCCCATTCGCGTCCGGCCTGCTTGCCGTAAGCTCCCTCCGCCGTATTGAATCCGCCATGGGATTCACCTTCAGCGGAAGCTGGGCTGCCTGCTCCCGCGGCATCGCCCTTCCTCGGCTTCGAGGCAGCCAGAACAAGCGGCATCGCTTGAAACGGCGGCGTTCCGGCCGCTTCATACTCCGCAAACACTGTATATAAATAAGGCAGCAGGCGCATTCGCAGGCGGATGTAATGCTTAACGACGGCTTCGGCTTCCGGATAGCTCCACGGCTTGACCCCGTCCCCCCACGCGTTCAGCATGGCAAGCGGCGAAAAGCATACCGTCTGCATCCGTCTCACCCAATCCTCCGCGCTATCAGCCCTGCGCACCTCCGGCGTCCACAGCAGCCCGCAAAAGGAAGCATTGCACAGCGCCCTGACGAATTGGCGATGGTCATACAAATCCGAGTAGAGCACATACGGCAGATTGGACGCCCCTGCATTCGAAGCGCGGACGAGCCCGTAGGTACGCCGGTTCTTTCCGCGGTAGAGACGGTCCGTCATGTCCTGCAGCAGCAGGCCGTACAGCTGACGCATCTGCTCCCCGTCATGTCCGGACGGGAACTCGGCATGCGCAGGGAACATCCAGGAATTGCGGGTCAGCTCGCTGCCGTCGCATTCATCCAGCTTGTAGCCCGATACGCCAAGGCTGACGTGCTCCCGGTCGTGCTGGTCCGAATACAGCTTGCGGGCTTCCTCCAGCGTATAATCGGGGGCGAGCCCGCCCCATACGGAATAACTGCCCGACAGCTTCCGCATGCCGGCATATAATGCCGACTCCGGCGATATGTACGGATGCTCCCATAGATTGACCTGAAAGCCCGCCTTCTTCATCCTGCCGACAAAGCCGGCCGGGTCGGGAAACCGGGAGGTATCCCATTCATACGTGACGGGATAGCTCGCCGAATGCCATCCGGGCTCCAGCCCGATGACGTCGCAGGGAATACCCCGCGCCCGGAATTCCATGGCCTCCGCTTCCACCTCGGCGTCCTTGTAGAGCGTGGGCACGCGGTGCCAAAAGCCCAGCCCCCAGCGGGGCGGCAGAGTACCTCCACCGCAGAACAGATTGTAGCGCCGCACCGCATCCTGCATGCCCGGTCCGGCGAATAGATACACGTCGGCGCCCTCCTGCGGCAGGCGGATTTCCAGTCGGTCCGAGACCGGCGTCGCCTTCCAGCGGCGATCCAGATTGCGGTCGCGGGCCTGCGCGGCGGCATCTTCCTGCTGCCGCAGGGCCGAGCCGCAATAAAAGGTAACGGCTCTGGCGCTGTCCACCAGAATGCCATATCCCCGGCCGCTGACCAGAAAGGGAACCGGCGCATGCGTTTCGCCGGTATCCTGCTTCGGATCGCTGTTCACCCGCAGGTACCGGGTCCGGCTGCGCTGGTTCATGCGCATGAACTGCAGGCCCATGCCGTACAGCTCCTCCCCGGGATCCAGAGGCAGCGAGAGCAGGCTGCCGCCCGCAGTCAGGGCCTTCAGCCCGATCTCATCCCCGCCGAAAGGCCGATCCTCCTCAGGCAGCTCCTTCATCGCTTCGGTTCTTGGCTTCCGGTTCAGGCAGGCCAGCGGTGTCAATCCGTCCGGGCTGCCCACCGTTATCTTCCATACGCCCGGCGCTGCTTGAATCCAGTTCACATCCTGCATGGATCAGCCCTCCTTGGCCTCATCATCTCCCTCCGATAGCGGGATGACCATATTCCAGGTGTTCTTCGCCTGGCGAAATCCTCCGGGTCCATCGGCAACGGCGGCAAACATATGCGTCGGCCTGCCTTCTTGAAACAGCAGAAACGGCCGTTCAAAGCTGCCCATCACCCGTTCCGCTCCGTCGTCCCACGCAACGGTTCTCGAATAAGCCTTTCGGCTGTCCGCAAGCTTCCAGTCCGTGCCGTTCTCTGACACCGCCAGGATGCCGCCATGCTTCTCGCCGCACAGATGCCCGTCCATATCCTTCGCAATCATGGCGTAGCCTTCTTCCGTCCGCCAAATAAACGGATCCTCCACATGCACCTCCGGCGGAAACAGCGGCTGTTCGCTGATCACGCGGTAAGGGCCTTCGGGAGTGTCCGCCCTTGCGGCGCCAAGCGTCATTTTCCCGTACGTATGCCCCTCGTATTTCCGCGCTTTGTAGATCAGGAGGACCGAACCGTCCTCCCGAATGCAGGGAGCGGGGTTCGATGTCAAATAGCTGTCGAATCTGCCCGGACGAACCGGTAAAATCGGCGCATCCATGCGCTTCCACGGTCCAAGGACGCTGTCTGCCACCGCCAGGCCAACCCGCTTGTTCGCCCGGGCAGCAATGACGCGGCAGTCATCCATTTCAACCGTATCTCCGGGCTCCGCCTCGGCGAACGGATGCGTGGACCCCATATAGTACAGCAGAAATTTGCCGTTATGCGCGATGATATGCGGATTATGGGTGCTGCGCCCGTCCCAATATTCCGCCCCCCTCGCCGGGAGCACGGTTTCCGCGTATTCGTACGGCCCTTCCGGCGTATCCGACACCGCCCGCACGATCTCGGAGCGGATCAGCCAGCCCGGATGCATCGGCAGCCATTTGGGCCACCGCGAAGCGAACATATGATAACGCCCGTCTTCGCCGCGGACGACCGAGCCGCACCATACCCACCAGTTCTCCATGCGGAAACCGCCGCCAACCGGCGCGGGCAGCATGCGTTCCTTCAGCGAAAGGGACATTATGCTCCCTCCCGGCCGCTTAAACCGTATCGCTTGGCGGCACTACCATACAGCCATTCCGAAGCGCAGTAGAGCGCTCCCTCCCGGTCGATCCAGCCTTTGGCCACCTGGACGTCCAGGAATTCAGCGAGCAATCTTTTCACGACATGGATCTTGCCGTACGTCCATTCGATGCAGCGGGCATCGGAGACGATCAGCGAGCTTTTCAAGGGCGCCAGCGCTTCCAATCGGTACTGCATGCTCTGGGTATACGTGCTTGCCCGGAAGTTGTACCACCACATGCCGCCGACATGCACATTCGGGAAGTTCCATGCCGCCTGCACCACATCCAGATTGCTGAGCTCCGCGGCGGTGACCAGCTCAAATGGGATGCTGTAGCGCTCGAACAGTCCGTAGAGCCGGACCACGCGCAGCGAATCGTTCACCGGGGCTGCAGCCGCGGTGCCCCATCTTCGTTCCACGCCCAAAAACAGCTGCAGGAACATACCCAGGCTTTCAAGCTCGGCGCATATTTCATGCAAAAGCACGAACAAGATTTCATCGGAGGCCGTTTCGCTGCCGATGGCATATTCCTCATGCGCAGCGGCTTCATATTGGGAGAGCGTCGTCATGATGCCCGGGCAGCCCGCCTCGTGATAGCCGCGAAGCTGCGTCTTGATATGCGTCTTGGCCTGTTCCAGAGCCTCTTCCCGTTGATCCGCCTGGGCCACCTCCTGCACCAGCTTCGGCAGCCAGCCGTCAATCCGCGGAAACAGCAGCGCGTGCTCCTTCATGCCTTCGAATGCGGCATGGTCAGGATGATTGACCGCAAAGCGGCGCACATGCAGCCGGTCCGCGACGCTTTGCGCCCAGCCTGGCTCCTGGCCGCGCGCTTTAATCCGTTCATCAGCTTCCAGGATCGATGCCTTATCGGTAAGCTCCACGCCGTATAAATCTTTAAGAATGGTCGAGAACGCAATGTTCATCAGCGTGTTGCGCGAGGCTTTGTATGCCCTCAGAAAGGCGTCCATCCGCTCTTCCTCCGGCAGCTTTTCCGCCTCGGCGGGATAGCCGGCGGTCTGGAGCTCGCGGTTCAGCCAGAAGTAATCCGCGATCTTCCAGAAATTCTCCGCGCACAGACGGTCTCCCACCAGGTGCGTATGCGTATCGATTACGTCCATCGTCATGATGTCATCCAGCAAGGATGCTTGCTTCATACGGAATCCTCTCCTTCGTTGCCTGCTCATGTATATTTCCGTCGATATCCTTTTTGCCATTTGATCCTGTTAGGGGGATATGCCCTTAGTTCAACCGTGCCAGCTACCCAAAATCCGCTTCGAACACGATCGGCTCCCCTGCCCGCAGCGACACCTGCAAGCGGACAGGATCCTCCCCGGACACTGTAACGCCGTTTATGCCCATGCTCTCCCGAGGCTGTCCCTTGCTGCCTGAGATTATGGCGCCTGCCGGCAGCTCAACGGTGATGCTCCGGTCGGAGGCTGCCCTAAGCTCGACGGCTAGACGCCCCTTCTCCCGGTCCCAGTCCACGTCCACCTCGATGTTCCCGCACGCCAGCAGGCCCTGCGACTGGCCCCGGGTCCACCGATCAGGCAGCGCCGGCAGGACCCGCATCAGGCCGGGTTCGGAGTACAGCAGCATTTCCTGCACGGCGGCCGTCCAGCCCATATTCGCGTCGATTTGGAACGGCGCCCAGTCCATCGACAGCCCGATGCCCATATTCCTCCAGTCGTTGTGAAGCGTGTAGAAATTGTTGATGACCGCCGAGCGGCTCAGCAGGTCCAGACATTCCAGCGCCAGATTGCCCTCGCCAAGTCGGGCGTACAAATTGGCCATATGGGCAAGCGACCAGCCGGTCTGCTCCTTCAGCCCAACGACAAGCCTTTTCTTCACGGCGGTCAGGAACCCGTCAAACAAAACCGGCTCCTTCCCTTTCGTGATTTCCTTGCCCGGGAACATCGGATACAGATGCGACTGATGCCGGTGATGGTACTCATCTGCGTAGGAGGGGTGCATCCATTCCCGGACGGCTCCGTCCTCATTGAGCTGGTAAGCCGGAATCCGGCCGAGCAGATCCTTCCATACCGAGACCTCCTCAAGATACAGGCTCTCCTCTTCGGCTCCGGCTACCAACCGGCTCAGCACCTCTTTGGCAATGGCAAAATCCATCGTCGCATTGACCGTCGTCCCTTTCGGGCCGCCGGCCCGGTTGCCCGGCCTGTTCTCAGGCGAGTTGGACGGGCAGCTTACCAGCTGTCCATCCTCCCCGGTCAGGAAGAAATCCTCGTAGAACAAGGCGACCTCCCTCAAAAAGGGTAAGGCCCGTTCCCTTAAAAATTCACGATCCTGCGTATACAGGTAGTAATCGTGATAATGCTGGGCAATCCAGCCTGCCGCCCCGGTCCAGTGGATGATATGCGGCGTAACCGTCTTGATCAGGCCCGAATCCGGCGCCGTCGGCGCCGGGATGAAGATCCCGCGGCAGCCGTAGATATGCCGTGCATTCAGCCGAAAGTCGTCCATCAGCCGCTCGACATAGTCGAAGACCGGCAGCAGCAGCTCCGGCATCCGGCCGCTCAGCGCCTGCCAATAGATCATCTGCAGGTTCTCGTTCGCCATGTTAAAGGCCCAGAAGCCGCGGTATTCCCCGCACCACAGGCCGTACAAATGGCATGGGCTGCCGCCTTCGCGGGAGCTTGAGACCAGCAGGTATCTGCCGTAAGCCCACATTTTCTCCTGCATAGCCAGCGGCGCCTCGCCTTGATAAGCCTCAAGCAGCAGTTCTTCGTTGGAACGCTCGCGCCCTTCAGCGCCAAGATCCAGTGACATCCGCCCGAATAATTCCCGGTGCTCGCGCACATGGGCTTCCAGAAGCTCGGCGTAGCCGCGTTCTTCCGCGGCCAGCTCCGCCTTCAGCCGCTTCCATTCCTGTTCCCGGCTGCCCTGAACGAACATGCGCAGCAGCACCCGTACCCCGTCCGCGCCGCGGATCACGGCCTCCGGTCCATCTGCCAACAGGCTGCCCTGTTCGGGGATGACCCGCGCCACCGCGCCGAAATCGCTGCCGTCATCGCTTCGTGCGGCGTACCATATATAAGCGCCGTCCGATCCCGTTTCCACGTCTGTGGGAAGCGGAGCTTCAGGCCGTCCCGGCGGCCGCTTCACATCGGCCGGATCATGCAGGCCGAGCGACAGCCGAGCCTGTACAGAGCCGCGGTTCTCGCCGCGAAGCTCCATCACGATCATGTCTTCCGGGCGGGATGCGAACAGGGCCCGCTCGAAAGCGGCCCCCCTGTCCTTCCAGCGAACGGTAACTTCGCCGGTCTGCATATCAAGCTCACGGGAATAGTGCTTGAAGCCCGCATCCACATCCATGACGATCGTGAGATCCCCCAGCGGCAGCGGAACAGCCATCACCGGATCATATCCTTTTCTGTGAAGCTCATCGACCAATAACGGCTCCGCCTGCGGTTCCTGTCCTTCCAGCATCAGCCGGCGCAGTTCAGGCAGCCTGCCGCTGACGTCGGGCAGCTCCGGCGTTCGGCTCTGCCACCACAGGTCGCCATGCGTCAGCATCACCGTCTCCCGGTGCACCGCTCCATACACGGCCGCGCCGATGGTGCCGCTTCCGGTCGGCAGCGCCTCCCGCCACTTGGCTCCCCACCAGGAGGAGGGGGTTCTTAGCTTCAGCTTCCATGGATGCTCCGTCTTCATGCCTCACACGCCTTTCTTCCCGTCTTCTCGATCAACCTGCGGTTCATCTTATTGGTTGCGGCTCGACTGGTTCAAGATACCGTCTTTGTTTTTGAAGCGTTCGGTGGCTTCCTTGACGATGTCATTGCCGCCTTTTTGCTTGTATTCTTCGATCACCTTCGGCCAATCCGTGATCGGCTCTTTGCCGTAGATCATTTTGACCATGTGGTCGATGATCAGCTTCGGTGCCTGATCGGGACGCTTGGACGCGAGGTCCGGGTTCTTGCTGAACGATTCCAGCTCAGGCACGAAGCCGATGCCGCCGATGCCTTCGTCAGCGAGCGTTTCGTCGAGCGCTTTCAGTACGTCCATTCCGCCAGGAAGCAGCTCGGTACGCTCACGGTTGATCGTGCCGTCGCCGACCCATCTCAGCAGGGAACGGAAGCCTTGCTCGTCATTGCCCGGCTTGTCAGTAGGGAACTTGTAGTCGATTTTGCCGTCTTTCTCGGTATAGTTCTCGCCTTCGATACCGAAGCTGAAGAATTTGGTCGCTTCCGGTGTCTGCATCCAATCAAACAGCTTGATGATGCGAATCGCTTTTTCCTTGCTTACTTTGCTGTTGATGTACAAAGAGGTGTTGACCGAGCTGTACAATCCGTAGCCCTTCAGGCCGTGATCGCCTTCCGGAGACGGGATGATGTCCACTTTGGCATCCGGTATGGAAGCCTGTACTTTCGTGCGGAAATCAAGCAAGCTTGCAGCGTTGGCCGTCCAGATTCCCGCATTTCCCGCCTCGATGTTCTCGGAATACTGCGGTGCCTGAATCGTGGCGAAGTCCTTCTGGATCAAACCTTCGTCATACATCGTTTTGTACACGGTGAGCGCTTTCTGCATATTCTCCGAGTTGAAGAATTTCGGCACGACCTCGCCGTCCTTCTCGACGAATTGATACCCGAGCGCATCGTAGGCCCCGAAGCCGATATCGGCATATTTGAAGTTCTCACGGGCTTGGTACGGCGCTGGGACGCCCAATTTCTTGAATGCGCGCATCACGTTCAGGTAATCATCCATCGTTTTCGGTACCGGAAGTCCCGTCTTTTCGAGCAGATCGGTACGAATGTATGTCGCACGGCGGGATGGATTGCTGATCCATGTCGGTACGCCGTAAATTTTTCCTTTATAGCTGACTTCCGCCCACGCTTCCTTCGGAACCGCTTTCATAATATTGGGCGCGTATTCGTTGAGCAGGTCATCGAGCGGCATGAACACACCGGCTTCAATGGAGCCTGACATCGATTTATCCGTTGCCCCGCCGACGTTTTGGACCACGTCAGGAATATCCCCGCCTGCGTACATAACGGCCATCTTCGAGTCAAAATCCTTCAGCGGAATCATGCGCATGTCGACGTCGATGTTGGCGCGTTTTTCGAATTCCTTCACCCATTTTTCGTTGTTTATGTCCTTGGAGCTTTCCGCGTAAGCGTTTCCACTTGTTGTCAGGGAGATGGAGAATTTAAGCGGTTTTGTTTCATCCGAGGCGTCGGCTGCTTCTTCCTTCGTTCCGCCTCCGCATCCTGCAAGTCCTGCTGTAAGAAGTGTTGATGCCAAAATCAGGCTGACCCATTTCTTCATTAGACCTTTCCCCTTTCCTTTATCGAAAGACACTCTTTCCTGTGCTTACCTCATGATAAAACGAAAAGTCGGGGAGCACCCATGGGGCGGATTATGCTGGTGGTGTGTTTTTTTAGGGTATGCCATGAAGATTAGAATTCAAGCGGCAATGCCACTTCACGCAAAAAAGCAGCAGGTCACCCTGCTGCCTTTCCACCTTCTGCATATCCACTTATCTATCCTGTCTGCCACGAGTTCCCTCCCGCGGCAAAGCCCGGCGGGAGGAGCTCCGGCATGGAGCAGGTATCTGCGGCCTGACCTGCGGAGCGCTTCGTCTCCGCCGCGGAACGCGGCATCCGCATCATCATCCGCGTCCCCTGCTCCAGGCTGCTTTCGACCGTCAGCCCGTACTCCTCGCCGAACACAAGCTGGATGCGGCGGTGAACGTTGGCAACGCCGATCCCGCCTTTCATCTGTCCCGCTTCACCATCATCGGCAAGCCGGTTCTTGCTCAGCTTGACGCGCAGCTCTTCCAATCGTTCCGGCGTCATGCCGCACCCGTTATCCTCTACGCTGACCCAGAAGCTGTCCCCTTCCTCGCCTGCATCGATGATGATCCTATGATGATCCTCGACTCCGGAGCGGAAGGCATGCTGGAACACGTTTTCCACCAGCGGCTGCAGCGTCAGGCGGACCATTTTGCGCAGCAGCAGATCGGGACTGACACGCATATCGATTTCGAAGTTCCGGCCGATCCGGTGGTTGATAATGACCATGAAATACATGACATGCTTCAGCTCGTTCGCTACCGTAATCTCCTCCAGGTTGGTGCGGACGGAGTAATGGAGCATGTAGGAAAGTGCTCCGACAATCTCGGATATTTCGTCCGAGTCCTGGATGACCGCATAACAGACGACTGTTTCCAGCGTGTTATACAGAAAATGCGGGTTGATCTGGAGCTGCAGCGACTGGAACTCGGCCTTCTGCCGTTCGGCCTGCATCTCCCTGTTCTTCAGCTCGGACTGATACACGATGTCCACCAGCTCCGACAGCCGGTTCACCATCAGATTGTACCTGACGATCAGCTCGGTAATTTCGTCATGCCGCTTCGGGAGGGGAATGAACTCCCAGTTCCCCTTTTCCGTCTGGCTCATCCCCTTCATCAGCGAACGGATCGGCTTCGTAATTGAGGTGCCGAAACGGTTGGCCAGCACCAGCGAGCATAAGAACGTCAGGGCGGCGACGATCCAGATGAGCATGCGCGTCGTCTCCAGCGGCTTGACCAGCTGGCTGTTCGGAATGGATACCACCAGGTTCCAGCCGGAGTAATCGGCCTTGCGGCTGATATACGCCCGCTTCGAGCCTTCCGCGGAGCTGCGGAACATGGACGTACCCGCCTCGGCCATTTCGCTGGCAAGCTTGCCGGATATCGGCTCCCCTACCTTGGACGGGTCATTGTGGTACTGGATGCGGCCTTTGTCGTCCACAATGAAAAAATAGCTGTCCTCGCCGATATCGATGCCCTTCCACAGTGTGGAGAGCTCCTCGGACTTCACTTCGATGCCGACGAAGCCCTTCATGTCCGGCGAGCTGAGACCGCGGATACGCCGAATCAGCGTCAGCATCGGCGCCGCATTCTTCCCTTGAATGGTCTGGTTGATGATCGTCAGGCGGCCCGATTCATCGGTATGCGACTTGAAATAGTCGATCTGCCCGGCTGTATCCTTGGGCGAAAAGGACGGCTCCGTCCCGCTGTTGAAATAATACAGAGCGTTGCCGTTATACCCGATGATGTAGAGCGCGCTGATCTCCGGATTGCGGATCCAGACCGGATCGACAATCGAGTCACGGATATCGGTCATGTAACGGTAATTTTCGTATTCCTCACGGTTCGAGGGCAGATCGATGTATTTTTTGACGCTCAGATTGGTGAGCAGGGCTACCATCGAGCGCTGATAGGAGGAAAGGTACAGATTGGTGTGATGCACGGCATTGTCTACGATCTGGGTCATCTGGTTCTCCGTGCTCTGCTCCAGCTGTCTGGCCGATATAGTGTAGAAAGCGATGCCCACCGCGGAAAGCGAGAGCAGAATGACCACCAGAAAGCTGGCCAGCAGTTTGACCCGCAGACGGATCTTCATCCTTTTCATTATTCAATGCCAAAAGACGCGCGGTATTCGGAGGGCGACATGCCCACGAAGTTTTTGAACGTCTTCGTAAAATGGGGATAATCCTCATAACCGACCTGCACCGCGATATCCGTGATGGTCAGGGCCGGAACGGCCAGCAGCTTGCGCGCCTCCTCGATCCGCTTCTTGATGCGGTAATGCACGAAGGTTTCACCCGTCATTTTCTTGAACAAGGCACTGAAATAGGTACGGGTAAGCCCCACCCTTTTCGCGACCTCCTCCAGCGTAACTTCTTCGGACAGATGCAAATCAATAAACGCCTTCGCCTCCTCGATGGGGTCCTTGAACTTGCCCTTGCGGGTCTGCTGAAGCTGCGAGTACATGTCGTCCAGCACGGCTCCGAAGGCCTCGAGCGCTTCCCTTTTGCTGATATCGGTACCCTTCTTATCCATGCTGATCTGCGGCTGCCACCCCCGCTGCGCGAGCCTTCCCACGATCATATTCAGGCAGTCCTCGAGCACCGATTTCATGCCGAGCACATGCAGCCCGCCAAACAGGCAGCTTTCCCTGCTCTCTTCAAGCAGCCGGTGCATTTCGCCTTTTTGCAGCATCCAGATGCTCTGCTCCAGCTTCTCCGACCACTCCACGTATTTTTGCAGGGACACGATGTTCTCGCTCATTCCCGCAATGATCTCGCGCAGCGCGTTATGGATGTCCTGCTGGGTGACCGGCTTCAGCAGATAACGCTTTACGCCGTAAGCGATGGCCCGCTGGGCATATTGAAAATCGTTATAACCCGAAATCACGGCCACCTGCACATGGCTGAATTCGCGATGGATCCGCTCGCACAGCTCCAGGCCGTCCATCCGCTTCATCCGCAGGTCTGTCAGCACCAGATGCGGCTCCTCGCTGCGGATCATTTCCAGGGCGGATTCCCCGTCATCTGCCGTATAAATGGCCGAGAATGACGCGGGATACCGCTGCACCATTTTCACCAATCCCTTTTGAATGACAGGTTCATCTTCCACAATCAGCACTCGCATGGATCATAACCCCTTTTCTCGCCCGATTTTGATGAAGCAAGCGGCAGCAGGCTGCGTTTTGCCAACCTTTTAGCGGTCCGGAAGCACCATGACACCCTCGTTTGCGTGATAGCGCTGCGTTGCCTCCCGAATAATGTCGTCCCCTCCGCGGCTTCGGTATTCCTGAATCACCTTCGGCCAGTTCGAAATCGGCTCCTTGCCGTACATCATCCGCACGATGTGGTCCACGATAAAGGGAGGCGGCTGATTCGGATGATTCGGGGCCAAATCCGGATAGATGTTGAAGGCTTCGAGATCCGGAATGAAAACGATACTGCCGCGCCCTTCCCCGGAAAGCGTCGAGTCGATCGCTTCGAGCACATCCTCGCCGCCCGGAAGAAGCTTCGTTCTTTCGCGGTTGATCGTCAAATCGTGGCTCAGCCACAGCAGTTCCCGAAACCCTTGCTCATCCTGCTCCTCTTTCGTTTGCGGGAACCGGTAGTTGATGGCTCCGCCGCTCACGGTATAGGTATCGCCGGGAATCCCGAAGGAAAAGAAGCGCTCGGCTTCATCGCTGAGCATCCAGTCGAAAAACCGGATGATGCCGATCGCCTTTTCCTTGGGCACCTGCTTATTAATGTAGTTGGAACTGATCACCGAGCTGTACAGCCCGTAGCCCCTCTTGCCGTCCGGACCCGCCGGCGAAGGAATGATATCGACCTTCGCTTCCGGAACCGAATCGTTCACTTGGGCGCGAAAGTCCAGCAGTCCGGCTGCGTTCGCCGTCCAGATGCCCGCCTTGCCGCCGTAAATGCTATTCGCATATTTGCTCGAGCTCACCGTTGCGAAATCCTTCGCGATCAGGCCCTCGTCGAGCATCGTTTTATATACGGAGATGGCCTCCATCATGCGCTTCTCATCAAAAAATTTCGGAACGACCTCGCCGTTCTTGAGTTCAAACTGATATCCCAGCACGTCATAAGCGCCAAAAATGACATCGGCGTATTTGAAGTTCTCGCGCATTTGGTACGGATTCTCCACGCCCAGTTTCTTGAAGGCCCGCAGCACATCCAGAAATTCACCCACCGTTCCCGGAATCGGCAGGCCCGTCCGTTCCAGAAGATCCGTTCGGATATACGTGCCGCGCCGTGAAGGATTGTCCAGCCAAGCCGGAATGCCGTATATTTTCCCGTGATAGCTCGTTTCTTCCCAGGCTTCCTTCGGGATCCGCTCCAGCAGACGCGGCGCATAGGCACGGATCAGGTCGTCCAGGGGCATGAACAAGCCTGCTTCGACCGTTCCCGACATTGCCGCCGAGCTTGCTCCTCCCACGGTCTGGATCACATCCGGAAAATGGTCTCCGGTCAGAAGCACCGGCAGCCGTTTGTCGACATCCTTGAGCGGAATCATCGTGATTTGCATATCCGTGTTTGTCAGCGCTTCCAATTGTTTGACCCACTTATCCTCCTCGAGGTCCGGCACCTTGGCCGCGTAGGGATTGGCGGTGGTGGATAATACGATGGAAAAAGACAAAGCCCCCGGGGAAGAGCCGCTGCCGGCTTTTGGTCCAGGGGAATGCTCAGAGGTGCCCGGAGAACCCGTGATTCCCGGAAAGGAACAGCCCGCGAGAGTCATCAGCGTGGCCAGCATCAGATAGAACCACTTCTTCATTGTCTCCCCCCTCTTTCTCGTCCCTGCCTGTAGCTTATCGGACGTGATGGGCGCTATTCGATTTGGAACACCTCTATATTAACATATTTCGTCCATATGAAAACGAATTCAAACGGGGTTCAAAAGACTTAATCTTGACGCCGCCTTCTAGGTCTTGATCGAGCCTACCAGCATCCCTTTGATAAAATACTTCTGCAGGAACGGGTACACGATGATGATCGGCAGGACCGAGACGATAATGACGGCCATCTGCACGCCAGCCGGCGATACTTCATTCATCCCGTCCAGCAGGCTTTCCGCCTGGCCGAGGTCGTTGCTGAGCACGATCTCCCGCAGCCGCAACTGGAGCGGATACAAGGCGCGGTTGTTGATAAAGTACAGCGCCGTGGAGTACGAGTTCCAGTGGGATACGGCGTAAAAGAGTCCCATCGTCGCCATGACCGGCTTGGACAGCGGCAGGATGACGCTCCACATCGTGCGCATTTCGCTGGCGCCGTCTATTCTGGCACTGTCGACCAGCTCGGAAGGAAGCCCGACGAAGAACGATCGCATGATGAACAGATTATATGCGCTTATCGCGGACGGAATAATGAGTGCCCATAACGTATTCAACAAGTGAAGGTTTTTGATCACCAGATAATTCGGGATCAGCGGCGCCTGGAAAATCATCGTAATGAGGATGAAGATCAGGACAACCTTACGCATCGAATATTCCGGACGGGAGAGCGGGTAGGCCAGCGATGCCGTCATGATCAGATTGATCGCCGTGCCCCCGACGGTAATGATGACGCTGACCAGAAACGCCCGCCAGATCGAGGTATCCGACAAGATGACTTTATAGTTCACGAGGGTCCAGTCCACCGGGATCACTTTGACGAGACCGGCGTTGATCGCTTTGCTGCTGCTGAACGATTTGGCAAGCACATGGAGCAGCGGAAATACCATGATGCAGCCGACGAGCGTTAGAAAAATCGTATTGCACCAATCAAACCAGCGTTCTTTGATGTTCATTTCGCCCTTGCTCCTTTCTCTAGTAAAGTCCCTCTCCGCTTGCCTTCTTGCTCAGGGTGTTGCCAATCATGATCAGCATCAGGCCTACGAGCGATTTAAAGAGGCCGATGGCGGTCGTGTAGCTGTACTGCCGGTCGATGAGGCCGACCCGGTAAATATACGTATCGAGGATGTCGCCTTTATGCTCGTTCAGTGAATTGACGAAGACGAATACCCGTTCGAAGCCGAAGTCCAGGAAGTTGCCGATATGCAGCAGGAACATGATCGTAATCGTCGGCAAAATGGCCGGAATGGTAATGGATAATGTCTGTCTCCATCGGTTGGCGCCGTCCATGCGTGCCGCTTCGTATAGCTCCGGATTGACGCTCGCCAGCGCTGCCAGATAGACGATGGTACCCCAGCCGCTGTCTTTCCAGATGCCGGTACCGACCAGAATGCTCCGGATATAGGAATCTTCACCGAGAAAATAAATGGACTTCAGGCCGAACGCGTTCAGCACCTGGTTCACGATCCCTGTCGTCGGGGACAGGATACCGATCATGATGCCGCCGATGATGACCCAGGAAAGGAAATGGGGCAGATACACGATCGTTTGCAGAATCCGTTTGTAAAGCACCTTCCTCAGCTCATTGAGGAGCAGCGCCAGAATAATTGGCACCGGGAAGGCAAATAGGATATCGTACAGGCCGATCAGTACGGTATTTTCAAGAATCCTCAGAAATTCCGTGTACGTGAACATCCGTTTGAACTGATCGAATCCGACGAACGGGCTGCCGGTAAAGCCTTTGAAAATGTTGTATTCCTGAAAGGCCATGACCGAGCCCATGAGGGGAAGATATTTGAAAACAATGAAATACAAAATGCCTGGGATCGTAATGAAGTAGAGCGCTTTATACTTGCGAAAATTACTCCTTTGCCTGCCGAGGGGCTTGCGGGCTTTCATTCTTTTCTGGCTGACTGCGGGCGCCTGTCCTGACATCGTCATCGCTCCTTCTGCTTGATGAACCGGGATGCGTCTTACACGGCTGCGGCCGGTTCAGGTTCTCGTTTATGGAAAAAGAAAGCGTTATCTTAATTGTTCGAGTGCTGCTCCTTAAGACGCTGCGCCTTCGTACTTATCTTACCGCTGCCGGATAAGCCGCCGAAATGGGGATTTGTCGACTCAACCTGTGTTTTATTACGATCGGTTCATCGCGCCGCCATTTCGGAAAGCCTCGCTGTGGATTGTCATGCTGCTACCTTGAATGACCGAAACCTCGTAACGGTACCCGTGCAACGAAGGCTGGGCGCCCGCCCCGGTTTCATGGTCTGGCAATCCCTTGAGGCCTTTGGCATCCAGCGGCACCGGCGACCAAATCCGGCAGCTTCCGGTTTGCCGCGGATGGATCGTCACCTTGGACAGCGCACCTTCATGCCAGCTTATATCTACCGTATATCCGCCCCTGGCGCGAAGTCCGCGCACTTCACCCGTTCTCCACTGCGGCGGAAGCGCCGGCAGCAGCCGCAGCTCGCCGGTATGCGACTGCAGCAGCATCTCGGCCACGCCCGCCGCACCGCCGAAGTTGCCGTCGATCTGGAAAGGCGGATGACAATCCAGCATATTCGGATAGGTAGACTGCGTCAGCAGCTTCGTCAGGTGGCTATGCGCTTCCTCGCCCATCAGCAGCCGGGTATAGAAATTGATGATCCAGGCGCGGCTCCAGCCGGTGTGCCCGCCACCGGAAGCAAGCCTGCGGGCGAGCGTCGCTCTCGCGGCTTCGGCCAGCTCCGGGGTGTCGAAGGCATCGATGAGCCGGCCTGGATGCAGGGCGAACAGCTGCGATATATGCCGGTGTCCGGGATCGGCTTCCTCATGATCATGCTGCCACTCCATGATCTGTCCATGGCGCCCGATCTGCGGCTTCGGAATGCGCTTCACGGCTTCCTCGAGCTCGGCGATAAAGCCGGCTTCGGTCTCCGTGCCCATGGCCTTCGTGGCTTCCAGGCAGGCATCGAACAGGGTCAGTGCGATCTGCGCATCCATAGAAGGCCCCATGCACAGGCTGCCGCTGCTGCCGCCTTTCAGCACGAACTTGTTCTCCGGCGACACGGACGGGCCGGTCACAAGCGTCCCGTCCGCATCCTGTGTCATATAGTCGAGAAGGAAGATGGCGGCTTCCTTCATCACCGGATAGGCACGCCGCTTCAGAAATTCCATATCGAGGCCGTAGCGGTAATGCTCCCACAGATGCAGGCTGAGCCATGCGGCACCCATCGGCCACACCGTGCAGGTCATGAGAATGCCCTCCGGGCGGGTCTCCGCCCACAGGTTCGTATTGTGATGGGCCACGAAGCCCCGGCAGCCGTACATTTCCTGCGCAGTGGCTCGGCCGTTTGGCACCATCCGCTCGATCAGATCGAAGAGCGGCTCATGGCACTCCTCAAGGCCGAGCAGTTCCGCCGGCCAATAATTCATCTGCGTATTAATGTTGATCGTATATTTGGATTCCCACGGCGGCGTGAAGCTGTGGTTCCATATCCCCTGCAGATTGGCCGCCAGCGTGCCCGGCCGGGAGCAGGAGAGCAGCAGGTAGCGGCCATACTGGACGTAGAGGGCCATCAAACCGGGGTCGCCGGGCATGTCTTGTCCCGCCAAATCCGGGTCCCGCAGCGTTTCCTTCAACCGGTTCAGCCGCTGGTCGGTCGGCAGCTCCCCGAAGGGGTCCCCGTCCGGGGTCAGCGTCAGCTCAAAACGGTCGAACCTCTGCCGATATTCCTTCACATGACGCTTGAACAGCTCGTCATAAGGGATCGAAGCGGCCCGCTCCAGCTGAATCCGGCAGGCCTCCTCCGGATTCTTCTCCCGGAACGATGTCTGCGCCGCGAGCAAAACCGTCACCGCATCTGCTCCTTCCACAGACAGAAAATCCCCGATGATCCGCACGGTGCCGCCCTCCGGGACCGCCCGGAAGGCTGCGCTGAAGCGGATGCCGTCCACGCCGCATTCGCCGCCCATGATGACGGTATTGCCGGGACCCGGCCAGCAGCCGCAGTCGAAGGGACGGCGCATGAGATTGGCCGCGAAGGTCAGGGCGCCGGGACGGTCCGCCGTCAGCCGCACGACCAGGACGCCGTCCGGCTCGCTGACGAAGTACTGCCTGCGGTAATTCACGCCCTGCGCATGATACGTCACGTTCACGACGGCACGCTCCAGATCGAGCTCCCGCTCGTAGTCCTCCACCGGGGAGGCATCCGCAAGCGGCTTCAGCATCAGGTCGCCGAGCGGCTGATAGGGCTGCTCGTATTTGGGCGATGCCGTGAGCGCCATCCGGGCCAGATGCTCCGCTTCGGCCTGCCTGCCTTCGCGCAGCAGGCCCCGGATCTCATCCAGGTAAGGACCCGCCTCCGGATTCGACGCCCGGGAAGGGCCCCCGTACCAGAGCGAGTCCTCGTTCAGCCGGATCGTCTCGAGTCCGGTGGAGCCATAGACCATCGCTCCAAGCCGGCCGTTGCCGATCGGCAGCGCCTCCTCCCATGCTGCCGCCGGGGTGGTGTACCACAGCCGCAGCGGGCGGCCGTGACCGCTGCTGCGGCGCATCGTTGAACCGCCACCGCCATCGTCCAGGTAATCCCCCTTCTGATTCCAGGTCGGAAACTCCCCCTGACTCGGCCCACTGCTGTCATTGTGCTTCATCCTGCCCATCTCCCCTTTCCTTCCATCCCTGCTGTACGCTCATGCCTCGTTCAAATCTTATCCACTTCAAATACGATGGCCTTGATCGGCTCGCTGCCGTCATTCACGAGACCATGCTTCCACCAAGGCTTGTTGACGATCACATCGCCGGGCCCTACCCGCGTTTCCTGTCCGTTGATCGTCATGAGGCCAGTGCCCTCCAGGATGATGTACACCTCTTCGTCTTCCCGATGCCCGTGGTAGCCGATCGAAGTGCCCGGAGGCAGCACCGAGTAATACAAAAACTTGAGCGGTGTCTCGAAATCCGCATTGCTGTACAGCCGCACGCTGTCAACCAGGCCCCGGCCCCCATGGCTTGAGGAAGGCTTCAGCTCGGCCCGCAGGAAATTGCGGATATCCGCCGGTCCATAGCCCCAAGCGGCGGAGGTGTCCACCTGCTGCCCCTGCTTCAGCGACATGCGCGTATAGTGGGCAAGCGCCTGATTCTTAAGATATTCCTTGGCGTCCGTCTCGCCGCGCCGCTTCTCTTCCAGGGAGTTCATGAACTCCTGCACCGGCGTCCGGACCGTGACGTCGCTGAAATCGCTCCAGCGCTGGACGCCGGCCGGCGTCGTCAGCTCGATCTCCCCGTCCTTAAAGGTCAGGCTGCCTTGGTCCCCTTCGATCCGCCAGTTGCCAGGCCACTGCGTTTCATGTCCCACGCTGTGGAGCGAGCAGCGAAAGGAAGCCTGGATGCCTGCCTGCAGCTCCATCACGATATGGAACACATGGCGTTTGACGGCAAACAGCTTGCCGACCTCGCGTCCCGACAGATGGCGCAGCAGGTCAAAATGGTGAATGATCACTTCCTCAAGCTCATCATTCGGCTCCAGCGTCACCCGCTGACGTTTGCGGAAAAATTCGCATTCCAGCGTCTGCAGCGTGCCGACCGAGCCTTCGTCGATCAGCTGTTTCAGCTTGCGCAGCGGCGCGAATGTGCGGTAATTTTCCGCGATCATGAACGGAATCCGCTCCTCTTCCGCCCTTTTCACGATCTCTTGGGACTTCTCGTAATTCTCCGCAATCGGCTTCTCGCACAGCACCGGCAGCTTGTAATCGAAGGCCAAGTGATTGATATTCGTATGCGCATGGCGCGGCGTTACGTTGATCACGAAGTCGGGCGCTTCCCGCTCGATCGCTTCCCTTGCGTCCGTGTAAAAGGGAACGCCGTCCTCCCGGATCTGCTCTCCCCGGCTCGCATCGGTATCCGAAACGGCAAGCTCCAGATCCCCGTTCAGGCTGCGCAGTCTGCGATACCAGCCGCTTCCGGCTTCTCCCAATCCGACTAAAAGCGCTTTCATATCCAAAAACCTCCTGTCCCATTCCGTAATTTAAGCTTTCTTCCATGCTACTACCGCGGGAGCGGCACCTCCATTGCATAGGTTGCGCTCGCTTGTGTTTTTTTACGATGCGGCATGAATAGCCGCAAGCAAACGCCAAAAGGCCCGGCCCTTTGTTATCGCAAAGGGCCGGGCCTGACGTATCAGGCGGCAATCTTGTATTCCTTCTTATTTAAATTCGGGCAGCCAGCTGCCGTGTGCTTCGATCAGATCGTCGCACAGCGCCACGATGTCGTCCAGGGACAGCTCGGCAGCCGTATGCGGATCCAGCATGGCGGCGTGGTAGATATGCTCCTTTTTGCCGGTAATGGCCGCTTCGATGGTCAGCAGCTGAGTATTGATGTTCGTGCGGTTCAGCGCGGCCAGCTGCGGCGGCAGATCGCCTACGAAGGTCGGCGAAATGCCGGAGCGGTCCACGAGGCACGGCACCTCGACGCAGGCTTCCTTCGGCAGGTTGGTGATCAGTCCGGTGTTCATGACGTTGCCGCCGATCTTGAACGGCACGTTCGTCTCCATCGCCTCCATAATATAGGAAGCGTACTCCTTGGAACGCTTGTGCTCGATATGCTCGCTCGCGAAAATTTTCTCGCGCATTTCCTTCCAGCCGTTGATCTGGTTCACGCAGCGGCGCGGGTATTCGTCGAGCGGAATGTTGTATTGTTCGATCAGCTCCGGATAGCTCTTCTTGATGAAGTACGGATGGTACTCGGCATTGTGCTCAGACGATTCCGTCACATAGTAGCCGAATTTCAGCATCAGCTCGAAGCGGACCATGTCATGGTGCTTCTCCTTCTGCTTCTCGGCGGCGCGGCACTTGATTTCCGGATAGAGGTCGACGCCGTCCTTCTTCACTTCCAGCAGCCAGGCCATATGGTTAATGCCCGCAATTTTGGATTCCACGCCCGTCTGATCCATCTCCAGCGCCTTGAACAGCTCGGATACGCAGTGCTGCACGCTGTGGCAGAGGCCGACAGTCCGGATGCCGCCCACCGTGTTCATCACGTTCGTCAGCACCGCCATCGGGTTCGTGTAATTCAGGAACTGGGCATCCGGACACACCTCCTGCATGTCTCGCGCGAAATCGAGCATGACTGGAATCGTGCGCAGGTTGCGGAAAATGCCGCCGATTCCGAGCGTGTCGGCAATCGTCTGGCGCAGGCCGTACTTCTTCGGAATTTCAAAATCGGTGATGGTACATGGATCGTATCCGCCTACCTGAATGGCGTTAATGACATATTTGGCACCCTTCAGCGCGGCTTTACGGTCGCTGTAGGCTTTGATGACGCAGGTGCTGCCCAGCGTGCCTTTAATGCTGTTCAGGAGGCGCTCGGAATCCTGCAGGCGCTCCGGATCGATATCAAACAAGGCAAGCTCAAAGCCCTGCAGCGCTGGCGTCGACATGACGTCGCCGAGCACGTTTTTAACAAAAACGGTGCTTCCCGCACCAATGAATGTAATTTTGGACATAAAGGATACCCTCCCATTCGGTTGCTTTCATTTGCTTCTAACTATACCTTCCGGGCAGGTGGCGGAACATGGAGCAACCCCAGCAATACATGTCATAATCCCATATCCGTATCCGCTTTCAAGCGGAAATTATGCCCTTTCACCTGTTATAATATGAAGCAAATATAAGCTGCTAAAAAGGAGTTGTCCCGTATGGCGCAAATGAACGTTGACTATGCCATGCCCGCTTTGCAGGGCCAAATGGACTTGAACCCGCTTTTCTATGGCCTGGAGGAATGCCTGCCGGGCCATACCTGGGGACCGGGTCTGCGCGATGCCTATATTCTGCACTACATTCATCGCGGGCGCGGCGTATTCCGTACCGGTGAAACGGTTTATGAGCTTGGGCCCGGGCAGGGCTTCGTCATTATGCCGGACGCGCTTGTCCATTACAGCGCCGACGAGTCCGACCCTTGGACGTATTCCTGGATCGGCTTCAAAGGGATGAATGCCAAGCCGCTGCTGCAGCGCGCGCATATTACTGTGGGACATCCCGTATACACGGGTAACGCCGGAAGCTGCTTCGGACGATTCTATGAAGAGTTGAACTCGGCCCGCGACGCCCGCGGCAGCGACGTGCTCAGCCAGAGCATATTGTACCGCATCCTTGCCGACCTGATCTCCTGCTCCCCGGAACCGGGCGGAAGCTACCAGAGACCGCAGCCTTCCCGGGAAGGCTACATCCGCAGATCGATCGAACACATTGAAAGCAGCTACAGCCAGCGGCTCTCCGTCCTGGATATCGCCCGTTCGGTCGGTCTGGACCGCACGTACTTGTCCGGTCTTTTCAAGGACAAATTCGGCGTTTCGCTGCAAACCTTCCTGCTCGAATACCGGATGAACCGCGCCGCCGATCTGCTGGGCAATCCGGAGCTGTCCGTCAGCGACATTTCGCGTTCCGTAGGTTATAACGATCCCTTTTTATTTTCGAAAATGTTCAAAAAGGTCATGGGCTCGTCCCCGAGGCAATACAGGGAAGCGCGGATGTAACATCGGATTGATGTTGACAAAACACAAGAAATATCAAAAGAAAGCATCGGATCTCACTTATCATGGGATGGGGGGTGTGACGGATGGATGAGCATATTCAGCGAATGATCGATTGGATCGAAGACCATTTGCGAAACGAATTTTCTTTAGACGAGCTGTCGAGCGAAATGGGATACTCCCCCTATTATTGTTCTTTCAAGTTTCACCAAGCCACAGGCATAAGCATCAGGCGCTATATCCTTCTTAGAAGGCTGTATTTATCGACGGAGGATTTGGCAAAAGGCAGGAAGATCATCGACGTTGCCTTCGACTACGATTATTCATCACAAGAAGCATACAGCAGAGCCTTTAAAACGGTTTTCGGTATCAGTCCGGGAGAATTTCAGCTTCGCAGCATGCCTGTACAATCATTTGTCAAAATCACGATCCACAAGGACGAGGAGTGGTGCAGAATGAATATATCCAATGAGGCGCAGGTTCGGCGGCTGCAAAATGAAAAGTCGGAGCTGTTTGATGGGAATGTCCTCCATATTTTAAACGGCCAGTCCCTGTACGATGAATTTAAGAACAATAAACTGATGGGAGACTCGGACTACGCGCCGTTCAATGAAGCGATGTGTGTACACGCGGCTGCGGAACGGATTTTTGATGGAGAGTTTATCCGTGCACGTGCAGCGGGACATCATGTTTCAGAAGAAAGTTATATCCAAAAGGTTATAGACCCCTTAGCCCCTCTGTTCCATAAAAAACATGAATGCATCGTTCTATGGTTTGGCGAGGACATGTTTTGCCAAATGAATCTGCTTACGTTACTTGCCTATCTTGAGCAGTCCGGATACAAGGGCAAAGTGTTCTTAAACAGCTTCAGGGAGGATGAATTCAAGGTAAGCGAAACCGAGCTTCAATTAGGCAGCTACGACGCGGTATACAAGGATGTGCTGGTCCATCACCAGAAACCTTCCACGGAGCTGTTTCCGGTCCTGTATCAGGCCATCGGCATTTACTTGGATATGCTGAAGGATGATAATGCAGTCGTCAAATATATTTCCAGGCATAAAGATGTATCCACGCCGGAATTGGTCCAAAGGCTATTCGCTCTCTTCCCGGCCATAGGATATGGCGATACACAGTATATGGAGCTTATAAGTAAAACCAGAGGATATTGAACGAAGTATTGCGGCAAAAAAAGGCCCCTATCTGCCCGAATTGGATTTGGCCAATTTGGTCAAGATGGGGGAACGTTTGACATGCTGAGGAAGCGCATGGCTGCCATGGCTTGCGGCTGTATAGGCGGA
Source organism: Paenibacillus sp. SAFN-054 (assembly GCF_051966755.1). Classification (NCBI taxonomy): domain Bacteria; kingdom Bacillati; phylum Bacillota; class Bacilli; order Caryophanales; family Paenibacillaceae; genus Paenibacillus; species Paenibacillus sp. SAFN-054. The sequence continues at coordinate 395,985 of NZ_JBQCKS010000004.1, forward strand.
CAGCTTCACTTTCTTGTCGCCCGGCTTGCTTTTCGGCTGCTGCAGACCCTTCACCTGCGGCCCGTTGTTCTTTTCCAATTTGCTGATGTAACGCAGCCGGCCCTTTTCAAGAATATCCTCCGCCCGTTTCGTGTACAGCGAAATTTCCATTCTGGTTCTAGCTTCTCTGATCTTCTCCTTCAGCTTGTTGTACTCATGGATTTCGTCATTCGTCAGCGTGATCTTCCCAAGCGTCATGTCCGTTTCTCTCCTTTGTTGTCTGAAATCGCAAGCTCAAACGTCACTTCATCCGAAGCATCCGTGTCCGGAACGCTCGCCGCCACGATCGTCGGCAGCTTATCCTGTGAGGATACTTTCTCTTCCGCGGTCAGCTTGGCTTGTTTCGCAATAAAGCTGCCGCCGCCGAACCCCGCAATGATCGCCACATAGATGTACTTCGGAAACTCAAGCCCAATGGGAAGAACCGCAATCAGGCCGGCGCCGGCCCCGAGGATCATATCCGACAGGAAACCGATATGATAGTTTTTTCTCCTTGATCCGTCGCTGAACTCCAGCTCAATGACTTTCGGAAGGATCAGGGAGCCGTCATGCATGTACAAGCTCGACAGGAGACCGCCAAAAGAACCCGACGCGATGATCACCAGGAAATCAGTCCAGTGCATGATTGGATTCCCCCATATACTATCTAATATGTAAGGCAAACCGAATAAGTGATTTCCGCTTGTGAAGATATGGTGGCATTTTTGTAAGGCATCGTTTTGCTATTTTATGCAAGGGTTCGGCGCAACTTGCGGACTTTTTTTGGCAGCCTTCGTCCATTTCGTTAGGAATGCATAGCACAAAAAGAGAGGCTGCGGATGCAGTCTCTCTTGTGCGGGGCTCTCTTATTGAAGTGAAGGCTTTTTTTACCAGCCAAAATCCAGCGTATTTCCCGTTTCCGCTACCGTCTTGATGTTGCTCAGGATCATCCACCAGTGCCCTTCGGCATTTTGGAATGAGGGATGGTTATCCGACCACTGATCGTTTACAAGCGTGAGCTTTGTGCATTGGCCTACTGTATCGAGCGTGAACGTTACCCGGGAAGTCAGCTCTTGGTGATTGGCATGATAGGACGGGCCCGGATGCTCAAGATAGCTCAGCAGCTTGCCCGGCTCATACGCGAGCATGTCTCCGTAAACATGCACCGTCTCATCGCCGTCATTACCCGGTCCTACGTAAGCAAAAGGTTCCCCGGCTTTGAAGCTCGACTGCAGCACACAGTTGAAAAAGGTCTGCTTCGTTCCCTCCGGTGCCACCAGCAAATCCCAAACCTTATCCGGTGTTGCCCCGATATAAAACTCGTATTTCAAATTCTGACTCATAGGTTTGCACGCTCCTTTGATTTTCTTTATTTGCTCGCCATGGGTTTGCCTGTATCGGCTTGTCCTTCAACAGGAAACATATGCTAAATTCATGATATCCCGAATGGAAACCGGTGTATTGTAAAAACGCGACAGGAACGTAAGTTCTGTTATAATATAATTAAGAGTAAATTTTCCAATGCGAGGGAGCGTGATTCTATGCCGGCCGGATTGCCGAGGCCCAGCATGGGCGTACTGAATTTGCAGGGCGGGGAGAAGAAATTCAGGCTTACCCGCCTGGCGGCCGCGGAAGCTTTGAGCTTCTTCGTCAAGCATTACTGGATTGTCAGCTGGGACCGTACGGATACGGAGCCTTATCTCCAGCACGTCGTGCCCAACCCCTGCGTCAATCTAATCGTGGAGCCTCAAAAAACCTTGATTTATGGTCCGTCCACCCAAAAATTCTCTTATCCGATCCACGGCAAAGGCCTGGTATTCGGCGTCAAATTCAAGCCCGGCGGCTTCTATCCGTTCCTGAACCGGCCGGTCTCTGCCCTTGTCGGGCATCCGCTCGGGATCGCGGAAATGCTCGACCTTGAGGGCCCGGAGCTTGAGGATATGATCCTCTCCCTGGATACGGACCGGGAAATGGCGGACGCCATGGACCGGCTGCTGCTGGCCAAGCTGCCGCCGCAGGATGAACAGGTCGTCTTCATCAACCGTATCATCGACCATATCGCTGGCGAGCGCGAATTGTCCAAGGTAGACCAGGTCTGCGAGCATTTCGGTATACATATCCGCAAGCTTCAGCGCCTGTTTGACCAGTATGTCGGCATCAGCCCGAAATGGGTGATCCGCCTGTACCGCCTGCAAAATGCCGCCGAAACGATGGACCTTCGCCTCCCCGTCGATCTCTCCCGCCTGTCCCTGGAGCTCGGCTACCATGACCAGCCGCATTTCATCAAGGACTTCAAGGCGGTCGTCGGCTGTACGCCGGAGGAATACCGGAGGTCGGTGGAGAGGGGGTAGGCCGGAGCCCGCAACCGTTATGTTATTCCATAGAAAGCCGCAGACGCTCTGCTTCGTCGTATAGACCGATGCGTTCCAGCGCTGGCAGCAGCAAGTCCTGCAAGTCCGTCATTCCGGACAGGGCATGCATCTGAATATCCCGCACCAGAGCCTGGATCGCCGGTGCATCCGCATGCTCCAGAAAGCGGCCGACTGCGCCTGTATCGATGATGCCGTCCTCCCTGATTGGAAACAACTCGCCTGTATATGGAGCTTCATCCTGCCCTGGCGGCCGAAGCACATGGAGAAGGGCTCGTGTTCGAATCCAGGCTTGCCGGTCCCGTTTGGCCTGCTGCTCCTGCACGTACCTGTAGGGGAGCCCGATGTGCGGCAGCTTGATCCGCTCTCTCACCTGCTGCTGAATCGCCTCCCGGCGACGTTCATCCTCTTCGTTCGGACGGTAAGGCAGCCCATCATATCCTATGATCTCACGGTGAACAAATTCGTCGTACTCACCTTCGGTCCGGAAATGGTTATAAAAAAGCGCGGAATCATTCATATTGACGGACAGAAAATGCTCAAGATTCTCTGCAATGATCCTCACCGGGCAGTCAAAATCCATAGGAGTTACGCATACGACAGGCGCCTCGTCCAGAGTGTGGACCATGCCGAAGTCCGTCAGCAAACCGTAATGGATGCCATCCGCACCGATATTGCCGAACACCACTACATCGCATGGGGTATTAAAGTACCGGTATTCCTCTTCATGCACGAGATAAAAGAAAAGCCCATCATCCAGATTGCGCCCCTCTTCCTTCAAACGCTGATCGATAACGGACAATTCCTGCAGCGCTTTGGGAACCGAATATTTGCCGAAATTGCTTTTGAAACCTTTTTCATTATACAAAGGCCTTTTCCTCCAACCCTCTCGATATTTATCCGATCACTCCAAACGCCACACCCAGCACCCACAGCACCACCAGCAGCCAAAACAGCGGCAGAGACAGGGACAAAGCCAGCGCGATCCGCAGCACCCCTGTCTTAGCCGGTCTGCGGATCAGCCCGGATAACGCAACGGAAAAGGAGGCGACGGTCAGCAGCACAAGCACGAAGTCGCTATAAGGAAATCGCTCTCCCTGAATTTGAAACGGAATAATGAAAACGAATAGACAGCAGAGCATTCCCATGAACAAAGCGAGCCCGCTGAGCGGGTCAATGTGATGTTTCGTTCGCATGTCCATCCCCTTTCTCCTGTACATCTAACATTTACTTCCATTTTAACCTATTGAACGTCCGGATTGTTGATAAAAAGTTGATAAGCTTCTGCTATCCTCATGTAAACTTGTGGAATACTGGAGTTGACGGGACATTGTACACTGCCAGCCCAAAGAAAAGGAATGCTGACCATGAACGAAACACTGCTGATCGTGGACGACGAACCGGGGATCGTCACGCTGCTGAAGGATTATTTCGAGCTGAACGGATACCGGGTGCTGACCGCAACAAACGGAGAGGAAGCGCTGAAGCAGGCCTCAGGGAATCCGGATCTCATCCTGCTCGACATTCAAATGCCGGACGTGGACGGACTGGAAGTATGCGCCGCCATCCGCAGTCACGTGTCCTGCCCGATCGTATTTCTGACCGCGCGCGTAGAAGAAGCGGACAAGCTGAGCGGATTTCGCGTCGGCGGCGATGATTATATCGTCAAGCCCTTCAGTATCGAGGAGCTCGGCGCGCGTGTGGCGGCGCATTTGAGGCGCGAGCAGCGCAGCAGCCGCAGGACGAACGCCAAATTCTCGGGCGAGCTCGTCATTGACTACGGAGAACGCTGTCTATATTGCAAGGAAGAGCCCATCCCCCTCGCCAAAAAAGAATTCGAGATCGTCGAGCTGCTATCGAAGCATGCCGGGCAAATCTTCGACAGGGAACGCATCTACGAAAAGCTGTGGGGCTATGACAGCGAAGGCGACAGCAGCGTTGTCACCGAGCATGTCCGGCGCATCCGCGCCAAGCTCGCGCGCTGCTCCGGTCATACCTTCATCGAGACGGTCTGGGGGGTGGGATACAAATGGGTAAAGTAAACGTCAGACCCATCCCTGGCCTCTTCAAAAATATGTCGCTCCAAAAATCTTTTATCCTGCTAACCATCCTTTCCCTGCTGGTTGCCCTTATGCTGAGCTTCATATCGATCCAGATTCTGGAGAAAATTCAGAATCCGATATACGAACAAATGGTTACCAATGCGCAGCTGCAGGGTTACATCCAGCCGCCTGCGGACGCGCCGGACGGGACGCTTCCCATCATCGCCATCGGATATATGCAGCCGGGGAATTCGGAGGAAGCCGCCACGCTGAAGATCATCTCGGTACTCAACCTGCTGCTGCCGCTCCTCTTCTTTGTCGGGTCGGTGACGGCGGCGGCCGCGATTTTCTATAAGCTGAAGCTGAAGAAGCCGATCGGGCTGCTGAACGACGGGGCGAACCAGATTTCTGCGAACAATCTCGATTTCTCCATTCATTACGATAAGAAAGACGAGATGGGAAGGCTCGTGGATTCCTTCGAGCAAATGCGGTCTGAGCTTCAGAGCAGTCAGCAGGCCATGTGGCGGATGATGGAGGAGCGGAAACGGCTGAATGCCGCCTTCGCCCATGATTTGCGCACGCCGGTGACGGTGCTGAAGGGATACACGGACCTGCTCTCCAAATACGTTCCCGAAGGCCGGATCGAGCCGGACAAGCTGGTATCCACGCTGCGCTTTATGTCCGATCATGTTCAGCGGCTCGAAACCTACGTCGACTCGATGAATACGCTGCAGCAGCTCGAGGATACGGAGGTTTGTGCGGAGCCCCGGAACACCGATGCATTTGCGGGCCAACTGGCTGCGCAGACCGACATGCTGGCCAAGGAGGCCGGTAAAACATATACGCTGCACAACCGGATAGAAGCGCGCTCCCTCTCTTTTGATGATACGATCGTATTCCGCGCGGCCGAGAATCTGCTTGCGAATGCCTTCCGTTACGCTCAAAGCCACGTGACCGTCACCTGCGGCCAGATGCACAATGAGCTGGTCCTGACCGTGTCCGACGACGGCCCCGGCTTCAGCCAAGAAGCGCTTGCGCTTGCAACACGTCCCTTCTATACCCAATCCCGGCCCGGCGGCGATGTCCATTTCGGTCTCGGCCTGAATATCGCCAAAACGCTGTGCGAGCGCCACGGTGGCGCTCTTCGGATATCCAACGGGGAGAACGGAGGCGCAAGGGTAAGCGCAAGCTTTAACGCCAAAGTTGATAAACCGTAGATATTTATCCCCTACACTCTTCTTGTACAGCAATAAGGCCAAGCATCCTGCTGTTTCTATGGATGAAGCCATCTGACAAGGAGAGTGTTTTATGATGAACCCGGAAATCCATATTCGCCATCTTTATAAAAGCTATGGAAAAAAGCAGGCGCTTAACGATATCAATTTCGACATCGGAACCGGCATGTTCGGCCTGCTGGGCCGCAACGGCGCCGGCAAGACGACGCTGATGAAGACGCTCGCGACCCTGCACATGAAAAACAGCGGTAATGTTACCGTCTGCGGCATCCCCATCGAACAAGCCAAGGAGATCCGGAGGTGCGTCGGCTACCTTCCGCAGGATTTTGCCGTGTACCCGAACATGACCGTCTACAGTGCCATGGACTATCTCGGCACCTTATCCGGCCTGCCTGCCAGCATCCGCCGCGAGCGGATACCGCAGCTGCTCCGGCAGGTCAATCTGGAGGATCGGCACAAGATGAAATTCAAGGCGCTGTCCGGCGGCATGAAGCGGAGGCTCGGCATCGCCCAGGCGATTCTGCATGATCCGCAGGTGCTCATCGTTGACGAGCCGACAGCCGGACTCGACCCCGAGGAACGCATCCGGTTCCGCAATCTGCTCAGCGAGCTGGCGGAGGACCGGATCGTCATTCTGTCGACGCACATCGTCGGCGACATCGAGGCGACCTGCGAACGGATCGCCGTGCTCGACCAGGGCCGGCTGAAATACGCCGGGACGGCGCAGGAGCTTACGGCTCAGGCTGCCGGCAAAGTATACACCGTGGGCGTCACCAAGCAGGAGCTGGAGCGGGTCAAAGCGGCCTATACCGTGACCGGCATGCTGACGCTTGGCAGCGAGGTGACGGTGAGGCTGCTCGCGGACCGCCAGCCGTATCCCGGCGCTGCATTGGCCGAGCCTACGATTGAGGACGCGTACATGCTCATGATGGGAGGAGCAAGCGATGTTCGTTCAATTATGGCTTAAGGAATGCCGGCTGCTGCTCAAAAGCGTCACTTACCTGCTCTTCGTCTTGATCCTCGTTCTGTTCTATGCCACCCAGATGGGAAGCCAGGTTCCGGATGATATCCGAAACGCGAATCCCGGGAATAAACCAGCGGCCCAGCAGCCCGTGGATGCCATGAACGGCATTTCCTCCCCTCCCCCGGCGAGCCCTTTTACCAAACCGCTTCCGGGCCAAAGCAGCTATGGGGAGAAAACGGCGGAGAACCCCGCCACGATTATGCCCGGGGCCGTGCAGTCGCTGTATTTGGAATATACAGACAACCGTTATGCGAGCTATCCGCTCGGCTTCTTCAAAGCCGTGAAGCTGGATCCGTCAGGGCAGGCCAAGGTTGCTGACGCACTCACGGAGATCACGGGCTCCACGATGGAGCAGCTGCAGCAAAGCTTCAGCGACGCTGCCAAGAAGGCCGCAGCGAACGGCATGCCTTTGCAGCTGGGCCGTCCCGGCAGCTTCTCCTTTCCCGTGAAGGTGACTTACGAAAGGTTCAAAGAAATCATGGAAGGGGTGGAGAAGCTGACCGGCAACAGCGCGAACTACAGCCTGGAGCATATGATCGATTCTTATGGGCGTTCGCCGGTCACCTACGAGGAGAAGCTTGCGGAGTATAACGATTTCATCATTGAGGACCGGATCACCGGCGCTTACGCACGCCTTTTCTCCGATTACATGGGCATCATGCTGGCCTTTTTGCCCGTCTTCGTCACGGTATTCTTCATGATGAGGGACCGCCGTGCCGGAATACAGGAGCTCATCTATACCCGCAGGATTTCATCCTTTGCCCTGGTTGGCGCACGCTACTTGGCGCTGATTGTTATGATGATCATACCGGTGCTTCTTCTCTCCCTGCATCCGCTAATCCAGCTCATGGGATACGCGGGGGATCACGGCATGGCCATCGACCACTTCGCTTTTGTTAAGTATATTGCAGCCTGGCTGCTGCCGACGCTCATGGTGTCTACCGCGGTCGGCATGTTCCTGACCGAGCTGACCGATACGCCGATTGCGATTGTCGTTCAGGGCTTGTGGTGGTTCATCAGCCTGAACTCGGCACGCTTCATCATGGACGGCGGCTACGGCGCGCAGCTCATTCTCCGTCATAATACCGTCGGCAATGTGCAGGTGTATCTGGAGCACTGGAATACGCTGCTTGTGAACCGTCTGGGGTATACGGCGCTCGCTCTCGCCTTGGTCCTGATGACCGTCTGCGTGGTGATGCTGAAAAGAAGGGGGAAGCTGAATGCCTGGCGCAAGCTTGCACAAATATTTGCATTTACTAAAATTCAACCTAAAACTCGCGTGGCTGAATAATGCGCTCATGGCCGCGGTCTGGATCGGCATCATTCCGCTCTTCGCCGGCATTCGTCATTTGGACGCCCCCGCTTCCGCGGTGGTGCTGGAGAAGTTCGCCGCATTGACGGGGATCATCCTGATGACCCCATTGTTCATGCCCGAGCAGAACCGGGACATCCGCGATCTGATGCATTCCAAAACGACGCCCCAAACCGGCGTCCAGCTGATCCGGCTGCTGCTCGCTTTGGTGACTGTGCTGGTTCTGATATGGGGCATGGCCGCATGGATGCAGATGATGGACAGCCATTTTCCCGCCGCCCGGTACATTGGGGGGACCTTCGCAACCGCCTTTTTCCTGGGAAGCCTCGGCTATGCCGCCTACGGCCTAAGCGACCAGCTCACGATCGGGTATATGCTGCCCTTGGCCTACTACCTGGCCAACATGTTCACAGGCAGCAAATACGTAGGGCATTTCTACCTGTTCTCGCTTGGGAACGGCAGCTTTAACGAGAAATACTGGCTTCTGGCCGGCGGTATCGTGCTTCTGCTGCTTACCCTTGGAGTTAAAGAGCTTCAGCGGCGGCGATAAAAGCTGCATTCGATCCATAAAAAAGGGCATCCGGAGGTCGCTTAGACCTTCCCGGATGCCCTTTTGCTGCGCATCAGGCTTGCCCGATCGGCAGGTAAATATCCACCGTCGTCCCCTGGTTCGGCTCGCTGGCGATGACCAGCCGTCCTTTATGCGCTTCGATAATTTTCTTGACGATCATCATGCCGAGGCCGTGGCCTTCGGCTTTGGTCGTATGAAACGGCTCTCCGATCCGCTGCAGCACGTCGTCCGTCATCCCTACTCCGGTATCCGTGAACCGGATTAACTGGTAGGCGCCCTCCGTATCGAGCAGGATATGTACGCAGCCGCCAAAAGGCATAGCTTCCACCGCATTTTTCAAAATATTCATGAATACCTGCTTAATCTGATTGCGGTCGCAGCGAATCACATGATCACCGTCATTCCTGCAATCCAGCGTAATGCAGCTTAATGCCGCCTGAATCTCGAACAGATGCAGCACCTCCTCGAGGATCGGCAGACAGCGTTCCTGGCGGAAGTGAACGGCCTGAGGCTTGCCCAGTATCAGAAACTCGCTTACGATCAGGTTCATCCGCTCAAGCTCCGACATGATGAGGTCATAATGCCGCAAACAGGCCTCTTTCCCCGATAATTGGAGCATCCCTTTCACCGTTGTCAGCGGGTTGCGAATTTCATGGGCGATTCCCACCGCAATTTGTCCGGCGAACACCAGCTTTTCGGTATTGCGCAGCATTTCTTCTGTCTTCTTCATTTCCGTGATGTCGCGAAGGCTTCCCACCGCACGGACAATGGAACGGGAGGCGTCAAAGACCGGCAGCACATCGAGCATGTAATAATGCTCTCCGTCCTTCAGCTCCACGCACAGCTCCACGCCCATGCATTCTTCGAGCCGTTTGATCGCCCGCTGGAAGTAGGCCCCGATCAGGCCGATTTCGTATACGGAGGTCTGCTCATACACCGTATGGGCATCCAGCTCCAGCATGAATCGGCAGCGTTCGTTCATCTCCAGAATGCTGCCTGTGCCGTCGGTAATGACCACTCCGTAAAAGTTCGTATCCAGCAGGAACTGGTTCAGGATTTGCAATTGCGTGTTTTGTCTGCGAAGCAGCAGTTCCCGTTCCACGGAATCAGCCATCGTGCATAGGAGAGCAAGCAGATGCGGGTGGGCAAAGCGAATGTCTGTCATGAGGGAGAGCGTGCCGAGCACCTCCCCTCCATCGTTGTGGAATCCAGCCGTATAGCAGGCAAGACCGTGGTGGATCACATGGTAGTGATCTTCCCCGATCAACTGAAAAGGACGGCCATGCCTCAGGCATAAATCAATGGAGTTGGTGCCCGCATCGCGGTTGAACTGGACGCCTTCCTCAATCCCCAATTGTCTGACGGTCTCGATAATGGTCGGGTCCCCTGCAAATTCGAGGACATATCCCGAGTCATCGGTCATGGCAACCGTAATCGGGCTTCCCGAGATCGAGGAGAGGAATTGAGTGATAAACAAATGGATCACTTCTATGTATTCCTTATACTTGAGCCGCTTCTCCGCCAGCTCAGAATGGTCATATCGCCGGATGAACATGGGAAGCTCGTCCGGCCTCATTCCCGCTTGCCTGCAATACTGATTGGACACCGCGATCGCTTCTGCAGTATCCACTTGATATAATGGCCCTTCCATACTGCATACCTCATTTTTCTATACTATATTCATTCACAGCTTTGTATCGAAAGCGGGCTAAAACTGCAAGCATTTATATGATGTAGGGTCTCCCCTATCATAACATCCAATGAATAATCATTCACTATAACATTTTATACCATCCGCATACGTCTGTATGCGGTTCTATGCTACACTGGGATTATTCAAAAAAGGGACGCGCCCCAAACCGGTTGGTCCCGGAACAGGAGTCGCCATGCAGCCATTTACGAAGTCCGTCATCGAACAAATCCAAGCCATTCCTGCGGGCAAAGTGATGACTTACGGAGGTGTTGCGGCTGCCGCCGGAAGTCCCCGCGCTGCAAGGCAGGTCGTCCGAATTCTCCACTCCATGAGCGCTAAATACCAGCTTCCCTGGCATCGGGTGGTGAATGCGAAAGGCGAAATCGCCCTTACCGACGATGAATCGCGTTTTTTGCAGCGGTCCCTCCTCGAGGACGAGGGTGTGGAATTTATCCGCGACGGCCGGATCGACCTATCGGTATATGGAATATAGTTCAGTACAAAGGCATCGATCCGCAGTATTCATAGAAACAGAAGGAGACGTGCAGATACTCATCGTATCTGCACGTCTGCTTTACATGATGCCGTGATTGGTACTGGTAAGACTGGTGTCTAACAGAGTTCCCTCTGGCGGTACGGTTTCCTCATCAGGTGAGGACGCTTCACCCGGCGCGGAAGCCGGTTCGTCGGATAGCTCCGGCGGATTCGCCATTTGCGCCGCTTCCTTGATCGTAAAACGCACCGTTGTGACGGCCGTTTCGTGACTCTTGGCATGAATCGCCGTGATCACAAGCGTATATGCGCCCGGCGCCGTGATCGGCGATCCCTTCACGTATTCCGCTCCGTTTAATTGAGCACTGCTCACCGTACCGGCTGCATCTTCCCAGCCCGGCACAAGGCCCGGAGCGTACTCGTCCCCGTCCTTCACGCCGCTGAGTACCGGCGCATCCGGCACGATTGCTTGCGGTCTTGCCGATTCGGGGGCGACAAAGGCCATGCCCTTCAAACCGTTCGCCAGCGCCGCAAGCAAAGCACCCGACGCATCCTGGCTGTATTCCCAGAACATGGCGCCTCCCAGCTTCTGATCCAGCACGTATTTCGCCTTTTCTGATACGGATTGCTCGTCGTCATAGGAAATAAAGACGCTGCCATCGAACAGATACGGGGCTTTCGCGGTGTCATCCCAATACCGGGTAAAGCCTTGGGCGGCGCCGTAATTCGCCATGATATCATTATAGGTCGGCGTTTCCGGTGTGCCCGTCGCCGCCTGGCCGAACCCGCCGTTGCCGGCTGCCTTCACATCCGTCCATTTATGGCCGTAAAAGGCCGCCCCGATCACGATCTGATCGGCTGGAACGTTATTCTTCAAATACAGCTGCACCGAGGAATCGACGCTGATGCTTCCGCCATATAGATTCGTATGATGCTCCGTATTAGGGCTCCATCCTCCGGCAAAATCGTAAGTCATCAAATTGATGTTATCGACGTACTTGATTACTTCTTCGATTTCGACCCCGTTCAAATACGTCTGCGTCGCGCCGGCGGCAATCGTCAGCTCGTAGTAGCGGTGCTGTTCGGCGCCCAGCAGATCCAGCTTCTCGCGGATCAGCTTCAAGAGCAGCGAAAAATTCTCTTTGTCCTCGGGTCTCGCTACCATGACGCCGTCCGCGCTTTGGGAAGGGTACTCCCAATCCAAGTCGATGCCGTCCAAATCATGCTTCTTCACGTAATCGATGATGCTGTTCGCGAACGTCTCGCGGCTTTCCTCCGAGAATGCGGCATCGGAGAAGCCGTCCGCTCCCCAGCCGCCTACCGAGTTCAAAATTTTCAGATCCGGATTCTTCGATCTGAGGCTTTGCAGATAGGCATAATTTGCATCATCATTCTGGTCCATCGGAAGGATTTGATTGTCTTTGACATGAGTGAACGCATAATTGATATGGGTCAGCTTGGAGGCATCAATCGGTTTGGCGTCCGACCAATCGACCCAGCCCGGTACGTAGGCGATGGCCTTCGGCCCTACAATGGCAAAAGGAATATGCGCCGTTGCCGTTTTCAGGCTTTTCCCGTGAACCGTGGTTACTGTAAGGACATATTTGCCCGGTCCCTTGATTGCCGTTCCCTTGACATATGGCCTGCCGTTCAGCTGGGCCGTGCTGGCCGTTCCCGGGGCATCGCTCCACTCCGGTGCAAAGCCGGCTTCATATTCGCCGCCGTCCTGCACCGAAATCCGAGGCATGGCAGGAACTGCGTCCAATTCTTCGTCATATGGCAAGCCTTTGAGCCCGTCCGCGAGAGCGGTCAGCAGGCTTCCCGATGCGTCCTGGCTATACTCCCAGAACATTGCCCCGCCTAAGTTTTGATCCAGTACGTATTTCGCCTTCTCTGCCATAGACTGCGGATCGTCATAGGACAGGAACGTGCTGCCATCGAACAGGTAAGGCGCCTTTGCATCCTCGTCCCAATGACGGACAAAGGCCGAATCCGCATTATAGTTGGCAAGAATGTCTGTGTATGTCGGTGTGTCACCGCTTCCCCTGGCTTCCCTTCCTACGACCGGCCCGTCGCCTGCCTTCACATCCGTCCACTTATGGCTGTAGAAGGCGGCACCAATGACGATTTTGTGCGCGGGAACTTTGCTTTGCAGCAGGACCTGCACGCTTAAATCGGTGCTGATGTTCTTGCCGTACAAATGGGTGTGATGCGCCGTATTCGGCACCCATCCGCCCGCGAAATCATAGGTCATCACGTTGATGTTATCGAGCAGAGGGGTGATTTTGTCAATCTCCACGCCTTCCAGATAGCCCCATCCGGCTCCGGCCGCAATCGTAAGCTCGTAATATTTGTTGTTTTCCAGGCCCAGCGCGTTCAGCTTTTCGCGGATCAGCTTGAGCAGCTTCGTGAAATTTTCCTTATCTTCCTTTCTTCCTGTGGTATCTCCCGCGGTTTGAGTTGGGTATTCCCAATCCAGGTCGATGCCGTCGAGATTGTATTTCTTCACGTAGTCGATAATGCTCTCGGCAAATACCTGGCGGGATTGGTCCGTCAGTGCCGCATCCGAAAATCCGTTCGCCGCCCAGCCGCCGACCGAGTTCAGAATTTTCAGGTTCGGATTCTGGGATTTCAATCCGCGGAGATAAGCATAGTTGGCATCATCATTCTGCCCTGCAATCGGAATGATTTGGTCGTCCTTGATATGTGTAAAGGCATAATTGATATGAGTCAGCTTGGAAGCATCCACCGGATGGGCATCCGACCAATTGCTCCAGCCCGCCACATAGCCGATCAGCTTCTTGTGCGGCTCCATCGTGAAGTTGACAGTGGTGCTCGCTTTCTTGCCGCTCGACTTCTGGACGGCCGTAACGATCAGCGTATAGCTCCCCGCCTCGATAATGCCGCTTCCCTTCACATAGGCTGCATTATTCAGCGTTGCGCTCGTTGTCGTACCTGGCGCATCCGTCCAATTCGGAAGCACGCCGGTATGGTACAGCCTGCCGTTCGACACGCCTGTTACGACGGGAGCCTGCGGTACGGTTGTGTCGACGCCTCCGCCGTTCTCACCGCCGGAGCCCGATCCGCCTCCAGAGCTGCTTCCGCCGGCGCTTCCACCCGTCCCTCCGCTGCTGCCCGGACTCGAACCGCCCGTGCTGATCGAGCCGGCCTGCGGTCCTTCCTTGCTCACCGGCGCCGTCTCGAAGGAGGAACCCTTTGCCCCTTCATTAACGGTAGCTTTTTGGATGATGCCCTTGCCCTTCATTTGGGCCTTCGCGTTCAACACAAGGCTGGATATGCCGGCATCGGCGCCAAGCTGCAGTATGTTACCCGCTCCATCGATGACGACGGTGCCGAGCGAGCCGCCGCTGATGTCCAGCACCACGCCGGATGCCTTGATGATGAGCGAACCTTCTACCTTTACGTTTTTGAGCGTGATGGTACCGGAGGTGACGCCTTTATCCAGAAGCAGATTTCCATGGAACATTATATTTTGCAGCGTTACACCGGATGCCGTGATAGCCGCATCGCCTTCGATCATATCCATGCCGAGCGCCGGGCCATAGGTGCCCGCCTTATCGTAGGAAACCTTTGCCTGTGCAACAGGCAGACGACTGATCAGCGCGGCGCCTTCCGCCCGCGTAAGCGGAGATTTCGGTCTCAGGCTGCCATCCTCATAACCGCCGAGCTTGCCCTGCTCCAGCAGATAAGCAAGCGCCTGCCTGCTCCAGGCGGCGATGCTTCCGGCATCCTTGAAGTTGCTGAGTCCGGTGTCATTAACCGTTCCAGCCTTCAGAACCTTGGCCAGCATGACGGCCGCCTCTTCCCGGGTTACGATCTGGTCCGGATGGATGCTGCCGTCCGAATAGCCGGAGATATACCCTGCTTCCAGTGCTCTGGCCGCTTCCGCATGCTGCCACTGTCCAGGCTTTACATCGGGAAACGTGATGTTCTTCGAACCGGTAAAATGAAAGTACCGGTTAATGAATGCCATCAGCTCTGCTCGTGTCAGGGCCCGATCCGGCTTCAGGGAGCCGTCAGGGTAACCCTTCAGCAGACCTTGATCCTGCCAGTCGGACAGCAGCTGCTCCGCCCAGTGTCCCCGGATATCGGAGGCGCTGGCTGATGCCTGTCCGGCAAACGCGTATGAAGAAAACATCATGGCTGCGCACACGAAATACATACAGCACTTCCATAGCAAACTCTTCTGAAGCGCTTTCATAACACACCCCAATCTATCAGATTTGCCGCTATACGCCCTTTATACATAGGAATGCAGCCCTTCACCTCCCCTTGTCTGATGAATTTGGCGTATGCATTGCTATTAAACCCGGCCATAAAGCAGCCGGACTTAATGATTCCTCGAATTTTCCTACAGCATAGCATCCCTTACCGTTCAGGAAAATCGGTTTCAGGATAAGTATCTTATTTCATTGATTTGTATCTTTTTAGGCATGGCGCAGGAACGAAAAAACAGCCTCCGGCCCAATAGGCCGGAGGCTGTCTTTATTCTTCGTTATGGCAGCGTCGCAAGGAACGGCTTGACCGTATTCGCGAAATTGTAGTTGCTCGTAACTACCACCGGATCGCCTTTACCAGCGTCATGATGCGTTCACGTTCGGCTTGCGGCAGCGGCCATTCCATCACTTCTTCGATGACCGCCGACCGGTTCGCATAGCCTTTGGCCAGTCCGTTCAGCCGTGCAGCCAGCATGGATTCGTCCATGTCCGCCCGGGAAGGATACAGCGTCAGCAGCTTTGCCACCGCATCGGGATGACGCTTCAGGTAGTACTTCTGATGCTTCTCTTCCGCCGGATGAAATGTCGTCAAAGGATGAACCTCTGTCGCCGGCTCCCCCCTCCCCGATTCGCGCCGCTCCTCCAGCACCCGGTCAATGGCCTCTTTCTGCTCGGAGCTTCGGTACAGCAGCAGCGACTGATACTGCCGTCCCTTATAACCATTGATGTTCACCGGGTTGTGATGATCCCAGAACACCCGCAAAATCTGTTCATAAGGCAATATTTCCGGCTCGTATACCAATTCCACGGACTCCGAATGATCGCCCATACGGCGGTAAGTCGGATTCACGAGCGTCCCCCCGGCATATCCCGTTCTTGTACGCAGCACGCCCGGCATGGAGCCAAACAACGCCTCCGGACTCCAAAAGCAGCCCATGGCGAGCACGGCCGTCGCTTCATCTGCTCTGCTCATCCATCTACCTCCTGACTGTACAGCGCCTATGGTTAGGTAAGCATATACTCGCGGCCCCTAACTTCGTTCGATTTATTTGACCGCTTCCTTCATCTTCTCCCCAAGCAGGCGAAAGGCTTCCCGTACCTTGTCCTTCGGCACGTCCGCATACCGGTCGCCGATGCTGATCTCGAAAGAGCTGGTTCCTTCGCCTGCATCGCGCAGCCATGCGGTTAATCCGACTTGCGATGCCTCAATCACCGAGGCGAGGATCGGAACCATGATCTCCTGCGGGAGCTTGAAGTAAACATGGAACATGTTCGAGACAGGCACTTCGGGTTTGGTGAATATTCCCTCGCATGCATTGTACAAAGCCGCAAGCTCCTTGGCTTCCTCATAATACTGCGACATTTTGCCGACTCTCATGTCAAAGTAGTAATCCGAGCTGACGATATACGGATACAGGCTGATCAAATCGCCGCCATGACGTCTTTTCCATACCTTGGACTGCTCTGTAAAGTCCTTGTCCCCCGCCAGGATTGCTCCTGCAATCCCTCCGATTCCCTTGTAAAAGGATACATAGACGCTATCGAACAGCGCGCAAATTTCCGCAGCCGTCTTCTGATAATAAGGCGTAATCTCGAACAGTCTCGCCCCGTCCAAATGAAGCTTGATGCCTTTGTCCCGGCAGTACGCCGCAATGGCCTCAAGCTCTTCGAAAGCCGGCAGCTGGCCGCCGATTTCGCGCTGTGGAAGCTCCAGAAGCAGGCAGGATATGTCCTCACCCATCCCCTGCACATCCGCAAGCGTGATCAGCCGGTCCTTGTCCGCAAGCAGAATCGGCTCGATGTGATGCAGCTCCTTCATGCCGTCCTGCTCGTGGATTTCCAGATGGCAGAGCGGGTGATAAGCGACACGCTTCAATCCCTTCTCATCGCACCAAATTCGCAGCGCAATCTGCTGCGCCATCGTGCCGCTTGGGAAGAACACCGCTGATTCCTTGCCGAGATACGACGCCATTTTTTGCTGGAATGCCTCAATTACTTCGCCGCTGCCGTACATATCGCTGTTCATGCTGCCTCCCACCTGCTCGAAGGCCTCCTTCAAAACCTGAATATCCCGCGGACCACTGCCACCCAGCGGGTATGCTGCCTGCTCAAATGCTTCGATTAATGTTTTGCCGCTCATGACTGGTTGTCCCCTCTCGGTAAGCTCTATCTTTTCTAGCATACTAAATCCGGATCACGAAGAAAAATCATATTTATGCCAGCACCGGCCAGCCATAAGATCCATCTTCCAAGAAAGACACCACCGTATAGGCATCCGCATAGGATGTATCAAGCTATAACCCAAACGGAGGTCTTACTTATGAGTCTGCAATATCCCGGCTACCAGCAGCAAACCCTGTATCAGGCGGACCCGCAGATGAGCCAATCCCTCAAGTCGGTCCGTGACCAATTCACTCACATGTGCCAAAAGCATGTCAATCAGCTTGTCCGAATCGAGACGCTGGACGGCGATGTTTTTGAAGGCATGATCGTCAACTGCAATAAAGGTATTCTGTACATTCAAATGCCGATGGCGCAGCATCACGGCCAGCGCAGCTTCAGCGGTGCCATCCTGCCCCTCGTTCTGTATGAACTGCTCGTCATTACCTTGCTGGCTACCTAAGCGCATCACCCGAAACAGAACCATTCGAAATTCCGATTTCAAATAAGGAGTGTTACGAAAAATGGCCTTTATGCCCCCTTTCGGTCCGCAAGGACAGCAGCAGGCGCCCACTGCCCCGCCGCCTCAATTCACCCCGCAGCAGCCTGCCGCAACGACATTCGCCGTGGATCCCGGCGCGATTTCCGGCTGCTTGTTCCGCAATACCTATGTTTGGTTGTCAGGCGGCCGCGGCTTCTGGTTCTATCCGGTTTTCGTCGGACGAACCTCCGTCGCCGGCTTCCGCTGGAACGGCTTCTTCTGGATGTATACCGGCATCGATTTGAGACAAATCCAGTCGTTCACCTGCTTCTGATCTGGCATTGTCCCTTTAAAACCAAAATGCCTGCTCTGCTGTGCTCTCGAATACTTGGGCAGTCATTTCAAAAGAAAGAGACCCATGCCGGGTCTCTTTTGCTTTCATCTGCCATGAGCTATCACCTCAAGCGGCTTTATCCCTGCAGCTGCCCTACAAGCTTCAGCGCCGAGCGCAGGCGCGGCCGTTTCAAGTGCTCCTGCACATAGCGGTAATCAGTCAGTTCCACCTCGGCATCGCGAAGGGCATAGTCGAAATCGTCGTCGAACGGCAGCTGGTATTCCCATACGCGCTTGGCGTAATTCGGTATGTTCGCGAGCATCCAATCGTCCTCAACGCCGGGGTGAATATACGTCTCGCAGACGCCGTCCGGCAAATGGTACAGCTTCGCGATCATGGACTTCTTGAAGCTATCGTAGGTCTCTCCCTCTTCGATTCCGAAGGGATGCGACAGCAGATAGTCGGGAATCGGCACGCCAAGCGCATCGGCCAAGGCGACCACGCGGGCAACGGGGCGTTCGATGCCGCTCAGCGAGCCGAGCAGCGGATCTTCCTTGTAGATGTGCCGAAAAAAGCGCATCGGCAGCTTCCAGCGCGATACCCTCCAGAGCGTCTGCGGCAGCAGGCTGCGCCCGGTTTCCATCCCGTACAGGCTTCCCATGTGATTATCGACATGGCTGATCGTGATGCCTGCTTTCCGTGCCCGTTCATACTGGGCATCGATCTCTTTGGCGGCCGCTTTCGTGTTCGCTCCCTGCTCAAATTCCCTCACGGTGCGGTACTGGTATCCGCTCTCGTCGTGCAGCGACGGATCGCCCGTCAGGCTGCGCCAGCGCAGCGCCTCGAATTCGCTCGTCATCGTCAGATGCAGTCCGACGTTCGGCTGCTTCCGGCGGGCCGTCCAGGCTGCCGCCTCCTCGAATCCAGGGGCAACGGTCATAATCGTCGCCGAGGATACCTTCTTCTCTTCGAGCAGAGCCATGATCGCCCGGTTCAGGGCCGGACTTTGCCCGAAATCATCACAGTTGATGATGAGTTTCTTCCCCATGTGCCAGATCCCCCCTCCGCGTCGTCGTAAATTCAAATTTCGTCAGCAGTGAGATGATGATGGATACCAACAACAAACAGAACGGCACGATGCTGATCAGCACCCGGAACGTCATCTCCGGATTCGGACCCGGCTTGTCACCGCTTTCGTAGCCGAAGATCAGGCCGACGATCAGAAAGGCGAGAGCGGATATGAGGCCGCTCGAACGGGTGATGAACCCGGCCACCGCAGTATAGATGCCTTCCCTGCGCAGGCCCGTCTTCTCGGCATCCTCATCAATGATACGGCCGCTCACCATGGCTGGCGTCACAAGGAAGCCCGCCAGGCCAAAGCCGACGGCAATCCCTGCGAGCACACCGCTCACCAGGTTGAAGCCGAACCAGAGCGGCAGCACGGACACGGCGTAGACGGCCAGCGACAGGCGCCACACCTTCACCCCGTCCAGACGGCGGCAGATCCAGTACCAGACGAAGACGAGCGGAATGACCGATACGAAGACGGCCGCCATGAGCATTGTAACCTGGGTACCGTCGATCTTCAGCACGTACTTCGCATAGAAAGGAATGATCGAGCTGACCAGACCGTTCACGGTCTGCGCGAAGGAGTTCGAAATATTAAACAGCCAAAATTTCCTGTTCTTCAGCGTTTCCTTGAATGCCGCGCCCAGCTTTAACGGCTCGCCCGCGCTATGTTCCTTGCGTTCGCGGACGCCCAGCATGCATAACAGCATGCTGATGCCGAAGACGAAGGCGTAAATGATCGACATGTTCGAGAAGTTGAGCGCTTCAAAAATAATCGGCGTCAGTGCCGAACCGATCAGCAGCGCCACGACCTGATAGCTCTGCTGGATGGCCGATGCCTTGGCGCGGAGGCGATCCCCCTGATACAGCTCCGGAAACAGCGCGCCGTAGTTGACCCACAAGACGGTGGATACGGCCTCAAACAAGATCAAAGCCGTCAGAAACCAGGCAAACAGTCCATTTTGTGTTAAACCACCGGGAGGAGAGAACACCATGATGAAGGTGAGCATGAACAGCGGCATTGCGCCGAATATCCAGGGCCTGCGCCGTCCGAGCCGGGTATTCGTGCGGTCGGACCAGTGTCCGAAAAGCGGATTATTCACGGCATCCCAGATCAGGAAAATGGTCCGGGCCAGCGTCGCGAGCCCGATGCCGAGCCCGAGCTTTTCCACGTAGAAGAAGCTGTAAAACGTGCTGAAGGCCTGACTTGGCACCATCATGGCAAACATGCCGAGTGCGAAGGTGTACGGCGAATTGACCCATTTGCGCTGCATGCGCATCCCTCCCATAGCGCGAATCTATTTGTTCTATATTATTCAACACATGGGTTATTTTACCTCCATGTACGGCGGCAAGATATAATTCAGACTCTCCGTTCCTTTTATAGGGAAAAATAAAGAGGACGGATCTAAACGATCGTCCTCTTGATACTAGAAATGCTGCCTTTCAAAACCCGAGCAAATGCAGCGGAAGCGCCAGCACCGACACGAAAATGCCGGTCAGCCCCATGCTGAAGCCGCTGACGGCTCCCATCCATTCCGAGTCCTTGAGCACGCGCGCCGTGCCGATGCCGTGCGAGGTCGTGCCGATGGCAACGCCGATGGCCGTCTCGTCCCGGATGCCGCACAGCCGCAGCAGCGGCGGACCGATGATGCTGCCCGCGAGCCCGGTCAGAACGGTAAGCACCGCCGTCAGCTCCGGATAGCCGCCATACAGACGCGAGACCTCCATGGAGATCGGCGTTGTCGCCGACTTGGGCATAAGCGTCCAGGCCATCTCGCCGGTTCCACCCATCCCCAGCACAATCAGCCCGGCACTGAGCATTCCGCATAGCGCGCCGACCGTAATGCCGCTTAAGATGGGCTTCCAGCTGCGGCGGATCTGCTCGGCATTTTTGTAGATCGGCACGCCAAGCGCAATCGTCGCCGGGCCGAGCAGGAAGCTCAGCCAAGACCCGCCCTTCTGGTAATCCTCGACCGGAATGTTGAGCAGGACGAGCATCAGCATGATGACCGCGCTCGTCATCAGCAGCGGCTGCACCCAGGTCCGGCGGGACTGAAGCCACAGAAACAAGGCATAAATAATGACCGTAACGGCAATGCCGAATAAGGGATCAGCCGCGATGGACATGCGCATCCTCCTTCTGCTGCCGCGTTCTTCGGGCCTGAAGCCGGTTTTGCACCAGCCAGCCGGTGACGAGGAGCGGCAGCAGCAGGCTGACGACCCCGCTGCCGGCGATCACAGCCCAGTGCTCGCGCAAATAAGGAAAGAACGCCAGGCTGCCCACAATGACCGGCACGAAAAACAGGCTCATATATTTGAGAAGGAACGATGCCGTTTCCTCCACCATCCGAAGCGGAACCCACTTCATGAACAAAGCCGCAATAAACAGCAGCAGGCCGATCACATTGGCAGGGAGCGGGAGACCCGTCAGATGCTGAAGGAGCCAACCGGCCAGCTGAAAAAGGACGAGTATGGCAAATCCTATCATCTTATTCCCTCCTTGTGAACGGCCTGTTGTCCATTGGTTGTATGGGTGATGCTTTCTTCTATAGATCCTTTAAAAATTGAATAATTTTATCATTCAGCCCAGGCAGACCCTCATGCCCAAAGTCCGGGAAAATCTCCAGCTGCACCGGTGCGGTCATTTTGTTGATAGCCGCAAACTGCGTGGAAGGCGGGCAGACGACGTCCATCAGGCCAACCCCGACCAGCACGTCCGCCTGAATGCGCGGAGCCAGGTTCTGGATGTCGATGTACCCGAGCTTCGTGAATATTTCGTCTTCGCGCTGATGCTGCGGATCGAAATAACGGAAGTACGTGCTGAGCTCTTCATAGGCATGCTTGAAGAGGTCCATCTCCCATGTCCGACGGTAATCGCTCAGGAACGGGTAGACCGGGGCCGCCTTCTTGATCCGCGGTTCCAGGGCCGCGCAGGCAATCGTCAGCGCACCGCCCTGCGACCAGCCGGTGGCACCGACGCGGTCCTCATCGACTTCAGGCAGGCTCATGACGATGGAGGCCAGCTGCGCCGTATCCAGGAAGACGTCCCGGAACAGCAGGCGATGCGGGTCTTCATTCTCCAGGCCGCGGATGATATGGCCTCGATGCGTATTGCCGCGGACTCCGCCGGTATCTTCGGACAGGCCGCCCTGTCCGCGCACATCCAGGGAAGCGATGGAGAAGCCAAGCGCCGGATATACCATTTTGTCCATCCAGTCTCCGCTATTTCCGGTATAGCCGTGGAACTGAAGCACAGCCGGATGCGGATCGGTGGCTCCTTTGGGTCTAATGTACTTCGCGTGCACCCTGGCACCGCTTACACCTGTAAAATACAAATGAAAGCATTCTGCGAAAGGAAGCTGGAATGTAGCCGGGATCAGCTCTACCTGCGGATCGATGGATCGCATTTCCTCAAGCGCCTTTTCCCAGTAGGCATCGAAATCATCGGGTTTGGGATTGATTCCTTGGTACGTTTTGAGCTCGGATAGGGGCATATCGATTAGTGGCATCGTCATCACCTTTTTCTTCTGATTTAACCAAACTTAGGTTGATTTTGACAATATCAATTTTCGTTATTCACTCATTTTCTCTTCGCCCATTATACCATGGCTACAACCTCATAGAAGAAGAATTTTTCGTTCAATATCGAATTTATAATGACGAAAATCTTCATCCCATCCCTTAGCGAGGCGGTAACGGCGTCCGCGCCGGATACTCCCACAGCTGCAGGCCAGCGCCGATCATGCCGCTGTAATTGCCGCGATAAGCGGGTACGAACTTCAAGTTATCGGTAAAAGAGGGCATCGCCCGCTTCAACGTTTCCGCCCGGACCCGCCCCAGAAATGCCTCTCCGCTCTCCGCCACGCCGCCGCCGAGCACGATCATTTCCGGATTGAACATGTGCACGATGGATGCAAGTCCCGCACCGAGCGCGCGGAAGGTCTCATCCATGATCCTGCCGGCTACCGCGTCCCCCGCCTGCCAGCGGGTCAGGACTTCCCTTGCATCGACACCTTCCGTACTCTGCCCCGAAGACTCCAGCTCCCGTCTCATCCGGGCACCGATGCCCGTTCCGGACGCGTACTGCTCCAGGCAGCCCACGCCGCCGCAAATGCAGGGCAGGCCGTCAAAATTCACCGACATGTGGCCGATTTCGCCTGCACCTCCCCAGCTTCCCCGGACGATGCGGCCATCTACCATGATGCCTCCGCCGACGCCCGTTCCGAGCGCGACGCACACAAAGTTTCGAAGACCTTGGGCAGCCCCGAGCCTTTTCTCGGTCAGGGTCAGTACATTGACGTCATTATCCACAAACACAGGCATCTGGAGACGCTCCTCCAGAATCTGCCGCAGCGGCGTGCCTGTATAGCCTGGAATCAGATCGGTTGAAAAATGCACCGAGCCCTGTTCCCAGTTGATCTGTCCCGCGCTCGCCACGCCGATGCCGCGTAACCGGAACAGGTCGGGCCCGTTGTCGCGCTGAAACAAATTGCGCAGCGTCTCGATGATCCGGTCCGGAATGCTGCCCTGGCCCGCCAGCGTAGGCAGAGAGCATGTGCTAAGCACATGCCCTTTCTCATCGATAATGCCTGCATTGATTTTGGTGCCGCCGAGATCGATCCCGATGGCGTAGGTTGAATCACCTGCGTATACTGCTCGTGTCATCCCCATGTCTGTCCCGCCTATCCCAGCACGACCGACATCGCCTGCACGTACTGTTCCGTGATCAGCTGCGGTCTGGTAATGGCGCTGCCGACGACGACATATTCCGCTCCCACGGCCAATGCCAGCGCCGCTTCGGCCGGCGTGGAAATTTTCCCCTCGGCGATAAGAACGGCACTCGTGAGCGATTTGGCGAGCTGCGATAACAGGCGGATGTCCGGTCCGGCGACTTGGGTGCTGTACGGGGTATACCCCGACAGCGTCGTTCCCACATAATCCACGCCAAGCTTCTCGGCAGCCATGCCCTCTTCGAAGGTCGACACATCCGCCATGACGGCTGCCCCGGCGGCATGAGCTTCGTCAATCAGCTCCTTCACCGTTTCCAGCCGGTTCTCCCGGTTCGTGACGTCGAGCGCCACGATATCGGCCCCTGCTTGAATGATCTGTCTGACCTCTGTCACCGTAGGCGTTATGAAAATATCCGAATCCGGCATGATCCGCTTGATGATGCCGATCACCGGCAGCTCCACGGCCTGCTTGATGCCCCAAATATCTCGGACCCCGTTGGCACGGATGCCGATGGCACCCGACTGCTGCGCAGCCAGAGCCATCTTGACCATCGTGTCCCCGCCATGCAGCGGCTCATGTTCCAGCGCCTGGCAGGATACGATCAAACCGCGGTTTTTGAATATGCATTTCATATGGCTGCTCCCCCTATCCAAACTCTTACCTCGCTCTATCAGGCTTTAATGGAAGACAAAGCCTCTTCCGTATATTCGTGAATCTGCTTCTGCAGCAGCACAATCCGTCCCCGGTCGGTCTCGCCCACCGGAAGCAGCGGCATCCGCGGCTCTCCGCACTCCACGCCCTGCAGCTTCAGCACAGCTTTACATGCTCCGTACAGAGATGGGAAGCTGAGCAGGGACTTGATGATCTCGTTGATTCTGAACTGCCACAGCTTCGCCTCTTCCATGCGGCCCTCGCGGTAGCAGCTTTCGACCTTCAGGAACAGCTCAGGCATCACGCCGTACGTTCCCCCGATGCCCCCGTCCGCGCCAATGCTGCGTCCTGCCAGATACTGCTCGTCAGGACCGTTCAGCACGAGGAAGTCCGCCCCGCCGATGGCTTTGAACTGCTGCAGCTCGTACGTGCTTTCCGAAGATATTTTCACGCCGATGACTTTATCCTGCGCCGCCATTTTGGCGAGCAGCTCCGCAGAGAGGTGAAAACCGGTTGTTTGCGGAATATGGTAGATGATGAACGGCAGCGACGTGCTGTCAATCATCTCCTGCCAGTGCCGCTCCACGCTTGCAGGCGACAGGCGGTAATAGATCGCAGGAACCGCTGATATCGCATCCGCGCCTACCGATTCGGCGTGCTTCGCGAGCTCCACGCTTTCGCGGGTAGAGGCTGATCCGACATGGACGATGATCGTCAGCTCGCTTCCGACCTCCTCCATAACGGCTTCCAGCACAACCTTCCGCTCCACGGCCGTCTGCAGCATGCCTTCACCGCTGCTTCCACCGACATACAGCCCTTTCACGCCTTTGTCCGCATAATGCCGGGCCAGTTTGCGCACTCTCACAGGATCGACATGGCCTTCTTCGTCATAGCAGGCATAAAAGGCAACGATGATGCCTTTGAATTTTTCGATATTGTACATATTTATCTCTTCCTTCCCTCTCGTCCGTTAAAATCGTAATCCGCAGCGTTACCCCAATATCCGTGTTAAACGTATTAACCTTTGACTGCACCCATCGTGATCCCTTGTGTAAATGCCTTCTGGAACGTAAGGAAGATCGCGATCATCGGCACGGAAGCCAAGGCTGCCCCTGCCATCATGACGCCGTAGTTCGTCGTATATTCCCCCTGCAGCGTCGCGATGCCCATCGGCAGCGTCATCATGGAGGTGGAACGCGTCATAATCAGCTGGCTGAAATAGTCGTTCCAGGAGCCGATAAAGGTGAAGATCGCAAGCGCGCCGAGCGCCGGTGTCAAGAGCGGCAGAATAATGGTCGAGAACATGCGCACTTCCGAGCAGCCGTCAATTTTGGACGCCTCGATCACTTCCGTCGGGATCGTCTGGGAGAACTGCTTCATCAGGAACACCCCGAACGGCCAGCCGATCGCCGGTATGATAAGGCCGCGGTATGTGTTGACCCAGCCGAAATCCGCCAGCATTGTAAACAGCGGCACGAGGATGACCTGCTTTGGCAGCGCCATCGCCGCTACGAACATCGTGAAGATGATCTTGCGGCCAGGAAAGCTTTTCTTAGCCAGCACGTAGCCCGCCAGCGCAGCGACCAGACAAACCGCGACCATTTCGCAGAACGAAATGAAGAAGCTGTTGAACGTCCAGCGCCATACCGAGTTTTTGAACAAATCGGACCAGTTCTGCAGCGTCGGATGCAGCGGGAACCATTCCGGCGGAATCGCGGTCGCCGTCGTCTGCTTTTTGAATGCGCCCGTAATGATCCAGTAAAAAGGAAAGATAAAAAACAACGTCGACAAGGTTAGAATGACATTGGCTATCCACCTGCCGATACCTAACGGTTTCTTGCCGGCTATATCAGATGGATTGACTCCCGCCTTCATGCCGGCCTGTATTGATGAACTCATCGCATACCCCTCCTAGTACTCCACATCGCTGCCGAAATATTTGAACTGGATGGTGGAAATAATGCCGATGACCACAGCCAGGATGATACCCATGGCGGAAGCCATACCGAAGTTGCCCAGCTTGAACGCCTGTTCATACACGCCGTACATGACGGTGGAGGTGCTGTAATATGGACCTCCGGAGGTGAGCAGCTGAATGATCGCAAAGCACTGAAACGTGTTGATCGTCGTAATGACGATGATATAGAGATTGGTCGGCATCAGCATCGGCCAAATGATTTTCCGGAATATTTGCCAGGACGAAGCCCGGTCAATTTGAGCTGCTTCGATATAGGAAGTCGGAATATTACCCAGCGAAGCGACATAGAGGATGATCGGCTGCCCGACGGAGGTGGTAATCAGTACGGCGATAATGGACAGCAGCGCCGTCTTCTCGTTCCCGAGCCAGGAGATCGGGTCAGCGCCGAACAGTCCGGTCAAATAGTTCAGCACCCCGTAATTCGGGTGATAAATCCAGCCCCATACCACCGTAATACTGACCACGGAAGATACGGCCGGCAGGTAGAATACGCCCCTGAAAAAGGATCTGGCAAATTCTTTTTTCTTGTAAATGCTCATCGCGACGAAAATCGAAAACACGATGACGATCGGAACGGTAATCAGTACGAGCAGCGACGTATTCCACAGCGACTTGATAAACGTCTCATTGTGGAACAGATCGACGTAATTGCTCAGGCCCACATATTCAAACTTTCGCAGGCTGTAGTTAAAGAAGCTGATATAAATCCCTCTCAGCATCGGATACGCAACGAACACGAGGAAGAATCCGAATGCCGGGAGGAGAAACAGATAACTCATGAACCAGTCACGCAAAACATTAGGATTTATTTTTATTTTTCGTACCCTTGTTTCCATGGCTCTCTCCCCTACTTTCCCATCTCTTTTGTTGACACGTGATGCGCTTGATTTGAAAGGAGTAGCGCACCATACGGCGCGCTACTCCAGAACTACGGCGTCAGTATCGTTTTATTTGCCGGCATCAGCCTTGGCTTTTGCGATGGCTTCGTCTGCTTTTTGAGCAAATTCATCCAATGCTTCCTTGCCTGTTGCCTTGCCAAGCAGTACCTTTTGCAGCTCTGGGAACCAGAACGTGCGCACTTCGGCATAACCGTCTACAATCGTCGGAGGACTTGTGTAGAAGTCACGTGCTTGCTCTGCATACGTGTATTCCGGATCGTTATACAATCCTGTGATGGAGCTGCGTGCGGACAAGCCGCCGGTTTGGATCAGGTTCTTCTTGCCCCACTCCGGATCGTTAGCAATGAAGTCGATCAGCTTCTTGGAAGCGGCGATCTTGTCTTCGTCGCCATTGTTGAAGACGGCAATGCCGCCCAGGTAAGGCTCAAGCTTCGGCTTCGCGCCGTCAATCGTTGGGAAAGGTACCAGCACATCTTCGAATTCAGCCTTTTTCAGCGTGGCATTCTGTGCTCTAAGCACCGGCGAGTAGTTCAGCGTGATCGCGAGCTTTCCTTGCAGGAACAAGTCATTCACATCGCCGCCTGTGAGGGACTCGGAACCGTTAACAACCAGCTTATCCTTCACGCCTTGCTTGATCCAGTCCAAAGCCGCGCCGGCTTTGTCCGTGTTGATGGCGATTTTGGAATTGTCTTCGTTCAGGAAGCTTGCGTTGCCCAGGTTCGCGATGTATGCGCGCGTTCCTTGGTCTCCGGCTTGGCTTTTCGCGAAGAATCCGGATGGAATGATATCAGGTGCTTTGTCTTTCACAGCTTGAAGCGCCTTCTTGTACTCGTCGAAAGTCCATGTGCGGTCCGGACGGTCCAGCGGCAGCAAATCAAGCGCGCCGATCTTTTCAAATACGGTTTTGTTCACGCCCATCATGAATGGAGCAGTGTTGATTGGATACATGTACGTTTTGTCGCCTACCATGGACTGTTTCCACAGTGCTTCCGGTACGTCCTTACGTACTTCATCGGTCACCATGTCGTCGAGCGGAGCGAGCAGGTCCTTCTTGGCCCAGTCCAGAATCCGTCCAGGCGCGTCATAGATGACGTCCGGCGCAGTATTCGAGGCAATCGCCACGTTCAGCTTTTCAGGACCGGCTTCGAATGTGATCATCTCTAGGTTGACCTTGATCTCAGGGTGTTTCTTGTTGAAGGCCTCGATGATTTGTTTCTCATACTTGCCGACTTCACCGTCAAGCGCCTGGAAGCTCGGGAAGTTCCACCACGTGATTTCTACGGGTTTAGCCTCATCCGTCTTCGGTGTATCCGTTGTTGTTTCTTTCTTGTCGTTACCTGCAGACTCGCTTGGCTTGCTTGAATCGCTTGTGGATCCGCATGCAACGAGCTGGGTGCCGATCAGCGTGATGCCTAGTAACGTCATCAGCCCTTTTTTAACTGTGCTCATTTCTTACCCCCCTGAATGGTTTGAAATTATCTTGTATAGCGCTTACAAGTGTAATTATAGGTGCTTTGTACTATTTTCTTGAATACCCTTATTTTTACTTTCATCCCTCTAAATTGACCCTTATGACAAACTCCTTCTTGTCGAATACCATTTTCCAATATTTGTTTTTTATCTTTGCGCCGCTTTCGCTACAATCGAAAATAACCCCAAGGATTCTAAAGAATCCTTGCTGAATTTTGCCAAACTGTCGGAAGTGCTGCCATATATAGAGGAAGTTTATCGAAACAACGAGTTGCCGGGGGGGTTTGAAGCGATGTATAAATTGATGGTTGTTGAGGACGAGCCGCTGATTCGCCTGGGGCTTCAAAAGTATTTCGACTGGAAAGAGCTCGGCTTTCATGAAATCGTGGAGGCGGAGAACGGGGCCGAAGGCGTGGAAACCGCCCTGAGGGAGAAGCCCGACCTGATCATTACCGACATCCGGATGCCGCTGATGGACGGTCTCGAAATGATCGGCAATCTGCGCGCTCATCTGCCCGAGACGCTTTTTGTCATCTGGACGGGTTACAACGATTTCGAGTATGCCCGGGAAGCGATACGCCTCGGCAATGTGTCCGCGTATCTGCTGAAGCCGCTGCAGTATGAGGAAAGCCTGAAGACCATTCAGGACTGCGTGAGCCAGCTTGAAAAGAAGCGTGCGCAAGAGCAGCTCGCGTCCGCCATGCAGGTAAACCTGGTGGAGAATACTCAGCTCAAACGAAGCCATTTCGTTAAGCAGCTGCTGGAGGACGGCGAGACCCAAGCGGACTCCGAACGGCTTGTCGCCTTAAGCGGAGCCGGAAGCGAAGAGCTATGGATGCAGCCCTTCGTGCTCTCCTACGTCCCCCGCTTGCTGTCCTCCCCGCATTTAAGATCGTGGTGGCGGCAAAATGCCGAACGGATGCTCATCGCGACGCTGCAGCGTTTCATACCTTCCATGGAACGTCAGCTTGTATTCAGCTATGTTTCCCATAACAAATTGTATGCGTTTACAATTATAAACGATGGTATCACCCCCCTCCTTACGGCACCTCTGCCGCCTAAGGAAACCCAGGCCCTGCTTCGCGATTTGGCTGCGGAGCAGCCGGTCCGCCTGTACATTGCCCAAGGTCAGCCGACCACGAGCCTCGGCACTTTGTCTACCCTGCTGCATCAAGCGGAACAAACCCTGCATATGCGGTTTGCCCGGGACGGCCGTCATGTCTATGAGCTTCAGCCACCGGCATCCGAGTCGCCGAAGTCTCCGATCCTCCAGCTTGGAGACAAGGAGAAAATGCTGCTTCTCACCTGCCTGGAGCAGGGTGAAACAACGCAGCTGGAGCAGCTTATGGGCCGCTTGGGGCTGGAACTCGAGGCCAAGACCGGCCAATTTCCCATGGAGCTGAGTCTGGGCTTCATTCAGGAAGTCATTGCTACCGGCATCCGTTATGCCGGCAAGCATGGCATCAACATTGAGGAGACGTATCACCAAAGGCTGCTATACCTGAGATTTGTGGATGATTTTGATTCCATGCCGGCACTGTTCGAATGGCTTACCGGCTGGATGCTGCAGCTTCGGACGGATGCGGGGCAAGCAGCGCGAAACGGCGGCACCCAGGATATGGCGGTATTCGACCAGATCGAGACGTACATTCTTCAGCATATCGACCAGGAGATTACGCTGCAGATGGTGGCTGACCGCTTTTTTTATAACCCGTCCTATCTCAGCCGGCTCTTTAAAACCAAGCTGAACAAAAACTATACGACCTTCGTCACGGAAATCCGCATTGCCTATGCCAAGCGGTGCCTCGTGCAGTCCAAGGTGCCGATGACCGATGTGGCCCAGATGTGCGGCTATACAAGCTATAAGCACTTCGTAAAAACCTTTCGCAAAATAACGAACATGACACCCTCCGACTACCGGAAGCAAATGGGGATGATGGATTGAAAAGCTCACTTTGGCTTCGTAAAATTTTTCATATGCGGCATTTAAACACGCAGATTTTCGTGCTGATGATCCTGACGGTTACCATCCCTCTGCTGATCATTTCGGCCATTATTTACTCCGCTTCCCTGCAGACGGTCAAGTCGGAATATACGAGCAGCTCCGATCTCATCCTGAACAATTTGTCCTTCAACATTGATCAATACCTGCAAAGCATCGAAAAAGGAACGCTATACGCTCATATGGACGGGGAGCTTCAAACCGCGCTTGAAAAATGGATCAACAACCCGGATGATGATCAGAGGCTGTCTTCCCAGTACGTGATCCAGCATTTTATCGCAACGCTCGAAATGACCATCAAGAATGTCGACAGCGTGCAAATCTATGCCGGACACGATCTTTTTTACTCGGCCAATTTCAACCGCTGGGATCTGAACTACGAAAATTTCGAGAAAGAGGAATGGTATCTCAAAACGCTTAAGCAAAAGGGCGGTATCGTCATTTTCGGCACGCACAGCCCCTTTCACAAAATTGATACGAAGGAAAAGGTCATCTCCATTGCGCGCGTCATCAACAAAACCGGCGGCAAACAGCCGCTCGGCGTCATGCTCGTGGATATCCGGCTCGATTCCCTGCGTGAAATTTTGAGCCTGTCCGAGAACACCAAACGGAACTTTGTCATCACGGATTCGGCAGGGGCTATTATTTATGCATCCAAGGACCTCGACTTTTCAAAGCGGCTCCAGATCGACAGCCAAAAATTCCAGCAGGTGCTGGATCAGGAGACGGGCAGCTTTTACAGCGACTTCGAGGGCCATGATTCCTACTTCAACTTCGTCACCTCCCCCTACTCCGGCTGGAAGGTCATTCAGTATACGGACGAAAGGGAAATGACGAAGGATTCCGCGATGCTCGGCCGGATCATTCTGTTTCTCGCCGTCGGCTCAATCGGCATGGCCATCATCTTTCTGATCATCATGCGGGCGCGCGTCACCAAACCGATTATTTTCCTGAAACGCCAGGTGGAAAAGGTCGGCATGGGCAAATTCGACGTGGATTTCGGAAGCAAGCGGCAGGATGAATTCGGGGTACTGTATCAAGGGCTCCGCAAAATGACCGAGGAGCTGCAGGATTATATCGATCGTTCCTCCAAAGCCAAGGTACAGCAGAAAATCGCACGGCTGGGTGCGCTCAAAAGTCAGATCAACCCGCATTTTCTGGCGAACGCCCTGGAATCCGTACAGATGAAGGCCATCTTAAATGACCAGCGCGAAATCGGCGAAATGGTCGGCACGCTCGGCCAGCTGTTCCGTATTCACACCAAGATGAGCAAGGACATCGTTTCCCTCGAGCAGGAGCTGCAGCATATCCGGCTGTACATCAAGGTGCAGCAGATGCGCTTCGGAGACAAAATCCAGTACGCCGAGGAGCTTGCGCCGCAGACGCAAAACCTGCAGGTGGTCCATTTCTCTTTGCAGCCGCTGATCGAAAATGCCATCATACACGGTCTTGAGCGGAGAGTAGGCCCAGGACTGCTGGAGGTGCGCACAGAGCTGAAAGAGGGGCAGCTGTTCATCATTGTCCGCGACAACGGTGCCGGCATGGAGCCGGAACAGCTGGCCGCGCTGCGTCAGCGTCTTGAGGAGCACACGGATACGGGCGACGATAACCATATCGGCATCGTGAATGTCCTGGAGCGGATTCATCTATACTTCGGGGCCCAGTACGGGATGACGATCGACAGCAGCCCTAGTGTCGGCACGACAGTGACGATCCGCCTGCCGGCGGTCTCACCGTAGATGCATGTCAGCCCGTTTGTAAGTCGCAATGGACTTTCAGATTTGGCAAACCGCCATGATAGATGTGTCAATTCGCGTTTTCGTGAATAGGCTATATCATCAACATTGATCTGGAGGTTCATTGATATGACGACAAGCAATTATCCCTTCGGGCCCGGCTTCCAGCCTAGTTATCCGGTTCCGTGGGCGTATGATCCATATGCTTATACGTTTCGCAGTCCCTTCCCGCCGTCTTACTACTACTGGCCGCGGCCGGAGCGGGCCTACCCTTACCCGGCAGCCTACCCGGT
Organism: Paenibacillus sp. SAFN-054; assembly: GCF_051966755.1. Taxonomy (NCBI): domain Bacteria; kingdom Bacillati; phylum Bacillota; class Bacilli; order Caryophanales; family Paenibacillaceae; genus Paenibacillus; species Paenibacillus sp. SAFN-054. Next base: position 428,785 of record NZ_JBQCKS010000004.1, read on the forward strand.
TTACTCCGCTTATCCGCCCTACCCGGCTTATGGGGCTCCGTATCCCGGCATCGCCTATACCTATGGCTATCCTCAGCAGGAAGCCACTCAAAACCGGGTAGAACCGACGCCGAAAGGCTTGAAGATCAAGGTTCAGCCGGAGGCGGAGGCGAAACCGGAGGATATAAAGCCGGAAAACGCGAAGACCGAGAATGTGAAGGCGGAGGGTCAGCCGGGGCTGAAGATGAATACCGGCATTGAGGTTGGCGGTCAGCATGGTGCAGGATTCCATGCAACGACGCAGGTCGATCCGCACGGAATCAGCAATCAGGTCAGCAGTCATGTGGGTGCAGACTCATACGGCCTGAACGTGCAGGGCGAAGCCAACCTGGACCAACAGGCCAAAGGCTTTCAATTTGAAACCGACAGCCAGCTGGGCGGTAAATACGGCATTCAAGCCCATGTTGATGGCCATGCAGGCCTGCAGCAGGGCATCGGGCTCAACACGGATGCCCAAATTGGCGGAGATCACGGCATTGGCGCCCATATGAAAGGCCAACTGGGCGGCGGTCAAGGCGCCGGATTCAGCACCGGCGCTTCCATCGGCGGACATCATGGGCTTGGTGCCCATGCCGGCGCGCAAATCGGAGGCGGTCAAGGCGTGAGCCTCCAGGTCGGCGGCAACGTCGGCAGCCACGACGGACAGGTGGGCATCAACCTGGGCGGCAAGGAGAAAAAGCAGTCCGAGTAAATGGCGCCATAGCTCTTGTAAGCCGGCCCCTGCTTAAATAGCAGCCAAAAAGGTCATCTTCGCAGATGACCTTTTTGGTGTTCGGATTTTATGAGGTTGTCTTCGTATCATGAACCGAATTAAGCGTGCTGCAGCTGCTCTGTCTTGATGTCCGGCAGCGCCGCAATGCCGGCCGAATTCAGGAAATTCCACGGTTTGTTGTAATGCGGCTGGAAGAAGAAATCCACGAACGCCAGCTCATCGACCGTCATGCCGTTTTGGATGCATACCGACAGGGTATTCATCGCCTGCGTCAGGTCGACTTTGGACATGATCTGCGCGCCGAGAAGGCGGCGGGTTTCCTGATCATAGACGACCTTAAGCGTTACTGTCTCTGCCGAAGGCATAAATTCCGGCCGGTAGGCATCCCGGATCGTAACGGCTTCCGCGCTCAGCTTCTCGTCTGCGCAGGCGCCTTCGGTAAGACCCGTCGAGGCCAGGTTCAAATCGTATATTTTCAAGCCCGACGTCCCCTGCGTGCCCAGATACTTCGTCGTCTTGCCCATCAGGTTGCGGGCTACCAGCATTCCCATTCGTACGGCGTTGGTAGCCAGCGGAATATATGCAGCCTTGCCCGTCGGATTGTAGCGAACCGCACAGCTGTCTCCGGCGGCGAATACGTCCGGTCTGCTCGTCTGCATATACTCGTCGACGATGATGGCGCCGTTTGGCAGCATATCGACCTGACCGCTCAGCAGCCCCGTGTTCGGGCGGAAGCCGATGCAGAGAATGACCAGATCGGTTTCGATTTCACCTTGGCTCGTAATGACGTGGCTTACTTTGCCATCCCGGCCCTCAAAAGCCTGCACCGTCTGGCCCAGCGCCAGCTCGATGCCTTTGGCGCGGAACGCATCCTCGATCTGGCTGCTGAATTCGGTGTCCAGGTACCGGTTCAGAATCCGGTCCGCGCTGTCGATCAGCGTCACCTTCTTGCCGCTCTGCTGGAATGCCTCTACCAGCTCCACGCCGATGTAGCCTGCCCCAACGACCGTAATATGATTCGCTTCTTTCGCTTTTTCGATAATCGTATTGGAATGATCGTAGTTCTTGCAAAGTAGAATATTACCGAGCTCCATGCCGGCAAGCTTCGGAATGATTGGCCAAGAGCCCGTCGTGACGATCAGCTTATCGAATGTATCCGTGAAGTGGTCTCCGGTGGCCATGCTGCGCACCTGCAGCGTCTTCGCCTGGGTATCCACCGCGAGCACCTCATGCCGCATGTGCGTTACGATGCCCAGGTCTGCCAGCTGCTGCGGCGAGGAGTAGAAAAGCCCCTGGGGATCCTTTACGACCCCTCCTACGTACAAGGCAATGCCGCACGACAGGAACGACACGTTATCGTTTCGCTCATATACGGTAATCTGCGCTTCAGGGTACAGCTTGGCGGCGTTGACCACCGCTGCGGTTCCTGCATGTGTGCATCCAATGACGGCTATTCTCATAATAAGTTCCTCCTCGGGATGATTGGCTATTTAAAAATAAAAGTAATCGAATTTATGATTAGAATAAGGGTTGATCTTCAGTCATTTGAAAAGTGGAATCAGCGACGGGTTAAGAAATGATCCATTCATGTCTGTTCTTTCAAGTTGTTGGTTGTGATTTATTTCACACTTATAATATACTGTGATTTTTTTCACATTGCAAGGGGTTTTACGTCTGTTTTCGAAATTTGTTCAATTTTTCACAATATAGATCTGGCTTAGCCATTGATCACGCGCCGTGAGCTTAACCACCTTTGAGCTATATTCCGTAACGAATAAAAATGCACCTCCCCATGGGCCATGCATCGAACCGGCAGGTTCTTCATGCTCCATCTGGAGAGGTGCTTGTATTAAGCAGTATAGTTATTTATTCAACCGCATTCTCAGCCTTTGATAACCTGAATCGCGTCATTCTGAACGTCCACATTGATATGCGTCACATTCTCGTCGTCCAGTACCAGATCAGTGATGCCGTCCTCTACGTACTGCTGGATGACACGGCGCAGCGGACGGGCCCCGAATGCCGGGTTGTAGCCGAGCTCGGACAATTTCTTCTTCGCCTCGTCGGTCACATGAAGCGTGATGCCCTGTTCTCCCAAGGTGCTGACGATTTCGTCAAGCATATGATCGACGATTTGAACCAGAACCTCTTCTTTCAAGGAAGCAAACGGAATGATCGCATCGAAACGGTTCAGGAACTCGGGACGGAAGTAGGCGCCGAGCGAGTCCAGAATCGAGCTGGTCTGCACGGATTCCGCGGCCGAGAAGCCGACGGTAATCTTCTTCTCCGTGATGCCTGCGTTCGATGTCATGATGATGACCGTATCCTTGAAGCTTACCGTCCGTCCCTGGCTGTCCGTCAGGCGGCCGTCATCCAGCACCTGCAGGAACATATTCTGCACGTCGGGATGCGCCTTCTCGATCTCATCGAGCAGGATGATGCTGTACGGATTGCGGCGCACGCGTTCGGTCAGCTGGCCGGCTTCGTCATGGCCGATATAGCCTGGAGGCGAACCGATCAGCTTCGATACCGAATGCTTCTCCATGTATTCGCTCATATCAAGCCGGATCATGGCGTCCGCCTGGCCGAACAGCTCTTCCGCGAGCGATTTGGACAACTCGGTTTTACCGACGCCGGTCGGTCCGACGAACAGGAAGGAAGCAATCGGCTTGTTCTTCGGCTTGAGGCCGGCACGGCTGCGGCGCACCGCTTTGGCTACCTTCTCGACGGCTTCCGTCTGGCCGATAACTTTGAAGCCGAGACGCTCCGCCAGATTTCTCATCTTATTCTGTTCGTCCTGCTGCAGCTTGCCGACTGGAATGCCGGTTTTGCGTTCGATGATATGCTGTATATCCTCGACGCGGACTTCCGCTTGAGTTTCCTGCTGCCCCGCGGCGCCGTTCAGCTTGCCGAGCAGTTCGCTCTCCTCATCGCGCAGCTTTGCGGCGCGTTCGTAATCTTCACTTCGGGTCGCTTGGTCTTTCTCGGCCTTTACCTGCTCCAGCCGTGCCTGAATCCGCCCCTGTCCGCTACCGGACATCCGTAAATTCAGTTTGGCGCCAGCCTCATCGAGCAGATCGATCGCTTTATCCGGCAGGAAGCGGTCCTGGATATACCGGTGGGACAGCTGCACGCAGGCCGCGATGGTTTCGTCGGAATAGCGAACCCCGTGAAATTCCTCGTACTTCGGACGCAGCCCCTTCAGAATCTCGATCGTTTCCTGAACCGTTGGTTCATCGACCATGACAGGCTGGAAACGGCGTTCCAGTGCGGCATCCTTCTCGATTTGGCGGTATTCCTTCAGGGTGGTTGCCCCGATGACCTGCAGCTCGCCGCGCGCCAATACCGGCTTCAGCATATTGCCTGCATCCATCGAGCCTTCGGCTGATCCTGCGCCGACGATCAGATGGATTTCATCGATGAACAGCAGAACATTCTCACGCTGCTGCAGCTCGGCGATCAGCTGTTTGACCTTCTCCTCGAATTGGCCGCGGATGCCGGTACCGGCAACAAGCGAAGCCACATCGAGGGAATAGACCTCTTTATTCAGCAGCTTGGCGGGTACTTTGCCTTCCGTGATGCGGAGGGCCAGGCCTTCGGCGATAGCCGTTTTGCCGACCCCGGGTTCACCGATCAGAACCGGGTTGTTTTTGCTGCGGCGGTTCAAAATTTCAATGACGCGCTCGATCTCTTCGTCACGGCCGATCACGGCATCGATTTGTCCCGCTTTTGCCGCGTCATTCAGGTTGCGGCCCAGCTGATCCAGTATGCCGTTTCCGCCTTGCCCCCTGCTCGGAGCACGGGTCCCCGCGCCATGTGCGCTGTTAGCGTCCTGCCCAGATTGCGGCTGCTGCATGAATCCTTTGAAGAACTCGTCGATCGGCGACATGCCGGACGAGCCGAAACCGGCGTGGAACGGAATTCCGCTGTTAATTTCTGCATAGCACTCTTTACATATATAAAGTCTCTCGGATTGTTGATTTACGGTCAGGCTAAGTCCTACGGTTGCTTCATGTTGATTACATTTTTGACAACGCATGTTCATTGCCCCTTTCTTGTATGAAAGCTTAAGCTCGCCTCAATCGGCGTATGATCAAATCTTCTGACTTTGACTTTCTTTGACTTTCCTTGATTATTATTATAGCGCATCCTTCTCCTATGTCAACCCCGTTTGAAAATATACAATGAAAACTTTCAACGAAACAAAAAAACCACGCTCACCCGGTTGTTAACAGGCTTAAACGCAGTTTTCTAACGTAATTCAAGATCAACGATCCCTAAGCTACTTTGATTCCAAAGTCAAAGAACGAGGTCTCGCCATCATACGGGCTTCGGATGTTCTCCCCAGTTTTCACCCCAAATGCGCAATTCCCGAAGCACGGGGATGTACGCCCTGCCTTTATCCGTCAGAGTGTACTCAACGGTTACAGGTCTGGTAGGGAAAACCTGGCGATTGATGACTTCATGCTGCTCCAAGTGGTGCAGGACATTCGTTAAAGACTTGATACTGATATGGTCTAAATTTCTTCGCATTTGATTAAAGCGCTGCGGACCCAGACTAAGTAAGGTGAGCACCAGAATAGACCATTTTCCGCGAACAACCTCCAAGGCTTCACGAATGGATATGAGGCATTGCTCCTCCTCTTTGCTTACATTCACTGAAATCTCTCCTTACTATAATATAGTTGGTCTATTTTATAGGGCTACATAAAAATAATGTGTCTACTTTAGATTATACATCTGATAATTTATAGTAACATTAAGACATATCTCACTGCTATGTTTCAGCTTAAGCAGCGTTCGTCTTACAAAGCTTAGGAAGGAGTTTTAGAAGGCCACGTGACCTCAAAACTGTAATAATTATAATATTAGTTAATAATTTGAAGACTTCTAGTGCCTTCAAAGAGCACAGTAATAATGAGGAGGAGAGACACATGTCCGTTGCACAATCGTCTCAAAAGGTGGAGCAGCAGTTCTTTAACGTGATTCAAGATCGGCGGTCCGTACGCTACTATTATTCTGAAGCAAAGATACCGCGGGAGGAAATGAACGAAATCCTGCAGCAAGCTACGTTAGCCCCTTCAGGCGCCAATCTGCAGCCGTGGCGGTTCCTCGTCATCGACTCACCGGAGCTGAAGCAAAAACTGTTTCCGATCGCCAACCAGCAGCAGCAAGTGATCGAGGCCTCGGCTGTCATTGCGGTACTCGGTGATTTGGAAGGCTACACATTGGCCGAGAAAATTTACGGAATGACCGTCGATGCGGGTTACATGCCTGAAGAGACAGCCAAATCATTCGTGGAACGCTATCAAGGATTGTTCGCAAGCATGCCTACAGAGACGGTTCTCCGAAAAGTATTGATCGACAGTGGATTGGTATCCATGCAGCTGATGCTTGTCGCCCACGCTAAAGGTTATGATACGGTGCCGATGGGCGGCTTTGACCAAGCTAAATTTACAGAAGCGTTCAATATTCCGGAGAGATACGCTCCTGTTATGCTCATCGCCATCGGTAAAGGAGCGAAGCCCGGACACCCGACGGTGAGATTGCCAATTGAGGATGTCGCCTTCTTCAATGAAATGCCTAAGGCATGAATCATAACCGACACGCTTGTAAGTGTAAGAGAAAGGCGAGGGCATTGCGTACCCTCGCCTACTTTTTGCCGATATCGGCTCCCGCCTGCTCAGGATAAGATTCATCGATAGCCCCGTTCGCAATCCGGATCCCGACCTCGTCTCCCACGGAAACGGAAACGTAATCATCCTTTCCGACAGACAGCCATATCGCATCGGGCTGAGCCTTCTCCAGAATCTCATTCAGCGGTGTATCCGGCGCTGCCTGCTTGCGCACGACCAGCACCCTTCCGTTTTCTTTGGCTACCACATATCCGTTTTTGTGATCCCAGCGCCCTTCCGGCGCTGCATCCTTTGCTGCGGAGCATCCCATGACCAGAAGCAGCAGCATAACGGCCAATATCCCATATTTGCGCATGTTCCTCCTCCTTCCAAACCAAGCGGTAACGGCTCATGGCCTGTCTTCCGCTAAGCATATAACTCCTGTGACGGAAATAATGGTTATCATGTTGCGCTTCGCGCATAAAAAAAGACATCTAGCGATGTCTCCTGCATTCATTCATGTGCGTTCAGGAAAAATCCGAAACGATAACGCTCTCTCTTTCACCTCTATACGTGTATGCTTCTATGGTTTCGGGCTTTGCGTGTCGACCTTGATCTTCAGCAGCAGCGTTAAGACATCCGCTGCCAGCATCTCCTTCAGTTCCTCGGGGTTATTCGCGTTATAGTTCCGGTAACCGCCGGACTTACTCTGGCGAAATACGGCCAAGGTGGCAGACTCCCCCGCTTTCAGCTCCAGTTTCTCATCTCCTATGACAGAGCCCATCATGGACGAACGGTCTTTATCGATTACACCGGGTACGTCAATGAGGCCTGTGCTGACTCCTGGGGCGTATAAAATCATGGACTTCTGCTCCCCGCCTTTGGTGACCAGTCCCCAGCCCATCGCACCCTCGCTTGATTCGGAGGGGGCGTTGCCGTAAGAGAGACGGATGAGCTGCGAATCCTGCATTTTCTCACCCTTTTTATAGCCCTCCACCCAAATCTCAACCCAGGTTGTATCCGCATGCGGCAGAAGCAGGTTATAATCGAATACGCTGCCGAGTGACAGGGTTCTGAACATTTCCGTGTAGCTTGAGTCCTTCTGCGGCTTAATCACTGCCAATGTATCCTCCTTCGGCTTCGAACCGGCACACCCGGCAAGCAGCAGAATCAGCAGAACCCCGGCCGTCATCCGCTTCCATCCTCTTTTCATGGCTCCCCCCTTTTCCTCCAGAAGTAAGAAGGCAATTCGCCGCCTTCACTCTTGTCATAATTTGTATATATTGTAAGTTAATTTATGGATACCGTAAACCGTGAAACATCAAAAAAGAGGCATCCGCGGATGCCTCTCTTCAACCATTTATTGTTTCAGCATGACATGTTCTTTAATCTTTCCGTTGATCCAGTCCCGTTTGGATACAATCCATGCCGCTTCCTTCGGATACCTGCTGAAGGTAATCGGCTCATCCAAGCCTTCATCCAGCGCCGCAAGCACTGCTTCCCGGCCCATCAGCTCATCCAGGAGGCGCAGCGCCCGCAAATCCTGCAGCGCTTCGCGCAGGACCTCCATCCGGATCGACTCGATCGGGCCTTCCTCGCCCGGATAAACCAGGAATGAGTCACCTGAAGGGAAGACGCCCCCAGCGTCCGTGACGCGGAACGGATCGATCACCTTCTTGGAGTATTGTGTATACCAAAAATTATAGCCCCAGTGCAAGAAGCCGACTGCATCGTATTTGTACAATTGATAGCCCAGAATCCGGTTGCGCGCGGACGGCATGGCGAAGAACCGGTTGGATACATCCTTGTACTGCGATACGCAGTAATACGTCCACAGCGGCGTGACTCCGTGTTCCAGGAAGGGTTCGATGTGGTTGTTAGCAGGTATCGGATTCTCCACAAGGCCCTTTTCATAGAAATCGTAATCCGACAAAGCGTCGATAATCGGAAATCCCTCGAGAAGATCCTTCACGATATTACGGGCACTTTCGTAAGATTCAAGGTGATCCAGCGTCGGCTCATCGGAAATATGGAAATAGCTGCGGCTCTCCAGCCCGTTCTCCCGAATCCAGCTCACCAGCTGCGGCAGGAATTGATTCAGAAATGCATGATAAGCTTCGCCCGACGCGTCGGTCTCCCAGCCGAAGATGCGCCTTGCTTCACCATCGACGGTCGCCATAATTTTCGGTGCATGCCGTGCGCCCCACTGTGTGAACAGATGTGAGAATTCGAAATACTTGACGCCGCATTCGTTGCACAGCTCAACCCATCTTTTCAGGCGGTCAAATCCGAAACGGTACTGATCCACCCCCGTCACCTCAACATCGATCAACTGCACGGTCGGACGTTCTCCCCCGACTTCCGTGTCGAGCGGAGGCGTGAAGAGAGGCGTAAGCAGCATATTGATGCCGTGATCCACCGCGGTTTGTATGTATCGTTTCAGGAGCTCCCAGTGCCTTTCGCTGAACGCATCCGTATGATAGTGTGTCGTCAGGCAGTCCGCGTGAAACCACTGCGTATGCACAAGCTGCTGCTCGGGCAGCTTCGCCCCGATGATCTCAAGCTCAAAGCGCTCCTCCGCCAGCGCCTCCCCCGATTCCGTTTCAAAGCTTACCCGAATCGGGTATATGCCAGGCTCTACATCATTTCTTGGATTCACCGTAACCCAAATCGAACGCCATTGGCCCGGATATGCGCGCAAGCCGCCGTCCAGCGGCAGCAGCGGGTCCGGATACAGGCCAGGCGTGGTCCGCAGCATGTTGTCGTCATGATCAGGCTGCACAGGGAATTCCGACGGCGCCAGGCCGACGCTGCGAAGCGTAATGTAGTCCCCGATTTTTGAATCGACCTTCACTTGAATAGCCGGCATCAGCTGCTTCGGCCGGTAGGCCACCTGATATGAGAATACTTCATTTTGGAGCGCGGCACCGCTTGCTGCTGCCTGTTCCAGCAGCTCCTCGTCGGCAAACACCTTCACCAAAGAATGGACCGTGCGCGTCTCGAATTGCTTCGTCATATACTGCATCCTCCCTTCGTCTCCTCCCGATATTGCGTGGGGGTCTTGCCTACGTTTTTCTTGAAAACTTTCGCGAAATAAAAATAATTCGGATACCCCGACTGCTCCGACACCTCGTATATTGTAAGACGAGAAGAGCCCAGCAGCCGGCAGGCGTAAGCAATCCGCTTATCCGTTACATACTGCAGAAATGTCGTCTTTGCCACCTTCCGGAACAGCTGGCTTAAGTAGCTGGGATTGACGTAGAACTGCTCCGAGATGCTCTTGAGCGAGACATCCTCCGTGAAATGCCCATCCAGGTAATGCATGATGTCCTGCAGGGTTTCGTGCCTGACGCTTGCATCTGCTTCCAGGTCGACCTGCTGCGGGGAGAAGGAGAAGAGCCTGATCTCTTTCAGCATATTCGCGAGCGTCCCGTATTTTTCCACCAACTGCTCGTAACCGTGAATGTATTCATCCTGATCGGCCTGGCCGCTGTGCATGAGGAAGAACGTATTGCAGAACCGCAGCGCATCCTGAATATCCACGGTCCCGCGAGCCGCAAACCTTCCGAACATGTCGCACAGCTTCGTTACCTGCTCCGGATTCAGCGGATTTCCCATCTGCTGCCAAAGATCCTTGATCTCCGGCCAGGAGCGTTCGGCAACAGGCATATAAAGACCCTTCAGTCCCGTCATAAAATACTGGTAGGAAGCAGCTTCGGCCTCCTGATAAGCGCAGTGCAGCTGGCCGGCATCCAGCAAGGTCCTGGAGCAGCCTATGCCCTTCACAGCCGGCGCCAGCAGCAGACTTGCCGCCAGTTCCCCGTCCATGCTTCCATCCGGGCCGGCCCTTAGCAGGTACATGGTCTCCTGCCTGCCGGTCCGCAGCCGGATCAGGGGGACGGAGACTCCCGGCGGCTCTTCGTTCTCCCCGATGACGGCAACCACCAACATGCCTTGACCGTTATCCCACGACAGATTCATGCGGTGTAACAATTGGGCAGCATACGCCTTGGACTCGATCCGGTCCGACATGAAATACAGCAGCTCCATTTGCAGGAGAAGCTCCTTCTCCTGCTGCATCGCCCTGAACCGGGTCAGCAAGCCCGCCATCTCCTGCTCTTCGAAAGGCTTCAGGCAGTATCCGATGGCACCGGCATTGATAGCCTGCTGGGCGTATTCGAATTCGGCGTGACCACTCGATACGATGAATCGGGTATCGAGCTCCAGTCGGTTCACCTCGCGAATCAGCTCCAGACCGTCCATCCCCGGCATGCGGACATCCGTGATCACTAGATGGGGCCGCTGCTCTTGAATGACCTTCAAGCCCAGAATCCCATTCATGGCTTCGCCAACCACTTCATACCCGTATGATTCCCAGTCTACAGAAAGGCGCATATCTTTCAAGACCCATTTTTCATCGTCGACCAGCACTATTTTATACTTCAACCATCCTCACCCTCTTTGGCCAAAATCGTCAGATATACTTCTGTACCCGCGGTGGGCGAGCTTCTGATCGCAACTCCGGAACCGCTTCCATAAGACAGCTGCAGCCTTCTATGGACGTTCATCAGTCCCAGGCTGTGGTTGTCGGCAGCTGCGGTTTCCCGCTCGGCGTGTCCCGACAAGGCTTGCTGGAGCCGCGCAAGCTGATCCGGCGGAATACCCTCGCCGTCATCCTTGACCCAGAGCACGAGAGCCCCCTGCCCGTTGTCGCACCCGCCGATCCAGAGCGTGCCCTTATCCATTTTCCGTTCCAAGCCATGCGATAAGGCATTCTCCACGATGGGCTGCAAAATCATCTTGATGATTTTACGGTCGTGCAGCTGGGGATCCACGTCGTAATACACGTCAAAACGGTCCTCGAAGCGGAACTGCTGGATTTTAACGTAGAACTTCACGATGTCCAGCTCCTCGCGCAGCGTTACCCGCTCCGCACCCTTGATGCTGTATTTGTAAATCTGGCTTAGGGCACCGGTAATCTCCACGAACTGCGGCATGCCGAGCTCGGCGGCCAGCCCCTTCATGGATGCGAGGGTATTGTACAGAAAATGCGGATTGACCTGATGCTTGAGATAGGACAGCTCCGCCGACTGCTTGGATAGTTCCAGCTCATAGATCCGCATGCGCGAGGCTACCGCTTCTTCCGTCAGATCGTCGATCGCCTCGATCATTTCATTGAATTTTCCGGCCATGATTTTGATTTCCAAATATCCGTCCAGCTTGATCTCGGATCTCTCTTTCTGAAAATGCCCCATCTTCAACGCGTTGATGGACCGGATGAACATCCGGATGGGGGAGACGATGTTTTTGCCGAACACGATCGCCATGAAGATCAAGGCCGGAACCGTTAAGGCTAGAATGAACATGTACACCTTTCGAATGTCTGTCATTCCGCGCAGCAGCTCCTTTTCGGAAATGACGTTGATGATCTTCCCTCCAATATCGGGCAGATCAACCATTCTTACGATATGGCGGATATGCTGCTCATCGTAAAAAACGTAGTTTCCGCTGCCGGCCTTCTCCAGCCTATCGAGCGCATAGGTTTCCCCGATATGCCCGCCACCGCTCGCTGCGACGACGACGTTGTTCCGGTCGAGCACGTAAATTTTGCCGAAGGCATTCTGGTACACCTCCTCCATATTGGAGATGAAGGAGGATGGCTTCATGAATACGACCATGTACCCCAGCCGCCTGCCGACGGTCGAGGTCGGCATGGCATTGTTGATAGGAAGCCCCACCAGGAAATACTGATTCTCCTTGTCTCCGTTATGATTAACGATGAGCCCCTTGTAATAAGGATTCGAGCCGCTGTAATTTTTAAACGCCATTTCTTCTATGGTACGCATGACTGCCTCGCGCTTTTGGCTGTCGATCATCAGGTTAAAATTGCTGCCGTTATTCCCGATGATGGTCACGTCCATAATGCCTTCGCGAAGCGAGCTGTATCGGGCAACCAGAGTGTCTGTCTGTCTGTACAGTTCGTATCTCCCTGGCGACTGGTCCTTTGTCTCCAGCAAATACTGCTGAACCGATTCGTTATAAGCCATCCCCTGAATCAAGCGATTGGTCGCCGTATTTTGCGCGGAAATATGCTGCCTGATCTTATTCAACAGCAAATAAGAATAGTCGCTGTTCTGATGGTACAACCACCTCGATGTAAAGATATAGGCCGTGGCCATGACCCCGAAGAGCAGCAGCATAAAGGCCATAATAATAAGAAACAGCTGCCGCCGGATCGGCAGACTCCGAATGTAGTTTAGCAAGAGGTGAATCCTCCCCCGTGGCTCTAGGATGCCATAAGACGTCTCGCAGCGCATTTTCCCCCATTATCGCATAGATTCGATCCTGAATATGCAATAAACTTCCTCCACAGGCATAACCTGCAGAGGAAGTGCTCGTGGTCCCGCTTCGGTTTACGGCTTAATGCCCATTTCCGCAGCCTTATCGTTTACTTCTTTAATAGCTTCGTTCAAGCCCTTGGCCTCATAGCCCTTCAGGACGGTCTCCCACATTTTTGCCGGATCATCCTTGCCAATGACGACCTTCGTAATATCGTCGATGAATTTGATGCCCATGACTTTATCCTTGGCAGGCGTGGACATCAGCTTGATATCGAACGCCGTCGGGATCGGTTTGGCTTCGCCCGTGAGCTTTTTGTACGCTTCATCAACTTTTTCCACGAGCGCGTCGCCGAACTGCATCCGTTTCACGCTGTCCTCCAGATAGGTATCCTCGCGCCATCTTGCCACCATCGCGAGCACCTGCTGGGAAGGGTATACATCCTTTAGCGCCTTCATCGAGCCCGTTTTGGCGTCAATCGGCCGGGTAACGAGGATTTTGTCGCCCTCCTTCTTGTAATCCTTGCCTTCAAAACCGTACCGCACGAGCATGTCGCCTTCCTGCGACAGCAGGAAATCATACATTTTCAGGATGCGGTCCATCTTGACGTCGTCGACTTTGGCGCTGAAATAACTTTCCGACCAGAAGGAGGTTTGCACAAACCGGTACGTATTGCCGTCCAGGTCCGGCCAAATCGGCAGAATGGCAACGGACTCCTCGAATGGCTTGTCATGCTGATACTTCGACCACAGCGTCTTCAGTCCGGCAAGCTTTGCGATAGAGATCTGATTGAAGATAGCCCCGGCTTTATTCTGAGCGAACTTTTCTTGTCCATCATCGTTTTTCAGAATCGGAAAATCGGGATCCAGGCCGCCGCTCGTATACAAATCGCGGAGCTGCTTCAACCCGTCAACCATTTTCGCAGATGCAACCGACGGAATCCATTTGCCGTCTTCATACAACCAGCCCTCGTTGCTGTATTGCGGAATCGAGCCCAAGAGCGGCGTATCCAAGAAGGATGGGAGCCGCAGCGTGACCCCTACCGTGTCTTTTTTGCCGTTGCTGTCGGGATCCTCGCTCGCAAACTTGATCAGCATATTTTTATAATCGTCATAGGATTTCGGTACCGGAATATTGAGCTTCTCCATCCAATCCTTGCGGACGATCAATCCGCGTTCCATGACCCATTCATCCGTAGAGTCGAAGGTCAGTCTCGGAATCATGTAGAACTTGCCGTCCACCTTCAGCGGCTGTACGTCGGCCTGATCCATCACCTTCTTCACATTCGGGTACTTGCTCAAGTCATCCGGCAGCGGACGGATGATACCCTGCTCGATCCACTGATTGTATGTAGCCGTATTGAACATATCCGTGGCAATGATATCCGGCAGTTCGTCCGCGGCGGCCCATAACCGGAACTTCTCCTGATAGTCCGACCAGCTTACGTTTTTGGGCTTAAGCGTGACATTGAAATCTCCTTCCACCTTTTTCAATAGATCATCGCTGTCCCGGTTCGTAAACGCTTTGTCGGCATCCCACATGCCGAGGCTGATATCCAGCTTTTTGCTGTCGTCGGCCGGCGTTTCCGCTTTCGTTCCCCCTGATTCCTTCGCTTCGTTATTAGCCGTACCCGCTTCCTCCGTCTTACCGCCGCCGCATGCCGCCAGCGAAAACACCATCAGCAGCGAGACGGCGCCCGTCGCAAGCTTGTTCCACCCTTTTGATACCATAAACTGACCCCTCCTTCGTTTGTTTTCTTTCTTATGGATTATGGCTCTTAGGCCGCAATCACTCTTTTAATGATCCGATCATGACGCCCGCTGAGAAAAAGCGCTGAAGAAACGGATAGATGCACATAACGGGCAGCATGGTGACGACGACCGTCGCCATTTTAAGACCCTCTGGATACGTGTTGCGCATCTCGGAAGCCATGGAGGCAGCATAGGCGTTATTCATCATTTTATTGACGTCCACCAGCATCTCCCGCAAATACAGCTGCATCGGAAACTTGTTCGTCTCGGATATATACAGGAGCGCGCTCCACCATTCGTTCCAGCGGTCCACCGCGTAGAACAGGGTAATGGCGGCAATCGTCGGCATGGAGATCGGAAGCACGATCCGGAGCAGCACCTGGATATCGTTCGCCCCATCGATCTTGGCCGATTCCTCCAGCGCCTCTGGCACCGTGCGGAAATACGTCAGCATGATAATCAGATAAAACGTATTGATGGCAAGCGGCAAAATCATGGACATGACGTTGTTAATCAGTCCGAGCTGCTTGACCGTCAGGTAGATGGGAATCAGCCCGCCGTTAAAGAGCATCGTAATCAGAATGCCGACAAGAAAGGCATTTTTGCCCGGAAGGTGCTTTTTCGAAAGCGCATACGCACCGAAGGTGGTCAGCACGATGTTGACTAGCGTGCCGACGATAGTGACGATGGCCGATATCCCAAGAGCTCTGAACACGGTTCCGCCGGAAAAAATGTACTTGTACGAGCTTAGGTCAAAAGACGTCGGGATCAGGTAGATCGCCTGTTTGGCAATGGCACTCGGATTGGCAAACGAAATCAGCACCACGTTATACATGGGCACCAGAATCAGCACGGCCACAAAGATGAGGATCAGATGAATGACAACGTTCGGCCAGCCTCTTTTTTCAACCATTTACATCAGTCCTCCTTGACCCATGCGTTTGACCGCCTGATTGGCAATGATCAGCAGAATGCAGTTGATAACGGATTTGAACACGCCGACCGCCGTCGAGAAGCTGAAGCTGCCGCCTTCATAGAAGGTTGAACGGTAGATGAAGGTATCAAGAATATCCGACACTTCGTATACCCCGGGGTGATACATGTTGAAGATTTGGTCAAATCCCGCTCCGTTCATGATGTTGCCCACCTGCAAAATGAAAAGCACCGCGGCCGTGCTGCGAATCGAGGGCCAGGTAATTTTCAACATTCGCTGGAACCGGTTCGCCCCGTCGATGCTTGCCGCCTCATACAGCGCGGGATCAATGCCCGCAATGGCAGCCAGGTAGATAATCGTTCCCCAGCCCATCTCCTTCCAGATGCTCGTACCGAACAAAAGGCCGCGGAAGCTCGACGGCTCCATCAGCAAATTGATTTTTGGAAGGCCGACGAGCTGCAGCAGCTGGTTCAGGACGCCGGAGTCGCTCAGAAAGTTGATCAGAATGCCCGAGACGATCACCCAGGAGAGAAAATGCGGAAATGTAAAGACCGTCTGGTAAAAGCGCTTGGCGAACGTACGCCGGACCTCGTTCAGCAGTAGGGCGAAAATAATCGGAATCGGAAACTCGATAATAATCCGCCCCGCGGCAAGAATCAGCGTGTTCTTCAGCACATCGAAAAACTGGGGAAGGCTGAACATGGATTCAAACTGCTTGAATCCGACCCAGGGGCTGCCCATAATCCCTTTAGAGAAGCTGTACTCTTTAAAAGCAATGATAATCCCGTACATCGGGTAATAGTGAAATACGACATAATAAGCAACCAACGGCAGCAGCAGGATGTATAAGTACCTGGCTTCCCACGCATGCCTGGCCATGCCGCTGCGGATGCGCCCCGCGCCGGGCTGCGGCCCTTCCGTTCTGTTCGTCCTGCGTTCCAGCATAGAGCCCCTCCTGTCTTCATTTTCGATATCGCACAATCGTTGTTAACGCTTACAACAAAATTATAGAAAAGTTCCCGCCGCCTTCGTATAGCGTTTCTTTAGTTGTTGTATATCCGATTTTTAGTTTCAGCTATCCTGGATCGCACATAAAAAAAAGCGGAGAGCAGCCAGGTCTGACCGGGGTCAGATTTGACCGTTCTCCACAGCGTTCTCCACCCTGTTATCGCCTCAATCGACTATTCATCCATGCTACTGAACGCTCACATCGTCACCGTAAGCATAGCCCGTACCCGAAGGCTTGTACACATAAATCGTGGCTGCCGTGTTGGAGACACCTGTCGTAAAGGTAAAGGTACCGAGCGCGTAAGAGGTGCTGGTAATGACGGCGTATTGCTCCGCCCCCCCGTAATTCTTCACGCCGATCCGTACCGGCTGGCTGCCGTTATCCGTCTTGGCATACCCCTTCAGCGTATAGGTCGTGTTCGGCTGCACCGCAATAATCTGTTCAGCCGATCCCTGTCCCCCGTTCAAACGCAGAGCATAGGTGCCGCTTCTGGCATTACCGCTCACGACGCTGGCCGTATTCCAGTTCGTCCAGGGCGACAAGGCTCCCGTTTCAAAGCCGCCGTTTTTCACGATGCTTGCAGGCGTTCCCTGTATCCCCGGGCCGTTATAAGCCCCCCGGTTCGGCGCATTCGACTGCGAGACCGCATTGCCCCAGTAATCCTTGCCGCCATTGCTGCTTATCAGCAGACCAGAGCCTAGAGAAGGCGATCCCTGCAGCAGCTTATAGCCATCCACCGTGCTCCGGTTCACGCCGGTACCGGGTGCAGCCAGCAGGGGATTCGCGGTCGATTTGTTCGCATCGGCAGGTTCCCCCGCCGTATGAACGCCGTAAATCGTATTGTTGTCGAACGTGAAACTGGCAATGTTGGACAGCCCCTGCCATGTGCCGCTTCCGTCCAATTGCCAGACGTTATTGTAAAAGGCGATCGACTTCGTATATCCGCCCCAGGAACCGGCCACAATCGGAGAGGTTGTGCTTCCTGCCGGCAGATAGATCGTGTTGTTATAGACTGATGTATTGGTTGTAGGCCCGATTAAATGGAACGTGCGCGCGTAATCGTTCTGGCTGATATTATAACGGACGATGCCGCCTTCATTCTTAGCCCCTCCCGGCTGGCAGATCAGGATAAATCCTCCGTCATTGTCGTGGCTGTAGTTGTATTGGACGATCGTCCGCGACTGGCCATAGTCGATGTCAAACCCTTGTCCGTCCCGCGTCGTTTTGCCATTAAAAGCCTCATTATACTGAATGATGGTATCATCCGCATTCCAGGTCCATATCCCTGCATTCGGAGTTCCCGAGCGCATGTTAAAGCCATTCACGGTGTTATACTGCACAACCGCTCCCTGTGTAACCATCGGCACGATGCCGTCGCCGCCGACATCGTTTACGTAGTTGTTCTCGATGATTACGTTCGTACTGGGATACCAGTTGTTCGTCCCGGTACAGCCGCTGTCGTTCCGGCACCCGTAACCGGAATTAACGTCTATGCCCGTCCGGTCCACCCGCGGCCCCACTGTATTCCCGTCGATGCGTACGTCATTGTAGTTCGATTTGATGCTGCCCGTTTTCGTGCGGATCTTGATCCCACCGCTGCCGTTGCCGTCCTTGGCATTGTTGCCGTAAACATCGTGAACGTTATTTCCGATCACATAAATGTGATTCAGCAGGCCTGCGCCTTCGTTAACGACATAAATTCCCATTCGACGCGAGCTCGTCCCGTTATCATTCGTAATCTCCAAGTTTTTAATTTCCCAATACTGCTGGTTGTATAGATAAACGGCCGCCTCCTCGCCGTTTCCGTTCAGAAAGGGCGGACTTCCGGTGCCGTAGGCATCCACGACGATCGGAGCCTGCGCGGTCCCGCTCCCTTTCGGCCACAGCTTTCCGGTCCATGAGCCTCCGCGTTTGAAAGCAATGCTGTCGCCAGGTTGAAACGCCGTTGCGTTTACTTGGGACAGCGTCTTCCATGGCGCCGCCTGATCGGTACCCGTGTTGCTGTCGTCGCCGCTTTCGGAATCCACATAGTAATTCGCTGCCGAAGCCGAGACCGCAAAACATGCAGCCCCGCATAACGTGAAAAAAGCTGCAGCAAGCACTCCGCGCCAAACGATCTTTTTCATTTTCCGTCCTCCGTTTCTTCTTTTCGAATTACAGCTCACTCCGCCTTCATAGTGCCGTATAATCCTGTCAGCCGAACTTCCGCTTCAGATGCAAGCCTTTCCAGATACTCCCCGAAGGCCTTGTCCTCGTACTGCAGCATCACCTCCTCCCGGACCTCTTCAAAGGAAAGATAGCCTCCTTCGGTTCGTGTATCGCAATAGATGATGGACATGACTCCGTTTTCTTCCGCTATCCCGCTCTCTCCCGGCCGCAGGCCTGCCGCAAGCTCATAGAATCCGCTCCGGTATTTAGCCATATCGCGATAATTTCCCTCTCCGATCACCTCGATACCAGTCCATCCGGGCTTGTCTTTTCGTGACTCATATAGCTTCATGAACGGAATCCCCCCCTTCAGTTGCTCCAGCAGCACCTCTATACGCCCGTTGGCCTCGCGGCGCTCCTGGTCCCCTAAATTCCCCTCTTTGTCCATAGAGGGCTCCGTTAATTTAAAGATCCGGAAGATATCGTGTTTTCTTGCAAGCTGATCACGGTTTTCCATATAGTAGGTACGAAGAGCCTCTTCTTCGCCATTCGACTGCCCTTTTTTCCAAACCGTCCTCAGCTGATTCAACGTGCTTGCATGCTTGTAATCATAATAAGACTGCAAGGTAAACTGCCGCGGCCCGTATATAACCTGCTTGCTCCGCACGGCTTCGGCCCTGCGCTTGTTTTCCTGCTCCAGTTCCAAGGTAAGAGAATCGTACGCGCTTTTTTCCGATATTCCCTGCCGGACGGCTTCCTGCTGGGCGGTCTTTATTTGGATGAGTGATTCCATCACCCTTTTTTTCAAAGATCCGGACAGCTTCCCGTCCTTCTCCTCCCGATAGCCGCGCTGCTGCTGGGCCAGCAGAAGAAACTCTTCCTTATCTATGGGTTCATTATTGATATAAGCCACAATATTGGCACGAGGTTTCACGGCGTTATCATTCCAAAGAAACAAGGCGGACAACAGCACCACCGCACATACGCTGATCAAAACGCCCGCTCCATAAGCTTTTCCCTTCAAGTATTCACCACCTTCCAATGATAGCGCTTTCAAATTAGATTATAATAACCCACCTCCTTGCTTCGTATGATCATTTTTTAGTTGCCGTATATTGGATTTTTAGTTTTTGATTCATCCGACGCTAAAAAGCCCGCAGAGAGAGCCGTCGGTTATCAAGGGCTCATCTTGCGGGCATTATTATGAAACACAATATTTAAGGAACCTTATTTCGTAGCGTTTTTCCAGTCAGCTGCAAACTTCTCGATGCCTTGATCGGTTAGCGGATGTTTCACAAGCTGCGCGATGACGCTGAACGGTACGGTTGCGATATGCGCTCCAGCCATGGCTACGCGGGTAACGTGATCCGGATGGCGGACCGAAGCGGCAATGATTTGCGCGTCCAGGTTATGAATGCGGAACAGCTCGGCGATTTTGGATACGAGCAGCACGCCGTCTTCCGAAATGTCATCGAGGCGGCCCAGGAATGGGGAAACGTAGGTTGCGCCTGCACGTGCAGCCAGCAATGCCTGGTTCACGGTGAAGATCAGGGTAACGTTCGTTTTCACGCCTTTTTTGGTGAGGTAGCGGCAAGCTTCCAGACCGTCGAGGGTCATTGGCAGCTTGATCGTGATATTTTTGTCGCCGCCGTTGATCTTGATCAGCTCTTCTGCTTGAGCAATCATGTCAGCCGCGGATTCAGCGTCCGGTGTCACTTCGGCAGAAACGGATTCCACCTCGGGAACGACCTTCAAAATTTCTTCGATGCGGTCTTCGAATTTCACGCCTTCTTTGGCTACCAGCGAAGGGTTGGTCGTTACGCCGGACAATACGCCGGTTTTGTATGCCTTTTTGATGTCATCAAGATTCGCAGTATCGATAAAAAATTTCATGATTCACTTACCTCCAATTTGTTTTTAAAATTTTTAGTTTTTGATAACGGCATGGCCGCCAAACTCATTGCGAAGGGCTGCAACCACCTTGCCCGTGAACGAATCGTTCTCAAGAGAACGATAACGCATGAGCAGGGAGAGTGCAATAACCGGAGTCGCGGTTTGCAGATCCAACGCGGTTTCCACGGTCCATTTGCCTTCGCCGGAAGACTGCATGACACCTTTAATGCCATCGAGGTTCGCGTCTTTGGAGAAGGCCTGCTCCGTCAACTCCATGAGCCAAGAGCGAATAACGGAGCCGTTATTCCATACGCGTGCCACTTTCTCATAGTCGTAATCGAAATCGCTCTTCTCCAGCACTTCGAAGCCTTCGCCGATGGCAGCCATCATGCCGTACTCTACGCCGTTATGGACCATTTTGAGGAAGTGGCCGCTGCCGGCTTTGCCTGCGTACAGGTAACCATTCTCCACAGCGGTATCCTTGAAGATCGGTTCCACGATGTTCCAAGCTTCCTGGTCGCCGCCGATCATGTAGCATGCGCCGTTGCGTGCGCCTTCCATGCCGCCGGAAGTGCCCACATCAAGGAAGCTCACACCGATTTCCTTGAGCTTGTTGTATCTGGCGATGGACTCTTTGTAATGAGAGTTGCCGGCTTCGATCACGATGTCGCCTTTGGACAGAAGCGGAGACAGCTCGTCGATGACGGAGTCAACCACGGCATGCGGAACCATGATCCAGAGAATGCGCGGGGATTCCAGTTTGCTTACAAGCTCTTTCAGGCTTGCCGCGCCTTCAGCGCCTTTGCTTTTCAGCTCTTCGACCGCCGCCGTGTTCAGGTCAAAGGCAGCCACGTTATGCTGATGATCCAAAAGATTTTGTCCCAGGTTAAGACCCATTTTACCTAATCCGATTAATCCGACTTTCATATTATTACCTCCACACCATGCTTTTTTATCTATTTAATATTACTTAACCAGTATGATCTCTTTGCGCTCAGGATCAGGCTTGGGTTACCAATACCTTTTCCTCTTCCTTCTTGGCAGCCGGGGCGTTATCCAGCCACCACTTGAACCCATCCGCTTCAACCAATTGATCGGACGCTTCCGGTCCATTGGAGCCTGCAGGGTAGTATGACAATGGAATCAAGTCCTGCTCGAATGCGTCGAGAATCGGCTGTACGTATTCCCATGAAAGCTCGACTTCGTCCCAATGGGCAAAGAACGTGGAATCGCCGCGGACAGCATCGAAAATCAGGTTTTCGTAAGCTTCCGGCAGTTCCTTTTCGTTCGAGAAGAAATTAATGCGCATCGGTTCAAGCTTTTCGGTGTTGAGCGGGTCTTTTTTGTTTAATTGAATAAAGATGCCTTCATTCGGATTAATTTCGATCACCAGGAGGTTAGGGTCGCTCGTGGTAGTTTGTCCTTTTAAAGGCTCTTTAAATTCAATGACGATCCGCGTAGATTTTTCCGCCATGCGTTTGCCTGTACGGATATAGAAGGGAACTTCATTCCAGAAGTAGTTATCGATCCACAGGCGTAGCGCGATAAAGGTATCGTTCTTCGAGGTTTTGGGCACATTGGGCTCGTCCGTATAGCCCGGAACGGCTTTGCCCTGCATTTCGCCTGCCGCGTATTGGCCGCGGACGACGTTCTTCGCAATGGTCTCCATGTGCAGCGGACGAAGGGATTCCATGACGTTTCTTTTCTTCATGCGGACTTCGCTCGCATCGCTCTTGCGCGGAAGACGCATGCTGATCATCATGAGGAGCTGAAGCATATGATTCTGTACCATGTCGCGGATGGCTCCGGAGTTATCGTAGTACCCGGCTCTTTCTTCGACGCCGACGACTTCGCTCGCGGTAATCTGCACGTTCGCAATATGATGGTTGGACCATAGGGCCTTCAGGATCGGATTCGAGGATTCGAGGATTTCAAGATTCTGTACCATCGACTTGCCAAGGTAGTGGTCAATGCGGTAAATCTCTTCTTCATCAAAAGCCTTGCTGAGCTGCTCATTAAGATGCCGAGCCGATTTCAAATCGCGTCCGAACGGCTTCTCGATGATCAGACGCTTCCAGCCGCTGGTCGTGCCCAGGCCGCTTTCCTTGATGCTCAGCGCGATGACGTCGAAAAACTCCGGTCCTACCGAAAGGTAGAACATACGGTTCTCCGGAATGCCAAGCTCCCGCTCCCGGGATTCCACCAGGCCCCGCAGCTTGCGGAAGTCCTCAATGTTGCCTGCATCCAGCGAGGAATACCGGATCGATTGCAGGAAGGATTCAACGACTTTTGCATCGCTTGCCGCTCTTCTCGAGAAGGTCTGGAGCGATTTCGCCACGATCTGCTGAAACTCCGCGTGGGTCTGCTCTTTTCTTCCCAGCGCGATAATCGAGAAGGCCTCTGGCATTTTGTTATCTATATATAGATTGAATAGGGCAGGGTAGATTTTTCTTTTGGCCAAATCCCCTGTGCCTCCAAACAAAACAAATGACATATTGTCCACAGTATATTCCTCCATTCCATCCAAAAAACTTCTAGCTGCCGGCAGCAGTTAACCCTGCTTATTGGTTACTAAAAATAACCCGATTACTTAACATGGGCAATATTAAACTCATTTTTCCGCTCTGTCAAACATTTTTTGTCCAAATTATGAACAGCGCCCGCAGGCCTTTAATGATAGCGCTTTCCGTGATATAGTGTTGTATAATCATCATGTGATAAACATCATTTCATCGATTTTACATCCATAGTAACTTAATCATGTTTAGTAACCAGGTGATGGAGGAGTGAGTAAAATGAGTGAAGAAAAGCAGGATAATCCGCTATGCGGGAAAATCGAACTCGCCTATCAGATTACAGGTAAAAAGTGGGTCAATCTTATCATTCATACCTTGATGGAAGAGCCCAAACGTTTCAGCGAAATTCAGGCCTATATCCCCGATCTCAGCAAGCGCATGCTGAACGAGCGGATCAAGGAACTCGAGGACAGCGGCATCGTGATCCGCAACGTCATTACGGACCGTCCCATTCGCATCGAATATTCGCTAACACGAAAAGGAACCGAGCTGGGGAGAGCTTTGCGTGCCGTAGAAGAATGGGCAGAGAAATGGTACTAGGAAGCTCCTGATAAGCACTTATGTTAGCGTTTACAAATAAAAATATGTATAAATATACATATCCATATAGACATAACATGCGCAAAGTAATATTACACTTGGGTTTATGAATATATGCAAGCTATAAAAGTCCACTAAAAAGCTCTGCATCTCAAACGAATAAAGGAAGGGAGCTTTCCTTCGTCCATTCCATATCAGAAGATGCAGAGCCCTAGAAAATTTAATGCCTCGGTGCCGCATAAGCACCCTTTCCCGCAATGAAGAGCCGGAACTAAGCCAGCGTCATCACTTCATATTGCCCGGCCAGTTCCATAAAATGCCCCATGCTTGAAATCTCCCCGACGCTCAGCTGTTCCCGGATGCCGTAGTAATCTACGCAGGTCGCGCAGGCCAGCACGGGTACGTCCCTCTCTGCCAGCTCCTTCAAATGGACCGAAGCCAAAGACTGTTCCGTCAGGGCAAGCACGCCCCGGTTGGCACAGAAGATCGCCGCTGGAAGCTGCTCCCGCTGCTTCAGCAGGGTGAAGAACGTCTCCAAGATCTGCGTTCCCAGTTCCCGTTCACCATTTCCCAAGCTGTCTGTCGTTAAGAAAATCACTTTATTGCGCATCCCAATCCTTCCCTTCCGTCCTTTAAGGTTGTGCTTCCATCTCAACGATAGCCCACCCCAGGCAAGGAAGCAACCACATCGAATCCGGAAACGGGTTACCTAGCAGACGTTCCTCCGGTATTTGCCGGGACGTTCGAGTCGGCTCCCTCAATGTTCACGTCATCCGTCGGCCGCCGGCCCGGCCAGTTGACGAAGATGATGCCAAGCCCGATACAGGCAGCCCCCGCCAGCACGTACGTATGGAGCCGCTCTCCGAGAATCAGCCAACCCGACAGCAGTCCGAACAGCGGAATTAAGAATAAATATACATTGGCTTTGCCGGGGTCGCTGTTCTGCAGCACATAATACCAGGTGACGAACTGGGCGATGGAGCTCATGAGAATCATCCAGCCGATCACGAACAACTCTTTGCCCAGCTCCGACGGATCCAAGCGGAACTCGGGCTGCTCCAGGAGCGGGCTGGCTGCAAGGAGAATCACCCCGCCTATCAGCATTTGATAAGCAGCCATCACCCAGGAGTCATATAATTTCCCCCAGCGGGAGGTCAGCAGCGTTGCCAAACCCCAAGCTATTCCGGCTCCAAGCGCATACCAAAATCCAGCCTCCATCTGCACCTTAAAGCCCTGCGTCATGGCAACACCGGCAAAACCGACGAGAACTCCGAGCCATTGAATAATTCGGTAACGAACACCAAACAGCAGAAAGCTGAAAACAATAAACCAAATGGGATTCGTCGACGAGAGGATGGAGGAGCTCCCCGACGTGATGGTTTCCATGCTCAGGTAGATCCCTGCCATGACGAGTCCGGACTGGAAGAGGCCGATTACGGCTATCTTCAGCCAATCTGCGGCTTGCCGTGGATGTGGACGCCGGAGGATGAAGGGCAGCATCAAGAGTCCTGCTCCGATAAAGCGGATGGCCAGCAGCACAAAAGGCGAGCCGAACGCCAGGGCAATCTTGCCTATTGGAAAATTGAGGCCGGCAACCAGCATCGTAAACAGGGTACATGCCAAAATAGAGCGGGATTTCATCCGTATCTAGCCTTCTTTCACAGAATATGTATACAGTGTATGCGTGGTTTGATATCATGTAAAATGATTAAAATTGATACAAAAGATCACTTCAAATGATATTAGGGCATGGCGATAAAACACCCATTCACGTTCACGGATGCATAAAAAAATCATAATGAAAGGCGGTGTTTCCCGGGTGGAGAGCGGAGATTTGAGAATATTCCAGGCCGTCGCCCGTGAGGGCAGCATCACGAAGGCGGCTACCCATCTCGGTTACGTCCAGTCTAACGTGACGGCCCGCATCCGGCAGTTGGAGGGCGAGCTTAATACGTCTTTGCTGTACCGGCAGAGTCGCGGCGTCTCGTTGACACCAGCAGGAAAAAACCTGCTGAAATACGCGGATCAGATCATTCATTTGCTCGAAGAAGCCGTCAGATCCACGCAGGATTCCGAAATACCAAACGGACCGTTGCGGATTGGATCTCTGGAGACCAACGCGGCCGTGCACCTGCCCGGAATCATGCTGGAGTACCACCGGAATTACCCGGAAGTCAAGCTGTCGCTGATTACGGGGCATACCACGGATCTCGTGAAAAGCGTGCTCGACTACGAATTGGATGCCGCATTCGTCAGCGGGCCTGTCGAACATCCGGAACTGGAAGTGTTCTGCTCCTTCCGGGAGGAACTTGTGCTCATTACGGAGCCGAATGAGTCTCGTTTGTCCGAGGCGTTGACCAAGCCGCAGCTCTTCTTCGGCAAAGGTTGCTTTCACCGCAAAAGACTGGAGCAGTGGCTGCAGGAAGAGCATCAGGAGCCGCTGAATATTATGGAGTTCGGTACCCTCGAAGCCATTCTGGGCGGCGTTTCAGCCGGGCTCGGCATATCGCTGCTGACCCATTCCTCCGTGAAGGCCTGGGAAGATTCGGGTAAAGTCCGCTGCTTCCGGATTCCCGAACGGTTCCGGTATTCCATCGTCAGCTTCGTATTCCGCCGCGATTTGTTCCGTACTACGGCATTCAATAAATTCACAGATCAGCTCCTTCATTTCCCGAAGCTGCGGGAGCCTGCCGAAGCAGACCTCACCTAATGCAGAAGCCGCTGTTTCCGGAATCATCTTCTCCGGCAGCGGCTTATTGAATGTGTATATTCGGTTCAGTGGGCTGCCCCCTTCAGATTGATGACGACGACGCCGACTAGAATAAGCATGAGCCCGGCTGCCGTGATCATATTGGCTGATTCCTTCCAAATGACGATCCCGATTATGGTCGTCAACGCCGTACCGATCCCGGACCAAATGGCATAGGCCACGCCGATCGGAATATGCCGGAGCGTGATGGAAAGGGAATAAAAGGCGATGCCAAAGCCCACAATAGTACACAAGCTCGGAATCCATTTGGAAAACCCGTTTGACGCTTTCAGCATGGAAGTAGCAAACAGCTCGGAAATGATGGCGATTGCCAAGAACAGATAGGGCTTCATCCTCCCTCCACCCCCTTGTCCTCATATAAGTCATATTGAGGGATTCTATTCCGGTTGATTCTCATGATGATCCTTCCTCTCTCTTCAAGTTTCCCTTCAAGTTGCAAGTCCTATTGTTTTACCCATGTCTATATTCGCAAATCAACAACCGAGGAGGCATCGTCTGGCTGCCGTGTAAGCCCATTGCAAGCAGCAAATGGCCTCAACCGGAAGATAGAAGAAGTTTTAGGCAGCAAAAAGCGGACACGCATCGCGTGAACGCTTGTTGAATCATCCATGATTTGGTTGCTATTGAATGAATCCCGACTGTCTCAGCAGCCGCTGCAGCAATGCTGCCGTCTCGGCTTTCGTAATGGCCCCGGCCGGATGCAGCCTTCCGTCCGATCCTTGCATCAGCTTATTCTGCACGGCGGCGGCAGCGGCATCTTTGGCCCATGCAGCGATCGACCCTTGATCGGCAAATGACTCCAACGTGCGGCTGGCGTCCTCTACGTTGATATTCAGGCCAGCGAGCTTCATGGCCCGGTATACAATGACCATCGCTTCCTCGCGGGTGATGGAGCTCTCCGGATGGAACGTGCCGTCCCCATATCCGCTGATCAATCCGAAATTGTTCGCTTGTGTAATCGCCCCGGCGTACGGGCTATCGTTCAGGTCCGTAAAGCTGCCGGACTTTCCATTAGCGGCAATGCCCAGTGCCCGAACCAGAGCGGAAGCAAACTCTCCGCGCGATATGGGCTTGGCAGGATCAAAGTGCGATTCGCCAGCCCCCTGCATGATCCAGCGCGATGCCATGTCGCTCACGACGTCTTGTGCCCAGCTGCCCTTCACATCACCAAAAGATGCCGGATAGCTGGTCAAGGCTGCACGGCCGCCGCTTAAGCTGGTGAGAACGACGGCCTTTTTACCGTTTAGATCTGTCATTTGGAATGGAACGGGATGAAGCGCTCCGCCTTCTTGCATCATGACCGCCGTCGTGATCCGGCTCGCATCCACGCCTTCCGGAATGCGGAGCACCTGCTGCACATACGAAGCGAAGCTGCCAAGCTGTATCGCCTTGCCTTGATAGGCTGCCATCACCGTAAACTGTACCGGCGCGGCTATGAGCGTCATGCCCTGCGCCTTTGTTGCGGCCTCCATCGCATCCGCCATGGTCGCATCGCCCTTGGAGACCTCTAACCGGATCTTCAGATGAGGCCACTGCAGATTCTCAGTGCCGAGTCCGGCCGCAAGCTCGTCCAGCTGGATCGCACCCGCAGGCACTTTGAAGGCGCCATCTGACGTTTCGAGTTCCAGCACCGCGTTCTTCTCCTTCAGCGCCTGCAGCGCATCTCCCTGGAATTCAAGGGAAACCCGGTCCGCGTTCCGGCTTAACGGAATCGTAAGTGTCGGATGTTCCCCAGCCGACAAGAGCAGAGACTGAACGGCCGCAGAATCGAGGCTCGCCGTAACGATGGTCTGGCCGTTGTCCGTACGAGTGCTCGCGGTAACCACCTGATTATAGGTGCTGCCGCCTACCTTCAGCGGCACCGGTGCAGCAGCACTGCCACTTCCCGACGCAGACGCACCTGATGCGCTTGCTCCCCCGCCAATACCATTAGAACCTCCTGTTGAGCCACCGCCACCAGAATTGCCGTCAGAGCCGCCATGATCCGGATTACCGGTTGAAGCGGACGCACGGTTCACCGAGATGGTATACGTTTGCGTGGTTAACCCATCATGAGACGTAACGACAACGGTAATCGTATTATTTCCTTCCCGGAGCGCAATCGCCCTTCCTTCACCCGCAGTCAAGACTTCACCGTTGACCGTTAGCGTTGCGCCCGAATCCGCCGGGGCCGGAGTCACCGTCACCGAGCTCACCCCGTTTGCCACGGAGACGGCATACTTCGTCGTATTGGAACGGAAGGCCGGAGTCAGCGTGCCCGTGCTTAACTGCAGGCTGATCAATGCGCCATCGGATTGGGCTCCGTCCGGAATCCAGTTGGCATAAAGCGTGACGTTTCCGTTCCCCATTATGAAGGTATCGCCTTCGTTATAGTTCGTTCCTTTCCCGTCGGCCTGCGTATTCCAGCCTCCGAATGAATGCCCCTCGAACGACATTTCTCCCGGATTGCCAAGAACCGTTACCCGCGCCCCCTCTTCATACACCTCCGGGTCGGCAGGCACACGGCCCAAGCTGCCGTTACTGTCGTAGGTCACGCCGTACTGCTGAACCGGCTCGGCAGTGCCGCATTGGCCCGGGGTTCCGAAGCAAATCGCTTGTCCCGATGACAGGCTCGCCATATTTTGCGAATAGAGCAGGTAGTTGGATGCATTCCCGCCCTGAGCCTGAATGCCGATCGTCGCGGACTGGCCGTTGTCATACTGTCCTCCGCCAGCGCCATCCATATCGATTTGCGGGTACTGAAAACGGATGCTGCCGCTTTTTTCATCCAAAATGGCCTGGAAAGTAACGGGCGCATCGGTGCCCAGGTAATACATATGGTTCCACTGCACGATAAACTTCCGGTCCCCCGCCTCGCCGACTGTTTTCGTATAAATGCCCGAACTCGGGTCTTCAGGCTTGATTTCCATATTCCCCAGATAAGGATGAAGCGCCGGCGGAGAATCGTTATCCGGATATTCGTTCATATACAGCGTGTCATAATCCTGGTCGCCGAAATAGAGCGCGCCCATCGGACTGATGGTAATCCGGTTATAGACATCACCGTAGAAATTGAAGCCGAAGGGCAGATCGAGCTTAGCCATTTCCCTGTCGCCGCTTGGTGTCTGGGTAAGCTCTGCCGGCATCTCATCCGAAACATCCAGCGCTTCGGGAGAAACCTGGTCATCGAACGTATAAGGAATCAGCGTCCCGGCATCGACATCAAAGTAGGTATGAACCTGATGTCCCCCGTTCTCATCGACCACCCGCGTCTCTCTCGCTGCGCGGTTGCTGCTGTCCGGCTTGACCTTCAGGCTGCCGAAGGGCTGTCCATCCCATTCCGCAGAGATCATATAGGGACCGGAACCGGTCGTGTTCATCTCAAAATGCAGGGACTGGTCTGTGCTGTCGTAGGACATTCCCTGCTCTCCATCTCTTAACGTTGTTTCCGCTCCGGCATCGGGCGTCAGCGTAAGGCTTATGCGGGAAGCCAGGTCGGAATTCACCGGAATCGATCCTTTAACGGTTGAAACCATGCTCCAATGATAATCGACGTTGTCCATGATTTCGGCATGTTCTTTCTTGATCGTCGTCACCCTGAACGTTACCGGACGCGGATCATCCAGGTCAAAGCCCGGAACCCAAGTGGCGGGATCGATATTGATCACATAAGGCTCGCTTGGCGGATTGGGACTGTGATTGACATACATCCGGTCTCCCGATTCATTCATGGATTCCACCTGAAGCAAATAGTTATCGTCGGTATAAGCCGCATCCGTAACGATAAAGCTGTAAGGATTTCCTTGGATCGGCTCGACGGAAATTTCCGCCATCGCCAGCAGTGGAAACGCCTGCTGGGCACCCAGAAGCAGCGCAGCAGCCAAAGCCGCCTTTCTTAAACTTTTCATTCGTTGACCTCTCCCTTACTTCCATAACATAAAATACAGCAGCAGCTGTTCATCCCCTGTAACCAGTCCGGAGCCAGCCCGAATTTCAGGGCATTCCCATCATATCCAGGCAAATCAGCGCGGACAATTAACGAAAGTTAATTTTCGACAAATTTTTCGTGCGGTATCTGCATCTCCGGATATTTGGGGCGGCCGGATTCCTTCCTTCAGAAATGGGTATTAGCATTAAAAGCGATAAAAAAGCCGGAGTTAGCCGGGGAGTCGAGTGGTATACTGAGAACAGAATAGTAGAACCGGGGATTCAGCCGGCTTTTTGCCACATTCCGCCATCCTGTGCGGATCTATGGTGAAAAAAAGCGCATGCTGTGCTACAATACTGGAATTGCACCGGCAATTAGATCAGGGAGGTTTATATATACGCCATGCTCATTATTGGTATCGCCGGCGGGACAGGCTCCGGCAAAACGACTGTAGCACGTTCCGTCATTGACCGTCTCGGTACGGGAAAGGTTACGTTTATATCCCAGGACAACTATTATAAAGATCACAAACATCTCACGCTGGAAGAACGGGCTCACATTAACTATGATCATCCGTTCGCCTTCGATAATGAGCTGCTGATCGAGCATCTTGCCCAGCTGCGGGCAGGAGAAGCGGCATACGCACCGGTGTATGACTTTACAGTCCATGCCCGTTCCACGGCGGAAACGCTGGAACTGCGGCCGAACAATATCATTATCATCGAAGGACTCCATGTCCTGTCCGATGAGAAGCTTCGCGCCATGCTGGACATCAAGGTGTTCGTCGACACCGATCCTGACGTCCGCATTCTGCGCCGCGTCGTTCGCGACATCGAGGAACGGGGCCGCTCCATCCAATCGGTTAACCAGCAATATTTGACGACGGTCAAGCCGATGCACGAGGCTTTTATCGAGCCCTCCAAAAAATACGCCGACCTGATCATCCCCGAAGGCGGGCAGAACGAGGTCGGCATTCAGCTCCTGTCGATCCTGACGGAAAAGTTTCTGTCCGGCGACCGGGATTGGTCCGATTACTAAGCCTGTCCGCATACATGCACCCAGGTACAGGTACGCATAAAACAGCGGCCCCATGCGCATATCCTGCGCCGGGGCCGCTTTTTATTTGAAGAACAACCAATAAGGATATACCTTGGTGACCAAGGCCTGACATATGTTCCGGTTTACGCCTGCTTCTGTTCCGCCTGCATGGGGCTAAACTGCTCCCGGTACTGGCCGGGCGTCATGCCTTCCATTTTTTTGAACATGCGGTTGAAGTAGGGCGGCTGGTAGCTGACGGCCTTGGCAATCTCGCTGATTTTCATGTCCGTGGTCACGAGCAGCTTCTTGCAGTGGCCTATTTTGACCGAGGTTAGGTAATCGATGTAATTGGAGCCCGTCATCTGCCTGAAAGCCTTGCTGAGCTGCGACACGCTTACGTCCGCCTCCATGGCGAAGGTTTCGAGCGACAGGTCGCTCATGTAATTATCGTTAATCTTGCGGATGATTTGATCCACCACCTGCTTCATGGACGGATGGTAGCTCTTATGGAGCACCTCGATATACGGCTTGATGATGCTGGAGCGGAACCAGCAGATGCAGGCCTGCGAATCTCTCAGCGCTTCCAGCTCCTCCTGTAATTTTACACCGTCGTATAGCGCATATGGATTGTGGTTGGATTGAAGCATGGAACGGTATAGGCTGTTTTTCAGGCGCATGAGCCCCTGGTGCACGACCCACTCCGGCGCCCCATCATTTTGCAGTGCCTCAACGAACCGGATCAGAATATCCTCCGCCTCCGTTTCCAGGCCGAGATTCAGCGTATGGGTAAATTCCTGCTCCAGTTCAAACGGAAACTCCACCTCCAGCTTCGCTTTCTCCAGCACGATGGCTGCTTCCAGAAGCTGGCTCTCCGAGGTGAAGCTGCGGTAGTTCAGAGCTCTCCTCGCCTGCTCCAGCAGATACGGCACATCCGTCCAGACCTGCGTCGGACCGTTCACAACGACCGTTGACGGCATGCTAAGCACATCCTGAAGGGTATCGAT
Source organism: Paenibacillus sp. SAFN-054 (assembly GCF_051966755.1). NCBI lineage: Bacteria > Bacillati > Bacillota > Bacilli > Caryophanales > Paenibacillaceae > Paenibacillus > Paenibacillus sp. SAFN-054. The sequence continues at coordinate 461,060 of NZ_JBQCKS010000004.1, forward strand.
CATGTCTCTGCTCAGCTGCATCACCGGCGGCTTGAGTTCCTCCACAGAGGACATCTCCGGCACGAATCCGATCACAGCAAAGGATCCGTCCATAAAATCGATCGTATGCGTGTATGAAGCGAGGCGCCCGGACATTTCATGCAGCAGGTTGACCGCCGCATAGCTGAGCAGCTGATTATCCTTAACCGTCAATTGCACCCGATCCTCGCTGAGAGAGTGAAGCTGGCAGACGATCACGAAGAATTGGTGACGCTGGATATCCAGCTGCAGTCCCTGCAGCTTCTCGGCAAGCTCCGATTCCGTCAAATGGGCGGCCTGCCCGGATAAAAACTGGTTGATCAGCGCTTCCCGGACCTTCGGAATGGACTGGTTCAGGCTGCTCTGCAGCGTTTCGTTCACGGAACGGTATTGGCGCCACTTGTCCTCGATGTATTTCAGTTCGTTGTTCTCCGTCTTGGCCTCGCTCTTGCCCTCCTGGAACAAATCCACCATCCGGCGGATCGGCCGGTACATGCGCTTTGATGCAAACCAGCTGAGGGCCAAGGCCAGCAGCAGGGAAACGCCCCAATACGTCATCACGACATGCCGGTAAGGCCCCGTCGGGGCGGTAATGGCAGAGGAAGGGGTGCTCGAGACAAAGGTCCAGATGCCGCCCATTTTCTCGAAGGACAGCGCGCTCACCAGCAACTTGTCATTCTTGACCGGCAGCTGAAAATGCGTCTGGGTGTCATAGGAACGCTTCGTGGTGCTCAGCACCTCCTGAATCTCCGGAATGACCTCGGGATGCTGTTTGCTTGCGTCGGATTGCCCGACCAGGGTATCTTCTCCGTCAAGCACAAAGGCCACCTGCTCGGAGTTCGCGTTCAGGCGCACTTTGGCCGGATTGACGTACAGAACAAGCGCTCCATAGGGCTGCTGGCTGTTGAAGGGCAGCTTCATCACGATCGCGTGCGACGAGCCCCCTTGGCCGAAGGGGCGGGCCAGATGATTCGTCCAAAAGATGCCTTTGTCAGCCTGCATAATATTTCTCCAGGCGGCCGAATCGGCCGGCTGTGTTAACGGGCGCAGACCCAGCAGCGGCTGCATGACCTTGTTCTGCTTCTCTACATACAGATAGGCCTGATCGATCAGCGGGTCCCCGTTCTCGATAAAATACAGCGTATCGCTGAGCTCCTGCGTCTTTTCGAACTGATCCACAAAGTTGGTATCGGCAAGGGAAGGCTTCAGGATGGGGTTCGAGATCATATGCAGCGCATACTGAACCAGCTGGGAGAACTGCTCGTCGATTTGCCGCGCGGTGTCTTTCACCAGCTCCTCGTTGTTCTGCTGATGCTGTCTGATGAGATATTGATTGCCGACATGCCAGCTGATGAAGCTCACGATGGAAATCGGAACGCAGGTAAGCAGGATGGCAAGCGCAATGGTTTTCCAGTACATGATTCCTTTAGAAGCCAGTTTTCTCGTCCACTCTTTACCCAAACCCCTCACTCCTGACCGTTTGCCTTTTGGATGAATGAACTTGATGTTCCGCGTTAACGTTTGAATCCATCATAGCGAAAGAAAGTTGACATGAGAAGGCTTTCATGAAGAAAAATCGCTGTAAAAACGGTAATTCCCCTCCAAAAAAGCCCCTGTCAAAAAAGTGCAATCCTTTGAAATGAAATCCGGGGAAATCAGGTAACAGCACGTCACCAAGCCTTTTGGCGATGCTGAAATAAAGTCGAATTGCCGAAAATGTTGTAAGCCTTTACATTTTGTTTATGCTTTCAATTTCCACCCATAGAAAGAGAGGTAGCCCGATGCACACAGCGAGGCGAAATGCCAAACAAAGACCACCCCAACGATCGTTATGGCCGGATTTGAAACGAGATAAGTATTTGTACCTGCTGGCGCTGCCAGGCATTTTATTCTTCATTATTTTCAAATATATCCCGATCACGAATCTGGTTATCGGATTCCAGGATTACTCCCCGTATCTCGGGATCGCCGGAAGCGAATGGGTCGGATTCGAGCACTTCACCCGTTTCTTCTCCAATCCCGATTTCTGGATGCTGCTGCGCAACACGCTGGGCATCAGCGTCATGAACCTGATCTTCTTCTTCCCGGCGCCGATCATCCTTGCGCTGATGATGAATGAGGTCCGCAACCAGATCATGAAGCGCACCGTGCAGTCCCTGATCTACATCCCCCATTTCCTGTCATGGGTGCTGATTTACGGACTGACGTTCCTCATGTTCTCGCAATCCGAGGGCTTGTTCAACAAGCTATTGACCTCGGCGGGAAAAGAAACGATCGATATCCTGTCCAATCCGAATTATTTCTGGGGCATGCTGACGGCGCAGTCGATCTGGAAGGAAGTCGGCTGGGGCACGATCATCTTCCTGGCCGCCATCGCCGGCGTCGATCCGCAGCAGTACGAAGCGGCCGTCATCGACGGGGCCGGGCGCTTCCGCCGCATGTGGCACATCACGCTGCCCGCGATGCGGAACGTCATTATGATCCTGTTCATCCTCCGCCTCGGAACGATCATGGATACGGGCTTCGAACAGGTATATCTGATGATGAACGCTGCCGTCACCCAGGTCGCCGAGGTGTTCGATACCTACGTGTACCGCGTCGGCATCCGTCAGGGCGAATTCAGCTACAGCACCGCGATCGGCCTGTTCAAATCCATCGTAGGCGTCATTCTGGTCGTCGGCGCGAATAAGGCTGCCAAGCGTTTCGGCGAGGAGAGCTTATATTGATTTCAGCAGCAGAAAGGAGCGTCATTTAGATGATCATGGAACTCAATACGTCCTGGAAGGACCGGCTGTTCAACGTTACGAACCTCGGCCTTCTCATCCTGTTCAGCCTGGCGATGGTTTTTCCGATCTACTATACCATCGTGCTGTCCTTTACCGATCCAACCGAATACTACACCCGGGACTTGATCCTGTGGCCGAAGCAGTGGTCGCTGGATGCATACCAATATCTGCTCGGCAACGGATTGTTCGTGAACTCCCTGCTCGTCAGCATTTTTCTGGCCACGGTCGGCACGGCGCTCAGCCTGCTGGTGACCGGGGGATTGGCTTACGCCATATCCTGCCGCCGGCTTCGTTTCCGCAAGACGATGATGTTCATGATTCTTCTGACTTTCCTGTTCACGCCGGGCCTCGTGCCTTTGTATATGGTCGTGAGAAACCTGGGCCTGATCGACAGCATCTGGTCTCTGATCCTGCCCTCGCTCACTAGCGGTTGGTACGTGCTGCTCATGAAGGGCTTCTTCGACAGCATTCCGGACAGCCTCGACGAAGCCGCGCGCATTGACGGGTGTACCGAAATCAGCGTGTTCTGGCGGATCATCATTCCGCTTTCGCTCCCGGCGATCGTCGCTTTCGGCCTCTTTTTTGCCGTGGGCTACTGGAATACGTATTTCAATGGCATTATGTTCATCAACGAGCAGTCCAAATGGCCGCTGCAGGTGCTCTTGCAAAATATGCTCGTCGATCCGACCACCATGGGCGGCGGAGGCAACAGCCAGAGCGTATCCCTGCAGATGAACCGGCAGCTGCCGACGGAAACGCTCAAAATGGCTGCCGTCGTCATCGCGACCATCCCTATCATGTTGGTGTATCCATTCCTGCAGAAGCATTTCGCGACAGGCGCCATGGTCGGTTCTGTAAAGGAATGATCGATATACAGGTGTTGCCCAATCAAAGGAGGTTATAGACCATGAATTCACCAGGAAAACAGATCAAAAAACCCTTGCTGATGAAATCCATGCTGCTCGTGCTCGGTTCCAGCGTCCTGCTGACGGCATGCGGCGGTTCGAAAAGCGCATCGACGGATACGGCCGGCCCGACGTCAATCCAGATGCAGACGCTGAATTATGCCACCGAGTTCATCGACAACACCAACGTCATCTGGAAGGAATTCGAGAAACGCACCAACACCAAGCTGGATATCACCTGGCTGTCGCCATCGACGTCCGAGGAGAAGATCAACGTCATGCTCGCATCCGGCGATCTGCCCGAGGTGACCTTCGTGGAATCGCTCGTCAATCCGCAGCTGCAAAAGATGATTCAGCAGGGCGTATTCTGGGATTTGACGCCGTATATCAAAGATTATCCGAACCTCAGCGCGCCGAATCTGGAAGAAATGTGGACCGATTCCAAGGTGGACGGCAAGAACGTGGTCATTCCGCGGTACTACCCAAGCTACGGCGGAGGCGCGTTTCCGATTCTCCGCAAGGACTGGATGGATAAGCTCGGACTGCAGCCGCCGACCAACATGGATCAATTTTTTGACGTGCTGAAAGCATTTAAAGAGAAGGATCCGAACGGAAACGGACAGGCGGACGAAATCCCGTATGCGGCCAACCCGGATACGCTGGGCTTCGCTTACGGCGTGTTTAACGGCACGCAGGGTCAATGGAAGCTGAAGGACGACAAGCTCGTTCCGGTCATTACGGAGGATGCCTCCCGCGATGCCGTGCTGTGGATCAAAAAGGCCTTTGACGCCGGGCTGTTCCCGAAAGACTTCGCGATCATGAAATATTCTCAAACCGTGGACCTGATCCGCAGCGGCAATGCGGGCGGTACTTCCCAATCGATGAACCATGCCTGGGTGACCGGCTCGAAGATCCGCGAGGTCGTGCCCACGGCCGACTATATGCCGATCACGTATTTGGAAAATGCCGGCGGCGAGAAATACACTCCATCCGGTTCGCCATATTACGGCGTCTACCTGATTCCGAAAAAGGTACCTGAGGCAAAGGTGAAGAAGATTCTTGAGTTCTTCGACTATGCCTACGGCAAGGAAGGCAACGAGATGGCGACCTACGGCATCGAGGGCGTGCATTACAACGTCGAGAACGGCCGTAAAATCCCGACGCCGCAGAGCGCCAAGGACCATCTCGGCGACGGCAACATGAACAACCTGATCCACCTGATCAGCGACGATATGTCGATCGGCGCGGTAGGCATGCCGGATGACGTATATAAACGCAACGTCGAGATCGTGAACGAGCGCAAAAAGATCAAGACACCGAATCCGAGCAATGAGCTGTATTCGGAAGCCTATAACAAGTACTATCCGGAGATCCAGAAAAAAGTGAGCGACATGCGCACCAAGGTCATCATCGGCAAAGCAACCATCGAGGAATACGACAAATTGATCGAACAGCTGCGCGGTGACGCAACGCTCAAGCAGGTGGCGGATGAAATGACCGAAGCTTATCACAAAAAAATGAGCAGTCAGTAATACCTCTGCTTCACTTCGGCTGCACTAAAGGGAGATTTCAATGAAACCAATCACAGCAATCGTCATTGGAGCAGGAGACCGGGGCATGCGGGCCTATGCCCCTTATGCGCTGTCCCATCCGGAGGAGCTTCGGATCGTTGGCGTGGCGGACCCGAACCGCATTCGCCGCGAGGCTTTTGCCAGGGAGCACCACTTGGATAGCTCGCAGCTCTTCGATACGGCCGGGGACATTCTGGCCCGCGATAAGCTCGCCGATGTGGCGATCATCTGCACGATGGATTCCATGCATCTGGAGCCCACGCTTGCGGCTTTGAAGCTGGGGTATCACGTCCTGCTGGAAAAGCCTATGTCGCCGGTTCCCGCCGAGTGCGTCCTGATGGAGCAGGAAGCCAAGAGGCAGGATCGCCTGCTCACCATCTGCCATGTGCTGCGGTACACGCCGTTTTGGCAGACGATTAAGAGGGAGATCGAGCAGGGAGCCATCGGCGATATCGTTTCGGTTCAGCTCAATGAGAATGTGGGCAATATGCATATGGCTCACAGCTTCGTCCGCGGGAATTGGCGCAACAGCGAGTTGTCCAGCCCGATGATTCTGCAGAAATCCTGTCATGACATGGACATTCTCTCCTACATCTTGGATGAGCCGTGCGAGCGCATCAGCTCGTTCGGATCCCTCATGCATTTCCATGAGGGCCATAAACCCGAAGGCGCCCCCGCTTTCTGCATCGAGGGCTGCCCGGCGGAACGGGACTGCCAATATCACGCCGTGAATTATTACATGAACGAAGGGCGCGGCTGGGCGCGAAAGATTACGGATCATCACACCGACGAGGGCATCCTGGAGGCACTCCGGAACGGCCCGTACGGGCGCTGCGTCTACCAAACCGACAACAACGTCGTCGACCATCAAGTCGTGAACATGGAGTTCAGAAGCGGCGCGACGGCTACATTCAGCATGTGCGGCTTCACGCAGGACAACACCCGGATCGTGCAGATCATGGGGACCAAAGGCGATATCCGCGGCAATATGGAGGATGAAGCGATTACGGTCCACTCATTCGTAAGCAAGGAAAAGCGGCTCGTACCGATCGAAGCATCCGACTCGGGACACGGCGGCGGAGATACCGGCATCGTCCGGTCCTTCATCGAGGAGGTGCGGCATTACGGCGACGGGAGCGGCGAAAGTCTCTCCTCCGCCAGCGTATCGGTCCGCAGCCACCTGATGGCCTTCGCCGCGGAGGAATCCAGGCTGCAGCATGGCCAAGTGATCGAATTGTCCGACTACAAAAACCGGCTGATGCTCACGGAGATTGCGGCAGCCGAAGAAGCGAGGTGACCCTGGGCCATGAATGGTCTTGAAACGAGAGGCAAATCGTTCATTATCGATGGAGAGCCTGTCCGCATCATTTCGGGTGCGATCCATTATTTCCGGGTCGTCCCGGAATACTGGGAAGACCGGCTCCGGAAATTAAAGGCCTGCGGCTTCAACACGGTGGAAACGTATGTGGCATGGAATATCCATGAACCGCGACAAGGAAGCTTCGTCTTCGAGGAAGGCGCGGATCTCGTACGCTTCATTGAAACCGCGGGAGAACTCGGTTTGTACGTGATCGTTCGTCCGAGCCCTTATATATGCGCCGAATGGGAATTCGGCGGACTGCCGTTCTGGCTGCTCAAGGAGCCGGATATGCGGCTTCGGTGCAACTACAAGCCGTTTCTCGATCACGTGGACGCTTATTATGACGTGCTGCTGCCTAAGCTCGTGCCGCTTCAGCGCACGAGCGGCGGTCCGATCATCGCCATGCAGATCGAGAACGAATACGGCAGTTACGGCAACGACAGCCGGTATTTGAACCACCTGAAGGATGCGATGACATCCCGCGGCATCGATGTGCTGCTCTTCACCTCGGACGGGCCGGGCGACTTCATGCTGCAGGGCGGCATGGTACCCGGCGTCCTCGAAACGGTCAACTTCGGCTCGCGGGTAACGGAAGCCTTCGCCAAGCTGGGCGAATACCAGACGGACCAGCCGGACATGTGCATGGAGTTCTGGAACGGCTGGTTCGACCACTGGGGCGAGTCCCATCATACCCGCAATGCCGCTGAAGCGGCCGAGGTATTCGGCCGCATGCTGGAGGCAGGCGCGTCGGTGAACTTTTACATGTTCCATGGCGGGACCAACTTCGGCTTCTACAACGGCGCGAACTGCGGTGAAGACGGCTACGCCCCTACGACGACAAGCTATGATTACGATTCCGCGGTCAGCGAATGCGGCGATCTGACGGATAAATTCCATGCCTTCCGGGCAATGCTCGCCAAGTATGCCGACCTTCCCGAGCTGAAGCTGCCCGAGCCGATTGCCAAGCAAAGCTACGGACCGGTGGAGCTGCCTGAACGGGTCTCTTTGTTCGATGCACTGCCCGCACTGTCGGCTCCGATCGAAAGCGCCGTGCCGCTCACCATGGAGCAGCTCGACCAGGATTACGGCTTTATCCTGTACGAGACGGAGATCAGTGGTCCGCGGCCTGCGATGGAGCTTGTGCTTCAGGAAGTACGCGACCGCGCCCTCATCTTCCTGAACGGCGAATATCAAGGCGTCGTCGACCGGATGCAGCAGCGTCAGCCGCTCAAGCTGACGATTCCTCCCGAGGGAGCCCAGCTGCGGATTCTCGTCGAAAATCTGGGCCGGATCAATTATGGCCCATTCATGAAGGATCCCAAGGGAATTACGGAAGGCGTGCGGCTCGGCAACCAGTTCCTGTTCGGCTGGAAGATGTACACCCTGCCGCTGAATAATCTGAATGCGCTCCATTTTACCAAGGGAAGTCCAAAGGCGGCTCATGGAACGCAGCCAGCAGCCGAGACGGGAATTCCCGCATTCTACAAGGGTACCTTCCATGTGGAGGAGGCCACCGACACCTTCCTGAACGTGGCTGGCTGGACCAAAGGCGTCGCCTTCGTGAACGGCCGGAACCTCGGACGGTACTGGGATATCGGACCGCAGCGGGCCCTGTATATCCCTGCCCCGTTCCTCAAAGCAGGCAGCAATGAAGTCATCCTGTTCGAGCTTCATGAACATGAACATACCATGATTACACTGCAGGACCATGCAGACCTCGGCTAAACTTTATTTATTGTTATGACAGACTAAAGATCCGTTATTTATCCAACTTGTAGGGCTATCCCGGCAGCTTTGCGTGCCGGGATAGCCCTTTTGCTGCCTGTAGCGATATACCACCCCCTTCGTACCTCCTACATAACTATCATAAATCTTGTAACTTAATGCCTATAAATATAGTGCTTTAACGTCACACAGAACTAGAGTTTTAGAACCAAATTCTGTGTAAAGCTTTCAGAATGATGAAAACGCTTTATATAAAAAATTTTAACCTTTTGCGGTGCATGACTTTAAAAAACGAAGAAAACTGCCGATAAGTGGTAAGTGGAGTCTTTCCGTAAGTCTCAAACCTTTTGCCTAATTTATCCACTTTAATGGAGTTCAAGTCCTAGAGAGAAAAAAGAGAGAATTGCGCAGAGAAATAGAGAGTGCAGCGGATAGGGCCTAAGAACTATGAATAAGGAGGAATTTTATTGTCATGCGTTTCAACCTTAAACAAAAAATGATCACATTGATTTGCCTTCTTTTGCTGCTCAGTTTGGGTTCTGCATCGTTTGCCAGCTATAACAGCGCATCCCGTCTATTGCAGGACAGCATCCAGGAGGAAGCCCTGCTTAGCGCCTCCAATCTGGCCATGAACATCAACGAGTTTATCGACTTGGAAATTGCCAAGGTCGAATCGGTCGGAAAGCTGATTTCCGGCAATAAGGAAGAGGACTTGAAGCTGATCCAAAAAGCGCAGGAACAGAACAAGGAATATGAGACGTTCTTTTTCTCCTATGATTTGACCGGAAAAAACGTCATTAACTTCCTTGGCGAAACCACCGACGTATCAGACCGTGTCCACTATCAGGAAGCCGGCAAAGGAGAAGGCAAGATTGTCGTGTCCGAGCCCGTCGTCTCCAAACGTACGAAGAACAATATCGTAACGATGATCATCCCTCTAATGAAGGATGGCAAACAGTACGGTTACATGGGTTCAACGCTTCCGATTGACAAAGTGCAGGAAACGGTATCCACGCAGAAGTTCGGTACCAAGGGCTATGCCTTTCTGCTCAGCAAGGACGGCAAATTCATGTGGCATCCGGAAAAAGAGATGGTGCTGAAGAAAACCGTACAGGAGCAGAACATCAAGCCTGTCCTAGAAGCTTACCAAAAAGTGACGAAAGGCCAAACAGGATATTTCAACTACACCAAAAACAATGCAGACTACTCGGCCGCTTATGCGCCGTCTACCTATAATTGGGGGGTTTTTGTCACATCCCCAACCAAGGAGCTGTTTGCGCCGATCACGGAGCTGACCCGCAATCTGCTTATCGTTGCCGTCATTGCCCTGATTGTCGCTGTTGTCATCGCGTACTTATTCACCGCCCGCTTGATTCGCCCGATCCAGAAGCTGAATACCGCCGTGAAGGAAGTGGCGCAAGGCGATTTAACAAAAACGATTACGGTCCATGGAAAAGATGAAGTCGCCGTGCTATCCAGTGATTTCAATCAGACGGTTACCGATCTGAAGCATCTGATCGAAGGGGTGAACCAGTCCTCGTCCCAAGTTATGGACGTCACCAAGACGGTATCAGGCGGTGTCGATGAAGCAAGACAAAGCATCAACGTCATCGGTTCCTCCATCCGGCAAATTGCCGACGGGGCTACGACGCATGCCTCTAGTGCGGAGGAAATTTCGATCTCCATGAGCGACATGGCGAGCGGCGTGGTCAAAATTGCCGAAACGTCCTCGATCGTATCTGAAGCCGCCCAAGAAGCGGCGAGTCAGGCCGAGAACGGCACGGTTGTCGTAGAACAGGCCGTCCATCAAATCCGCAACATCGGTACGGGGACGGATAAGGTCGCCGAAGCCATCGAGCGGCTGAATGAGCGTTCGCATCAGATCGAAGAAATGCTGGAGTTCATTACGGATATCACGACCCGCATCAATCTGTTGTCCTTGAATGCATCCATTGAAGCCGCCAGAGCAGGCGAGCATGGACGCGGGTTCGCGGTGGTGGCCGAAGAGGTCAAGAAGCTGGCGGGACAATCCGGGCAGTCCACGGAAGAAATTTCGCGCATCGTGAACGAAATCCGGGAAGATACGCGCAATGCGGTTCTGGTCATGAATGACAACCGGAACGACGTCATGACCGGCATCGCCTATATCGAGGAGGTCCGCGAGAAATTCAGCAGCATCCTTGAGGCGTCCCGTCATGTAGCCGAGCATATTCTCGAGGTATCCGCAGCTTCCGAGCAGATGTCGGCAGGCTCTGAGGAGGTCAGCGCTTCCGTGGAGGAAATGAAATCCATTGCCCTGATGACTTCGAGTGACGCCCGCAACGCTGCCGAGGCCGCCGAGAAGCAGATCCGCTCCGTCGAGGAAATCGCTTCTTCGGTGCAGCAGCTGGAGAACGTCGCCCATGAGCTGCGCAAGGAGCTTTCCAAATTTAAAGTATAACGAGCGCCGCGTTCCGCTTCCCCATGAGCGACTGACACCGATGAGTACTTGAAAGGGGGAATGCCTGGAAGAAGAGACTCAGTTTCAGTGAAGAACGCAGGGTGCACCTGCAAGCTGCTTCAACTGCTTCAACTGCATTATCCGCAACAACCGCATTACAAAACACAACCAGAGACAAATGGAGGAAATCAAACATGTTTAAGAATTGGAAAAAAGTATTACTGGCCGGAGCTATCACATTATCTTTGGCAGGAACAGGCTATGCAGGTCATGATCTGCTCAGCACGCCGAACGTATCTGCTGAATCCGCATCCGCGAACGCGCCGGGTCATGTCAAGAATCAGGCGGCATCGCAGCTGGATGAAATCATTGAAAAAGGATATATTCGGGTGGGTATGACTGGCGACTACAAGCCTTTTACATATTTGAACCCTACAACCAAGGAATATGAAGGCTATGACGTAGACGCAGCCAAAGAACTCGCTAAAGACCTTGGCGTGGAAGTGCGTTTCGTAGGAACGACATGGTCCGATATGATGAAGGATCTGCAAGCCGATAAATTCGATATCGCTGTTGGGGGCGTTACCCGCAATACGGCAAGACAAAAAACCGCTTATGTATCCCAAGGCTACGTAACATTCGGCAAAGCGCCGCTGATTCGCGCTGAGGACAAAGACAAATACCAAAGCATTGAAGACATCAACAAGCCTTCGGTACGCATCGGCGTGAATCCGGGCGGAACCAATGAAGTATTCGTGCGCCAGTACCTGAAAAACGCCAATGTTACCGTCGTGCAAAACAACCTGGATATCCCTCACCTTGTTGCGGATGGAACTTATGACGTGATGATCACGGATACCGTCGAAGCCATGACTTATGCCAAAGCGGACTCCAGACTTTACGCAGCATTGACCGACAAGCCGTTCACGAAGAGCGAAAAAGGCTACATGATTCCTCGCGGCGACTTCATCTATGCGAGCTACCTGGAAATGTGGATGGACGAAATGAAGCTGCAAGGCAAATTCGACGCCCTCTACAAAAAGTGGATGGAATAGTTCAACCGTTCCATTAAAAGTATACACAGCCAAAAGCCTCCCGCAGAACTGCAGCGCAGTTCGGGGAGGCTTTTTTCGTGACAGGGCAATTCCTTTACGCTTCCCTGCAAATGTGGTTAATGAACAGCGACAGCAGCCTCCGCATCGAACGGGCGCCCATTTTGGCCATGACATTCGTCAAATGATTCTTTACCGTTTTTTCCGTGATGCAGCAGTGCTCGGCAATTTCCTTGTTGGAGTATCCGCGCCTCGTGATCAACGATAAAATTTCCATTTCCCTTTGCGTGAGGCTGTAGCGCTCGGCAAAGCTTCTCTTCCACGCTTCAAAGCGTCTTCTCGCATGCTCGTCATAATCATCTTCGCTCATCATGTCAGTCCTTAGTCCGTTATTTCTCTAATAGACTACAGCGTTATCTCAGTGATGGTCAAAGGTACTATTTACCATTTGAATCAAATCCCGGGAGGACTCTGACATGTTGAAGAGGAGATGGCGACCACAGGCGCACATTCCCACGCCCCTTACCTCCCTTGCTGCGTCTTCTCATACTGCTTCTTGGCTTTGTAAGCGAAAATGGCGTACACCAGAATCATTGCCGGGATAACCAGCCAGATGAATCCCCGGAAGAAGGCGAAAGGCGTTTCGAACAGGAATGCCCGCCAAAAGGCTCCTCCGCTCATGTCCCACAGTCCCGGCGTGTAATACAGGAGCTTCGGCTGCACAAAGGCCGTTACATCAATGACATCCGTTGAAATCAGCACCGCAAAGAGCGGAATAAAGCAGCAGGCGAGCTGCAACCACATCTCGGAGATTCGTTTGTACCGCGCCGCTTTGGAATCGACATCGGAGAAAATATCCCCGCTTCCCGCCGTCCCGATTTGCCTGAAATACTGCGTGCCCGAGCTTTTCGTTCCGGCTACATGCATCCATCCGCTGTCCTCGAACAGCGCCTTGTAATCCTCAAAGTCCTGCCTGCTCTTAAAACTGCGGTAATCGATGCGGTAATTTGCCTCCTCCGGATGCGATGCCGCGAACTCGTATGTCATGGATTTTCCCACCAGCACATGGCCCTTCCTGGCCATCTCGTTCAGCCATTGTTCCTCATGATCAAAATTAGTAAAAAACTTCATCTTTTTCATGACGGCACCCCCGTTTCTATCTCATGATCGTATTCGTCGTCTCCAGCATATGGCGCATTCGTTCGTAGTCCTGCTGCAGGATCGCCCGTCCCGCATCCGTAATGACATACACCTTCCGGCGGCTGTCCTCGCTATGGACCGGCATGATGAATTTCTGCTTCAGCAAGTTCTCCACCGCCCCGTAGAGCGTCCCGGCGGCCATGCGCACCTGGCCCGCGCTCAGCTCCTCCACTTTCTGCATGATTAAATATCCGTGCGCGGGTTCGAGCAAAGCGAGCAGTATATAATACACCGTTTCGGTCAGCGGCAGATTTTTGTCCCTGTTCAATGCAAAAGCCTCCTTCAGTTCAGTGCCGCTATATATCGTGCAACTGTATAGTTATACTATATATAGTTAAACTGTATATTGCAACATAAAAAAAGCCAAAACCTTCTAAAAAAGGCTCTGGCCTATACTTGTACCTTCCTGTTCCCCGCATTTCAAGCTGCCCGATCATTTCTTGCTGTCTTCAAGACGCCCGCTTCAAGCTTACTGTTCGCTCAAATCCGCAGCCTCCACACGCACGGTCACGCACCCGTTCCCCGGCGGGATTTCCAGAACGATCAGCCCGCTTTCGGCGTCCGGATATGGACGGATCTCTGCCTCTAAACGCTCTGCCCCCGCAGCGTGGATCATATCTTTATGGATCTGGCCTGCGTGAGGATGATAGACAACCGTCCTGCCGCCGGACGGAATAAACGCCATAGTAAGCGTTCCGGTATCATAATCATAATGGTAATCTTCAAGATCGCCGCCGATCAGCTGCGGGTAAGCGCGGCGGAGCGCCTGGCTGTAAGGAGCCTCCCGGAACCCGTCACACCAGCACCAGTAAGTATTGCTCCATAAGTATTTCTCGAAGATAGCTACCAGCTGCCGCGTCAGCTCCGCCGTTGCTGGATGATCCGTAAAAGCCCCCCACTCCCCGACCAGAACCGGAACATCCAGCCGCTCCTGCACCTTTCGATGCGTTGCAAAGATGAGCTCGACCCGCTCCCGGTTATAGATTTCGTAATGCTCCGTATCAACCACCAGATCGTAGCCGTGGGGAGCAAAGACCTGCCCTGGAAGAGAGGCACCGTCCTTGCTCGCAAGCGTCAGGCCCGACTCCACACCCATGTTGGCAAAATAGCTCGTCGCAAGCATCAGGAATCCGTCCGGCACGGATTCGCGAATGGCGGCAGCCGTCTTATCGAAGAACGGTGCAAGCACCTCCCGTTCAAACCGCTGTGATGCTTCCCTAGCGCTGTCCACCAGCGCTCCGTAAATGGCCATGTCGGCCATGCCCGCGAGGACCTCCTGCTTCTTCTCCTCATCGAACCAGAGCGCGGCCAGCTCCTCCATTGCCGGTTCCTCCACGCCCATCACCTGCTGGGCGTAGGCGGCGATGATGCTGCCGAATACCTCCTGGCCCTGCGTGCCGGGATAAGGCTCGTTCATCATGTCGCAGCCGATGACATTGGGGCAGTCCGCGAAAAACGCCGCCGAATGCCGCCACATCGCCGCATAATGATCCTGAAGGCCGATCCCGTCCGGTGCCGGTGCATTCGCCCAAAACTGATCCAAGGAACGGTTCACCGCCGGGCTCTCCAGATAGGCATCGCTCCATAGGCTGCCCTCAGCATGGGGAAGACCGTCGGTAAGCGTCGCCCATGCCGGAGCTCCATCGCCGAAGAGCTGGCTGTACAGATCCTGATGCATATCCAGGAATACGTAAATGCCCTGCTGCTCCGCCCAGCGGACCTGCTGCTTGATCCGGCTTAAATAAGCGTCGTCGTATACGCCCGGCTCCGGCTCGACGCCGTCCCAGATCAGTCCGAGCCGAATCACGTTAAAGCCCTGCTCCCGGAACCAGGCGAACAGCCCTTCGTCACAAGGCGTCACATAGCCTTTGGACTTTTCCTTGCAGACCAGGTTTACGCCGCTCAGGATCACCTGCTGTCCCTCTTCATTCACGATACGCTGCCCGTCGGCATGCAGCTTCTTCATCATTGATCTTCCCCTTCCGTTTCCCCGGCTTCGGCCACGGGAATGTACATCTCGATATAATGCTTGTTGTACTGGTTATACAGATTGATCTCCAGCGAGTCTCCAGCGATGCATAAGCCCCGGCGGCGGATAAAAGCCTTCATCTGCTCGTAATGCCGGTCGAGCTCGGCATAGCCCTCTCTGCCGATAATGGCGCACTTTCTTGCGCAATAGCAGGAGGGCAGCCTCCGAAAGGCTCCGGCGCCCTCCATTGGAAACGTTGACAGGATGCCGTTATGCAGGTAGCTGTGATACTGTCCCGCCTCCAGATTCCCCTTCGAGACGACCGATATAATATGGCAGAAGGCCAGCCACTCCTGGTGGGCGCCAATGCTCCGAACCTGCTGCTGAACCCGGCTGCCGAGCTTCTTGTCTTCGCTTTCCATGACGGAATCCGTCAGGAGCGCCCAGTACGGGCCCCGGTTCACCAGCTCGATCATATCCGTGTCCTCGAAGCGCCGGAACTGCTCATCCAGCACATCCAGCTTGCGGGAAAGCTGCTTCAGAAACGTAAGCTGGCGGCCGATGTCCTGCCGCTTGTCGGCGATCAGCATGCGCACGTCGTCCAGGCTGTCACTGGTCAGCAGGGCCTGAATGCGCTCGATCGGTACATCCATGGCCCGCAGCATGCGGATGGTGATAAGCGAATCGAACTGCTCGAGATCGTAGTAACGGTAACCGTTGCCGTCCCGGTCGCCTGAAGGAAGCAGGCCGATTTTGTCATAATAGCGCAGGGTATCGATGGGAATATCCAAAATTTTCGACACCTCTCCAATTGTGAATTTCAGCTTCAGCAGCGGACTATTCATCTTTCGGACCTCCTCTTCTGGCAAAGTTGCTGAACGCGGATATCTCCTCCTCTTTTCGCTTGTCAAAAGGGTACAGCGCCATCGGAATAAGACCGATGAACACGGTGACCAGCGGGATCAGCCCTGTCGCCACCCGGATGCCGAGCACCGCGGATTCGCTTTGCACGGGGGCCAGCCCATCGTAGCCGAACGCCCCGATCACGCTCATGAAAATGACCGTTTGCAGGCTGGAGAAGGCGATTATGAAGA
Source organism: Paenibacillus sp. SAFN-054 (assembly GCF_051966755.1). NCBI lineage: Bacteria > Bacillati > Bacillota > Bacilli > Caryophanales > Paenibacillaceae > Paenibacillus > Paenibacillus sp. SAFN-054. The sequence goes on from NZ_JBQCKS010000004.1 coordinate 477,180, forward strand.
TGGAGAACAGGCCGTTGAACAGCCCCGTTTTCCGCACGCCTGTGACGCGCTCGTTCTCGTCGATCAGCAAAGCCCCGACCTGCGAGGTTGCTGTCCGGAAGTAATTGACCGTAAACACGATCAGCACATAGGAGAAGGCGGCTGCCCAAAGATTGTCTGCGAGAAAGATTCCGCCGTATCCGAGCACCGCGAAGCCCGTACCCAGGTATACGCTTTTTTTCGTGCCGAACGTTTTTACGATATACCCCATGACGGGCAAAAACAGGAGCGCGATCACGTGCGTGCTCACATCCACGACCGTTGCCGTCAGGCCGTCCGCATTCAGCACATCATCCATGTAATACAGATAGGGCGTAAAATAAAACCCGATCGGGCCCAGCGTAATAACCGAATACAGCACATACGTCAGAAACGGGCGGGACTTGATAATCTGCCACGCCTCCCTCCACAATTCCCGCGAGCTCAGCGGCTGATGCTGCAGGGTCTCATGCATGTGGGCATCATCCGGTAGCCCGCGCAGGGCCAGCACGAAAAATATCGTCTCCGCCGCAATAACCGCAGTGAAAATCGGAATGATGATCTCGCGCCTTCCGTCGCCGACAAGCAGCAGGGTCGGAATGAGCGTAATCAGAAAGGACATCGCCTGCGAGATGTAGTTCTGAATGATGTTGACGTCGACGCGCTCTTCCTTGGTCGGTGCCGCGATCAGCGTATAGGACTGATAGGCCACGCTGTAAGCGGTTGCAGCCGTGTCGTAAATAAACAGCTCCACCGTGTACAGCAGGAAAATAAGCCACTGGCTCCAGTCCGGACTGGATAGCATCATAAGGAACGAGGAGACGATCATGAAAGGAACCGTCACACGCATCAGATAGACGTATTTGCCGCGGTTCGGGTGATTCCTCATTTTGTCGATCCAGACGCCGATCATCGGGTCGTTCAAGGCGTTCCAAATGTTGTAGATGATGTACACCCAGCCTACATAGGTGGGACTTAGCCCGATCATGTCAGTGTAATACTTGATGAACACGTTATGAATGAGCACGCCGCCGACGGACAGAATAGGGCCCGGCAGGGCCAGCTGCCACTTCTGCTTCAGGGTCAGCCCGGTGCCGGTAAAGCGAAACGCTCCGCGAACGGAGCCTGCCATCTTCCGCAAGATGATCAAATGTCCTTTCCTCCCCGCTTTTTTATTTCGCCCGAGCCCTGCTGATGGATTGATTTGCCCCTATTATAAAGGATGGAGTTACTCCAGATTAAAGGGGTTTTCGGAAATATTTTTTCTTGAAATAAGAGCAGCCTGTATGAAGCTTCATACCAAAAAAACTGCCCCCGGCAGCAAGCCGGAAGCAGCATATAAGTGATATAAGAAATGAATTCACAGGGGCGCTTGGCTGGAAACGGCGGTAATCTTCCACCTGTGCTCGGATGGCTGCAGCGTAAAATACAGGCTGCCCCCCTCCGGGCCTCCCTCCACACGAATAAGGGCCCCGCTCCCTGTTTCGGACTCCGTTACATATGCGAGCTCGTCGCCGCCCTGGCCGAGATTCAGATGCTTTGCGGCCGGAAACGTCTGTGCCTGGCTGGTGGAGGCCAGCTGACGAATTTCGCTTTCCAGATAGTCTTGGTTTTTCATGTCATCAATCCAATTGCGCACGACATCCACGGCCGCTTCCGGATGCATGAACACACCCTTTTCGTTCTCGTATGACAGCTTCCACGTTTCGGGCTTCGAGCGGTTAAACGGCTCGTAAACGGTCACCACATGCTGCTGAAAATCATGGTACCGGTAGACCGATACGCTGTCGGATATCCCGTCGCCGTCCACGTCCTTCAGCAGCCGTTCCCCGCTATTGGTAGCATCCGGATAATTGTACATGACAAGCTCGGGCCGCCCCTTTACCAGCCGGTATACGCTGAAACCCCGGGCCTCATCCCCGTTTTCCGCGTTTACGACGATATAACGCTCATGTCCCTTTGTCAGCGGCTGGATCGATACGCTCACGTTCGCATGGTCGATCGCCTCGATCGGATCGGCGAGCTCTCCCGAGTTCAGATAGGCGTTCCCCTGCTGCTTCACGACATAATTTCGGCCCATATATGCGGCTATAAGTTCTTCCGTACCATCCCCGTCCAAGTCTCCGCGGGCCTTCACGTCCAGCTTCTCTGTTTTATTCGATGCCTTGGCCAAGTAAGCTGCGAAGCCGCCGTTTCCGGTTTCCCGGTCCTCTGCCGGAATCTCTCCCGCATCCTGAGCCAGCATCTTGCCGTTCACGACCGTACTTGCGATCGTTTTGCGGGTCCGGTCGCAGGCAACATCGATTTGCAGCTGCCTTCGCGTATCCATGATTCTGAAATCCCAATAGCTGTTAGCCCTGGCCAGTTCGCCGAGGAGCTTTAACATTTCAGCCCGGTTTGCGGCCTCCTTAGCGTCAAAAGGCAATTCCACATAGAAAACGGGATAGGTCCGATTCTGCTGCAGAATAACTTTTTCCATGCTCACGCGATGATTTGCAAATACGCTCTTCACGGGATGATCCCACGTGCCGGGGTCGGAAATGAGGACGTCCGGGCTTCCCTCCACCGGCGTCGTGCCTTTCTGCGCCTCGTCATGCTCCCGGCCGGTTTCCTGCGCAGCATTCCCCTGAACGGATTCAGCCCCCGCCTCCGCGCTCTTGGCGGGTGAGGGGCCAGTTGGTGCTTCTCCTTGACAGCCAGTCATTAGAAACAGTAGCACTGCGATACAAGCGGATAATTTTCTCATCGTTCTCCCTTTTTCATCCAAATGATTCTATTTCTATAATTCGTCCTTTCAGACGTAAATACCTTTACTTGGGGGTGATCGACGGCCATCCATTTGACCCGAAATCCGCAGCATCCGGACAGCCGGCAGACGCCCGATTTCGTGCCGTACCGCACGGTCCGATGACGGCATCGGCCCATAGGTAAGCCTTGAATCGCAGCAAGCGTCAGCAGCAGATGCTGAATCCAAATGCCCGACATGGAAGCAAGGCCAGAAGTGAACCTTCGTAAGCAGCAGCAAAAAGGACCTTTTCCTAGGGTCACCCGGGAAAGGTCCTTCGTATCAGGGACGACGTACTTGCTGAGAACAAACCTGCAATTCGCCCTCCGACCCGCTAATCGTTGATATACATCCGCTTCACCCTGCCGCCCAGGCGGCTCACGATCTCGTTGGTCACCGTGCCGCAGCGCTTTGCGATCTCGCCGGCCGTAATGGTTTCGTAGCCGTCCTGTCCGATCAGCGTCACCGTGTCCCCCTGCCGAACCCCGTTGATGAATGTCACGTCAACGGTAAGCTGGTCCATGCAGATGCTGCCGATGATATGTGCCCGCTCCCCATGGACGAGAACAGCGCCGCCATGCTCTGACAGCGATCGGGGTACGCCGTCGGCATAGCCGATGGAGACAGTCGCGATCCGGATAGGATCGGAAGGAACAAAGCGATGGCCATATCCGACCGGATGGCCGGCTTTCACTTCCTTGACCTGGGTCACGGTCGCCTTCAGCGAGAGCACCGGCCGCAGATCGGCGGGTACCCGTACTTCGTCGTCTTCTTGGCTCAGAAGCCCGTACAGCGCGATGCCTGGACGGGCGAGCTCATACCCGGCCTCAGGGTAATTCAGGATGCCGTAGCTGGCCTGGGCATGGGTCAGTCCCGGGTCGATTCCCGACAGCCTGAGCTGCCGGATGACATGGTCGAAACGCTGAAACTGCTCACGCGTGAAGTCGGTCTCTGCCGGGCCCAATTGATCGGACATCGACAGGTGGCTGAACGTCCCCGTGACCTTCAAATGCTCAAAGCGGTAGCAGTCCATGATCGATTGAATATCATCGTACGGCTCGCCCAACCGGTTCATGCCGGTATCGATTTTGACATGAACATGAAGGTCAACCCCGGCCGCCTCCAAGGCTCTGCCATATTCCCAGCTCAATAGCGTCTGGGTCAGACGGTAACGGGCAAGCTCGCAGGCAAGCTCCGGGGAGGTATATCCGAGGATGAGAATGTCGCCGGGAATGCCGTGCTCTCGCAGGCGAATCCCCTCCCCGATCTCCGCTACGGCAAAATACCGGATGCCGCCCAGGCTCAGCTCCTTAGCCGCCTCTATGCTGCCATGGCCGTAAGCATCCGCCTTGATTACGGCCATAAGGCGGGTCGTCCCGGGCAGCATCCGCTGCAGCTCCGCAGCATTGTGCATCAAATGCCCCAGATGAATCTCAGCCCACGCCCGCTGTCCGCCCGGAGCAGCATTCCGCTGTCGTCCGGATGGATGAACGGGTGCGTAAGCCGCGGGCGTCCTTTGATACCATGATCGCAGCTCGGGAAGAGAAGAATAGCCGGACAACAGCGGCACGACCCGTTTCGTATCATAACCGCCCGCCACGCCACGTCTGCTTTCCGAACCAAGCACCGCAAGCAGGATTAAGCCGGGCACCATGACCGACAATCCTCCCATAAGCATCAGCGCGAGATACCCGGTCATAATCCGTTCCCCGCTCCGTGTCGGTGAAACATCGTAATGATGCACCCGTTCACGTTATTACCTGATATCTCCACATGGGTGCCCGGCTGCATCCGGAGCTTGATCTCCAGCTCTTCTTCCGGCTCCGCCAAGAACATTTCGATCAGATATTCCTTATGCTTCTTGAACAGATGCGGCCCGTCCGGCGTAAACTGCTGCATGTATTGCGTGTATTCCTCCAGGCACATGCCGTACTGTTCCATGATCGTTGCATGCGGAACGCCGACATAACGAAAATGCCAGGGCTCGCAGGCGATATGGGTCAGATGCTCTTTTCCCTGCTTGTAGCGCTGAATAAATCCGTAATCGGCAGCCAGCCGCCGAAAATCCGCGAATACCCCATGCTCCGGAAAAGAGGGGCAGAGATAGTCGACGCCGGTGGTCAGCTCGCCTACATCCACCGCAAGCCCTGTCTGGTGCTCGCTCTCATCGGGCCGTGCCACATAGCTCGCGGTAAAGACGGCGCCATTCTCGGCGTAAGACTTGTCGTATATCCGCTGCTGCTGCATCCGTGTGCGGTAGCCGCTTACGATGCCGATGCTCTTCTCCGCATGGCAGGCGGCAATCAGCGCCCTAAGCTGCCGAAGGCATGTCCGTTCCAGGCGCATTGGGTTCTCTTCCGTGCTGGCAGGCGTAATGTGTTCAACGGCAGCCAGGTTCTGGCAGGGCATGGCGAGCCGCAGCCGATGCTCGGCGTTGACCAGAACCAAAGGACCGGAATGAATCATCCCGGGGTTTATGCGGATCACGCTTCCGCCGGTATGCATCATCATGACGCCCCCCTCGCTAACGCAAGCCGGATCAGCCGGTCCATCAGTTCCGGGTACGATACATGGCTGGCGCGCATCATGTTCGGATACCGGCTCGCCGCCGTGAATCCCGGCATGGTGTTGACTTCGTTAAACACGATGCGGCCGTCTGTGCCGATGAACATATCGACGCGCGCCAGGCCGCTGCAGCCCAGCGTGCGGTAAATCCGCCTTGCGGTTTCTTTGATCCTCGCCGCGGTTTCTTCCGCTATTCGGGCAGGGAGATGAATCGTCGATGAGATCAGGGAGTATTTTTCGTCAAAATCGAAAAATTCACCCTTCAGCTCGATCTCGTCGATCTCCCCGATCAACGGATCCACATCGCCTAGAACGGCGCAGCCGACCTCAAAACCGGCAACGTTCTGTTCCACAATGACCTTCGTATCATGTGCAAAGGCAGAGCGAATGCCCTCCATCAGCTCCAGCTTGTCGTAAGCTTTGGTAATTCCGAAGGATGAGCCGGAACGGGCAGGCTTGATGTACAGCGGGAAGCCGAGCGGCTCGGCCTCTTTTACCGCCGTATACAGATCTTCTCCCTCATACACGGTGATGGACAGGGCTGTGTCCACTCCCGCCGCCTTCACAAGCTGGCTTGCGATCCCCTTGTCCATGCAAACGGCAGAAGACAATGAACCGCAGCCGACGAAGGGAATTCCGGCCAGCTCCAGCAGTCCCTGCACCGTTCCGTCTTCCCCATTCCTGCCGTGCAGCACCGGAAACACCACGTCGACCGGGGTCAGGCGATATTCCGTGCCCGCCAGCTCCACAATGCCCGCCGCCTCCCGGCTTGGCGAAAGGAACGCCGGAAGGCAGCTCGGATGCGTCTGCCAGCGGTCTTCACGGATGTCCTCCGTGCCACCGCCGTACCGGAGCCAAGCGCCTTCCCTCGTAATCCCGATCAGCACCAGATCATATTGGGACTCGTCCAAATGATCGATGACCGAAGCCGCCGATTTCAGCGATACCCCATATTCCGTCGAGCAGCCGCCGAACAACACCGCGACCGTTTTCTTCTGTATGTTTAGCATCTGTTATCTCCCCAGTTCATACGGGCCGGACCTTGCACATCCCTGGACCGGCACCAAGATAACCTGATTATAAAGAAGGGAAATTAAATAATTTGAAACGAAAAATAAACGATGGTAAAGGAAAGCTAAAGAAAAGTTAAAGGCAGCTGTTCCTTCACGATATTCCCGCATTCGAACAAAAAAATACCGTCAGCGTGCTGACGGTATATCTTCGCCCTATGTGTTCGACTTATTGAACTAATGATCGGCAGCCTACCAAGGTCACCTGCTCCCGCATACCCTCCGGTACACGCACCTCAACTTCGACGCTGCTTGGCGCAGCTACGCGTACATGCATCGTATCACCGTTGACGCTCCAGCTCACGTCGATTCGTCCGCCCTGCGGCAAAGGCACGCTGCCGCGGGCCCAGGCCAGGTCGCACGGCTGCGGCTCGACGAGAACGCGGGTCCAGCCGGAGCCGGCACGCTTGACCCCGAGGATGCCTTGGCCCAGAAAATAGCCCGGCGCTGCCGACCAGGCGTGGCAGTGGCTGCGCGTCAATTGCTCCGGATTGGCCCGGTTCTCGGAGAAATTCGGGTACATCTCCCAGCAGGTTGTCGCATCATAGCGGAGCATTTGGCCGAAATTGAAGCGGATGTCGCTTAGCAATTGTTCGTACCGCCCCGCCTCCGCTAACGCTTCATAATAGAAGAAGGACATGAATGGGCTGCCGATTTGGACAAATGCCGCAGGAGGGCTCAGCAAGTACGAGCCGATAACTTCCTTGCGTTTATCCGAGGCAACCCCCGTAAGGAATGCGAGCACCTGGGTCTGCATGCTGATAATATCCGACCGTCTTCCGTCCGCATGAATGCAGTCCAGATACGCCTGCTGATCCTCTTCCCACAGATGAGCATTGATGGCAGCCGCCAGCTTTTCACCTGCGCCCTTCATACGCGCGATATCCGCGGCCTCTCCGCCTGCGATTCGCGCAAGCTCTGCCGCCTTGTTCAGCGTAAGCACGAGCATCAGGTTCTGGTGCGTGACGATGCCCTCATTCGGCTGGTCGATCGGCGCCCAGTCGAGCAGATTCCAGCCCCGCATGTCCAGGAGGCCGTCCGCATTCAGCTTTTGCAGGTAATGCTCCAGCGTGTAACGCACCTCCAGCCATATTTTCGCGGCGAATTCGGTATCGTTCGTGTGCTCCACGTATTCCAGGCAGGCGATGGCCCAGAAGAAGGTCCAGTTCGGAATGACGCTGCTCCAGCCGCTTGGCACCTGATCGATATACAGCGGCGACATCTCTTTCGAGCCGGGGACAAGGTTCAGGCAGCGTTTGACGATATCCAGCGACCCAAAAACGTAATAGTTGACCAAAGCCTCATTCCGGCTGTCCCCTACCCAAAAGACCTGCTCGTAGGACGGGCAGTCCACGAACGTATCTTCCATGCACAGCCTCGTCGTATGACGGCTGATGTTCCATATTTCATTGAGCAATGGGTCGGAGCATTGAAAAGCTCCTGCATTCGTAACCGGATACGTGCTTTGGTTCACGTACACCTCATACAGCTTCACCGGAACAACCGCCTTGCGCACCGTCAGCACCAGGTAGCGGAACCCGCGGCGCACCGGCGACAAATACCTCTGCCGTCCCTCCCGGCAGATATAACGGATCGTATTGTCCAAACCATAGGTATGCTGCCGGTAATCATCCCGCATATATTCAAAGCCGTACACATCCATAATCGTTCCTGCGGCAGCTTCCACTTCAAAGCCGATGAACCCCGATGTTTCTTGGCCCACGTCGATCACGATTTCACAATCCCCGGCTTCGTTCCCGAACATCGGCAGCACGGCCGGCTCCGGCGTCGGCAGGATCGCCCGCTCCAGCTGCGACGTTACGCTGTATGCCTCCGCCCCTATTGTCCAGACATTGGCGCCGAGCACGTCCTCCTCGCTGTACAGCGCGGCCGGAAACGGCTGAATCCATTCCGCCAACGCCTGAAGCTCCTCCATGTCGGCAGCACCCGCCGCCTTCAGGTAATCCGGATGATCCATCCGCAGAGGCTTCGGCTCCTGGTGGTCGATATGGACCGTCGTATCGAAGGGCCCGATGAGCATGAGCGGCGTGCCGGCTGGCTGCGGCCCAGCTGCTGCAGGCGTCTTCCACTTCAGCGGTACCTCGGCATGCGCCGCCAGGTGGAAGCCTCCTCCATGATCCCATGACGTCACGTCGATCAGCACAAAATGCGTACCCGCCGTGAGCTCCAGCGTGCAGTACCGTTCCGGCGAATCCCCGGACCAATCCGTACACAGCCTGCCATCCACCCACATCTTCTCCGTCCGCCGACCGGCCGGGAAGCCAAAGGTGACTGCGCCGGCTTCTTTCAAGTTCAGCTCGCCCGCCAAATACCCGACAAAGCTCACCGGATTGGCGTGCTCGACACTATCCGGCATCATGGCCGCGCGGAGATCCAGCACGGCGGACCATGCGGGGGCCCCGACCCGGCGTAATGACACGATGCGGGATGGATAGATTGTTTCTTCCGTCAAAAAAGGAATATCCCTTGGCATAAGCCGCTTCCACGGCTCGACCCCGGGCGGCCCGATGACCTTGGCCTGCTCCCAAACCGGGCCCGGGCCCTCCTCGCGATAGCTCACCGCGGTCCAGCGCTCATCCCACAGCCGCGCATCATACAGTTCGGCGAAGCCCTGCTGGCAGGACATCCGCGGCGATCGCGGGCTTTGGGCCTGCAGCCTGGAGGTCGCCCATGTCCCGTCCGTTCCGATCTGCAGGATGGGATTCCGTTCAGCAGCTTCGGCCTCCATCGAACGTACTCCATACTCCAACTCGGCGAGCAGTCCGCCCCGCCCGCGAATATAATAGAAATTCGACACGCCAAAATGCAGCACATGCACGGCGATCACGTTCTTTTCCCCGGCACGAAGCAGATGCTTGACCTCATACGAATCATAGAACTGCTCCTCTTTCCATGACCGCACCGGTCCCCGGCCCACCCTTTCGCCATTCACGTAAAGTACATACCGGGAGTCGGCAGCGATATGCAGCCAGGCCTCTCCCGGGGCCTCCTCCTCCGGCAGCACGAACACTTTCCGAAAGCAGCGCCATTCATTGCGCGGGCTTTCCTCCTCGCCTCCCCAAATCCACTGCGCGTTCCATGATCTCGAATCCATTCTGCCGATCAGCTCCCATCAAGCATATTGTAATCGCATTCATGACTACTCTGCTCTTACGTTTCACCGGCGGCGGGCCCCTTTCCTGCCGGAAGATTGAATTTAAAATTTCTATTCTTTCGGTGCGACAAAAAGACCGGATTCTCCTGAACCCGGTCTGTAAAGATGAGCCTTACTCGTTCCGCTACTTTCCAGCCTGCTGCTGCAGCTGTTTAAAGATTTCCTTCGTCCGCTCCGGATCCTTTTCATTATAGAAAATGTACCCGTTCCCCAGCTTGATGCGGATATACGGCGGGTTGTCCTTGAAAACATACAATCTCGTTTTGCCCAGTTCCTTCAAGCGGAAATGCCCCCGCGCATACTGTCCCGTGGCTTCGCCGTTCGTTTTGGCCCCGGAGGGAACGCTGTCAACGAGCGACAGTTCTTCAATATCACCGATATCAAAATCATAGGAATACATTGGATACTGAATGTCTACCCTGTGATTATCCGTCACGGCAAGCGTAGGCGATGTGAGCTCTGACCGGATCAGCATGAACGAGACCCCAAGGATCACCACGGCCGTCAACGCCGCCGTTCCCCATACCAACACTTTCCCGACCGGGGTCGCGGTATTGACTGTCGAGCCGATGCCTACGCGTTTGGGCACGAAAATGCTTTTGTCATGCGGGTTATGGTAAGTGAAGCCGTTCGCCCAATATTCATCCTCATCGGTATACACGATTTTTCCGTCCTGGGATAATACCTCCTGCTCCAAAATTCGGATTTTGCGGTACACGTAAAACACACCGCCGACCGGCAGCGCCGTGAACAGAAGCATGATCGCCAGCCAGATGCCGTCCATGGCCGTATTTTCATTGAGCAGGAGGATGTAAAGGAAGCCCAGGTGGATACTTTCGGCAATCGCCAGCCACAGCCACAGATAGGAAAGCGATCTTCGTCTCGCCTGATTCAATATCAGGTTGACCTCGGTGTTCATGCTGTATACTTTCGCCTTCATCCGGCGCATATGCAGCGAGATGCCGAGGAAGAGGGCCGTCAGAATGAACCCGCTCGCCGCGATGCCGGCAAGCTCCGTATCCTTGCGAATCGTCCACAAGAGCAAACCCGCATTCATCGCAAACGGAACCACATAAAGCCATAATGAAGCTGAACGCTGATTTTTGAGCTGAGCCACCCGCAGATCCGTCCAAATCACGCTCTTCTGGCCGACAAACCATTCATGTTGGCGCTTTAAGGCCAGCGTCTCCCGGAACGCCCTCCGAAAAGGAACCACCATGATGATCATGAATACCGTTAACCACACGAAGAAATAAAGAATTTGGTAAGGAAGCCAGCGATAAAGGACGACAAAGGGAACCAGCCCGATCGCAAGTCCAATGCCGGCCCGGGTTAGCGAGGCTTGAAATCGGACCTGTATGCGGCGGATTTCCGCGTGCTCCAGAGCCTCTTCGGGCAAAGTCACGGCAAACAGCATGCCTCCCCGGTACTTGGCCTGCGGCTTATACGTTGCAAGCAGCACGATATAACAGATCACGGCCGTGAATAACAAAATAAACGTTAACATTAGCAATCCAAACACCTCAATTCAGTCGTCGTTTAGGGGTGCCGATACATCATCGTGGAGAAGATCTGCGAGCAGAGCTTCTGGAACCTCGACTCGTTGATTCCCTGAATCGCCGCCTGCGCGATCAGGAGCTGAAGCTGATCCTGAAGCTCCGGGGACGGCTCCGACTGGTTCCGCGCTGATGGCGGACTCACTTTGGCCCCATGCCGGCGATCGATGACGATGTACCCTTCCTGCTTAAGCAGTGTATAGGTTTTGTTGACCGTCATCGTGTTGATTCCAAGCTCTTCCGCCAGTTGGCGCACGGTGGGCAGCTTCTCTTCCGGCTCCAGCTGACCCGTGGCAATGCCGATCACGATTTGGTTCCGCAGCTGCTCATATAAAGGCGTATCCCCATCCAGTTGTAAGGAAATCACCATCCACTTTTTCACTCCCTTGCCTATTACAATATCTCATTAAGTATTATATATTATAATACAAATAATACTTAAAGTCGAGGCGCCCGTTGCCCCATGCAGGCCCATATGATCCTTCTGGTGTGAACAAAAAAAGACACCGACATTCTGTCAGTGTCTTTGCACAGCATCTTTCGCCACAATCATTTGACGGTACCAAGCCAGGCGTTTTCCGCGCCGATCTAAAACGCGATCCATACTCCCGATTTATCGTCGGACACTTTGAACCTTGGATACCGGATGCACTCCGCATCCTCCTTCTCCAGGTCCACCAGCCACCTGGCATACGGCTCAAGCCCGTCCGAAGCGACGCGGCGCAGGAGCTTTTCTTCAAGTCCGTCCTGAACTCCCGGTTCAGCTGCCGGCCACTCTTCCGGATAAAACAGCCCATCCGTCACAAGCAGCACCCCCGCCAATTGGATGCGGTTGATTTTACCGCTTTCCAGATAGCGGTCTGCGTCCGGCAGTCCATTCAGCACGGAATATCCTTCATCGGTATTCATAACATCCTTGTTGCCGACAATTTGCGGAAGCACCTGCTCCCAGAGGGCCGCTCTGGTCCGGATGCCCGATGCGATGCCCTCTTTCCAGGTTGCCATGGACACTTGGCCCATATGCGAAACATGATCGCGCGTAATCGTCCGTACCTGGCCGTCCCGGTATAAAGCCATGATCATGCAGTCGCCTGCCTGCACATATTCGATATGGTGATCCGTAATCCGGATCAAAGCGGCCGCCGCCGTCCAAAGCTCGCTTTTACGATCCGTCCGAATTCCGCTGGCTCGCATCGCCTCCCCAAGTCTGGCATTCGCCTCGATCGTCAGCTCTTCCAGGCTGCGTTGATCTTCGCCTGGAAGCTGCTCGAAATATTGTTTAAGCAGCTGCGAAGCCAGCCTGCCGCCGGTCTCCCCGTCTCTACCCCGATAAGGCACCAGTGAGGTGGCACCGTCGATGACGCCGTATAGCCGCTGCCCCGGGTGGATGACGACGGCATCCTCATTCCATACTCCGGTCCCTTGGATGGAAATCTGATCTACTTTCATGATGGAATCCTCCTCGCCTCGCGCATGTTCCGAAATCATTCCGTCTCTTTGTCTAATGCACATGGTAGCACGTCTCCCCTTATTTGGAAAAGGCCCGTTCATCAAGGAACAGACCTTTATGAGAGTATTCCTATCCGCCAAAAGCTGTAAATGACGGATTTGCTCACAAAAGAAAAAACCCGATCCTCATGCGGAACGGGTCTTCACGGTGGAAACGAATCGTGGATGGCATATCTACAATTCGCCGCCGTTAAGGGCTTTTATCTTTATTTCTTGGACTGACTGGGGCTATTGTTCGTCAACACCGTCAGCATTCTTTGATCTTTAACCATTTTGGAATGACATTGGGGGCATACAGGCGCTTCGGAGAAAGCGAAATTATCCCGCATCCATCCCTTGCAGTTCTCGTTCGAACAAGACCATATATCCGTGAGTTCTGTAGGCAGATCTTCCAATGGTTTTTTTCGTGAGTTGTACATATGCATCCCTCTTTCTATCCAGTATAGGTTACGGCAATAAAACAAACGGTTGATGAGTGCGACCCAACTCTTGCAAAGAGAACTAAAAAAATGACCCCGAACAAATCTGTTCGGGGGCACCAAGCTCTAAATTAGAGTTTTACGACATTCTCGGCTTGTGGTCCGCGGCTGCCTTGCACGATATTGAATTCTACGCGTTGGCCTTCGTCCAAAGATTTGTAGCCGTCTCCAACGATTGCGCTGAAGTGTACGAATACGTCGCTTCCGCCTTCAACTTCGATGAAGCCAAAGCCTTTTTCTGCGTTAAACCATTTTACTGTACCTGTTTCCATTACCAATTACCACCTTTAATTTTATTATATGGCATTCTTATTCTTAAATAAAAATCACATATCGTACAAGGTTATTATGATCGCGAATAACCCTCTACGCTATGTGAATTCGTTAGGTCGCTATTACAATATCCTCATTATACCACAGTTTTATACGAATAGATACTTCCAGAACGTGTAAAATTAAAAAAAATTTTTTATGCCCGTTTTTCCGGCTCTTTTCGGGCTTGCATCAAGCTGTCCAGGGTGCGGCTGTACTGTACTCATGTATATCATCAAAAAGGATTAAACATGCGGCATCCAACAAAAACTGCCCCGATGTTTAATCCCTTGTCAAAATCTTCATTCGCCGCTGGATACGCAATACCCCACGAGGGCATAACGAAGGCCTTGCGCCAAACTCCCTAGCAGGAGGTCAGCTTAGCTTCTGGCCGCAGTTCGGGCAGAAGTTGGCCCCTTCGTTTTTCGCGCCGCAGTTCGGGCAGAAGTTCAACTTCTTGCCGCCCTGGGGGGCTGCGGTCTCCGATGATTCCGGATTTTTCGGAGCTTGCGGCTTTTGATCCTGATTTTGTTTTTGATTCTGATCCTGATTTTGATTTTGATTCATGTTCTTCATCATTTCGTTCGCCATGTTCATGCCCATCATCATACCCGCCATGTCCGAGGCCGCCCCTCCGCCCTGCAGCTTGCCGGAGGACATCGCGTCGGTCATGCTGACCTGCTGATATTTCTGCAGGTTGCCAATCATCTCATGGGAGGCCGTCTTCGTAATCATATCCTGGATTTCCTGCGGATAATTGAAGCTCATCACCTGGAAGCCCGTAATCGTCATGCCGTGACCCATCACTTCCATATCGAGGTCTTCACGGATGCCCTTGGCAATTTCGAACGCGTTCGCCTGCAGGTTGAACATGTCCTTGCCTTCCCGGCTGATCCACTTCATTAATAGCTGGTCGAGCACGGCCGTGATCCGGAGCTTCAAGTCCTCCACGAGATAGCTGTCCTTGATGCCCGCAACCTTATCAATCAGCGTGACGTAATCATTCACTTTAAAATTGAACGTGCCGTTGGCACGGATCGGCATGCCGCCCGGCAGTTGAGGCGTCGGGATCAGCACCGGATTTTGCGTTCCCCAGCGGACCGTGAATTCCTTCGTGTTCACGAACAGCACTTCCACCCGCATGCCGCTGTTAAAGCCGAACTTAAACCCTTTGAGCGTAGACAGGAACGGGATAATGTCCGATTCGATGCTGTACTCGCCCTCGTCCTCGAAAATCCCTTCGATCTTGCCGTTATTGAGGAAAATCGCGTCCTGGCCGGATCGGATGATCAGTTTACTTCCCTTTTTGATCTCCCGGTTGCTCCATTTCCAGAAAATCATGTCATCCCTGAACTCTTCCCACTCCACTACATTCGAAAACTGGTTTTTGAAAAATCCCATACCCTATCCCTACCCTTCTCTTAAAATGATCCTCTGCTGCCGCTGTGCGAATGGCCGCCTTTGGTCGTGCCGCCGCCACCTGAGCCGCTGCCCGTGTTCTTCTCGATTTTGCGTTTCGTCGTCGTCGTGCGGATGTACCGGTCCTGATGGTCCAGAACGCCCGACGTGCCGCTATCCTCATACGTCCGTCCGCTGACCGTGACACGCCCGCCGGAGCGAAAAGCCATGATGCCGACGATGATTCCTGCGATTGCCGCCGCTGCTCCAATTTGAAACCAGATATTGAACAGGATGTTGTCCGGGTTCACGCCCGGCTTATAGCCCATATATTTGTACGTCGTCTTGATGTATTTCCCGAAGGCGAGCCGATAATCTCCCTCCGATAAATCCGGGGTGATTTTGCTGCGGATTTTATCCAGTCTGGCGTCATCCAGGTACTGCTCCGCTTTATAAAACCCGGCGAGATAGATATCCCTATGGTACAGGTCCAGCGTTAATATCACGGCATTGCCGTGGGCTTTGTCATACCCCGGTGCCTGCTCGTCATAGAATTCCTCCGTCATTTCCTGCACGTCCCTGCCTTCGGGATTATCGGAAGTAAAAATGATGATGTCCGTTTCCCGTTTGGCGCCGTACTCATGAGCCATGGCGTTCAGTTCGGACCTGTCTTCCTGGCTGAGCAGCCCGGCTTCATCATAAATCAGCTGGTTGTCATTCGCTGCATGCGCCATTGGAAAAGGAAAAACGAGATACGCCGTGAAAATTATCGACAAGGCGAGCAAGCCGAGGCCCGCAAGACGCTTTTTCACAAAAATCCGCCTCCCATCATCCACGAAATCAGCTTCAATGACAGGAGAGAAACCCCGAAGATGCCCGCGAACCAGGCCGCCACCTTCGCCTTGCTGATCGGAGGCTTGCCTACGACCTTGCCCGTCTGCCCGTTCATGGCAAACATGTAATCGGATTTGCGGTAGTCGTAGTGGACCATGTAAACCGGAAGCAGACAATAGTCGGCTTGCTTGTTCTTCGTATCGATCAGCTTATCGGTGTAGCTGACGGCGGTATAGCCTGAGACGGTGGAAGCGATGTACGCATCGATGAACTCCCTGACCTTATCCTTCGCCCGCGGGAGCAGCGCCTCGTCGTCATAGCTGTATCTCTCGGCCATGTAGCCGGCAAGATACGGCGATTTGAATTCCTTCAGTCGCTCATAAGGAAACGGCTCCAATTTGTCCATCAAGGCATCGTTCATTTTTTCCGACGCGTCGATCGGCACCTTTACGTAATTCAAACGGATTTTCCGGTAAAAGTCGAAATGCTGCGTTTCCGTATACTCGTAGTCGCCGCTCGTGTAGACCCTCACTTTCGTGGCATGGCCGTGAACCTCAACATTGTTATGTAATTCATATAACCAGAATGGCACGTACAGCCCGGTGATGCCCTTGATCCGATCCGCGGACATGAACCCGCTTGGCGTCAGCAGGCCGTTCCTGCACCATTTCTTAAAAGCCTTCACGGCTTCTTCCTTGCCAACCGCGAAAGGAATGACCAGCGCCGGAGCCAGCTTTCCGGTCAGCCTGTCGCCGAGAACCACCGCGGAGCCGCAGAAGCTGCACACCGTGGCGCTTGTTTCGGGATCGGCCACGATGACGGCGCCGCAGCTCGTGCAGTGGTACTCTTTGGACCCGTCATCCACAGTCGCCTGCTGCTCCAGCGGATCGGGAATTTGCTCGATGTTGTCCTTTCGTCCGCAGCTGGGACAGGACAGCATTCCCGTCGCGCTGTCAAAAACCATGCCGCTGCCGCAGTTCGGACATTTGTATTCGATAACCGGCATCTGCTCACCTCAAGTCCAATTCAGAAACTTATTGTTCCTTCTTATTCATCTTCGCTTTGATCGCCGCCAGCTCATCCTCGGCATTCGTCGCCTCGCCATGGCCTGTATCCGCAGGCTTGCCCGAATCCTTCTCCAGCTGCGCGATCAATTCATCCAGATCGTCCTCTTGCTTCCCTGCCCGCAGCTCGGCCAGAGCCTCCGCCTCGTTCAGCGCCTGGTTAGCCTTGGCCTCCATCGCTGCGAATGAAGCCGAGACCTTACCCGATGACGAGCCCGATGGCACGCCTTGCTGCAGCTTCGCCGCCGCCAGCTTGCCTTTCAGCTCCAAGCGCCGCGCTTCAAGCTGCCCAAGGTCCGACACCAGCTTATCCTGCATGTGCTGCATCTTGGCTGCATTGGCCGAAGCCTGGTCGTAAGCCGCTTGCAGCTCGCCCCGCTTTCCGGCCAGCTTCACCTTTTTCTCCAGGAATTTGCGGGCATCCGCTTCATTCCCCGCCTCGACCGACTTCTCGGCATAACGCTGCAGCTTGTTGATCTCGTCTTCGCACTCGTCCAGCGCTGCCTTGGCTCTGCGCTCGCTCGCGAGCAGCGAAGCCGTCTCGGATTTAACCGTTCCCAGATCCCTGTTCAAGCTTTGCATGTATTCATCAATGGTCTTTTCCGGGTCTTCCGTCCGTTCCATCAGTGCGTTGATATTGACCTTCATAACATCCTTGAACCTTGATAAGATTCCCATGATGAGCTGCCTCCTCGACTTTTACGTTTTAACCTATAATACCTTAATTACGGGGGAAAGGTTTCATTTAAAGATCTGCTGCAATAATGACGGATCCAGCTAACACGTGATTCCGTTCTTTTTCGGCATCACTGGATAAAAGCTGTTTCAGACTATAGGCATATATGGTGACAGGCCTTCTCCCCAATTCATATGCTGAATGGAATGGAGGGGTATGATGAGATACAAAAGCACGTCTATCAAAAGTAAATGGACCAAAACCAAATGGCTCGTGCAGCACGCGAATTTAAGCAAACACGTTCCATCCACCATGTTATTTAATAAACATAATTTAAAGTCCATGCTTTCTGCGTATTCCACGGTCTATTTCAAACCGACCACCGGGTCCGGCGGAGCGCGTATCATTCGGATTAAAAAGATTGCGCACGGGTATCAGACACAATACAATGCGGATAAAGAAAACCATCCTACCCTTGAACGTTTATACGTTCATCTGAATCGTTTTTCCAACCGCCGGTCTTATTTGCTGCAGAAAGGGATTCGTTTGGCCCGAGCGAACGGCAAGCCTTTTGACATCAGAGTCATGGTTCAGAAAACGAACAGCGGTAAATGGAAAAGCACTGCTCTTTTCTTGAAACTAGGAACAGGCAATAAAATCGTTACCAATTATAATCAGGGCGGAAAAATCGGGAACTTCCGTTCAACGCTGTCCGGAGCAGGCTTCGATACCGCCTCGATCCATCATATAGAAGCCGAATTAAAGCGGATGGGCATCTCCACCGGGAAACACTTCGATCGTTATCAAAAGGGCTTCAAGGAATTGGGGCTCGATGTAGCCCTGGATTCCCGAAGAAAACTTTGGATTCTTGAGGTAAATACGAGACCTCAAATTTATCCCATCAAAACTTTAAAGGACCGGACGCTGTATCAGCATGTCCTCTCCTATGCGAAGCAGTATGGAAGAAGGAATTGAAACGGCGAGCAAGCCGAATAGGCCACCCGTAAGCGGGCAGCCTATTCGGCTTATTTCCGTCTTTACACTTAGACTTGCTTGAATTCGATCCAGTCGATCTGCAGGCCCGGTTTCACGAAATCCAGCTTCAGTTCGTACAGGCCGGCTTCGAGCTTGACCTTGACGAGCTTTTGCTTAATCCAGCGGCCGTCCGTGCCGTTCGTCTGAATGGTGGTCAGCGGCTCATCGTTCAGCGTTACGTTGCAGGCGCTTTGCGCGAGCTCCGATTCCGGTGACATGATGCGCACGATGATCCGGTACTCCCCGGCCTGATCGACCTTCACGATGGTGGATCCGGATGCGGCTGGCTTCACCTGGGCGTTATCGGACAAGGCCTTCGCTTCTGCGTCAGAAAGGGTCGGCTGGGCCGCGAATCCGGCAACCGCCTCTTCAATGACCGGCTCACGGGAGAATACGGGCGCGTGCATGATGAATTCGCAAATGTTGATCGCGCTGCGCTGCAGTTCGCCGCGGGTCAGCGTGCCGTTCGCCAGGGATTCCAGCGTATTGTCCTCCCATGCGTTGATTTCCGCGCCGTAGTTCATGACGACCATATACAGATCGTTTTGCGCACGGACCATCCAGTTCGTATATTTCCGGTCCGCAGGTCCGCCGTTTACGACGTCGTTCATGATCGCCCACCAGTCCGTCATCACAATGCCCTTGAATCCCCACTCCCCGCGCAGGATCGTCGTGTTCAGATCGTAGTTCGAAGCCGCCCAGTGGCCGTTCACCGGGTTGTAGGAGGTCATGATCGAGTTCGCTCCACCCTCTTTGACCGCGATCTCGAAGCCTTTCAAGTAGATTTCGCGCAGGGCACGTTCCGATACGACGGCATCGACCTTGCTCCGGTGCTTCTCCTGGTTGTTGCAGGCGAAATGCTTCAGCGTCGCGTTCGAGCCGCCCTTCATGATGCCGCGCGTGCATGCCGCAGCAAATGCCCCGGAAACAAGCGGGTCCTCCGAGAAATACTCGAAGTTGCGTCCGTTCAGCGGACTGCGGCGGATGTTGAGCCCCGGTCCAAGAAGCGTATCCACGTGGTACCCAAGCAGCTCCCGGCCTTCCATGACATACAGCTCCTCGACCAGCTCCGTGTTCCAGGTCGCCGCCAGCAGCGTGCCGATGGCAACCTGCGTCGCTTTCTGGCCGCTGTCCATGCGGATGCCGGACGGGCCGTCAGCCGTGCAGGCCACCGGAATGCCGTAATGGAGCAGGCTGTCGCTCACACCGCCGAATGCGGATGCCGTACCCGGGGTTACCAGCGGGCTGCTCATGCCCTCGCCGCGAACGATGACCGCCAGATCCTGATCGCTCAGCTGCGCGATAAAGGTTTCCATGCTCACTTTTCCTTCATGCACATCCCGCAGTTTGTAGCCCTGATCGCCGGTTTGCGGAAGCGTCTGCGGCAGATTGTTCTCAATCCGGTCCGCCATGGAAATGCTGCGCGTCGGCACGTCGGCATACACCAGCTCATACGAGCCGTCTGCCTTGCGGACGCCAGGCTTCAGGCGCTTGAAGCTTTCAGTCGGCGCCATCGCCTCCTGCAGCTGCTTCACGACCTTGAGCTCCTCCAAGACGTAACCGGTCTGACCTTCGACGCCGATTGCCGTCAGACTTCTGACGCTGGTTCCTGCAAACAGGCGATATGTCCCTGCTTCAAGCACATAAGCGGAAGGATGTCCCGTCACGCCGGCGTCATCGTACGAAGCCATGGCATCCACCGGGAAGCAGATTGTGAGATGCTGCGATTCGCCCGGCTGCAGCTCCTTCGTCTTGCCGAATGCGGCCAAAGCCTTGGCCGGCTGGCCCAGCTTGCCCTGCGGAGCTTCCACGTAGACCTGGACGACCTCTTTTCCCGCAAACTCGGCCCCGACGTTCTTCACCGTGACGCCAATCTCCAGATGCTCTTCGCCATCCTTCGTTACCCGCTTGGCTTCTCCCGCTTCCATGTTAAAGTCGGTATAGGATAAACCGTATCCGAATTCAAACTGAACCTTGTCCGGAGCAAACGTCTCAAAATAACGATATCCGACGTAAATATCTTCCTCGTAGAAATTTTTGAACTCATTGCCGTAATTGCGCGTGGACGGATAGTCCGCGATCGAGTAAGCGATCGTATCCGTCAATTTGCCGCTTGGTGTCACGTCACCGACCAGCACATCGGCAATCGCGTTGCCGCCTTCCATCCCGCCCTGCCAGGCATAGATGACACAAGGAATCGGGTGAGCGTAATCCGCGTCGTGAAGCCAGCTCATGTCGATGATGTTGGAGACGTTCAGCACGACCACGGTTTGCTCAAAATGGGAGGTCACCTGCTTCAGCCTCGCCTTTTCCTCGTCCGTCAGCAAATAGCTGCCCGGCTCGCTCGCGTTATCCTGGTCTTCACCCGCCGTACGCCCGATGACCACGATCGCCTTCGATGATATTTTTCTCGCTTCAGCCACCAGCTCATCCGTCAGCGGCATTTCCTTCTGATGCCACGGCTCAGCTGCCCAGCCGCCTCCACCGTTATCGAATGGGTTTTGTTCAATCCATTGTTCATATACAGCCGCTAACGCCTCGTTCACGCGAATGTTTGGTTTGCCGCGCAGGCCATCCAGCAGGTTCGTCGTATGCGTCACATGAACGCTTCCGCCGGATCCGGTACCGCTCCGATAGTAGTTTACCTGCGTCCGGCCAAAAACTGAAACGTTTTCGGTTTGCTTAATAGGAAGTACTTGTCCTTCGTTTTTCAACAGCACGGCACCTTCTGCGGCTACCTTTCTGCTGAATTCGGCGAACCCTTCCAATGGTGCTCCATGACTTTGTGTGCTCAAATGATTTCCCTCCTGGATGATGAATCTATTATGATGTAAAGCTATGAAAGAACAACGTCTATCGACGTACTCTCAAAGTAGACAGACCGCCATCTTTTATTCCAATTTATATAGTATCATAGCAACAGAACGGGCAGAAGCCAATACAATCCGTTACAAGATTTCACGAAATTTAAAACAAGCTGTAACGAATCCCGCCATTTCCGGATATATCGCACAAGGAGGTGAATGGATGCGGGACACCGAGGAGCTTTACAGGGAATATGCGGCCCAAGTATACAAGTTCGCGTTCAGTATGTGCCATAACCATTTGCAGGCGGAAGAGATCACCCAAGAAACCTTTTACAGAGCGGTAAAATCCATACATAGATACGATGGAACGTGCAAAGTGTACGTCTGGCTGTGTCAGATCGCCAAGCATGTGTGGTACCAGGAGCTGGATAAGCAGACCAAGAGACATGCCGAGGAGTTCACCGATGTATCCCTGGCGGATCATGCTTCCCCGGAGTCCCGGTTCATTCTGGCCCAGGAGAAAATGGAGCTGTTCAAGCAAATGCAGTCCCTGGAACCCGCCATGAAGGAAGTAATGTACCTGCGCATAACCGGAGAATTCAGCTTTCGGGAGATCGGCGAAATTCTCGGAAGGGACGAAACATGGGCCAGGGTGACCTTTTACCGCGGAAAGCAAAAATTAATGAAGGGAAGAATCTTATGAAATGCGATATGATCCAGGATCTGCTGCCTTCCTATGCCGACAAATTAACCTCTTCCTATAGCAACGAAGAAATCGGAAAGCATTTGAGTGCCTGCGAGACTTGCCGGCAGTATTACCAAGAGATGACGGAGCCGATCGCAACGGGCCTCCCCGTTCTGGACGCAGAGGAAGCCGGAAAACTCGACTTTCTCAAAAAGATAAGGACGAGGAACATTCGGACGATCATCCTGTCCATCGCGGGTGTGCTCGTGCTCGCTGCCGTGGTGATCGGGCTGTTTGCCATCGGCATGCCGGTGTCTTCCAAAGACGTCAACATTTCTTATCAACAAGCAGGCGATCGCTTCGAGGTCCATTTAACGCTGGAAAACGGCAAGGACTTAATCTTCTCGAATAAAAGCAAATTCATTTACGATGAACAGCACCGCGTCATAGGACATGAGCTCCGTTACAAGCTGAAAGGCGTCGTTCACAATCCCTTTGATAATGTGGGCAAAGAGGTGACGCTGGGTACGCAAACTCACGCCTCCCCGGATTACGACAATACCTTCATTCTGGAGTTCAAAGATCAAACGATGATATTCGTGGATGGGGTTTTAGTAGAAGGAAAGAAATGAAGCAACCGGTCACCGGATTCGATCCGATGGCCGGTTTTTTTATTTACGGCAATCGTGCAATCATCTCTGAGCTATGTCTCCCCCCAAGCGCCTGTCATCACTCCTTCATTTCGCGCTTTTCCGGCGACCTCACTCACCCATTAACAATTTTGAATAAATATTCCGAAATATTATTTAAATCTATCTTTATAATTTTGAAATTTAAAATCAGCAGGACGAGCAACAAACAGATATCCAAGGGGGAAAGGGTCATGAAATGGATTGCCAATCAAAAGATATCGCTTAAGATCAACAGTTTAATCGTGCTTTCTTTACTTTTCCTGGCTGTCATCGGAACGATCGGGTTTGCGTCCGTACAGGCCGTCAATGCCAATGCGAAGGAAATGTACGAAGACAAAATGCTGCCGAACGAAGCTCTCAGCCAGCTCACTACGATCAGCACTCAAATCGACACTTATCAAACCAAGCTGATTCTCGGCGATGCCAGGGTGGATCGGGACGGCACGACGGCGAAGCTGGACGACCTTAAGGCGCAGGACGCGGCAACGAGAAAGCAGCTTGAAGGTTACGGGCAGGAGGCCGTGGACCAGGATCTGTACAAGCAGTATCTGAAATTGGTTGCAAGCGGCGAAGAGCATTATGCGCGCGTAAAGGAACTGCTCAGTCAAGACAATGCAACAGAGGCCTATGTATACTATGATTTGAATTTTCGGACGAATATCGAAAGCATCGTCACCGTGTTAAGACAAATGAAGTCCATGAATCTGGAGGTCGCCGAGCAGTTCAATGATATGAACGCGGCACAGGCCCGGAACATCATGGTCATCGAGGTGGTTGTCGTGCTGGCTGCGATCTTGCTCTGCGGTGCGGCGGGGATTCTCATTTCCCGCATGATTAACAAGCCGATTCAAGGGCTGCAGAAGGTGATGGCCATGGCAGAGTCGGGCAACCTCGCGGTCAAGGGCAGCTATCAATCGAAGGATGAACTAGGACAGCTCACGAAGAGCTTTAACGGGATGATTGGAGCGATCCGGGACATGATCTCCAATATGACCGCGCAATCCTCCGTGATTGCCGCCAATACCGAAAAGCTGCTGTCTAACGCCGAAACGGTGACCAAGCACTCTTCCCACAATGCCGAGGAGCTGCAGGAGGTCGCCTCCCAGGCGGTCATTCAGTCCCACAGCATTCAAGAGAGCAGCAGAGCCGTCGAGGAGGTCGCTGCAGGGATTCAAAAGATTACGGAAGCCACGGCGGCCGTTGCCGACTTTGCCAATCGCTCCTCCAGACAGGCGGATACGGGCAGCGAGCGGATTGAGCGCATTCATAACCAGATGAATGCCATTCTGCACAGCTCCAAAGAGACAGAGGAAGTGATCCGCAGCTTTCACCAGCAGACCGGCGAAATCGGGAAGGCCGTGCACACGATTCAGGAGATTGCGGAAGAGGTCAACATCTTGTCGCTGAACGCTTCAATCGAAGCCGCGCGCGCAGGGGAATACGGAAGGGGCTTCGCCGTGGTGGCGGAGGAAGTGAAACGGCTCGCAGACCACTCCAAGCAGTCCTCGCTCGATATCGTAACCATCGTAAACCGGATTCAGGAACGCTCCTCGCATGCCGTCATGCTCGTCGACAAGGAGC
Organism: Paenibacillus sp. SAFN-054; assembly: GCF_051966755.1. Lineage (NCBI taxonomy): Bacteria > Bacillati > Bacillota > Bacilli > Caryophanales > Paenibacillaceae > Paenibacillus > Paenibacillus sp. SAFN-054. The sequence goes on from NZ_JBQCKS010000004.1 coordinate 501,421, forward strand.
AGCAGGAGGTTCAGCGCGGCATGACGGAGATGCACGTGACCAAGCAGGCTTTTGAAGAAATCAATGCTTCCGTGCAGCAGCTGACCGAGCAGCTGCACGAGGTATCCGCCTCGGCGGAGGAAATCTCAGCAAGCACGGAAGAAGTAACGGCTACGCTCCTCCATTTGAATGGTGCACTCGAGCAATCATCGGGTCAAACGGTGCACGTGGCCCAGTCGACGAACGACCAGGTCTCCGTTATTCAGCATATGAAGGACGATGTCCATGACCTGAGCGGGGTTGCGGTCGAGCTTCAGGGGCTGGCACGGAAGTTTAAGCTATAGACAAATAAACAAAGACGCCTGCGAAAACCACATACGTGGAATCGGAGGCGTCTTTGGCTATGTGTTCATACGCAATTATACGAATATCATGCAGCCTTTCGCTGCTTCATCGCGCAGCATTCCGGAGTCGATCAAGGGAGGGGTTATCATTTAATCCGGCCGGACCGCCTGTTACAATAGAAGAAGACATGATTTCGGAAAAGGAGAACCCTCAAGCATGGCTAAGGAAAGCTTTGATAAGGAAATACAGTTTCTGCGGATGCTGGTGCTGACAAGCGGGGCCTATAACCGGCAGCAGTTTGCCAAGAGGCTGGGGATTTCCGTGAACACGTTCGATAAAACGATCCGCCGCCTCAAAGAGATCGTCCAGACGACGTATCAGCAGCTGCCGGAAGATCAGGGCAAGGAATTCAGCGAAGGAATGCGGTATAACTACTACGATTCGGCGGACCCGATGCTGCTGTTCCTGTTCCGCGCCAAGTCCCTGAAGGAATCCGAAAGCGAGCGGCTTTCCCTTCTGCTCGGTGCACTCGGGACACAGTCCCTCACGGTGCTGGAGCTGCTGGACTTCTGCACGAACGCCCTTCCCTCCACTCTTCCGCTGCCGGACGAGAAGACGATCCGCAAGGACCTGAAATACCTCGAAGAGGTAGGCGTCATCCGCAAAGAAGGCGGCACGCGTCCTTACAAATACGCCATCCGGAACGAGCTTGCCCGGGAGCTGTCAGAGGATGAGCTGCTGGACTTGTATGATTTCGTAGATGTCATGGCGAACACCCAAACCCCATCCGTGCAAGGCTATCTGCTGCGGGACGGACTGAAAAAGCAGCTGATGCGAAGCCATGCGGAGACGGCCACGCCCTTTTTGTATAAATATCACTATCACTCGAGAATATTGGACGAAGCCCACTTGTACACCATTCTGGATGCGATTCGCAGACACCGGAGGGTCCGGTTCCTGTATTTCTCGCCCAAGACGGAGAAGAGCTACGCCTCCAAGAATACCAATCCCCTCTTCGAACGGGAGACGCAGGGCAAGCTCGAGAAGACGCTGCCGCTGAAGGTCGTGTACGACCATCAATACGGCCGCTGGTACCTGCTCGCTTATGGCCGGGAAGGCATCCGGAAGTACCGGATGGAAGGGATTACGCAGTTTGAAGAGGCGGAAGAGGCAGACCCCGCCTGGTTCGAGGCGAAGCAGCAGGAGCTGCTGGAGAAGCTGCGCTTCAGCTGGCTGATAGACACCGGCGCTCCGGTCATTGTCCGCGCGAAATTTTATAACCCGGAGGTCGGTCCGAATTTCGTTAAGGAGCGGGTTCTGCTGCAGGGCCAGTGGGGACAAATCGTCCAAGAAGACGACGAATCCTTCATCTACGAAATACCCGTGAACGGAACGACGGAGATCAAGCCATGGCTGCGAAGCTTCGGTTCCAGCTGCGAGGTGCTGGGGCCGATCCGGCTGCGCCGCGAAATGATCGCGGAATGGAAGGAGATACGCGCCTACTATGAATCTGTTCGAGAAAATTTTTAACTACCAAATCATTTCGCGTCTCGAAGACTCCGGCACCTTCATGGTAACTTCCCACGAACGCGCCTGGCTGAAAGCCGCGCTGGGGCATCCCGCCGCCTCCGCGGCTTTTACGCCCGAAACGCTGATCAAGCTGGAGGCGCTGCTGGCCGAAGATGAACCCCTGGATACGGGCTCGCATTTGATCGAGAAAGCCCAAAGCCGGGAAAAGCAGGTGTACCACCCTCTTCTGCGGCCGCTGCGCCGCCTGATCATGAACCGGAGCGGCATCCGGATCACCCACTGCCTGAAGGGCGGAAAGGTCTACTCCAACCAATTAGGCGTGCCTTACCGGCTGGAGTATTCCATGGTGAAGCGGGAATGGTACCTGCTGTGGCATCATGTCCGTAACCGCGCCTTCATGAGCACGAAGCTGGATAAAATTCTCTCGGTCACCGGGGAGGAGCTGCCGCTGCCGCGCGTAAACGATATTTTGGAGAAAATCAGCCAGACGCTGGAGAACCGCAAGACCGAAGTTATCATCGAAATTATTCCGCAGTATAACACGGAGCTGTCGCGGATTTTGTATGCGCTGTGCTGTTTTGATAAAGAGGTGCAGTACGACGCCTCCAAGGATACGTATACGGTGAAGGTGTGCCTGCTGGGGGAAGAGAAGGAGTTTCTGCTATCCAAGCTGCGTTTTCTGGGGAAGCGGGTCCGGGTGCTCGAAGGGGATTACGTAAAGAAAAGAATGCTGGAGGCTTCGGTAAAAGCGCTGGAGCGGTACGGGGCAGGGGATGGAATCAGCTCTGCTTCCCTTCATAAGGCCTCGCAAGACTTGGAACGGAATGATGAAGTGCTGGAGGGTCTTCACGACCGCTAAACCGCCCATCTCCTGCTAATGCATCTTCCCTCCATTTCCAGCGAATACTAACGGCGATAGTGAATTTCTCAGTCGTTAGGAGTTATCGCGATGAACAGCCAGGAAAAGCATAAGTACCATTGGCCGCGGATCGGCAAACGGCCGAAGCCCAAGCTGCATCAAGACGACATTACCATCGTCGACGCAAGCATGGCGAGAAAAGCCGTGGTCGCAACGGCCCTCGGCAACGCGATGGAATGGTTCGACTTCGGCATCTATTCTTATCTGGCCGTCGTGATCGGGAAGGTGTTCTTCCCGTCCTTGAGCGGTTCCGTACAGCTCATCTATACGTTCGCCACATTTTCCATCGCCTTTATCGTCAGACCGTTCGGGGGATTGTTCTTTGGGCGCCTCGGAGACCGCTGGGGCCGCAAAAAGGTGCTGACCATTACGCTGCTGATGATGGCGATCTCGACGCTCTGCATCGGCCTCATTCCGAGCTACGCATCGATTGGAGTGACCGCCTCGGTCCTGCTCTTGCTGGCCCGGCTGGTGCAGGGCTTCTCCACCGGGGGCGAATATTCGGGAGCGATGACCTTTATCGCCGAATCGACGCCCGACAAAAGGAGGGGCTTCTTAGCAAGCGGACTGGAAGTGGGAACCTTGATCGGTTACATTGCCGGGTCCGGGCTGGTCACGCTGCTTACCTATCTTCTCGGTTCCGAGCAGATGGTGGCTTGGGGCTGGAGAATTCCTTTTTTCGTTGCGGCGCCGATCGGCCTTGTCGGGCTGTATCTGCGCAAACATTTGGAGGAAACGCCTGCTTTTGAAGCGATGGAGAAGGCCAAGGATGAGAACAAGCCGAAGGAACCGCTCAGGGCGCTGCTCTCGAAGCACTGGAAGGTCATGCTGATCTGCACCGTGCTGGTCTTTTTCTTTAACGTCGTCGATTATATGGTGCTGTCCTATATGCCTTCGCATCTGACCGCCGTGCTGGGTTACGGGGAAGGTGAAGGACTGCTGCTGATTCTGATCGTCATGTTTATCATGATTCCGATCGTGCTGGCCATGGGCCATTTCAGCGACCGGTTCGGCAATAAACGGATTATGCAGATCGGGCTGGCGGGACTGCTGGTTCTCTCGCTCCCGGCATTTCTATGGATCGGCAGCGGCAAGCTCGGGCTCGTGTTTCTGGGGCTGCTGATCCTGGCCGTGTTCCTCACCTGCTTCGAAGGAACGATGCCTTCCGTGCTGCCTGCGCTCTTTTTTACCGATGTCCGGTACGGCCTGCTGGCGATCACGTACAATATCTCGGCTTCCTTGTTCGGCGGAACCACACCTCTCGTGATGGCCTGGCTGATCAATCTGACCCAGAACAATCTCGTACCAGCCTATTTCCTGATCGCTACGTCCATCATCGGCTTGGTCGTCGTGACGTTCTGGTTTACCGAAACCTCGGGCAAAGCGCTGCGCGGCTCCCCGCCTGCCGTTGCGGAGAAGCATGAAATCAAAGAGCTTCTGGAGGAGCCGGAGGAAGCGCTATGGTGGCATGAGGAACATGTCCTGATTCAGGAGTCTGGAACGGGGGCAGAGGAAAGGAAATAGATCGGTTGCTTCGAACGGTTTTCGAACGGTTTGCGTGGCTGCGGTATCCTTCCTGCTCCTGATTGGCGCCATAATGATTCGCACACAAGAAAAAACCACCGTCCCTCTTCAGGTAAAGAGAGCGGTGGTTTTTTATACAGACAGATGTAAATATGAAAATATAATGGCTGCTTTCAAATCATGATCTTACTTTTTGTCGAGCTTGATGCTGAATGAAGAACCGGCGTCACCCGCGAAAACAATCGTTCCGTCCTTAGGCAGGACGACTTGGTTCGAACCGCTTACTTCGCTCATATTCACGCATTGGCCTGCGGCGTCATAGACGACGAATCCGCCTTCGACCGGCAGCTTCACGGTCATGGTCTTGCCCGCTGCCGCGGCAGGTACTGTAAACCATCTTGCGTAGCCGTCCTCTTTTACTGTTACCGCCGAATGTTTGCCATGATACAGCGGCTTGACCAGATCCTCACTGACGAACAGGCTTCCCGCACTTTCCAGGTATTCGGCGCCATCCTTCTGGTAGAAGCTGTATCCCGCCGTATCCCGGCCTCCCATGCCTGGGACCTGCAGGACGCTTACCGCCGTGTCCGGCCCGGTAATTTGCTTATCGTTCAAATACCCCGGAAATTCCTTCGTAAGCTTTATTTCGAGCGTCGGCTTCATCAAGTACATGATCGACGTGTATTTTTCACTGACCGGGTAATAGGTTCTGCCTTCCCTCTTCAACCAAGCAGCTGCCGTTTCCTTCGTCAACGGGTTGCTGTCCAGCTTCTGGACGAGGTAATGGGACATCGCCACTTGCCCGAGCTCAGGTACCGTGCTGTATTGGCGGACCCATAGGTACGTGAGTCCATTCGTTTCTTTCACGAAGCTGAGCTTCGCCGTCCCCGCTTCGTCCACGAACGTTCCGTCTGCCGTGTATACGTATTTCTCCGCCGGGTACTCCGGCACATTCGGCACCGTGACGGACATGATTCCTTCCTTCAGATCAACCTTGACCAGCTGGCCCGTCGATCCGTAGTATCCGGCATACTTGTTCATGTCCTCCGGGAGACTGGCCGGTACGGGCTTGCCGAACGATTTGTCCGGCTTGATCTCCTTGACTGCTCCCTTTTCCTTCAATGCCTCCAGCAGAATCTGGGTGGCCAGAAGCTGGTTCGTCGAGCTGCTGCCGCCCGAGGATAACACGGCCGCAGCCATGTCCTGCTCCGGAAGGACGATCAGCGAGGCATGGTACAGGATCGTGTCTCCGCCCTTTGCCACCGCCTGGATGCCGTAATCGTTGAACGGATACAATCTCACGCTGTCCCAGCCGAGGCCATAATCAAAGGAATTGTCCGAATCTTTAGGCCAAAGTCCCTTTTTATATTCGGACTGTCCCATGGCCTCTACAGCTTTGGCAGAGAGAATGCTCTTCTCGCCGGTAAATATTTGCGCGAACCGCGCCAAATCCTCCGCCGTGGAGTAAATGCCTCCCGCGCCGATGACATTCGCCGTTTCATTCGGAAGCTGCTGCGGAACCCCTGGATAATACAGGCCGGCTGCTTGGGCGGAATCCACCATGTCCTGCGAGGTCTTGGTATTCTTCATGTCTAACGGCTCAGTCATATATTGATGAACGAAAGCGGTAAACTTCATCCCGCTTACGCGCTCCACCAAAATTTCCGCCAGTGTGAAGCCGTCATTGCAGTAGACCGAAAAGGCGCCAGGGTCGGCCTTCAAGCTCTGCGTGGACAACTGCTGCAGAAGCATATCATGGGCGTAAGGGTCTGAATCCTCGAACAAGAACGCGTTATTCAGGCTCGAGCCCTGAAGTCCTGAGGAATGGTTCAGCAGCATGCGCGGGGTAATTTGCTTATAACGCTCATCCTTCATTTTAAAATCCGGTATGTACTTCACCACCGGGGCATCGAGGTCGATTCTGCCCTCGTCAACCAGCTTCATGACGGCAGCGGTGGTAAACATTTTGCTCGTGGAGCCGATGCCGTACAATGTGCTTGGGGTAAGCGGAATTGTCCCTTTCTCATCATTTTTCCCGGTTTGGCCGGACACCTTGATGCTCCCGTGATCGATGAGCGCGTACTGAACGCTGGTCGTTCCGTACTGCTCGGTAAGCAGTGCCGCCTTTTTCGCGGCGAATGTTTTCAGTCCCTGGGCGGGAACCGCTGACTCCGTGCCGGACGCCATCGCCGCGGTTGGAACAAGCGGCGTCAATGTCAGCGCGGCGGCCAGAAGCCATGCCATGCTTTTCTTCATGAATGAACCTCCTTTAATTATATAAAATGAACTGAAGATCAACCCTCTTCTTTAGTTCATTTTATACAGGTTATACTGTAGTACGTTTTGGACCCTGATTTGGTTCAGTTTTCCAATAAAAAGGGAACTTCGTCTCATTCTGTGGTTCAAACTAGGACCAGCCGTCTATTGTGGGGAAATAATCAAATTCGGGCGGACGGCATTCAAAAAGGCAGCCACCCGGAAGGGTAGGCTGCCTTAACTTAATACACCCGAAATTCCACCAGCTCCGCGCAGGGAGCGCCGTTCGTTTCCTCAATGACGACACGTACCGCATCGGCCAAGACCGGCTCCTCCAGTCGGATGCGATTGCTTCTTCGCCGATTGTCCTTAGCGGAGTATACGGTTCTCCACTGCCCTTGGACCCGGGCCTCAATCCGGTACGATTTCACCAGTTCCGGGATCAAATCGAATGGTGTGCGGTGATGGTGAAGGTTGATCAGATCCTCATTCACGTCGTCGTTCCACGTCAGAACGATTTCCTCCATTGATCTCTCGTGCTCCCACGTCAATTGCAGCCAGGCCTCATCCTGTGGTCCGATCGGTTCGGATACCCACAGATTCGGCCCGCCGAACGGACGCTTGTATCCACCAACGGCCTTCTCCGGCGCATAGGCTCCAGTGGCCCCCTGGACCTTGAAGCAGAACGGCCGGCGGACCAGCGCCTTCATGCTCCAGGCCACGACGGGCTGATTCTCGTCATGATCCTCCAGATTGGACGATGCATTCGGGACCGCTCCGTTCTCGAAAGCGAGGACGCCGGTGAACGGTTCGGCCGCCTGGTACAGACTGACGCCCGGATTCTCGCGGATAATGACAAAAGCGTTCTGCGGAGCATCCGGCTCCCAAGCGAGGGGCAGGGATACCCACTGCGCTTCTCCCTTCGGAACGGCGGCCTCGGCTTCAGCCACTTTCGAGTGCGGCACGTAGTTCTCCGGCCTTCCGGTATGCCATAACTCAACCGTAAGCCGGGTATCCTCATCCGCGTCCACAAGCAGCTCCAGTCCTTGCATCGCGGGCTCCACAGGAAACAGGATCGCAGCAGCACGCTTCAGACGATAGGGTTCATGCGGTGTATCCACGCCGATAGTGCTGCGGACCGACGAGGCCGAGACCCGCGCCAGGCGGGCCAGGTCCAGATCGTCTTCATGCCGCAGGCCGATGACGGAAGCGTCCTGGCGCAGCAGCGTCTGCTGCAGCTCTTGCAGATGCGAGCGGTAAATCTCACGCGGCGATACGCCCTTCGCGGCGCACAGCGCGGCCGCGGTACCGGCCGCTTCCCCCATGACCGCGCAGGTCGCCATGACGCGCGTCGTGCCGAACGCCACGTGGGAGGCGCTGATGTTGCGGCCGGCGAACAGCAGATTTCCGGCGTTGGCCGAGTACAGGCTCCGGTAGGGAATATGATAGTTGCCGTCTGCATGCATATGCTTGGAACCGCTGGCTTCGGCATACATCCCCTGAGGGGGATGCAGATCGATGGACCAGCCGCCGAAAGCGACCCGGTCATGAAACGGCTCCTGCGCGATGATGTCGTTCTGGTTCAGCACATAATCGCCGACGAAGCGGCGGTACTCCCTTTTTCCCGGGATGGAGCCGACCCATTCCAAGGTCATGTTTTCGGCCTCAAATTGACCCGAATTTTTGATATAGTCCCAGATGCCGTAAATGACGGACCATAGCTCGTCCCGGATCACTTCGTTGTCATGAACCGTATCCAGCTCGCCGCCCCACTCGATCCACCAATAATGACAGCCCGAGTCGCCGCTGCGGATGACCCGCTTGATCGGGATCGGCGTCTGCGTAATGTCCTTCGCGAAGGAAGGCGGCACGAAACGGACCGGATGTCCCTCGTCCTTCGTATAGAACAGCAGCGTGCTTCCCAGGGTAATGCCGTCCGCTTCCTCGGGTGCCCATGCTTCCCCGTATTCATGGGCGGCCTCACGGCCGATCCGGTGCCGGGCCCCCGCCATAAAGCCGACGAGGCCGTCGCCGGTGCAATCCAGGAAGACCGGGCTTTCCAGGCGGATACGCCGCTCGGAGCCCATCATCCAGCCGGTCACCGCCCGAATCATGCGGTTCTCCTCCGGACCGTCCGCCTCGACTTCATGCACATCGGTATTCAGCAGCAGCGTAATGTTCGGCTCCGCCTTGACCGCTTCCAGGATAACCAGATCCCACAAGTACGGATTGCCGTCCGGGTTGCGGTACTGGTTCTCCACGAACAGCTCGCCCATAATGCCCGTCTCCCGGGCATACCGGTTGATGCCGTGCGCGGTCGCCCCGCACACCCATACCCTCACTTCGCTGCTCGAATTTCCGCCCAGGACCGGGCGATTGTTCACGAGCACAACCTTGCTGCCGAGCCTTGCCGCCGCAATGGCTGCGCATACGCCTGCCAGTCCGCCGCCGATCACGGTCACGTCGCTTCGCATCGTCTCGGTTTTCATCCTCTCACCCTTTCACCGCAGAGTTGGTCAAGCCTTGAATAATGTAACGCTGGCCGATCGCGAACACGACGATCATCGGGATGATGCCTGCTGATGCCGCAGCCATCATGCCGTTATAGTCCACCGTATTTTCTAGGATGAAATTTTGAAGCCCAAGCGGGATGGTATACAGCTTCTCGTCGATCAGGAAAACCAGCGCGTTCTCATAATCATTCCACTGCCAGGAGAAATCGATGATGGCCAGGGTGGCTAGCGCCGGTTTAGCCAGAGGCAGAATAAGCCGGAAGAAAATCCGGAAATGTCCCGCCCCGTCGATGAAGGCCGACTCGGAAATCTCGTGGGGAATGGACAGAAAGAACTGGCGCAGCATAAACACACCGAATATTGTGAACATGCCGGGCAGGATCAGCGCCCAATGCGTATTGTATATGCCGGCCCACTCAAACATGATGAACTTGGGCACGAACAGCACCTGTGGCGGAATCATCATCATGGATAAGTATAGCATGAACAGTGCGTTCCTCCCTTTGAATTCGACACGGGCGAAGCCGTATGCCGCGAAGGCGGACAGGAACGTGGCACAGACCATGCCGATGAGGGCGATTTTCAGCGAGTTCAGATAATAGGAACCAAAGCTCTTCGGTCCGGTCCATACCTTGAGGTGATGCTCCCACGTCGGATGCGAGGGAATCCATTCGATCGGGTATTTGAACACCTCTGCCGGGGTTTTCAGGGACGTGCTGATCATCCATAAGAAGGGCATAATCATCACGATGGCCAATGCCAGCATAATCAGCGTTACCAGCAGCCGGCCCGGTGTGCCGGTCAGCAGTCGTTTTTTGAGTTCCATGATGCCTTTAGGCCTCCCTTTCTCTAATAATGAACCCACCGTTTTTGACCGATCCATTGGATCGCGGTGATGATCAGGATGATGATGAACAGCGCCCATGATATCGTCGCGGCATAACCCATGTCGTAATACCTGAAGGCGTTCTGATAGACGTACAGGGACAGAATGGTCGTGCTGTTGCCGGGTCCGCCCTGCGTCGTCGCCTGAATGATGCCAAACGTCTTGATCGTCATGATCATGCCGGTCACCAGCAGCAGGAATGTGGTCGGGCTGACGAGCGGCCAGATGATTTTGCGGAGCAGCTGCGCTGGGCGGGCCCCGTCGATTTTGGCGGCCTCCAGTAGCTCTGGTGAAACCTCCTGCAGCGCGGCCAAATAGATGATCATGTTATAGCCCATCAGGAACCAGATCCAGATGATATCAATGGCGAACATCGAAGACGTCGTGGTCGACAGCCACCCCGGCGGATGCTCGATGCCGATGCCGCGGAGGAATCCGTTGATCGGTCCCTGCTTCGGCTGGAACAGCAGCATCCAGACGAAGGCGACGGCCACCCCGCTTGTGATGTACGGCATGAAATACAAAGCGCGCAGCAGCTTTTTCAAATAGAGCCGCTGGTTCAGAATGACCGCAACCACGAAGCCGAGCGCGATCGATACCGGTACCGCCACGAGGAAGAGAACGGTGTTCTTCAGCGACAGGTAGAACAGTTTGTCGTGCAGCATCCGGGTGATATTATCGAAACCGACGAACCCGACCTTGGGATTCATGAATTTGTAATCCGTGAAGACGAGGCCCAGGGAATATGCGGCCGGTATGAGAAAGAACAGGAGCACACCGATCATGCTGGGCCCGATAAAGACGTAACCCAGCCTGCGCTGCCTTCTCATCCAATGGTTGTTCATGCGTTTCCCCTCATTTCTTGATTTGATGTCCTCAGTCTAGCAAGACGGGGCGGTGCGCGAGAAGGAACAAAACCACCGTCTTCATACCACAAAATGATGCAAAAAAAAGCGCCGTGCAGACAGCCGCATGGCGCTTGGTCATCAAATTGTTCTATCGATAGCTGAATGACGTATTTCGCTCCAGCACAACGGGAGAACCGGAACGAAAAAGAACGGCCATCAAGCGTGGCCGTCCCTTACCTTTAAGGCGTATGTCCTCCCGCATCCAGAGCAAAAGGTTACTTCTGCGGATTGGATTTCAAATACTCGTTATGCCGCTTGACCATCTCCGCTACCGTCGCGTCCAGGTCCTGGTCTCCCAGGAAGTACTTTTCGTATTCCTGCGAGCGCAGATCCATCACTTCCTGCGGAACGGTACGGACGAAGGTCGGCGTCTTGTTGTCGAACATGACGTACATCAGGGATTCCTGATCGTAGGTATCCCCTTTGTCGCCGAGCATGCTCTTCAGCGCGGCGTCCTGATCGGCATCCTTGGATGCTGGCAAACGCCCGCCCGCCGCCATCGGCGCCATGCCGCCGTCCGCGTACCATTTCAGAAACTCCCAAGCTTCCTTTTGATGCTTGGACTTGGCGTTGACCGAGATATAATCGCCCAAACCGCCGCGGGTCACATAGTTCGCCGCATCCTCTTCCAGTCTCGGCACCGGCGCGAACGCAATTTTGAAATCGCGCGGATAATTGGTGAAGTCATTGGAGCTGCGCAGCAGCCATGCCCCGATGTTCAGCATCGGCACCTCGCCGCTGAGGAACATTTGCTCGACCGGCATTTTGGATGTCAGCTGCTCGCCGAGCGGCGGCGTCGTTTTGTCATCCTTCATCATGCGATTCAAGGATTCCATCCATTTGCGCACCAGCGGATGATCCAGGTTGGACGTTCCGTCCGCTTTGGTGTAGCCCTCTTTGGCGAGGACGGAGTCGATCGGGTCGACGAACGGCTCGGTGTTTTGAATAAAGCCGTATCCGTCGCCCTTTTTCAGCTTTTTGGCGTAGTCCATCATCTCTTCCCAGGTCCAATCCTTTGGAACCGGAAGATTCGCCGCATCCAGGGCATCCTTGTTCAACGCGACGAAGAACGAGCTTTTCGTCGTCGGAACGCCGTAATACTTGCCGCCGATCTTCCAGCCTTCGGCTTCGGCCCCCATCTTCTCGTCGATATTATAGTCGGTGAACGTGCTCAAGTCGGCCGCAACTCCCGAGGAGACCCGTTTCGTCGCCTGCGAAGCCGAATAATTGACGAATAGGTCCACGTCCTGCCCGGTCATAATGGCCGTATCCAGCTTCAGGTTGCCTTCATCGTCGTTCACGTACCGCACATACTCCACTTGAATATCCGGATGATCCTTGTTCCAGGCATCCATGACTTCCTGCGGTCCGGCTTCCGGCGGAACGCCGCCCCACATTTTCAGCTTGATGGCGCCGCTTGTTGACGCGGACTTTGCATTGCCCGCCGCCCCTTCGGCTTCTCCCTTGCTTCCGCTGCCGGAGCAGCCCGACATCACGCCTGCGATCAGCGCAAGCGTTACGAATCCCGCAAGCCAACCTTTTTTTCTCAATTGAAGCCCCCCGCATCCCATAGGAATTGTTTGTTGCAGCTCAAGGATAGCAAAGCGGCAGGTCATGCCGTAAGTAACAGAATCATGATTTCCATGGAACAGATATACGCAGTTCAAGTGTCTATACCGTCCGGGGGAACCATTTTGTTCTATTGCTTCATCCGGTACTGGCTTGGCGTCGTCCCCGTCATCCGCTTGAAAATTTTAATGAAATAGTTGTCGTTCATGAACCCGACGTTCTGGCAGATCCGATTGACCGGAAGGTCCGTTGTCGTCAGGTATTCGATTGCTTTCTCGACCCTTGTCCGGTGCAGGTAGTGGATCAGCGTCTCGCCGGTTTTCTTTTTGAACAGGGCGCTGACGTAGTTCTCCCCCATCATGACGTAGCGGGCCAGCGATTTGAGCGTAATGTCCTGGTCGTAGTTTTGCTGGATATAGTCCATGATTTTGTTCACTTCGGGATGGGTGATCTTCTCCCTCGCCGCCGCGGGCAAACGAGCCGGACGCTCGGCAGGGGAACGCTGGGCCGCCAGCTCCGCGCTGACCTTCGCCAGCGTCTCCCGCAGATCCTTCACGCTCATGGACAGCTTCAGAATATAATTGGATGCGCCGTATTCCATGGCTCTGCGCATCGATTCGAAATCGCCGATGCAGGTCAGCATGACAAACTTGGAGCCGATGCCGGCTTTCCTCGTCTCCTGGAGGAGCTCCAGGCCGTCCATCTGCGGCATGACGATATCGCACAGCACGAGATCCGGCGGGTCATTCTTGATCATCGGCAGCGCTTCCATACCGTTGCTTGCTTCACCCGCCAGCGTAAAGCCCATCTCCTCCCACCGGATGATCTCCTTGACCGACTCCCGCACAAACGTTTCGTCCTCCACCAGCAGTACCTTCCACATATGCGTACACCCCTTATTCGCTAGATGATATCGGATTGCCGTGCATTTTCGTAAGGCTCGGACAGCAGCACCGGCAGATGCATGCGGCACAGCGTGCCCTGCTCCAGCGGAAGGATCTCAAGCTCCCCTTTATCCTTAAATAACAGGCGCAGCCGCTCCCTCACATTCTGCAGCCCGATGCTCGGACGCTTGCGTCCCTCGTCGCGGTGGCTGCTGGACTGCCCGATTCCGGCACCGTTATCCTCGACTTCCAGCACGAGCCGGTCCGGCAGCAGCAGATTCCGTCCCATCCGGATCAGAATCAGCCCGCCTTCCGCCATATTGCCGATGCCGTGCTGAATCGCGTTGTCCACGAGCGGCTGCAGGCTCAGCTTCGGTACCAGCGCGTATATCAGCTCCTCATCATAGCTGAACTCCACTTGAAAGCGGTTCCCATATCTCACCTGCTGAATATAAAGGAACGCGCGCGTGAGCTCGATTTCGTCACGGAGATGAATCAGATCCACGTCGGAGTTCAGGCTCGTCTCCAGCAGCTTTCCGAGGGAAAGGCAAATCTCCACGACCTCCTCGTTTCCTCCCCGAAGCCCGATCCACTTCATCGTATTGAGCGTATTAAGCAGGAAATGGGGATTCATCTGTGCCAGCAGCATTTGAAAATGCACCGCGTCCTTCTGCCGTTCCTCGGCACGCAGGCGCTGGACGAGTCCGTTCATGTCGACCATCATCGTATTGAACGTTCGGGTCAGCTCCAAAATCTCGCCCTTGTAACGTTTCTCGGGCAGCCGGATCCGAAGATCCTTGCGGACCGCTTCCTTCATCTTGCGCTGCATATGGGACAGCGGCCTGGTGAACGCATGGGCAATCATGAATGCAACCGCAATAAAGGCGGCGGTAATGAAGTAAAAGGTCACGAAATACTGCTTCTTCAGCGTTTCGATCTCCCCGAACAGCAGCTGGAGCGGAATCCGGTCCACGAGGTACCAATCCAGGGAAGACACATAGCTGTAGTTGACGAGCGCATCGGACTGCTGATCCGTCCAATGTCCGCTCTGCGCCAGGCTCGCAATTTCCCGAACGGCTTCCGGGGACAGCGTTGAATCGGGAATGGACCTTGCGATCAGCTCACCGGAACGGGTCATGATGAAGTAGGCCTGATCGCTTTCGGATTTTTGCAGCATGGATTGGAACCAGAACGAAAAATCGATGCTGATGCGCGCCAGGCCGTAAGCCCGGTTGCTGCGGTCCCGCAGTTCGGCGTACAGGGACAGCAGCGTCGGACTTCGGCTGATATCCCTGGATACGTAGTTGGTGTCGTCGGACACCCACAGGTAATTCGCCTTGGCCTCCTGCAGCGACTTGAACGACGGGCTTGAAGCAATTTGACCGTAATTCAGGGATTTATTCGGCGGATAAGAGGTGTACACATGGCCGCTGTTGTCGAGCAGCGTGAAATAGACGGACGGATTGTACAGGAAAAAGCTGTTGTTGAGACCTTTGAATTTATCCTCCATCATTTCCTTGTTGTCCAGAACCGAACGTTCCTCCGGCTTCTGCAGGATGCGCCGGATTTCCGAATCCTGCTCCAGGAAGATCAGCGTCTTGAATGCGATACTGAGCTGATCCTCCAGCGAGCGGTGCAGATTGTCCAGCTGCTCATGGCTCTGCTCGCTGATTTTATTTTGAACGAGCGATTCGATTTTTTGGTAGTTGTACAGGTTTAACACGCTGAACGGAAGCAAAATGACGAGGGCGAACACGGCAAACAACCGGTATTTCAGCTTGTGAGGGACGAGGTGGCTAAGCCATTTCCGCATCGCGAGGTCTCCTTTACTCTTGGTGCTCTCATTATATCTCACGCGATGTCCATAGATAAGAATGTTCGGGCAATACCATAAAAATGTAGCGTCCGGAGGCGGTCAAAAGCATCAAATCGTTCTATTGACACGAAAGGCGTTCCCTCGCTTATAAGAAAAACGACGCCTGTGGCGCCGCTTTCCAGTCTGCGTTATGTCCGGATCTCCTCCCGCCTCATGGACTTCAGTAACGGTCAGGATTCCGATCGATCTATCAATTCCTATTCATGACCTCTGCTACTCTTCAAACCAGCCGGGAAAATGCTTTCGCAAATAGTCCAGCTTGACCTCCGTATGGCCGGCGCCTCCGCCTTCGTGCCCGTTAAAAGGATAGATGACGATGTCTTTGCTGCTTGTGATGCGGTTATAGGTGGCGAAGTACATTTGCGGCGGACAGGTTTCGTCCTTCAATCCGACGCTGGCTAATACCCGGCACGTAATGCGATCCGCCAGGTTCATCGTGTCAAAATAACTCAGGTTATCCATCACAAGGTCCGTTTGCTCCGGGTGCTTGTTCAGGTATTCGGCTACCGCCGCGAAAGCGCCGTGATTGCCTTCGATTCGTCGAACGAGGTTGCTGTTGCTCGGCACATCCACCATCGAGAGCACCGGCCGGTCGTCCAGTGCCGATACCGCCGTGCCGAGCGCGCCGCCCTGGCTGCCGCCTTCTATTACGATTCTCGCAGCGTCGATATCCTCCTGGGCGCAGGCAAAGTCGATCGCCTTCAGCGCATCCATGTAAGCATACCGGTAGTAGTATTCCCATTTGTTATGTACGCCTTTGCTGGCTACATTCGCCGTATACCCGTGGGAGTAGGAAGCGTTGTTGCCCGTCCGTCCCCCCTGGTCGCGACAGTCCACAGATAATACAGCCATCCCCATCATGACCCAGTGCATGAGCTCGGAGGGCTTGCCTCTGCTGCCGTTAAAGCCGTGATAATGGATCAGGCACGGATACTTCTCCTTGTTCATAAATGCCGGGACGATCAGCCAGCCGTGAATCCGGGTCTCATCCATCCCGTAATAGGAAACTTCATATACCTTCGCATGGCGGGCCGGGTAATCAATACGATCCCTGCGCGGATCAAGCGGAACTTCCTTGGCCTGCCGGATGGTAGTCTCCCAAAACTCGTCAAAATCCTTCTGCTTGGTGAGAGGGGGAAGATAGCTGTACAGCTCCTTCGATACCTCGTCTATGTAGCCCATCGCGTCATCATCCTCCTTCATAACTAGCAGTATAGCGGATGAATATCGCGTTTGCATTGAACTTTTTGGTGATCATTTGTGTTTGATGAAGCCCTAAATATGTTAAAACGCTACTGACATGCTGTTGTCAGTAGCGCTTTTTTATAATCGGTTCTGTAAACGAAACCACCGCCCGGATCGACCGGAGCGAATTCGGCTTGGTCTTTAACTCTCCGCTGGAAACGGGCGGGGTTGTGGTTGGGAATGAGCTGACGATTGAGCTTAACATCGAGGCTCTGAAAGTGGACAAACGCTGATCCTATGCGGAGAAAGTGGAAGTGAGATCACTGCCCCGCCATCCCGCCGTTTATATTTCGCTTGGATAGCGGCCGCCCCATACGACCCGTCGGTAATGTTCCGGATCCGTATCGCCTTCGGTGCTGATCAGCAGCACGCATGATCGCTCGTTCAAGCCAAGCCGCTCTTTGGCTATAGCAAGCTCCGGTTGTGTCATGAGCATGCTCAAGGCGCCAGCCGTTACCGCGCCGGACTCCCCCGAGATCACGGGCTTGTCCATTCCGAGCGGATTGCCCAGAATACGCATGCCGTTCGCCGCCACGTAATCCGGGCAGGAGATGAACATGTCTGCATAGTCATGCAGGATGGCCCAAGCCGACGGGTTGGGCTCCCCGCAAGCAAGCCCGGCCATGATCGTGTCCAGCTCTCCGGTGACGTGACGCGGCTTGCCGTCACCGGCCGCAGCCGAACGGAACAGACAGTCCGCCTTGTTCGGCTCAACAATGGCCGTTATCGGCCGCTTGTCGCCGTAAGCGCTGGCGAATACGCCTTGCACGGCACCTGCAAACGAGCCGACGCCAGCTTGCAGGAATACATGGGTCGGCTTCTCAACGCCATAATCCCATAATTGCTCCATTGCCTCCAGGGCTAAAGTGGCGTAACCCTGCATAATCCATGCCGGGATTTGCTCATACCCCTCCCAAGCTGTATCCTGGATGACGATCCAGCCATGCTCCTCTGCAAGCCTTGCGCAATGCCGGACGCATTCGTCATAGTTCCACTCGGTGATATAAGCTTCGGCTCCGGTTGCCAGAATATTATCAAGACGAATTTGGGACGAGCCCTTCGGCATGTACACGACCGCATGGTGGCCGAGCTGCTGCGCCGCCCATGCCACGGCCCGGCCGTGATTGCCGTCTGTAGCTGTAATAAACGTCAGTTCTCCAAGCTCCTTCTTCACTTCGGGAGAGCGGAGGGCATCGAACGACAGCTCCGCCAAGTCGCGGCCAAGCCGCTCGGCTAGAACCATCCCTATTGCATAGGCGCCGCCAAGCACCTTGAACGCATTTAGTCCAAACCGGTATGCTTCGTCTTTGACATAGACACCCGCTAGGCCAAGATAAGCAGCCAGCTCCGGCAGGCTTCTCAACGGCGTCTCGGCATAGTCGTCAAACGTCTGATAGAACTGTCTCGCCTTACTTGCCTCCCCAAGGGTCAGGTAGCCCATGATATCGTCTGAAGCTGAATACGCGCCGCTGCGGGCACGCCCGCTGGCTACCCATCCAAACTCTATCAATTGGCTCAACGTATCCATCGCGATCATCTCCCTTCATTCGTGAAGCTTCATGGATGCTCTATGCGGCTAACGGGTAGATTCGTTATCGCTGACGCAAGCGCATAATATCCCTCAGCCGCTTGCATCAGTTGATCCAGCTCAATATATTCATCCACAATATGGGCCACGTGTTCATAAGACGGACCGAACCCGATCGTCGGCACGCCGGCCGTCCCGGCCGAATAGCTGCCGTTCGTGCAGAAGCTGTATACCGACAGTTCCGGGGCTAATCCGATGCTCTTCAGCGCGGATGCCGCCTCTTCGACAACCGGATGGTGCTCATCCATCATCCAGGCCGGAAAGAACCGTTTGCCCCCCAGCTTGTTTCCGGTATAGCATTCCAGTTCGGCTTCGGCCAAGCTCACCTCGTATTCTCCTTCCGCAGGCAGCAGGCTTTGGTATTGTCCGGTAACGAGCGTCTCGTCTTCGCCTACGAGCAGCCTGCGGTCGATCGTGATCCTGCATAAATCGGGCACAACCGATGCGCCCGGATAAGGCGAGGACAGGATGTCGGTCACAACCGAAATGCCCTGCCCCAGCTTATCGTGCTCACTCGGCGTAAGCGTCATGATACCAGCTATGACGGGGTTCATCGCATACACGGCATTCCGGCCCCGCGACGGATTCGAAGAGTGGGCAGATTTGCCGTGCGCCGTAATATTGACCTCGGCGCGTCCCCTCTGCCCGATATTGACGTTTAGTGCCGTGGATTCCATAATGACGACACAATCAGGCTTCACGGCTTCCATCACTTTGCCCAGCGCAACGCCCTCAAATAACTCCTCATAGACGGTGCAGGACACCCACACGTCACCCTTGGGCCTAACGCCCATATGCTTCGCCTTGCGGGCCAGTTCTCCTACGGCCACAACCGCGGCGCATACAGCGCCCTTCATATCGGTCGTGCCGCGCCCGTACATGACACCATCCACAATTTCTCCACCCAGCGGATCATGTGTCCACTTCTCCGGGCTATTGATCGGTACCGTATCGATATGCCCGTCGAACAGGACGCTCGTCCCTTCACCAATGCCGTTCACTTTTCCGATTACACTGCCGTAGGGATCGATCCAGACTTCGTCGTAGCCAAGCTCGATCATCTTGTCCTTAAGCAGGTGTGCAACTTCCTTCTCCTCGCCCGACAAGCTTTTCGTACGGATCGCCTGTTGAGTCAGCTCTATGACCTCATCCCGGTTAATAACCGGACTGTATATTCCGCTCATACCTGTTCCTCCCTTATGCTCTTCTCCTCGATGTCAGACTAATGCAGAATCCGGCTGAGAAAAGATTGCGTGCGCGCCTCCCGGGGACTGCCCAGCACCTCGTCCGGCGTTCCGCTTTCAATTAACCGGCCATGGTCCATAAACAATACCCGGTCAGCCACCTCACGTGCAAAGCCCATCTCATGTGTAACGACAACCATGGACATCCCTTCGGCGGCCAGCTGCTTCATGACGGCGAGCACTTCACCGACAAGCTCCGGATCAAGGGCCGAGGTTGGCTCGTCGAACAACATCACCTTCGGATCCATGGCGAGCGCCCTCGCGATCGCCACCCGCTGCTGCTGGCCGCCTGACAGCTTGGAGGGCACGTTATCCATTTTGTCCGCAAGGCCGACCTTGGCAAGTAACTCCGCCGCCAGCTCTCGCGCCTCGTTTTTCTTCATGCCCTTTACCCATATCGGACCCTCCATCACGTTCTCCAGTGCCGTCCGGTGCGGAAATAGGTGGAACCGCTGAAAGACCATGCCCACCTCCTGCCGGATAAGCCGAAGCTTCCGCGGGTCACGGAGCGACTGGCCGCAATAGAGCAGTTCACCCGACTGAATCTTCTCGAGGCCGTTCATGCAGCGCAGCACGGTGCTCTTGCCGGAACCGCTCGGGCCAATGATCACGACCCGCTCCTTGGGCTGAATGGTCAGATTGACATCGAACAATACTTGATGGCTGCCGAAACTTTTATTGACTTGTTTAAGCTCGATCATGTGCAGTCAGCCCCTTCTCTAATTTACTGCCGAGCAGCATCAGAATGCTTGTCATCACCAAATAAAGCGCTCCGATAACGGTATAGGTCTCAAGCGGCCGGAAGGTCGTCGTTATGACCATCTCGCCCGTACGGAACAGCTCCGTGATCGTAATCGTCGAAACCATGGATGAGTTCTTGATCGTCATGATGAACTGATTCACAAGCGGAGGGATGGCGATTTTGACAGCCTGCGGTCCGATAACACGAAACATCATGACTGTTCTGGACATGCCCAGTGAGACAGCAGCTTCACTTTGCCCCTTGTCTACGGCCTGAATGCCGGAACGTATGATTTCAGTTATATACGCGCCGGTATTCAGCGCCATCCCGATGAGTCCGGCTTCGTACGGATCGAATTTAAAGCCGATTTGCGCCAGGCCAAAATAAATGATAAACAACTGGACAAGCAGCGGCGTTCCGCGGAAAATCCACGTATATAGACCCGCAATCGCTTTAAGTACTTTCATGTTCGATGTTTTACATATTCCCCCGATCATACCAAGAACGAGTCCTAAGATAAGAGAGACGACGGAGAATTTAACCGTTATCCAAGCTCCTTCCAAAAACACCTGCCAAAATGGAAGAATAGACGAATAATCCAGCTGCATGCGCGAACCTCCTCTTTTGGTTGAAATACCTCCAGCCCGACTAGCTGCCGTTTATTTCAGCCATTTCTCATAAAGCGCGTCCGCTTCTCCGCTCTCCTTCATTTCCTTAATGACTTCGTTCGCCGCTTCAAGCAGCTCCGTATTGCCTTTTTGAACAGCTAATCCGAGACCGGCTTCCGTGAAAGGCTCTCCTACGATTTCAAGCCCGGCCTCGGCATGCTGCTTGTTGTAGCCCATTTGGTTCAAATAATCATTAAACGCCGCATCCACCCTTCCCAGCTGAAGGTCCATCAAATAGTCGGTTGTGTCCTTGTACGCCTTGACTTCCAGGTCAACCCCTTGCTTCTTTAGCTCTTCGGCCGCCACCTCGCTGGTTGCCCCTGACTTGACGCCCACGGCCTTGCCCGCTAAATCCTCTACGTTATGGATAGAATCGTCATCCGATCGTTTGACGAGCGACATGCCCGTTTTCATATAGATATCGGACATATCCACAGCCTTTTTACGTTCGTCCGTAATGTACATGGCCGCGATGCCCATATCGACCTGGCCGTTCTGCACGGATGGAATAAGCGCCGTAAATTGCATTTCCTTCCACTCTACCTCTACGCCCAGCTTCTCGGCGATTTTATGACCCAGATCAATATCGTAGCCGACCAGCTTCTGCGTCTTCGGGTCCAAAAACTCAAACGGATAGTAGTTGCCCGTCGCGATGACAAGCTTGCCTCTTTCCTTAATATCGGAAAGGGAGGTACCCGCAGCGGGAGATGCGGCAGCCCCCGTGCTTCCACCATCACTCGCTCCTTTGCCATCGGCTTCGTTGTTGCTGCCGCATCCAGCAGTCACCATTAGTACTGCTGCCATCAGCAGCGTCATCATTTTGCTCTTTGCGTTCACTTTCATCACAAATTCCTCCCCAGTATGCAGTCGATCGTCAACAGCCGTTTCAGGACATCCCGTCCCTTGACCCCAGGTAACCGGGGCATGTTAGAAGTAGCTTCTGCGCAAAACTTTGCCGGAAGGCAGGCGATGTTCGGCATTGCCTTCAACGACAACCTTGCCATTAACCATGACAAGAGCGATGCCATCCGAGTATGATCGCGGATTCTCATAAGTTGCCGTATCCTTAATGCGCGCCTCGTCGAATACGACCATATCGGCCTTCATCCCTTCACGGATGGTTCCCCGGTCCGTAAAGCCGATGATGCGGGCGGGCTGGGATGTCATGCGGCGAATCGATTCCTCCAGCGTAAACAGCTTCTCTTCCCGTGTATATTTGCCGAGCACCCTCGGAAAAGAGCCAAACGCCCGCGGATGAGGCTGTCCGCCAAGCAAGCCATCCGTGCATATCGTGCCTGCCGGATGCTGCATAATCATGGCGACGGACGCGTCATCCATAACAAAATCGACCATGCCAACCGCATTATGTTCCTCGAATATCAAATCAAGAGCCGTTTCGATCGGATCAGTGCAGCCCCGAGCCTCCGTAATTTGCTGGAGCGTGCGTCCTACGCAGCTTTTGTTATTCTCGCTTTCCACAGACGTAATCAGAATACCGTCCGGCCCTGCCCATGCGTACATGCTGTCCCATCCCGCAAAGCCTGTTCTCATATCCGCTGCCATTTTCTCCCGCAGCTTGGGCTCCTGCAGCCGCTCCATCAGTTTTGCCGCACCGCCCTCGTGCGCCCAAGGCGGCAGCGTCGCACTCAGCATGGTACTGCCAGCGGTGTACGGATATTGGTCGAAGGTCACTTCGATGCCCTGCTCGCGTGCTTGATCCAACTTGGCGAGCACCTCCGGTGTTTTGTGCCAGTTCAGTCGTCCGCACACTTTAAAATGCGAGAAGTGCAGATGGACGCCCGTACGTTCGGCAATGACCAACAGTTCGTCCATCGACTCCAGTATCTCGTCCCCTTCACTGCGCTGATGAACGATAAACGGCACCCCATACTCTGCCGCCACCTCGCATAACGCTTCGATTTCCGCATAGTCGCCATACATGCAGGGAAGATAGATGAGCCCACTCGACAAGCCGCATGCGCCTTGATCCAGCGCATCGCGAAGGAGCCTCGTCATCTCCTCGATTTCCTCCGCCGTCGCCGTGCGGTTGTCAAGACCGACGACCTGCATGCGCAAATTGCCGTGCGGAGCAAGATACGCGTAATTGCTGGCCGGCTGGGCGATTTGGATTTTCGTCAGGTAGCTGTCCACGTTATCCCAATCCCATTCAATGTCCGGCATGCCGTCGAGACCGGAAAGATTGTCCTGCCAACGCCCGATAAATTCCTGAGGCAGCGGTGCGGCGGAGATTCCGTCCTGGCCCAATAGCTCGGTCGTAATGCCCTGCCGGACCTTCGCGGATACAAACCCTGACTCCATTACGAACAGATCCGAGTGACTGTGCATGTCGATAAAGCCAGGACTTACAATAAAGCCGTTCGCATCAATAACCTTTGCAGTCCCCGTCTCGTTGATTTTACCGATGAGGGCAATCGCGTCTCCCTTGACGGCGATGTCGGCGTAATACCACGGGCTTCCCGTTCCGTCGACGATTTTGGCATTTTTCAGTACGATATCAAAGTTGTTCATGCGGATCACTCCTTTGTTATTAGGGCGAAAGCTTTGGCTAAGGCGTAATAGCCTTGGGCCGACTTCGCCAGCTGTTCGATTTCAATGTACTCGTCCACGGTATGTGCTTGCTGCTCCTCTGAAGGTCCGAAGCCGATGGTGGGTATATTCGCGATTCCCGCGCTGTAGCTTCCGCTCGTGCAATATTGATAACTTCCAATCTTGGCCGGAATGCCTTGTCCATGCAAAGCTTTCAAAGCGACGTTGACAACGGGATCGTCAAGCTGCATCAGCCATGCCGGATAAAACCGTCTGCCCCCCAAGCTGCAGCCTGTGTAGCATTCAATGGTCTGCTCAGCGATTTCAACCTTGATGGACGGGTCTATGGATCGGTACTGCTCCAGCACCTTCGCTTCCTGTTCTCCCGGCAGAAGCCTCCGGTCAATGGTCACCGTACAACGGTCGGGAATAACCGAAGATCCCGGATAAGGAGATGAGACGATATCCGTGATCACCGCAATACTTTGTCCCAATTGATCATGGGTCTGAGGAGGAATAGCGGTGGCCTGCTCCAGAAAGGCCAGCATTACATCCACGGCATTGCGGCCTGCTTCGGGATTGGACGAATGAGCGCTCTGGCCCATTGCCGTCACTCTAAGCTCCGCCCGCCCCCGCTGGCCAATATTCAGATTGAGTCCGGTGGCTTGTCCGATAATGACTACATCCGGCTTCACTTCGTCCATGACGGCCTTTAGGGCTACCCCCTCGAAGAGTTCCTGGCACACCGTTCCTGCAACATAGACATCTCCTTCCGGCACGATTCCAGCAAGCTTAAGCTGTGCAGCAGCATAAACCATAGCCGCAAGGCTTCCTTTCATATCTGAGGCGCCTCTGCCGTACATTTTTCCATTCCATATTTCTCCTCCGTAAGGGGGGCGCGTCCATTGCGAGGAATCGGCCGGGACCGAATCCATATGACCATCGAATAAGACAGTCGCACCTTGCCCCCGGCCTTTAATTCTTCCGATGACGTTGCCGAGACGATCTGTCCGTACTTCATCATAGCCAAGCGATGTCATCGTTTGCGCCAGCAGCCCCGCCATCTGTTCCTCCTGCCCGGAGCTGCTGGCCGTCTGAAGTAATCGCTGGCAAAAGTGAATCATTTCGTCTTCTTTGACGATCATGCCACGCCTCCTTCGATGAGCAGTGGGTAGCGCCCGGATATCTGTTCATTTTCATTATATGTCATGTTTTATTACATAAAAGTTCTTTAAACTAATAGTAAACTCCTATATTGCGTTAAACAAGTGTCGTTTTGAGACTGTTTTCTTGTAAAAATGTTATATTTCTTTACATAAATAAAAAAGTATCAAAATGATACGGAGGTATCATTTTGATACTTTTTAAGTTGAATCATAAATTTCTCATTATCCTCTATGGCCTGTTTAACCATTCAGGCCATATTGCTGAAGCTTACGGAACAAGGTTGCACGGCTAATTCCGAGCCACTTCGCCGCGCTCTCCTTTGGCTCACCACGCTCCTGTACGCTTGCCAACGCCCGCTCAATCGCATCCCTCTCCAGCGTCCGCAGATTAAATGTGTGGTCTCTTGATTGATTACCGCTTACCGCCGTAAGCTCAATATTGCGGATGGCCGCAGGCAAATGCTCCTTGCCGATCATGGTACTATTCGAAAAATTCACGGTGTACTCGATAATATTGGACAGCTCACGAATGTTACCAGGCCAGTGGTAGGTCAGCAGTATATTCTTCACATCCTCGCTCAGCGTGCGGATATACTTGCGATTGGCCTGGCTATGCTCCTGCAAAAAATGGTTCGCAAGCAGCAAAATATCCTGTTTCCGGGCTCGAAGGGGAGGTACGTCTATCGGGATAACACTTAACTTGTAGTAGAGATCTTGGCGGAACAGGCCTTTGCCGACCAGCTTGTCCAGCTCTTTATCCGTTGCCGCAATCAGCCGAACGTTAAGCGGTATCGGTTTGGTTTCTCCCGGCAGCCAAATGACTTTCTCCTCCAGTAAGTGCAGCAGTTTCAACTGGATTGACATCGGCATTTCGTGGACATCATCCAGGAACAGAACCCCCCCGTTGGCTTCGGCAATGATTCCGGGTTGCTTCTCGTCTCCAAACAACCGGTAATGCAGAACCTTTTCCGTCAACACGGCACAGTTTACCGTGACATAAGGCGCGCTCTTCCGTTCGCTGAAGTGATGAATGGATTCCGCTATAAACTCTTTGCCCGTGCCGCTTTCTCCTTTAAGCAAAATCGGGGAATAGCTGTTGGCCGTTTTACGCAGCAAATCCTTGAGCGCCTCGATCAGCGGATGATTACCGATAATCGTCTCGAATCCCTTATAGCTTTCCTCCGAATAGATCATCGCCATATCTGTCATCCTCTTCGGATCCGCCATGACGATAACGCCGTCCTGCTGGCCACCCTTTTCGTCATGGAAAGGGTGGTACGTCAGAAACAGATGTTTGTAACTGCCGCCACTTTTTACTACGGCGAGCTTCCCCTGGCCCTCAGAAGACCCGGAACCATTCAACCGGGAGGCTTGGTCCGGTTGAACGAAAGGATCGATACACTGCTCCACAATGGACACGTCCGGCAGTTGTCCCTCCGGCAGCTCCAGCAGCCTGCGCGCCGCCTGGTTCAAATAGGTGCACTCCCCCGTCTGGTTGATAAGCATCACGCCATTATCGATGTAGCCGATCAGCGTCGATACTTTCCGCTCAGCCAACAGTTGTTCCTCCAGCAGCTCAGACTCCTTCATCTTCGTGGCGATCAGCTCAGCCATTTTTTCCAGAAAATCGATCTTTGCATCCAGGTCAGCAAATAGCTGTTCACGTTGATCAGCCGAAAAGGCGATCAGCCCGATGACGCCAAGAACACGTCCGTCCAGTAATATGGGGCAGCACACCTCGCCATGCTCCTTGCAATTCCGATAATGCATGCAAGGCGTGCATAGCTCGTGTAAACCTGGTAGATCCACGATCACCGGCTTTCCTGTGTTTATACACTCCCGGTATACAAAATCCTCATTGTTCATTCTTTGCCATAACCCTGATTTGACGGCCCCCGTACCTGCAATGCGATAAAGCTCGTGATCGGCAATTTCCACTTCCAGCTTTAATACGGCCGATATCGCGACGCCGATCTGCTGTATTGTCGGCTGGATATTCTTCAGCTGCATTACGTCCACCCCCATGGTTCTGAAGCCATTATATTAATATGTAATATAAACTAACATGAAAAAGTTGACCATGTAAGAAATTTACTTTCCATCCATTCAGTCATTCATTTTGTAATTGATAATTCTGCGAAACGACAAAAAGCCAGTCATGGCTTATGCAACCTGACTAGCCGCTTATTTCTATTTCGAGACGTGAGCAATTGGCCCACTTGTTTGTGATGGTTCTTCACCGGGCCGGGGTGGATATTCTGGTCGGAACGGATGTCTTCCCCCGTCCCCGTTCTAAAACGATACTGCTATTTCTGATTCCTGCGCCACGCATCCAGCTGCTTCTGCACCTCTGCCCTGACCTCATCGAGGCCCGCCTGCCTCAGCTCCTGATTGAATTTCGGCAGCTCGGTGCCGACGTCGACGCTGCCTGTCATCAGGCTTGGGTAATACTTTTGCCAGACCATCTCGATGTTCTGCAGCTGAATCGGCATCATGGATAAATCGGGCGTAAAGCCGAGCACGCTTGACTTGATGGCCCTGGCGTTAGAGGCCCGGTACTGCTCCCATTTGTCCAAGGGATCCGGATTAGGGCCCCCCATCGTTTTCAAGATGAACCAGTTCCCCTGCGTGTACGTGACCCCTGCATACGTTGGCGATGCATCCGGAACCGGCTGCCCGTTCTCATCTTTCGGGGGAAGAAGGACCACTTGCCCATTCTTGTCCAGGACATAATGCACGCCTTCAATTCCGTAATTGAATAGATTGCGCACCTCGGGATCCGTATTCAGCAGGTTCAGAAACTTTACGCTCTCTACAGGGTGTTTCGTGTCGGAGCTGACGGCCATAATGCCTCCCCGCACGGATTCCGTCGTGACCAGCTCAGGCATGATGGGATTCGCCACGATTTTGTAGCCGCGGTCCTTACTCCAGCTATTTTCTGATAGAGGGCCTCCACCCGAGGCTTTCCAGAACACCTTGGCACCTCTTTTGAGCTCCTGGTTCTCCCGAAGTGCGGCATCTTCGTTGATGTAGCCGGCCTTGTAATAGCGCCGAAGCGTGTTCAGCACCTGCCGGGCCTCCTTGGTTTCGAATATATTTACCACCTTGCTGCCGGTATAGGAATGCACCATCAATGGAAGCTGCTTGTCCGTGATGTATTCGTAGCCGTACGAAGCAAAAAAGTTCTGGGAGTCCTTATCGAGCTCCATCGGCAAATAATCCGGCTCCTTCTGCTTGATCATCCGAAGCAAAGGCTCGAGCGATTCTAAGGTGTTGTATTTCGTAATATCGATGCCATACTTCTTCACCAGCTCTTCCGGATACATCCACTGCTGACGCACAGCCAGTTCCTTATTGGTCGGTATGGCGTAAATGCCCCCATCCTCCATACGGACGCCCTGCCAAAAAATAGGGTCAATGATGTCATACATCTCCTTGCCTACGCTGGAAAGATAGTCGTCCAGCCTGAGCCAAGCGCCGCGCTTCGCATAAGCTGCAAAGTTCGGTGTGAAAGCGACATCGAAGGGAGGACCTGCAGAGACCATCGCATTCAGTCGGTCCTCGTACTCCTGCCAGCCCACCTTGATATAAGTAATCGTAACACCGATTTTTTTGGAGAGCACCTCGTTGATTTTGTCGTTGACCAGTTGAAGGTCCTTATCCGGCTCACCAATCGTGTAATAGACCAGATTTACCAGGTTACCGCCCCCTTCGGGATCCGCATCCTGTTCTTGAACGGCGGAGGAGGAGCAGCCTGCTGCGAGCAGGGCAACCATGGCGATTAACGCCAAGTATAAGCTGATGCGGCCGAAAAAAGAGGGGTTCTTCATATTAGCCTCCATTCTCCCATGGGAACCTAACCTTTTTTTCTTAGTTCCGAAGGCGACATGCCAAAGTACCCTTGAAAATGAGTGTAAAAATAGTTCAGGTTCGGGTAACCCACTGAAAGCGAGATGCTGGAAATTTTCTCTTCCGTCGTAACAATGAGCTCACGTGCGTGAAGCATCCGATAGGCCATCAAATACTCTGAAAATTTCATCTGCGCTTCCTTTAGAAACAGCTGCCCGAGGTACGTACTGTTCATGCGAAAACGCTCCGCTACCGACTTCAGCGTAATGTTCTGGGCATATTCCGCCTTTACCATCACCAGGATGCGGTTGGTCAGTTTGGATAAACGGTCATAGGCAATCCCCAGGATCGGGTCTGTGTTCAGATCCTCGCTGCTCCGGCCGTCCAGCGTGCCGTGCAAATCCTCCACAATAATCTTCTCGATGACCATCTGCAGCTTGGAACGCTCGACAGGCTTGAGCAGATAATCCTTCACGCCGCAGCGAATGGCCTCTTGGGCGTATTCGAATTCGCTATATCCGCTCATAATGATATATTTTGTGGGAAGATGCAGCTCGTTCAGCTTACGGATGATCTCATAGCCGCGGTCCGTGCCGATGCATACGTCAAAGATCGCAATATCCGGCAGCAGCTCCACGGCTTTGGAGATCGCCTCCTCCCGGGTCTCGCTGGTCTCGACGAGGTGGAAACCGTAGCTCGCCCAATCCAGGGTCCGTTTCATCCCTTCCAAAATCTGCGGCTCGTCGTCTACGATCAGAAGCTTGTACATATGTTCATCACTCCTTTGTGATCATCACGGTAATCTTGACCCCTGCCTCCTCGTTGTTGGCGATCTCCATAGAGAAACCTTCGCCATAGAAAAAGTACAGCCTGGTATACACGTTGCGCAATCCAATGCTCTTCACCGGAGCGTCGTCCCGGCTGGATAGGTTGCGCTTGACTTCATCCAGACGCTCCTTGGAGATCCATTGACCGTTATCGACGAATTCGATCACATAGCTTTCCTCGGTCTCCCAGCCATTCACGACCAGCAAATTGAACTCGTGGCCCGGATTGAACCCGTGGACGAAGAAGTTCTCCGCCAGCGGCTGCATCCAGAACTTGACGGTCGATAACGGCATGAGCGCCTCATCGACGTTGAGCTGATAATAAAACCTCCCCGGGTACTTCAGCTCCATGATTTTCAAATATTGCTGCAATAGCTCCAGCTCGCTGCCGATGGAAATGATGTTTTCCTTTTTCACAATGTCCCGGTACAGCGTCCCCAAGGTCGCGATGGCATCGGCGGTATCCACGTCGCGGTTCATTAAAGCGGTGGAACGAATGGCCTCCAGCGTATTGTACAAGAAATGGGGATTGATCTGATGCTGAAGTGCCTTCATTTCCGTTTCCTGCTGCTTCAACTTCAGCAAGTATTCGGTACGGATATGCTTATCGAGCTGAAGGACCATATCGTCGAGCTCACGGGCAATCATGCCATATTCGTTGCGCCGGTAGCGGGCGGGCGAATTCGACGTAAAATCCGCGGTTTTCACACGTTTAATCGAATGGATAATGCGCTGAAGAAACCTCGCGTCATCTCTCAGATTATAAACGATCAGCAGCAGCACGCTGATCATGGCCATCAATACGATGAAGAATACGGCTGCGATAATGTCGGCATTGTGCCGCATGAGCTGGAGCAAATCCACGAGAACGACGAACCTGTAGTCGAACTTGGTGGAGGTAAGAGTCATATAAAATACGCTTCTCGCTCCCCCGGATGACAGGTAGCCGCTGTTTCGCTGCTCGGCTGCTGCCTTCAGCGCCAGCTCCCTCGTCCTTTGATCACCGGCGGAGATCATGTATACTTCGCCGGTATCGCTTACGGCTGCCGCACTATCCAGCTTGTAACCCTGCACCTTCTTGAACAACTGCTCGCTGCTGACCAAGATCCGGAACTCCCCGATTTGGCGCGATATCTGATTGGGATCGGACAATTTTTTACGGTATACGAACCCTTTCTCTATGCTCTCATGGAAGGTTTTATCCGTGTTAGGCAGGCGGAACCGAAAACTGCCATTGCCGTTGCCGTCGAATCGAACCACATTGCCCTGCTGTTCGGTATGAAGGCTGATCTGCGTAATGTCCCCCTGCGCCGAGCTGTACAGAAAGGCTTTGATGTCCTCGGGAAAAGAAATGAGCGGTTCACTGGATTGGCTGTTTTTCAGCCTGCCGGTCAAATATCCCTCTGCGCTGTTGCCCAAAAAGTAACGGACATCCGTCATCAAACGATTGTTGGAATAGATGCGCTGCATGTAGGCTTCAATGCGATCATTATCGGACTGAAGCTCGCCTTCGATGCGGGCAAAGGCGCTCACAGCCTCGCTGCGGGCATTCTCGATCCACTGATACAGCAGTACCGCACAGGTCAGAGCGCCAAGCGTCAGACCAATCGACACCACAAATACCGTATAAGCGATGAATTTGCCGCGATAGATCTTAATCCGCCAGAAGGAATTCATCCGGGCGCCTCCTTTGCAGTTATCTATGTTCGTTATACGCCGCTAACTCCATCATAAAATGGGGGCATTTCATAATTCAATCGAATTCCGTCTATTTCTTAACACTTTCCAAGGGCCAGGACCTGGCGGCTCCGATATGAAGAAACCCGAACGGCATGGAATCCTCCGTTCGGGTCTTTTAAGGAACGCGTTACGACTTACTTGAAGAAAGCATCGATCTGTTCTTGAGCAGCCTTCATGATCGTATCCATACCGGCAGCTTTCAGTTCAGATACGATCTTTGGAACCATCTTCTCCGGATCGGAAGCGCCTGTGAGCAATTCATAGCGATACTTGTCATATACAGCCTTCGTGTTCGCAACTTCCGTAGCCAGATTGGTCGTATCCATTGCGAATCCCAGCAAGGAGGAAGCGGTCGCTTGTTCATTCAGCTTCTGAACCTGCTGCCATTGGTCTTCCGGAGCACCCTTGGTGGTTGCCATGTTAAAGAACGTGCCCTGCGTATACGCCGCCAGCGGCCATGTATCCGTTGTGCGCTCGACGACTTTCTCGCCGTCGATCTTCTTGTAGTCTACGTTCTCTTCGCCGAAAGCGAGCATGTTGCGAAGTTTAGGGTCTGTGTTAACCAGCTCCAGATATTTCAGTGCTTCTTTTTTGTACTTGGAGTTCGCCGAAATGGCATTCATAGAACCTTGAATCGTAGAGGTCGTGTAGATTGGACCATACACTTGATTCATGTCGTATTTTTCTACACCCTCGTTAATTTGCCAAGTGATTTCGGCGCCAGGGAATCCTTGGGCGGCGAAGAATGGGCGGCCTTTGTCCGCTTCCGGCTTGGTAGGCGCATCCGGGTTGATAATGCCATCCTTGTACCACTGGTGCAGTGTCTTCAGGCCATCCATGATATCCGGTTGTTCCAGAACGGAGACGACCTTGCGGGAGGAATCATCCGCTTTGACGCCAATCGGAGGAAGCCCCATCGCCATATCGTCATAGCTGTTGAAGAACCCATTCAGTCCTTCTCCTTGAGTCATCGGCAATGGATAGAAGCTCTTGCCTTCGCCTGCTTTTATATCATGCAGGGGTTTATCCAAATCCTTCAGGGTCTTGATGTTATTGACATCAATGCCGTACTTCTCGACGTATTTATGGTCGTATACCCAATACTGCGTCAGAGACGAGTCTTTATACGTAGGGACGGAATAAATTTTGCCGCCGATTTTGGTGCCATCCCATACTTTCTCAGGAATAAGCTTGTACAGATCCGGCGTTTCGCTCTGCACAAGATCGGTGATGTCTGCCAGGGCACCCATCGTTACCTGCTGGGAGTACTTGGAACCGGTCGTGAACATAAGATCGAACGGCTCGCCCGTGTTTACGATCGTGTTGATCTTCGTATCCCATTCACCCCAGTTTGCGACTTTAATGTCGACTTTGACGCCGATTTTCTCGGCTGTGTACTCGTTCATCGCCGCAACGGCTTTATCAAAGTTGTTCGGCACCTGTCCGCCGATCGTCCACCATACCAAAGTTGGTACATCTTTGGATGCTGCATTCGATGAAGAAGGTTCGGAAGCTTTGGAATCCGTAGCTGTGGTATCCGACTTCGAGCCGCAGGCGGCAAGCGCAGACACGAAAAGTGCCGTAATACACATGGTGGAGAGCAGCTTCAATGGTCTTTTCATTTGTATTTCCCCCTTATTAGTGTTCGGTCGCCGCTTGGTGCCTTGGATGTACATTGCTCGAACGTTTCAAACGGCGTGTTATAAGATTACGTCTTACGACGTCGTCTCCAATTGGATGATGGCCTGCTGAGCGTCCTCATAGAACGAGAACTTGGTTGTTGTTTCAAATTATCCCTTCACGGCACCAACCGTCAGACCGGAAATAAAGTACCGCTGGAAGAACGGATAAGCAAAGGCTACAGGAAGCACGATGACGATGGCCACCGCCATACGGGCCGACTCTTTCGGCATCGTCGCTGCAAGCAGCGCATAGCTGACGCCCATACTGGATGCATTCTTCGCAAGCGCGTCCACGTTGCTCATGAGGTTATTCAGCAGCGCCTGCAGGGAGTACAAATCCTGGTTGTTAATGTAGAGCATCGATTGGAACCAGTCGTTCCAGTACCCGAAGCATAGGAACAATCCAATGGTTGCAATGACCGGCAGAGAAATCGGCAGGACAATCGTGAAGAAAATGCGCATCTGGCTGGCGCCATCCATTTCCGCCGACTCGATCAAACCGTCCGGAATCGTGCTTTTGAAAAAGGTTTTGCAGATGATGACGTTAAAGGATGAAACCGCCAGCGGCAGAATCAGCGCCCACACCGTGTCCTTCAGCCCCAGCATGTTGGAGTTGATATAGTAGCTGGACACCAAACCGCCGTTGAACACCATCGGAATAAATACGATCCAAGTGAGCAACCCTCTCAACTTAAAATTCGGACGGGAGATCGCGTAGCCCATTGAAGTTGTAAGCAGAACGCCCAGCACGGTACCCACGACCGTGACGAACACGGATACCCCGAGCGCACGCGCGATCATCGTTCCCTGATTCGCAATATAGCTGTATGCCTCACCGGAGAAAGCCGAAGGGAAAATGTGATATCCCGTTTGGCGGATCGACTCTTCGCTGGATAGCGAAATGGACAGAACCACCAATAAAGGCACGACGCAGACTAACGCAAGTATGATAAAGATCAGATTGAAAAGGAGATTGACGACTTTGCTCGGGCGATTAAATCTGTCCAAGCCGCTCTCATATACCGTTCTTGCCCTTGCCATAAACCCACCTCCTAGATCATCGCACTATCCGGATCGATTCTCCGAACGACCCAGTTGGCGAAGAGAATCATCAAGCAGCCCAGGACGGACTGGACGAATGCGGCTGCAGAAGCCATGCCGACCGTTGCGCTTTTCAGCTGTTTGTATACCAATACATCAATCGTTGTGGCTACGTTAAACAGGGAGTTTGAATCCCGCGGAACCTGGAAGAAGAGTCCAAAGTCCGTGTAGAAGATGCGTCCCACGGACAGGATGAACATCATAATGATGACCATCTTCATCAACGGCAGCGTAATGAACCGGGTCTGCTGCCAGATAGAAGCACCGTCAATTACAGCCGCTTCATAATAGGTTTTGTCGATGCCGGTAATCGTCGCCAAGTATACGACCATCCCGTAACCAAGGCCCTTCCATATATTCATGAAAATCAGGAAGTATGGCCAATATGTCGGTTCCATGTACCAGTTGATCGGCTCGCCGCCCATATTGACCAGCATTTGGTTGACGATCCCCTTGTCAAAGCTCAGGAATGCCCAGCCTACCGCTGAAACGACGACCCACGACAGAAAGTAGGGCAGGAACATCATTGTTTGATATACCTTTCCTGCTCTGCGGTTGTGAATCATGCCGATCATCAGCGCCAAAGCGACCGGAATGACAATACCGAGAATGATAAATACAATGTTGTACCCGATCGTGTTGCGGATAATGATCCAAGCGTCGTTGGACTTGAACAAAAACTCAAAGTTTTTGAACCCTGCCCAGGGACTATTGATTACATTGCTGAGGAATCCGCCGCTTATTTTGAAGTTTTTGAAGGCAATAATGATACCGAACATCGGTAAAAAACAGAAAAGAATGTACCATACGGTCGTCGGCAATGCCAAAATCGTCAGCTCCGTGTCCTGCTTGCGCCAACGCGTTCGTAACCGCTTACCTTTGGTCTTAGCGTCCATGTCTGTCACCTCTTCCGTTAGCTTTATCTTGCTTTGTATACATTTATTTTATAGGGGATATAGCGCTTTCATCCAGACAACAAACTTGATACTATAGTCAAAAAACGTTAGGTTTACATCACAAAAATGCCATAAAAAAGTGAACTCAAAAACGTGTTAGGAGCAAGTGAGCGGCAGAAGCAGTTAAATTTAAATCTGAAACAAAAACAGGCCGCTCAAGAATCGCTCCTGAACGGCCTGCGGCTGGCACTACTTATGAATACTCGGGCAAGAAATGCAGCGAGTTGTTACCCTCTAAGATTCTACAGAAATGCTCTCGACCGCCGTAAAAAACACATCGGTCAGCTCCTTGCCAAAGCGGCTTCGGACATACACGGCCCACCGGTTGAGCTCTTCCTTATCGTTGTACTCCAGGCAAGCCCGCCCTTCGCACCATAGAACCGTACATTGAAACTCCCGCTGCAGGGTCTCGATAATCACATCCTGATCAACAATCTTGCGGCTGGCCGTCATCGTTCTCCCCCTTTGAACCAACACGGCTCATGGATATGACTTCATTATTTAAAATTTAAATATCCGTTTCGATGATATAAATCACATCCAGAGGCTGGGGGTTCATCGGTTAGCATGATCGGCATACATATGCCTGAAAAGGACAGGGGGCTCTGCGCCTAACTCCTCCTGATAGCATTTTTCTAGTTTTTTATAGTGCGACAAGAACGCCGCTCCGTCGTGCATCGCTTGATATGTCCTTAAAAGGAGCTCATGCGCCTCTTCGTCAAAAGGTACATGGCTCAGCAAGGTAAGCAGAACCTCGGACGCCTGCTGATATCGGTTTCTGCCCAAATGACTCTTTGCCAATCGTTTGGAAAGGATGGCAAAATACCGGGATATTCTTTCACGCTCCGCCTCACACCACGCATAGTCCCGGTTAGCGAAGAGCGGACCCTTATAAAGTTCAACCGCATGGCTTAAAGCCTCGATATTCCCGTTCTCCGAATCGATGGGATGGGACACGGCTTGTTCAAACTCGATGTAATCGCACAACTCGTGGCATTCCATCCGGTAGAACCCCTTTTGGGTCGAGAGACGTACTCCAAACCCGCTATCATGCAATGTTTTTTTCATCCGATGCATGGTCACATGCAGTTTATGCTCTACTTTATCCGTTGACATCACTTCCGGCCAGAGGCTGTCGCATAGCGTCCATTTGGAAATGGCGGTATTGCGGTGCACCAGCAAATAAGCAAAGAGCTCCTCCGCCTTAGCCGTTGGAAAGCGAATGGGGGCGGAGTTTTCGGCCTTGCGAATCTCGAAGTCCCCAAAGCATACGATCCGGGGTGGTGTCGCTGTCCATTTTGCGGGATTCGTCCTCTTCTTTCTTTTTATCGCTCTTTCTATAGTACGAGACAACGAATTTGGATCCACCGGCTTTAATAAGTAATCGACCGCGTGAACGCCAAAGGCCTCCAAAGCGTACTGGCGATAGGCTGTGACAAAGACGACCTCGATGTCCTCATGCAGCTCCAGCAGTCGGGAAGCCATCTCCAAGCCACTCATCGCCGGCATCTCGATATCCAGAAATACAAGATCAGGCATGAGACTGCCTATATCCTCCAACAATTCCGATGGGGATGTGTATGCACCGACCACCTGGGCATCTTCCCGATCCCCGATCAACCTGGCCATCAAATTCAGTGCAGGTTTCTCATCATCCAACAAAATCACTCTCAGCACAGTGCCTCACTCATTTGATTTGGAAGTGAAACCGCTGTGCCTGGAAGCTTTGAACCCAAACTAAACACCTTGTCCACTCCCTCTCGCTGCTCTTCATATATGTCTTTTTATAACCACATGGATTTCATTTCTATCTTTTCGGTCATAATTTTACAAAAAACGACAAAACATGACATACTCAATTATAGCATTGCCCGTCTCCCAAAAGGTACAGGAATGTTAGCTTAACAAGAATGAATCCACCCCCTGAATCGGCGATGGATGGTTAGCATACGGAGAGTTAGGCTCATTTTTAGGCTTGAAAAGGTAAAAACCCGCTCTCAGAGCGGGTTCTACCATCTTGCAGCTATTATTTTTTCCAATCTTCGATGCCAGTCTCGAACTGCTCAAATGCATGCGGAGTCGAAGCTTCCATAATATCTGAATAATTGTCGTTGCCTTCCGTAACATCGGTCCATTTCGGTGCAGCCTTAATGTCCCATGGCTTACGGTCCAGCAGCTGGTTAAAGATTCGAACAACTTCTAGTCGCGTGATAGGCTGATTTGGATGAAAATCCTTTTCCGTGAAATCGAACAGAACGCCCTGCTCTTCAGCTGTTGCAATGGCTGGTGCTGCCCAATGCCCTGCTACGTCCGAATACGTGCTTCCCTTAGCAGCATCCCATTTGTATACATTCATAAGGATCTGCATCAGTTCGGCTCGAGTAATTTGCTGATTCGGCTTGAACGTATGATTACCGGAACCAATCATCCATTTGTTCTGAGTTGCCGTCGCGATTGCATTCGCAGCCCAGTTTTTCGCGCTTACATCCTTATACGTCACTTTGTTAGAGCTTGCTTTCGACGGATACAGGCGGGACAAGATCGCAGCGACCTCGGACCGGGTAATTCCGCGATCCGTTTGGAACGTACCGTCAGGGTATCCAACCATGTAGGCACCATGATCGCCCGCAGCTTTTACCTTGGGCTGTGCTGTGAAGCTGAATTTCACGATGGTGTCGCCGACATGAATCATGCCGTCTTTAATATAGCTGCCGTCTCCGAAGCTCTCTTCACGCTTATCGTTACGGCTGTCAAAAACGACGTACCCGTTCTTTTCGCCTACAAAATAGTAATCACCGTCAGCGTATACCATCCAGCCGTATTGACCGCTGTCTGTGCTTGTTTGCGGGTTGTGGTTTTTGCTTGGCGAGAAATCCGCCAATTCAGGCAAATGAACAAGTTCTCCTGGCTTTCTGCCTTTGGAGCGATTCAACTCGGTATCCGCCCAGTACAATTGCATGTTCACTCCTGTAACCGGCTGGCTTGTTACCGTATCAAGGATCGTTCCATATGGATCGACCAAATCAACCGATAACTTCGCATTCCCTTTGCTATCGACCGTCAGCTTACCCGCAGGACCCGCCAGCTTCTCTCCGTTTGGCCCCATTACGTTCAGCGCTAAGGCATAATCGCCAGGCGCAACCTTTGGAAGATTAAAGCTTCCATCCTTGTTCATTACAATGTTCGGCACCTGAAGCTCTTGGCCGTTTGCCGATTTTATTTTTCCCGAAACTTTTAAGTTATCTCCGATGAGCTTCGTAATTTTGTCCTGAACAACTTTGCCCCCGTTCGCTTGGTCCGAAACGACGACTTCCGCTTTCATGGTTGGCGCTGCGGCAGCAGGCTTCTCCGGTGCAGGTGCTGAAGGAGCAGGCACAACCGGTGCCGGTGCGACAGGCGCGCTTGGTGTGGCAGTTACCACGTTGGACAAGCCTGCATATTTACCCGATGCGACCGTTAAACGGAAAGAATACGTTGTGCCATTCGTTAATCCGGTAACGACTGCACTTGTAGAATCGGCATTAACCGGCTCCGACGTCATTGCAGGAGTAAAAGCCTTACCATCGGTGGATTGTTCCACAATGATGCTCGATGCCCCTGTTAAAGCCGGGAAAGCCAAAGTAACCTGCTGATTGCCTGCCGCCGCCGTCAGCTTGGTTAAAGGAGCCGGATCCGCCGCCATGACATAGACGGTGAATGTTTTCTCGCTTGTCAGCCTGCCTTGCGTAATTGTTGCTTTCAAGGTCACATAAGTTCCAGGTTGGTCCAGATCCGGTCTCGTTACGGTTCCGTCGGCAGCAATGACCGAAGGCTGGTCGGAGGACCAAACGGTGGTTACATCCGGGTCTTGCAGCAGCGTGATATCATTTTGCACCGCATTTTTTGTGTCGCCGTTGTTCAATTGGATCGTGGTCATGTTCTCAGCGTTTTCAATGGCCGAGATCGATTCCTTATAATTGGATGTGATCTCATTTACGATCCGGTCAGCCATTTTATCAACGCTTTCGGTGATCGTTTCTTCGGAATCGACATGCAGTCCGCCTTCCGTAATACCGTCAATAAATTGTTTGTCGGTCTCCGTATATGTCGCTTGGGTGACCCCAACATACTGCGCTCCGTTGTTATTGAACGTGTCGGTCAGTTCGGATTGATGCGGTCCACCGTCCAACAGTTCGCTTGGATCATCGTTAATGTTCACGACATAACGCAAAGGTGCCTCCGGCCCCCATGGAATACGGTTCACGGCAACGTCCAGTGTCTTACTCGAAGTTGAATACAACTTCATGTTGTCAAACGCAAAAATGGAAATGATCTCGCAACCATGGCTTATATGGCTGACGATCGGACCGAATTCATTCCCATAAACCGCGGGAAGCGTTAAATCCTTAATGGTTTGATCGCCGTTATCCCACATATTCAACTTCGTATCCGTTGCGACGATTTTAATGCTGTGCTCTTTGGATGTCCCTTTTCCATAGCTTTGGACGAGGGTGACACCATTCATATCACTCAGAGGATTCGACATCTCATTATGCAGAGCAGTGACATCGATCCCGCTGATACTATATACATTGACGGCATTATCCACGTATAAAATCGCATAGCCACTTAATTTCCCTTCGCTATCAACCGCCGTATTGAAGAGAAAACCTCCGCCTTCCATGCTGTGATAATCCACTTTCGATTCATCCATATCGAAGGTAATGATCTTCTTGCCCGAAGGGCTTCCTGCTGTCAGCATGAAATCCTTATAAGCAGGCGCGGTGTAACCATAGAAGGTTAGTGTTTTGCCGTTATCCGACATTTGGACATGATTGTAATCTGCAGTTTCAACTGCCGGAGGGATGGCATAACCCCCATTGTCTATATACCAGCTATCATGACCGGAGTGCACATACGTCGAATCCGTTACCGAGGCCGGATCAGCGCTTGCATCCATAATCGACACGTATTTAGGATTAATTCCTGCTGCCTTTAGTTTGTTTTTAACAGCTTCGTTCAATTGGCTCTCAAAATCGCCGGAGTCATAAGAACTTGTCCCCACATTATAATAGACCTCTGCTACCGGAGACAGTGCATGCACCATT
This sequence comes from Paenibacillus sp. SAFN-054, assembly GCF_051966755.1. Taxonomy (NCBI): domain Bacteria; kingdom Bacillati; phylum Bacillota; class Bacilli; order Caryophanales; family Paenibacillaceae; genus Paenibacillus; species Paenibacillus sp. SAFN-054. Next base: position 541,052 of record NZ_JBQCKS010000004.1, read on the forward strand.
GGCGTATTGGCAACAACCAACATGAAGGCCGCTGCCATCGAAATCATTTTTTTCTTCATCTGACCACCCATTTCTGTAAGCTAATTCTTTTTCTCTTCGTCAAACTTAGTGAAACTATGCTGCTGATAACACCCTCCAACGATACAAATATAAAAATGCTATACCAACATATCAGAAACATCTCTCAAAATTCTCTCAAAATTGAACGTATCGTTATTTGCTCTCAGGGAAGCTCACTAAATGATATAGAGCGGCCAGGACACACAGGTTTCGAATATCGGTTGGGAATCGATCGGTTAAACGGCTTGAAAGCCGACTCTTGCAAGATTTAAGGGAAACCGGGAAAATGAAAAAAATCCAAACTCTGGTTTAAGTCAACACCAAAAACAAACAACCAGTCGCCGGTTTTATTCCGATGACTGGCTGCTTCATACACGAGCTGTTCCGATCTGTGACTCATGAAACGGGACGAGTTCGCCCTAGAGCTCTCGATAGGCCGGCTCCATCCCTTTCGTGGGCTGATCCTCCAGGTATTGATAATATTGCGACTGAACCGGTATATCTGTTAGGGCTTCCACTGGCACGGACGGCTGCTGGTATGGCTCATCTACATACATGATTCTGCGCTGAATTTGCATGAGTCCGTTCACAACGCGAAGCGCGATCCAGAATAACACAAGGCCAACACCTACATACAACAGATACTGCTGATTATAGGTCCAATCGATATGAAAGTAACTAAACAAGCTATTCTCCAAAATATCCAGCTGCAGTTCATTCATCAAAATAATATGCACGACCGGAAGAGTAATCAATCCTAACCCCAGGGATATGACCGTTACCATAATCACAAAGAACACAATGCCTGTTACGAATCTTAATAATACGAGCAGCAGATTGCGAATGAATAGCCCGCCATCAAAGCCTCTCACCATTCGCATCCACCAGTTGTGCCCCGTTTCAGACTGCTGATTGTAGGCTTGGGAAACAGGCGGAATCGGTAAACCCAAAATATGCCTGATCAGACCTTGTTCAAAATTCACAATGCCGTTCAATAGCTTAGCCACTCCAAAAAACAGCGGTATTCCAATAAATAGGGGAGTTAAACCGATCGATAATGCAAGCCCCGTGATCGCTACCGTAAAATAGAGAATCCCTAACGGGAGAGACAGCAATAAATACAGGATCGTTGCATAGGTTTTCGGATTAAAAAGCACCCAATTCACCTTAGCTGCAGGCACTTTGGCCGTCGCTTCTTTTGCCTTCACGTTCAAGCACTCCTTTGACTTCATACATCACGCTCTGATTAATAAACTTATTATATCTGTGTTGCTTGCCTGGCATAACCGTCTCAGGGAGTGTTTTACAACTAGACTTTAGACTAGGATATAAATTTTATATAATAGATAGAAGTACACAATACAGATCAGGGAGGAATCTCGCGTGGATATAAAAGCTAAAGTCAATGAGATTGTTACAAAAGTGAAAAATGATAAAGACTTTTCCGCTAAATTTATGAGTAACCCTGTTGCGGCAATTGAATCCATTATCGGAATCGACCTGCCGGACGATCAGATCAATGCGCTGATCGATGGCGTGAAAGCCAAAATAACGCTGGACAAAGCAGGCGACGTACTCGGCTCGTTGAAAAAGCTGTTCTAACAAAGTTCTAATGATACACGCTAAGAAACAACGCGACTGAAGCAAGCACGGTCCACTTGAAAGCCTCTCGGTTGGAGGCATTGCTTGAACGGCATTTTGAGATTCTGGACACACCGCATCAAATAGCCCCTTCCTGTATACTGGGAGGGGGCTATTTGACGCTATAAATGGATCCGCTACGGCATGCGACCTCAGTGGAGAATTTAGATATTTCTAGTCTACCTTCTTGAAGTAATGGATCGGTCGGATCTCAATCCCCCATCCAAACTGCTCTCCGGCACCTATCTGAACGGCCGGATGCAAGGAGGCTATCTGAATCGCTTCCTCCATGTCCCGTGCTTCTATGAGAAAGGCGCTGCCAATCATCTCCTTCGCTTCTATAAAAGGACCGTCCGTAACCCTCACCTTCCCATTCGCCTGCCGTAAACATTTCGTTTCCGAGGCAAGACCTGCATCGATTATCACTTGACCGCTGTTGTAAAGTTCATCCAGGTGAGGCGGACATTCGTTCATCACTGCATCAATCTCTTCCTTGGGACGAGCATCCATTTTGGATGAATCCAGGTAACCCAAACAAAGGAATTTCATTGTTTATTTCTCCTTTGACTTTAAATTGAAGCAATTATTGTGCCTCTATTTAATCAACGAACGATACACAGCTAAATCGACATGCATTTGAAAAAACGTTACGTGCTGTCATCGGCAGCGTCAGGTTTACGATCTCCATAAAGTATGCATCCAGGCGGCTGTTCATTTGATTGATGATTTGCCTGCTTAATTTCATGGTGTTATCCTGTATGGTCAGCGTCGTCATGAGGTACCAGTAATACCCCGCTCCTGTCAGCAGGATGCTCAGAACCAGAAACATGGCGATAATCTTTTTTCTTAGCGAAAAGGACCTCATGCTTCACCCCATTAGACCATTGTTTTATCCTCGCGAAGCGGGCGCCGCTGCAATTGGATCATTCGCGGCTGCTATAGGTGCCCCTGTCCATGATTATCATCATTGTATTTTCTTTCTGCCTTCTTCGCAATGAAAAAGGCACCTCGAAGGTACCTTAACCAAAAGTTGATAGCCAAGCGCCTCCGACCGTTAAAACTCTTCGTATTCGCTCGGATCCTGTCCCCACAACCGTCCATCTTCGCGGCTGAAGGATGAGATAACATCCATCTCTTCTGCTGTAAGCTCGAAATCGAATATATCGAGGTTGGCCTTCTGATGCTGCAGAGAGCCTGATTTAGGGATCGGAATCGCCCCCAGCTGGGTATGCCACCGCAAAATCACCTGAGCTCCCGTTTTTCCATGGGCTTGACCAATCCGGGCAATCTTCTCATTCTCCGCAATATCGTGCCCGCGTCCGAGCGGACTCCAGGATTCCGTCACGATGCCATGCTCCGCATGCTTCCGCCGCTGCTTTGCCTGGTCAAAAAAAGGATGCAGCTCCACCTGATTCATGCTCGGCGCTACGCCAGTTTCTTGAATCAAGCGCTCCAAATGCTCGGGAAGGAAATTGCTGACCCCGATCGAACGGATATATCCGCGTTTCTTGGCCTCGATCATCGCTTGCCAAGCCTCCACATACATATCCCGTTTAGGATTGGGCCAGTGGATCAGATACAGATCATAGTAATCCAGATCCGCCCGGTACAGCGATTCCTCAATAGTCGCAAGCGCCTCTTTATATGCATGACGCCGACCCGGCAGCTTGGAACAAATCAGAAGCTCTTCCCTGGGAACCGAGCTCCGCTTGATCGCCTTCCCGAGCGCTCCTTCATTTTCATAATTAAATGCCGAATCGATTAACCGATACCCCGCATCCATTGCGGATGCCATGGCTTGAACGCCTTCCTCCCCTTTCAGGCTATACGTGCCAAGCCCGATCATGGGTACCTTTAAGCCGTCATTTAACGTATGTTCCGGAATATTATGATTCATTGAAACAGCCTCCTTCGCGAAGTGGTTGAAGCCAACTATTTTATTATAAACGATGTGGTTGATCCCATGCTTGTCGTCATATGTCGTGCCGAACTTCCTCCCGACCATTGTTAATAGAAAGGAGAACCATTATAGTATAATTTGACAGAATATGATGCCGCCGGAATGAAGGGAAGGAAATATGAAGCGCCTACTACCACAAATGAAAAACAACCATTCGTATTTAAGCAAATTCAAAGAACATAAATGGATTTTGAACACGGTCATGGTGATTGGAGGAGCCTTCATCGGAGCCGGGGTCGCCGATTGCCTCATGGCAATAAACCAGCTGGATTTAGATCAAATAGCCCGGGGCCTAACGGTTTTCAGTGCAGGTCTTACCGTCGTTGTACTAGTAGATAACACCAAAACGCAAAAAGCCGCCGAAAATACCCAGCTTCAGACGCAGCTTCAATTGAAAAACATAGAAAGGCAGCTGGAAGCCCTAAGCCACGCTCAACTAGTTACAGCGGAACAGCTTCAAGAGATGAAGAACTGCTTAACAAATCAAAAGACCTCCTAATAGGTTACGTACGAAATCCATGACTCAGAACATGTATCATCTAAACTGCCAAACCGGGAAAAAATTCTATAGCGAGAAATCAACAACCCCCTTTTTATAGGCGAATCTCAGAGTGTATGCCTGTTCTTGCCCATACGGCATGGTAGCGATTTTTACGCGGGTATAATCGAGCCGGCTCTCCCGCAAAACCTTTTTGATCAAGGCGATACTTCGCTCCTCTTCTTACGACGCAAAATATATTAAGGGCATATTGCTTAGGATTAGAAATGCATTTCCCCATATCATAGCCATCCACATAACCTAAACCGGCGCCCGCTAAAGAAACCTCCAGATACTCCATAACTTTATCTCTTAACCAGCAGTCACGCTGGGTGCCTTTGGCGCTTTTTAGGGGATACTGTATCACCAGCCAGAATGATTCGTCCATTCGGACCACCCTTCAATTTTCGGATAAATATATCATATGAAGGGAATGTAGGCCAGATGTGTCAGCAAAATAGGGGGGAGATGTAGGCCATCTACCGATCGAGTGAACATGGCAAAAGTGGAGGCCTATAGAAGGGCGGACCTTATTCTAAGATAAGGCCCGCCAAAAAAAGGAGTTGGAGTAGCACCAATGTTGTCTGTGCTTTCTATTTTTTTACAATTTACTACCAGTTTCCGCTTTTGAATTAGGCCTGCCATCTAATCTGAATGCCTAAAGCTTCAGACAAACAAAAATCCACAACCTCTTGAGGTTATGGATTTAATTTACGAATGGAGATTAGGGGATTCACATCCCTGTTCAAAGAAAGCCACATAGGATTCTATGTGTGTTGGGAGCAACCCTTGTGGATGTCACTCAACCTCGCCTTATTTAGTGCTTGGTCTGAATCGGACTTGTATTCACTAGAATAGGCAGCATTTTCTCACCCTTCTCCATAAAGGAATTGCATTGGCCACAGATCGGTTGAATCAAAAAAACGAAGTTGTTCCTCATCCATCCATTGCAATCTTTATTGGTGCATGACCATATCGTTGTCATTTCCTCTGGGAGATCCATCATCTGTCTTTTCCGTGAATAGTACAAGCAGCATCCCTCTTTCTCTTCCGGAATAATGATGAAAAAAAGTCCCAAAACTATGTTTGGGACTTTCTAACGATCATTTATAGTTTAACAACATTCTCGGCCTGTGGGCCTCGATTGCCTTGTACTACATTAAATTCAACGCGTTGACCTTCGTCCAACGATTTGAAGCCGTCGCTAACAATTGCACTGAAGTGCACGAATACGTCGTCTCCGCCTTCAACCTCGATAAAACCAAACCCTTTGTCTGCATTAAACCACTTTACTGTTCCTTGCTGCATAATCCATTACCTCCATATTTTCATAATTACATGATCTTCAAATTCCAAAAAAAAATCACATATTGTACAAGGCTAGATAATCAAAATCATAACCCTCTACAATATGTGATCTCAGGTCGAAATTCCAATAAAGTAATTATAACATACAACTGGGGCTGATTCACAACTTTTCTTGCATTTCTACTTCATTTCCTCCACCTTTTGCTAACCATGACACTATATTAAAAAAGCGGGTAATGGTCGGGATGACACGATTTGAACATGCGACCCCCTGGTCCCAAACCAGGTGCTCTACCAAGCTGAGCTACATCCCGATATAGATGATGATAATGGCGCGCCCTAAGAGATTCGAACTCCTGGCCTTTTGATTCGTAGTCAAACGCTCTATCCAGCTGAGCTAAGGGCGCAAAT